>NZ_JAVBXS010000021.1 GCF_030824435.1 Rheinheimera sp.
CATAGCAACAAACACATGGCCCTGTTCCACCAGAGTGCGGAAATGCTGCATAAAAAGTGCACATAACAAAGTGGCGATGTGCAGACCATCAGAGTCGGCGTCGGCCAGAATACAAATTTTGCCATAACGCAGCTGCGACAAATCGGCTGAATTTGGATCCATACCAATTGCCACTGAAATATCATGCACTTCCTGCGACGCCAGAATTTGTTCTGAATCCACTTCCCAGGTATTAAGGATTTTACCGCGCAGCGGCATCACCGCCTGAAACTCACGGTCACGCGCCTGTTTAGCCGAACCACCTGCTGAGTCACCTTCCACTAAAAACAATTCGGTACGGCTGACGTCCTGCGCGCTACAGTCGGCCAGTTTGCCCGGTAAAGCCGGGCCTGCCGTCACTTTTTTGCGCACAATTTTTTTCGCGGCTTTTAAGCGTTTTTGCGCGTTGTTAATACAAAAATCAGCCAAAGCTTCAGCAATTTCAGTGTGTTCATTTAGCCATAAACTAAAACTGTCTTTCACAACGCCAGTGACAAAAGAAGCGGCCTGACGGCTGGATAAACGCTCTTTAGTCTGACCGGCAAACTGCGGCTCCTGCATTTTTAATGACAAAATATAACTACAGCGGTCCCACACATCTTCCGGCGTGAGCTTAATGCCGCGTGGTAATAAATTACGGAACTCACAAAAATCACGTAAAGCTTCCAGCAATCCCTGGCGTAAACCATTGGCATGGGTACCGCCCTGGGCTGTTGGAATCAGGTTGACGTAACTTTCGGTGACCAGCTCGCCGCCTTCCGGTAACCAGAGCACAGCCCATTCCACCGCTTCATGACTGGCGGCAAAAGCGCCGGTAAAAGGGGTTTCCGGTAGCGCTATCATGTCTTTGACAGCATCAATTAAATAATCACGAATACCGGCGATATAACACCAGCTGTAACTTTGCTCGTTGACTTTATCTTCAAATTTTACGGTCAGGCCCGGGCACAACACAGCTTTGGCTTTGAGTACATGCAATAAACGGCTGACCGAAAATTTATTGGAATCAAAATATTTAGCATCTGGCCAAAAGCGCACGCGGGTACCGGTATTACGTTTGCCAACAGTGCCGGTTATCGCCAGTTCAGATACCTTAAAACCGTTTTCAAAAGCCATTTCATAAACATTGCCGTCACGGCGTACTGCCACTTCCACCCGGGTGGACAAAGCGTTGACCACCGAAATACCCACGCCATGTAAACCACCGGAGAACTGGTAGTTTTTATTGGAAAATTTACCACCGGCATGCAAACGACATAAAATCAGCTCTACACCACTAACGCCTTCTTCCGGGTGAATATCCACCGGCATACCCCGGCCATTGTCGATGACTTCCAGCGATTGATCCGGGTGCAAAATCACCTGAATTTGATCCGCATGCCCGGCCAAAGCTTCATCCACGCTGTTATCGATGACTTCCTGACCCATATGATTTGGACGTGTGGTGTCGGTATACATCCCGGGGCGGCGCTGTACAGGTTCAAGACCTGTCAGTACCTCAATCGAATCGGCATTATAAAGTTGTTCAGTCATGATGCTCTCTGGCTGCTGTGGGCATGCCAGCCGGTTAAAAAACCGGCTGGGACAAAGTCACTGTATTGATCACCAGTGTTTTACGCTAATTGGCAGAATTTGACAATATCCGGCAGCCTGTTGGCATAACCCTGATAGCTGTGATCGCCGCCTTCTTGTACATCTAATTGACAATGTTGATAAAAATCCACCGCATCCAGGTAATTCAGCACTTCGTCACCGGTTTGTAATAACACCTGATAAAGCGCCGGATTTTTTGGTCTGGCAGGCGCTAACTGCGCCAATAACGGCAGATGATCTTGAGTGACATCGTAATGTTGTTGCCGCACCGGGTGGTAATAACGCCCCAGATGCCTGGCGAGTAATAAATGCGGCCGCACTGCCGGGTTAATTAAAGCGGCGGGAATTTGATATTGCTCTGCCAGCACTGTTGCCAAAAAACCACCCAAAGAGCTGCCAATCAACGCATCCGGCCGCTGGCCTTGCAGCAACTCCTGCAAACAAGCCATGGCATCGTCGGGCGTATAAGGCAAGTCCGGCACTAATAACCTGTGCTGCGGCAACTCGCGGGCGAAATAATCAGCGGTAATCAGCGCTTTTTCCGACTGGGATGAACTGGCAAAACCATGTAAATAAACTACTAACTTACTGCTCACAACCCGATAAACTCCCAGGAAACTGCCGGAGTATCACCGGCGGTAAAAGTCCAGACACAAGCTTGTGGCCCCAAATCTTCGGTTTGCCAGTCTGCTGTTTGTTTAAATTGTACCGAAGTTGCCGGACAACCGACAATCTGTAGCTGCCTGCCCAAAGCACCGGGCAAAGGAAAGGCCCGCTGATAAGCAAAATGACAATGACCATGCGCCAGCCCTTTGACTTGCGGATATTGCGCCAGCAGCTGCCAGAACAATTCCGGCTGTTGCAGGCCCAGCGTATCAATAAAACTGCCAATGGGCGCTGGCTGGTGGTGGCAAAACAACCAGACCGGCGTGCTGGCATGCTTCAACTGCAAAGCCAAAGCGTCACGGCGCGTTAAATCAAATTCACCTGCCGGTGTTGGCCCTTTGCTATTGAGTAACCCCAGCAACCAGCCACTGAGTGACAACCACTGGGCCGCATAAAAAGGTGTTCTGGCAAAAGCTTCTGCCATCATGGCCGGGCAGTCATGGTTGCCTGGCAGATAAAATACCGGTGTTGGCTGCTGTTGTTGCCAGTTAAAAAGCAAATCTGCCAACAGCTGATAAGAAGCAAGGCTGTGATCCTGGGTCAGGTCGCCAGTTAAAATCACCGCATCAAAAGCGCTGGCCGGATAAGTCTGTAATAAAGTTTTTAAATGTTGATAAGGCTGGATCTGTTGATATTCCGCATCAGGCGTTGCCAGCAAGTGACAGTCCGAAAGTTGTAACAAGCGGTAAGCTGTCTGCGGGGGAAACTGATACAACAATGACATCAGCTCAGCGTCTCGGCTTTGTGATAACCCTGGCGCTGGCATAAGGTTAACCAGTCACGCAGCAATAGGTTAATCTGCAGTTTTTCGTCAGGTAACATCATATCGGTATTGGGGTAATCATAAACTGCTTTAAAACGGCGGATTTGCTGGCAAGCCACAACTTCGGCGAGACGGGCGTCATGGTATAACCGCACTTCAAACTGCGGTCTTAACCAGCCAAAAACTGTTTGGCTTAAATGTTCAATCCGGATGGTGGTGGTAAATTTACATAGCTCCAGCAGACGAATGCGGTAACCCTCATGTTCACTGATCTGAATCACCTGAAAGTCACCGATACTCGCTTTGGCTGCGGCATGACCACCTGGTAATAAAAATCGCAGCTGTGCATAATTCCGCTCACATAAAGTAAGAAAATCAGGAACATAAGGTTTATAAACGGATTTTTTCGCAAGCAACGGCATCTGCGTAAACTACTCCCGGGCGGCACTCACTTTCGCGTGATGTAATTCCAACCATTGTAGTGCAATCACAGTGGCGGCATTATCAATTTTTCCACTCTGAAGCAGCCGCATGGCGTCTTTTCGGCTGAATACATGCACTTTGATATCTTCATGTTCCTCCGGTAAACCAAAAACACCACTTGGTATTTCACCGGTTAACTCGCCGAGGTATAAATGAATACGCTCAGTAGTGCCGCCAGGGCTGCTTAAATAACTGAGCATCGGCCATAACAGGCCTAAGGTTAGACCTGCTTCTTCCAAGGCTTCACGGCGCGCCACATCTTCATAAGCTTCACCTTCGCCAATCATACCGGCCACAGCTTCCAGCAACCACGGGCTGGTGCTGGTAGCTGCAGCCCCCAGCCGGAACTGCTCTACCAACACCACCCTGTCAGTTTTTACACAATAAGGCAGTACCACCACGGCATGACCACGTTCAAACATCTCGCGGCTAAAGGTTTCACTCCAGCCACCGGCAAAAAGTTTATGTTTGATTTGGTACTTATTAATCCGGAAAAAACCCTGAAAAACCGTGTGCTGGTCGATAATCTGCAAATCATCCTGACCAAATCCGGGATAATGGATCTCCTTGATTTCAGACATATTCGCTCTCACATTCTGTTACATTTAGGCGTATAACTTTTACGCATTAATTGTGACTTAGTGTACGCTAACACGATATTATTCGTTCACTTTTAGTTTTCCATAGGATTGGGTTATGAAGAAAACCTTATTAAATTCACTGATTTGTGCCGCAATTGGTCTGCTGAGCCTGCAAGTCAGCGCTGAAAATCTGCAAAATGTCTATCAACTGGCATTAAAAAAAGACCCTCTGGTATTAAAAACTGCCGCCCAACGTGATGCAGCTGCTGCTGGTATAGATGTCAGCAAAGCGCAGTTTTTACCGAACATCAGCCTGGGTGCAGGTGTGACTCGCAGCTCAGGCGAACAAGCCATCAATCAAAATACTGTGGTGCGCAGCAGCAGCACCAATACGGGGGCAGAACTGACACTGACCCAAAGCATTTTTGACTGGGCAGACTGGGAACGTTTATCCAACTCAGAAAAACAAGCATTGCAAGGCCAGACTTATTACAACGCTGCTTTGCAAGCGCTGATTGTACGGGTGTCACAAGCTTATTTTAATGTGTTAAGCGCCAACGACGATTTAACTTTTGTGGTTGCCGAAAAACGTGCAGTTGAACGTCAATTGGAACAAACCAAACAACGTTTTGCCGTAGGTTTAACCGCCATTACCGACGTGCATGAAGCACAAGCGCAATATGACAGCGTGGTAGCCCGTGAGATTTCTGCCACCAATGCTTTGGAAAACGCCAAAGAAGCGCTGCAGGAAATCACCGGTGAATATCACTCAGAATTGTCGCCACTGAACACAGCCGCATTCAAACCAGTAGCACCACAACCGGCCAATGCGGTGGATTGGGTGGCTATTGCTGAAGAAAACAATCTGGATTTAAAAGCCCGCAAACTGGCGGTTGAAATTGCACAAAACAATATTGATTTAGCCGAAACTGGCCATTACCCAACGGTAGGTCTGACGGCAAAAGCTGGTCTGAGCGATTCAAACCGCACGCCACAAACCGACAGCAACTCTCTGAGTGTCAATCTGGCAGTGCCGATTTATTCAGGTGGTGCTGTAGTTGCCAATACTGATGTACAACGTGCCAACTATGTAGCAACCAGCGAAGATTTAGAACTGGGCCATCGTTCAGTACTGCGCCAAATTCGCGTGAACTACAACAACGTGGGTGCTGCTATTGCCGGTATTAAAGCGCTGGAACAAGCTGTGGTTTCTGCTGAAAGTGCGTTAAAAGCCACCGAAGCAGGTTTTGAAGTAGGCACCCGGACTATCGTTGACGTGCTGATCAGCACCCGCAACCTGTTTGATGCCCGCCGTAACCTGACCAAAGCCCGTTACGACTATATCCTGGCCGTGTTATCGTTAAAGCAGGCTGCCGGTACTCTGACCGAAGCGGATTTAGACCTGATCAACAGAGCGCTCAGCGCTTAATCTACCCTACTACAGGTCCGGCCAACAGGCTGGACCTGTCTGCCTCCTGTTTTGTCTGCTGATTTCCGTTACAATGCCCCGGTTTTTTCTGTCGAGGACCTGTTGTGATTAAAACTCCACCCTTTCAGTGGTCAATGCTGCATCCACGTTTTTGGTTATTGTGGTTTGGTCTGGCTTTAGCTTATGTGCTGAGCTGGTTACCTTATCCTGTATTAATGGTGATGGGCCGTGGTCTGGGCCGGTTGATGCTGAAATTGTTAAAATCACGCCGCAAAGTGGCCTTACGTAATCTGGAATTATGTTTCCCGGAAAAAACTGACGCAGAGCACCAACAACTGCTGCTGGCCAATTTTGAACAAAGTGGCTGCGCTGCCATTGAAACCATGATTGCCTGGTGGTGGCCTGATTGGCGTTATCAAAAGCTGGCGCATTTTAAAGGATATGAACATATTCAGGCCGAACTTGCCAAAGGCAAAGGGGTCTTGCTGCTGGCAACTCATATGTTGCATCTGGAAACTGCAGGCCGCACCTTTGGTTTAACCCATCCCAGTGTTGGTTTTTACCGGCCACACAATAATCCGGTGATGGAATATTTTATGTACCGCGGCCGCAGCCGCAGTAATAAATACATGATTGGCAAAAGAGATGTTAAAGGTCTTATTCAGGCCCTGAATGAAGGTGAAGTGTGTTTTTATCTGCCGGATCAGGACTATGGCCCTAACCGCGCTGTGTTTGTGCCCTTTTTTGCCGTGGCAGAAACCGCCAGCACTACAGGCACTTTGTTATTTGCCAATGCCGCCAATTGTAGTGTGGTGCCTATTTACACCAGCAGCCTGCCCAACTGTGGTGGTTATCTGGTGGAAGCTTTGCCGGCTTTGGAAAACTTCCCTTCGGGGGATGATGTTGCCGATGTACGCCGGGTGAATCAGTGGGTTGAACAAGCGGTATTAAGACATCCGGAACAATATATGTGGTTACACCGGCGTTTTAAAACCAGACCCAACGCCAATGACCCGGGTTTTTACCACTAAGGGCCGTGGCAGCTGTAGCAAGGTTGAACCCGATGTAGGCTTTGCTGATGCTGAAAATAAGTTGGCAGTACCCATGGCTTTGACTAGTATGACAGCAGCCATCAAAACAGGAGAATAGTCTTATGTGGTTTTGGATCAAACACTTATCTGCGGCTATTATCCTGATCGCACTGGCAATTTTCCTGCTGAGCAAACCAGACCTTTTTAAAAATACCACCCACAGTACCGAAAATATTAAAGTGGCGGCCGCACAGGAGTTCACCAGCTTTTACGAACAAATCCGTTATTCGCTGGACGCCACCAAAGACTTATCCAAAGAATTTATCATCAGCCTGACCGACACCAGCGACTCTTTAGATGAAACTCTGGCAGCACGCACCAATACGGTACCACCGCTTGAAGATGGCTGGACCGGCAAATCGGTGCAACGCCGTTTTAAACCAGGTAATAAAATCCGGGAAGATTTAATGACCTATGCCAGCGCAGAAGAGATTGAACTTATCTGGACCTTGCCACGTGATTATGTGGTGAAACAATATTTCCAAAGCGAAGGCAATTATCTGAAAACCCTCCAGGAAATTGCCTCTGCCATAGCGCCGGATTTTGAAAAACCAGTGTTGCTTTATATGTGTCCAAAAGAGCGCGCAGCAGTGATCACAGACAAAACCAATGACTTTTTACAACAAAACTGCCGTGCGCTGAACGAATCTGCTATTCAGCTGCAAACACCTGCTGCCAACTCAACTGTACCAGGCTGAGTGCCTGGCTGAGATCAGGTAAATCACTGATATCGGCCGGCTCCAGCGTCAACCTGTGGCTGACCCCTCTTAAATCCTGATAAGCCTGTTGCAGAGCACTGGCATCCGGTAATTTCATAATGCCACAAGCCGCTGCTGCATCCAGAATACGGATATTGTCACTGTATTGATAAAGCGGCGGAAAGGTTGCCGCATAAGCAAGTACCAGATACTGACTGATAAATTCCAGATCCACCACACCACCTGCAGTGTGTTTTACTTCAGTATTGTCCAGTCCATGGTGCTCTCTGAGTTTTTGCCGCATTGAAAGTACGTCGTGTTTTAATTTGGTTAAATCCCGCTTTTTGCTCAGAATTTCCGCACGAATTTGGGCAAAACGTGCCGAGATAGTGGCATCACCATAAATCAGCCTGGTTCGCACCAGCGCCTGATGTTCCCAGGTCCAGGCGTCCTGCAACAAATAATCGCGGTAGGTTTCAATATGCACAGTTAACAAACCGGCATTACCGGAGGGTCGCAGCCTGGTATCGACATCGTACAACACGCCACTGGCGGTGCGGGTGGTGCACAAATGCAAAATACGTTGCACCAGTTTTAAATAAAACTGCCGCGAATCAATGGCTTTGTCACCTGTAGTTTCGGTATTGGCATCACACTGATGTAAAAACACCAAATCTAAATCTGAACCATAACCCAGCTCCAGCCCACCCAGTTTGCCATAAGCAATAACGGCAAATTGTTTATCGCTGCCAGCGGCAAGACCGGCCGGATAACCGTATTTTTCCACCATTTGTTGCCAGGCCAGCTCCACCACTTTGTCCATCACGGCTTCAGCCAGCCAGGTTAAATGGTCGCTGACTTTCATCAGCGGCAACATACCGCTGATGTCGGCGGCGGCAATACGCAGTTGTTGCGCCTGTTTATACTGGCGCAACGTTTCCATTAACAGCTCCAGATCGTCTTCCGGCACCCGCAGCAGCTGCAAGCGCAGCCGGTCGTGGTAATCTGCCACTGTCGCCACCTGATAGAGCTGCTCAGGGTCGATTAACTCATCGAGCAACATCGGATAACGCGCCAGATGGGCCGACAACCAGCCACTGCGGGCACACAATTTTACTAACTGTTGTAACGCCGGCGGGTTTTCGTATAACAGTTCCAGATAAGCGGTGCGGCTGACAATTTGCCGGAACACTGCCAGCACCCGGTTTAACACCGCATTACCGGCTTTTTCCGCCGCCAGACCACTTAATAACATCGGCATAAGTTTGGCCAGCAAGTCGCGGCCACGTGGCCCAACTTTGCTTTTTTGACAATCAAGCTTAAATTGCTGCAAAGCTTCAATCAGGCTGCTGGCTTCTGCAACAGGCAGCCAGTCCACTTCGGCGGCCAGCTCAGGGGTGGGCAGTTCACTTTCCCACAACATACGACCGGCCAATAAATCTTCCGGCTCTGCTTTATCTTCATGGGCTATGACTAATTTAAACTGCTGATGCACCCGCGCCATAGTAGCGCTGATGCGCGTCTGCAGCGCCTGCCAGTCTTTGTCACCACAAGATAATACCAGCCGTTGCTGCGCCACGGCATCCAGCGGTAATGTTTGGGTTTGTTGATCGTCCATGCCCTGCAGCAGCTGCTCCAGCTGGCGCAACTGCAGATAATCATCTTTAAGCTGTTGTACCTGTGGCGCAGTTAAAATTTCATTATCGGCCAGCGCCTGCAAAGCGCGGAAAATGGACTGTTGTTGCAACTGCGGAATACGACCGCCGCGGATCAGCTGCAAGGTCTGCACTATAAATTCCACTTCACGGATCCCGCCGGCACCAAGCTTAATGTTGTCAGTGCGGTTACGGCGACGGTTTTCCTGCTCTATCAGCTGTTTCATGCGACGCAAAGATTCAATGGCCGAATAGTCGATATAACGCCGGTAGACAAAGGGTTTGAGCATCGCTTGCAGTTCGCTGGCATAAGGCTCTACCGGATTTAAAATACGCGCTTTGAGCATGGCGTATCTTTCCCAGTCGCGGCCCTGCGCCTGATAATAATCTTCAAAAGCGGCAAAACTGAGTACCAAAGGTCCGCTGTCACCAAAAGGCCGCAACCTCATATCAACCCGGTAGACAAAACCGTCCGCCGTCACCTGATGTAACAATGCAATCAGCTTTTGCCCAACTTTGGTATAAAACTGCGCATGATCACAACTGCGCCGCCCGCCCCTGGTTTCACCATGCTCCGGATACACCAGAATAAGGTCGATGTCGGAGGAGAAATTCAGCTCGCCGCCTCCCAATTTGCCCATACCTAAAATCAGTAGTGGCATAGGCAGCCCCTTGTCGTCCAGCGGCTGGCCCCATTGGCGCGCCACTTCGGCATAAGCAAAACGATAAGCAGCATTAATTAAGTTGTCGGCAAGAGTGGACACCCGCTGTAATGACAATTCAACTTTTTGCCGGTGCAGCACATCATCGGCCAGAATGCGGCACAATTGTGCATTACGGTAATGGCGCAGCATTGTCATGGCCTGGCTTTCGCTCAGATGCTCGTCCAGTACCAAAGGCGGCGCCTCTTGCGCCAATAACAAAGCGGGTAACAAATTGGCTTGCTGCAGCAAAACCCGGCCGGCAAAACTGCTGCAACCAAGTAAATGTCGCAACTGCTGCTGCGCTGTTGCATCAAGTGTCACTGCTGGTGATAGCTGCTGCAGTTGTTGCAAAATGGCCTGGTATTGCAATACAACTTCGTCGTCTAACTTTGCCTGCTGCTCAGTCACGGCGGCCTCTGTCATGCTTCACCTCCGGCAGCATGCTCCAGCGCTGTAACGTCCAGCAGCAGTTCCGACAACGCCAGCAACCACAAAGTCATGGCTTGTCCGGGTTCGGCTTTTAAGGTTGCGGCTTGTGCCAGCAAGGGTTGTAATAGCTGTTGTTGTGTTGCCATGTTTTGCAGGCTTTGCTGCAACCACAACCATTGTTGTTGTAATTCGGCGGCAAATGATGCGGCAAATTCGCCGGGCATTTGTTGTGCATGTTGTTGTAACCATAAATTCTGTAACAGTGCCCGCAGTTGTTGTGACAACGACAGCCCCTGTACCGGTGTTTGCCAGCTGAGTGGCTGTTGTTGCACCAAAGCATAACCGCGCTCGGCCTTGGACTGAAAACCCAGCGCCAAAGGCAACTGCTGACAAAGCGAACGTGCCAGCTGAAACAACAAAGCGGCATCACCGCTGACCAGCTCCAGTTCCAGCTCCAGTATCGGCTGGCTCTGGCCACCCGCTGTGACTTGCCCCTGATCCAGCACCGCCTCCAGCACAGTACCGTCGGCCAGAGTTAATAACGCACTTTGGCGGATAAAATCGGTGCGGAACATTTCCTGTAACTGTTGCTGCAGCGCGGCCACGTCAGTGCCTTCAGGCCAGATATGAGCGGGAAAAGCCGAGAGTTTTGGCAACACAGCATCACAAGGCACATTATATTCAGGCCTGATATGGGCAGCGCCCTGCTGCTGGCCTGCCAGCTTAATGGTTTGTTCAAACCGGCCTTTTTTCAGCCGGCTGCGCAAACCGCTGTCATGGCGCCTGAACCACTGATCCGGCGTTTCAAAATATGCATTCAGCAATTGAGTGGGTTCAGCCAGTTCCACTTTAACAGCCAGCTGCTGCCAACAACTGTGGATACGGGCCAATAAGGACTCAGACAGGGCTTCGGTCAGCCATAACTTTAATTCCACTTCGATACTCATACGCTGCTCTTTGTTTTTTCTGCTGCTGCCAATGTCGGCAACATAGGATATAAGCCCTAAGCCAGCAAGTGTTTTTGCTTGTCAAGCGGTTAACAACTCCCTATGATCCAAGGCATTATTGCCGCCTCACGCTGGATGTGAAAAATTTATGTCTGAAATGATTCGTTTTATGTTGCTGGGCACAGCCCTGACGTTAAGCCCGTTAAGTCTGGCACAACAAAGCCCAACCACCACCACTGCCGACCCCGCTGTAACCACCACTGAAGTGAACACCACAGAGCCAACAACAGCACTAACCCAGCCTGAAGCGGCTAAAACCAATAACGAAAAACCGGCTTTTATTATCGACACTTTAAGCACGCCGGTACGTTCAGGCCCTGGCAACGAATACCGTACTATTTCTACAGTGCGGGCCGGTGAAAATGTTACTTATATCGGCCAGAATCCGGCCAATGGTTTTATTAAGATCCGGGATGATGCCGGCACCGAAGGCTGGCTGAGCGGCGAATATATTACCTACAGCGCCAGCCCTAAATCTGATCTGGAAAGTTTAAAACAGCAGCTGAGCCAACAGGAAATGATGGTTGCCCAGTTTGAGCAAGAACGCAGCACGATACAAAATGCGTTGAGTGCGGCAGAAGCTGCCCGCGATCAGGCGTTAAAAGAAGCTGAGCTGGCCAAACAAACCACAGCAGCTATTACCAAACAACTGGCGGAACAAAACCCGCCGCTGGCACAAAATAAAATGGTGATTGGCGGTGGTATTCTGGCGGCGGGTTTATTATTGGGTTTAATTTTACCGGTCTTTATGCCAAACCGCCGTCGTAAAGACCGCTGGATGTAACTGCATTTATTGCATAAAGCTGTTTTAACTTATCACAAAGGGAGCTCAGGCTCCCTTTGTTGTTATGACCATGTTTGTTGTGATGACCATGTTGAGTTCGATTTACTTAGCCAGCCGCCAGATAAGCGGCTTTTAACCAGCCTAACAGTTCAGCGTCAATTTCAGCAGCAGTGGCTAACCGCAGTTTAAAATTACACATTTGGCCTGCCGGCAGTTTTTTTAACCTGGCATTTTCTGGCAACTCTTTAATATTCAGCCCTATTTCCAGCTGAGTGTTAGTGGCAGGTCCTATCATGGCAAACTGTTTTTTGCGCCGGTAACTGACATAGGTTTTTTTCGGTGCAGCGTCAAAATCACCAAATAATACAAGCTGTTGCAACAACAGATCATGCAAAGGCCGCAGCGCTGCTTTAGCGCCTGTATACAGGCCATCCAGCACCTCAACGTCGCTGAGATCTGCCGCTGCTGCTGCCGACTGACCATCAGACTGCCGTACGCTATGCACCAGCGTATTGGCGTCGCCGTGGCCCATACCAAGCTGGGTTTTTAGCATTGTCACCAGCTCGCCGTGTTTTTCCAAACCACTTTGGTTGATCAAAGTGGCCAGCTCAGCCAGGGTTTTACCGGTACGTTTTTCAATATTGGCCAGCTGAGTGGCGACCGCCTGTGATACATCTGCCATCTGTTATCTCCGTGCTGTCACCACCACAACAAGGGTCATCAGCAGATATGCCGGCCTTTTGTGCTGCAGTGTGATAGGTAAAAGGTGTTGATATGCCCCTTGGGTATAAAACATTCGGCACCAAAGCACAATTTTCACCCCAAAACAGCCTGCATAACAGTGCAAAGTCAGACGCGCTGACGATTGGTTGCAGCAGCTTAAGGCACTAAAAACCGCAGATGACCAATAAAACAACGCGCCACAGGGCCCAGAGTGTCGGCATCATTAAAATTCAGATAAAAGGTGCTGCTGCGGCTGCTGCCGCGGGGTAACTGCAATGGCAACAAAGAGCCATCATCCAGATAAGGTTGTACCGCAGTGCGCGGCAACCAGGCAAAACCGAGGTTTTTGCGCAGTAACTCAATGGAAGTGCCAACATGACTGACGGTCCAGCGCTGTTCAGAGCCAAGCCAGCCCACGTCTTTTTTCTGCTCCTGTGCTGAGTCACGCAGCACTATTTGCCGGCAGTTTTTTAACTCTTCCAGCGTTAACAAACGCTGAGGTAAGTTGAGCGGATGCGAAGGACTCGCCACTGCAATAAATTCCACCTGGCAAATATCTTCACTTAAGTTATCGGGCAAAGTAAAAGGCGACAAAGCAATTTCAGCTTTGCCCTGACTGAGTAGCTCATTGGCGCCGGTTAAAATGGTTTCCATCAGCTCAATACGAATCAAGGGGTACTCGCTGGACACTGCCGCCAGCGCCTGATAAAGCACATCTCGTGGAAAAGCTTCATCCACTGCTATATGTAAACTGGACTCAACACCACTTTTTAAATTCAGCGCCACGTTTTCCATACGGCCGGCTTCGGCCAGCAAATAATTGACCCGGCGCAGCAGCTGTTCGCCGGCAGCCGTTAATTGGGTTTTGCGGCCTTCGGTCTGAAATAAGGTGACACCCAACAGCTCTTCCATTTTATGCACTGCATGGTGAATGGTGGATTGGCTTTTATAAATCACCTCGGCAGCCTGCTGAAAACCACCCTGCTCGGCCACAGCTTTAAACATACGCCATTGTTCTATCGTGGAACGTGCCATAAAAAGTCTCCTGAAAATTTAGGCTATTACCACTGCAAGTGCCCAAGCCCGGAGCAACAAAAGCAGCTTAGCCGGATGGCCACAATAACTTCAGGCCAGCCAGCAGTAATAACAGATGCACCAGCGGCAAAAAATGCCGGTCCTGCAGCCGTTGTTTTAACCAATAGCCCAACTGTACAGCGGCATAACACAAGGGCATAAAAGGCAAAGCCCACCACAATAATTCCATTGTCAGCTGTTGTTGCACTATAAAAGCCGGTAGTTTGACCAGATTTAATACGGCAAAAAACAATGCTGAAGTGGCGATATATTCAGTGGCAGGCAATTTGCGCGCCAGCAAATGAATAGCCAGCGGCGGCCCGCCGGCATGTAATAAGGTAGAACTGACGCCACTGACAAAACCCATCAGCACAGCAACAGGCCGGCTTGCCAAAATTGCAGCCTGGCCGTGAAAACCACTAAAATACCGCAGCGCAAAAAGCACAGAACCACCGCCTATAACCCATTGCAACTGAGTGGCTGAAAGCAGCCCCAGCAATAACGCCGACACCAGCACACCCAGCACTGCTGCAGGTAATAATTGCCCTAATACAGCAAGGTTCCAGCATCGCCAGTATTTGCCCAGAGTAAAGAGATCCAGCCCTATCAATAGTGGCAACATCAACCCAAGGGCGGTGTTGGCATCAAATAGCAACAGCAGCAGTGGCATGGCCAACAAACCCAAACCACCGGCAAATGCCGCTTTGGAAATACCAGATAACAACACCACAAAAGCCAGCAGCAAAGCCATTTCCAACGTCATCTGCTTTTCCTCTACTGCTGGTTATATATTTGATTGTATTGCGTTTAATATAAATGCAACAATCTGGATTTTCCCAAGAAGTGCATAAAAACCGCCTTGCTGATAAAAAGTGCTTTTGCTCTTTCGCCAAAGCGGCCAGACAACACAGTCTGGCAAAGCGCCACATCAGGCCGGCAAATCGAACCACAAAGCCCGCACATGATCAGCCCCTGCTTTGACAACAAGTTGGTTTAGTTGCAGCAACTTCATACCATCACCAGGCAACAAAACCTGGTCTGCCAGCTGCAGCTCACCGTCAATCAGATGCAGGTAATAAGCCCGGCCCGGCACCACAGGCAAACTGAACTGTTGCTGTGGCAATAAAATCAGTTGTGACAGGCTGGCATTTTGTTTCATTTGCAAAGTGCCGTCGCGCCCATCCGGTGTGATCACTGTGGTTAAACCCACAGCTTCACCAAAGTCTTTTTGCTGATAACCAGGTTCACCGTCAAGTACATTTGGCTGGATCCAAATCTGCAAAAACTGCAGTTTATCGCTGTTGCTGGCATTAAATTCACTATGGGAGATACCACGGCCAGCACTCATCAGCTGAAACTCACCGGCCGGCAAGGTTTTTTCATTATCCGCCGAGTCTTTGTGCGCTATGGTGCCACTGAGCACATAACTGATAATTTCCATATTTTTATGGCTGTGGGTTTGAAAACCAGCCCCAGGCGCCACTTCGTCATCGTTAATCACCCGAAGGGCAGAAAAGCCCATTTGTTGTGGGTTGTAATAATTGCCAAAAGAAAAAGTATGTTTACTCTTTAACCAGCCAAAATGGGCAGCACCCCGTTCATTGGCACGAATAATTTCAAACATGGTTTTACTCCTCTGCCCGGTCGGGCGAGCTGATAACAGCGACCTCTGCACACCCAGGGCGCCAACTAACATGTCAATATCAGGCATGGTCACCACAACTGCATCAGCGACCTAAACAAACCGGTGCCTCAGCACCGGTTGTCACCACCTTGCAAACCGCAGTGTTATTTCAGTTTACTGGCCAAAAACTCATCGACAGACGCTTTGCCTGCACCGCTGAACATCAAAGATGCACTGGCTGCCAGCAGCGCCAAACCAAACTCATAACCGTTGTTGCTCATAAAAAGGCCATTGCTAAAGTGCACACTAAAAATGGCCACCAACATGGCGATACTGAGTGCAAAAGCTGCAGGGCGGGTGAGCAAACCAAGGATCAATGCCAGACCACCAAAAAATTCAGCAGCACCAGCCAAAAACGCCATCAGTACACCAGGCGCCAGACCAATACTTTCCATCCAGCCGCCAGTACCTTCCAGGCCATAACCGCCAAACCAGCCAAACAGCTTCTGCGCACCATGGGCGACAAAAATAATGCCCACCGGCACCCGCAACAGTAATGCACCATAACCAGCATCAGTTGTTAATAAGTTTTTCAGCATTGAATTGTTCATGGGTTCCACCTTATAAAATTCGTTAAAAATGACTGCGTTATTTGGTTTCGACAGTCATCGTTCTGTCGATGGTGTAACTATAGATGGGTTATTTAATTTAATAAATTGGATTAAATTTGATATTAGGTTCTAAAATTTAGAATTTATAGCCAAGTGTTTGCTAAGGTAGCAGCTTCGGTGCGCTGTGGTTGGCGTTATGTCTGGGCTATGGTGCCTAAGCTGGGTTTATTGCTGGCAGATAGTTAAGCCGGATTTACTGCAGGTTATTGGTTTCATTGATGCTTGCGGCATCAGATAGCACCAGTGGTAAGGCGTTATAAATTCAACCAGATCAACGAAGCTTTAGCCGGCTAAAAAGTGGTCAGGCCCATGACCATATTGGGCAGGAAGACTGATATTGCTGGTGCTGCGGCCTTTGTGTTAATTGCGCTGCAGCGCTCAGCTCTTTTTCTTGCTGGCTGCAGCACCGCTGTTTGGTCCAGCCTACGCTGTTGTTGTATCCCCACAAGGCGGCCCCCTTTTGTTATTCAAAACGCGGTGATCTTATTGCACCCAAAAACGGCCCAGATGTCTTACCAGTGTTTTTGCCCTGTCCAGTTCCATTTTTAGATACTAAACTGCACTTACCCCCCTAAGCAGAAGGATTTGCTTTATGTGCCACCTTGCCTTGCCGTTATTTTGCAGTGTTGTGCTGTTATTTGTTCAGCTTCCGCACTTTGTACTGGCCGCCGATCTTGCTAAAACCACAACAGCACATCAGATCATTACCGTGGTAGAGCCGCCTTCCAGTTATCTGGACAGTCATGGCCGGCTCACGGGTTATGCCACAGATATAGTGCGTGCTTTACAAAAAATCAGCGGTGATCGCAGCCATATTCAGCTGATGCCGGAATCCAGAGCGTTATTAACGGCATCCCGCCAGTCCAATGTGTTGTTGTATGGTTTTTCCCGCACCTTAGAGCGGGAAAATAACTATCACTGGATCATGCCGCTGGCGCGTAAAAAATGGGTGTTGTATATGCGCAGTGATGATCCACAACAACTGCAACACCTGAATGACGCCAGAGCACTGGAAAGTATTGGTGTGGTGCGTGGTGATGTGCGGGAAGAATGGCTGATGGCGCAGGGTTTTACCAATTTACAAAGTTCATCCAGCCATGCCCAGAATCTGGCAAGGCTTGGCAGTCGCAGGTTAAATGCCATTGCTTTTGAACCTCAGGGCATGCAATACCTGCTACGCGAAGCCGGGGTATCACCTGCTGAATACCGTGCAGCGCTGCATTTTTTTGAAACTGAAGTCTGGTTATTAATGTCGCGGCAAAGCCCTGCCAGCGAAGTCGCACGCTGGCAACAGGCAGCACAGCAGCTACAACAAAGTGGTGAACTGGCCGCCATCAGCAAAAGATGGCAACAAAGATTGGCGCTGGAACAAATTCACAGCAGTATTGAAGGGCAATTATTAAGTTTTTAGCCCACTGTTCAAAACTTTAACAGCAAAACGCCTGAGGCCGGTATAAGCGCCATGCCTCAGGTCCCCAAAACAACCAAGCTGCTGCAGCTTTGCGCTCACAAGCATCAACACCAGCCAGCACTGCTCGCCAGGCACCCAGCTGCAGTACAAAATTGCAAAAACTACAACGGCAAACCCGAGTCCTGTTTTACCTTCTCAATCACCACATAAGTGTGGGTTTGCAACACACCAGGCAAATCGACAATACGGCCAAGCACAGCGCGGTAAGCTTCCATGCTGGACAGGCGTAGTTTCAGCAGATAATCAAAACCGCCGGCCACCATATGACATTCGGCCACTTCGGCAATATTTACCACAGCGTCGCGAAACTGATCAAACACAGCGCCCGTGGTTCTGTCTAAAGTCACCTGAATAAAAGCCGCTGTGCCCATGCCGAGTTTGGATGCTGATAACTTAGCGCCGTAGCCTTCAATAAAACCTTCTTGTTCCAGCTTGCGCACCCTGTCAATACAAGGGCTTGGGCTTAAATTCACTCTTTTGGCCAGTTCCACGTTGGAAATACGACCGTCTTTTTGCAGAGTGTCTAAAATTGTGCGGTCTATCCTGTCGAGTGTTCTGGCTTTATCACTTTGGCTCATAACCGTATTTTTTCTGGTTAGTTTATAGTTAAACAGAATTATATAGGGTTATAGCTGGAATTAAACCACCAAATACGGCTGTGTTTTCACTAGAATGCAGCATTTATTTTTGTATCAACCGGGATCATTATTATGTTATTTAACGGCGATCTGACCGCAACCAACCCGCTGCGTCAAACTCTGCGCAACTTTTACCGCGCTGACGAAGAAAAAGTACTGGATTTATTATTACCGCTGGCCGATATCGGCGTGCAGGCCCGTTCCCGCGCCTGGGAAAAAGCCCGCCAGCTGGTGGTGAATATCCGTAAAGCGCAGGTCGGTAAAGGTGGCGTGGATGCGCTGTTAAATGAATTTTCGTTATCAACCGAAGAAGGTCTGGTGCTGATGTGTTTAGCCGAAGCGTTGCTTCGCGTGCCGGACAGCCACACTGCCGATCGCCTTATTCGTGACAAACTGGCCCAAGGCGACTGGAGCTCACATTTAGGCAACAGCGAGTCGTTGTTTGTCAACGCCTCAGCCTGGGGTTTGTTATTGACCGGCAAGCTGGTGAATTACAGCGACGACCAGAAAAAAAGCCAGTTTGGTTTACTGAAACGTACCTGTGGCCGCTTAGGCGAGCCTGTTATTCGCCAGGCGGTGCGTTATGCCATGCAAATTATGGGCACCCAGTTTGTGATGGGCACCACCATCGACAAAGCGGTTGAGCGTGCTGTTGAGCTGGAAAACAAAGGTTTTACTTATTCGTACGACATGCTGGGTGAAGGCGCCCGCACTATGGCCGACGCCGAACGTTATTTCCAAAGCTACATGATGGCCATTAACGTGATTGGTAAAGCAGCACAAAACCGCGGTCCTTTTAAGAGCCCTGGTATTTCAGTAAAACTTTCGGCTATTCACCCTCGTTATGAATTTTCACACCGCGACCGTGTGATGAACGAACTCGTGCCAAAACTGAAAGAGTTAGCTTTGGCTGCCAAAGGCTACAACATCAGCTTTACTGTCGACGCTGAAGAAGCTGACCGCTTAGATTTATCGATGGATATTATTGAAGCCGTGTTCTCAGATCCGGATTTAGCCGGTTGGGAAGGTTTTGGTCTGGCCATTCAGGCATATTCCAAACGTTGTATTCATTTAGTCGAATGGCTGCGTGAACTGACGGTCAAAGTTGGCCGCAAGCTGATGGTGCGTCTGGTCAAAGGCGCTTATTGGGACACTGAAGTAAAAATCAGCCAGACCGAAGGCCATGACGACTTCCCGGTATTTAGCCGCAAACCTTCTACCGACGTGTCTTATCAGGCCTGTGCCCGCAAGTTATTGGAATACCGCGACAGCATTTACCCAATGTTCGCCACCCACAATGCTTATAGCGTGGCCACCATTTTAGAAATGGCGCCGGACCGCACTGGTTATGAATTCCAGCGTCTGCACGGTATGGGTGATGCACTGTACGACCAGGTGGTAGCCGATGATAAAGTGCCATGCCGTATTTACGCACCAGTGGGTGAACACTCAGATTTATTGGCTTATTTAGTGCGCCGCCTGCTGGAAAACGGCGCCAACAGCTCGTTTGTAAACAATATTGTGGATGAAAATATTCCGGTGGAATCTTTACTCAAAGATCCGGTGGAAACAGTCCGTGGCTGGAAACAAAAACGTAATACCCAAATTCCGTTGTCGATAAACCTGTATGGCTCTGAGCGTAAAAACTCCAAAGGTATTGATTTAACAGAAATTGATGCGTTAAACCCACTCAGAACAAACCTGAATAACTGGCTGGCCAAAGCAACAGCGCAACCTGCCATTGAAGGTGCCAAAGCGGTGCGTAACCCGGCCAACCATGCCGAAATCATTGGTTACCATCAGCACGCCACACCAGAGCAAATGAAAGCACTGGTGGATAGTGCAGAAGCAGCTTTCCCATCATGGACAGCAACACCGGTAACAGCACGTGCTGATAGCCTGCGTAAACTGGCTGATGCGCTGGAAGCCAACCGCGACGAGCTGATTGCGATTTGTGTGAAAGAAGCTGGTAAAACCGTGGGCGACAGCGTAGCCGAAGTGCGTGAAGCTGTTGATTTTTGCCGTTATTACGCCGCCCGTGCTGAAGAAATGTTCGGCGCTTCTCAACAAACAGGGCCGCAACAAAGCCGTGGTGTAGTGCTTTGTATCAGCCCATGGAACTTCCCACTGGCGATTTTCTTAGGTCAGGTGTCGGCTGCTGTAGTTGCTGGTAACACAGTAGTTGCAAAACCTGCTGAACAAACCAGTTTAATTGCAGTGCGTGCTATTGAGCTGTGGCGTGAAGCCGGCCTGCCACAAGGTGTGGTCGAGCTGGTGATTGCCCCTGGCCGCGCTGTGGGTGAGCATGTAGTACCGGATTTACGTATTCAGGCAGTGATGTTCACAGGTTCAACCGAAACCGGTAGCTGGATTGCCCGTAAGCTGGCCGAACGTGGTGGTGAGCCGGTGCCGCTGATTGCCGAAACCGGTGGTCAGAACTGTATGATTGTTGACTCTACCGCCCTGCCGGAACAAGTGGTGGACGATGTGGTGTCTTCAGGTTTCCAGAGCGCCGGTCAGCGCTGCTCTGCACTTCGGGTGTTGTTCCTGCAAGAAGATGTCGCCGACAAAATTATTCATATGATTAAAGGTGCGATGCAGGAGCTGCATGTGGGCGACCCGGCGTTTTTAAGCACAGACGTTGGCCCTGTCATTGACCAAAAAGCCTTAACCGGCCTGAATAACCATGTGCAATACCTGGAAGGCAAAGCAACCTTGCATTACGCCTGCAAAGCACCAACGGGCGAAGGCCACTTTTTCTTTGCTCCCCGTTTGTATGAGATCAAAAACTTAAGCTTATTAGAGCGTGAAGTATTTGGTCCTGTGGTGCATATCATCCGCTTTAAAGCCGATGAACTGGATAACGTGATTGCGCAAATTAATGCCACAGGTTACGGCCTGACCATGGGTGTCCATAGCCGTATTGCTGAAGTCACAGCTCAGGTCGCGCGTGAAGTGAAAGCCGGTAACATCTACATCAACCGCAATATGATTGGTGCAGTAGTTGGTGTGCAGCCATTTGGTGGTTGTGGTTTGTCAGGCACAGGCCCTAAAGCCGGTGGCCCTTTCTACTTAACCCGTCTGGTGAAAGACAACCTGAATGTCACTGAAGCGCCACTGGCCGACAGCAAACGTCAGGCATTATTGGCCGCCAGCAGCAACGACTCCGCGCTTCACAGCACACTACAACAAGCGAAAAAAGCACAACCGGCCTGGGCAGCACTGAATATTAATAGCCGCAGCTCGGTGATCCGTCAGTTCCTGGCGCAACTGGCATCAAGCTCTGTTGTGGTGAAACAAGAGCAGGATTTAGAACAGGTGATTCAGTCGGCCCGTCATTTACTGAATGACATCGAAAAACAGCTGGCCGCGCCGCTGACCTTACCTGGCCCTACAGGTGAATCGAACCAATTGTTCCTGGAAGCCCGGGGTGTAGTAGCTGCAGTGCGTGATGAAACAGCATGCTTTAAATACTGGATGCTCAGCCTGATGACGGCGCTGGCAACCGGTAACGCTGTGGTGGTAGCTGTTGAAGAGCAGTTTGTTGCTGAAGCCGATGCTTGCCGTAAAGTACTGTTAAACGCTGGTCTTGCACCAACGCTGTTTAATGTGGTGAAGCTGTCGCAATTAAAGGCGCTTATCAGCAACAACATTATCGCTGCTGCTATTGTGGAAGCTGGCAGTGCGGTGAAGGCACTGACCGGCGAGCTGATTGCCGCCCGCGACGGTGCTATTTCGCCGCTGATTACCACACCGGCCGACGAGCGTTTAGTGCACCGTTTAATCACCGAAAAAACTGTCACTGTAAACACCACGGCAGCAGGCGGTAACGCATCATTAATGACAATGAGCGATAACGCTGGTTAATCAACACTGGCGATAGCCCGCTTAGCAAGGTCAAAAAGCCCGAAG
This sequence comes from Rheinheimera sp., assembly GCF_030824435.1. GTDB lineage: Bacteria > Pseudomonadota > Gammaproteobacteria > Enterobacterales > Alteromonadaceae > Pararheinheimera. The sequence continues at coordinate 22,036 of NZ_JAVBXS010000021.1, forward strand.
GTGAACTTCGGGCTTTTTATATATACAGGGACCTATGGTACACCGGCAATGCAGGAGCAATTGCCGGTGATATACAGGTAGCCAGGGTTCAACGGCAATGCAGCAGCAATTGCAGAAGGCAACAGCCTGTGTCGGGAATTTTTTCAGCCCGCGCCCTTCGGGCCATTGCATTTAACGCTGAAGCAGCCTATGTTCAGCAAAATTCTTCTTTTTATTCAAGGACAGCGGCGTCATGGCATTGCAGCGAGTCGCCATTGATGAACTTCAGCTTGGCAGTTATGTGGTTGCTGTAACCCGGCAGCGCGGCGACGTTGTGGTCAAAGACGCAGGTTGGGTGCGCACTACTGAAGCTTTGGCTTTGCTGAAACAAAAAGGTGTACTGGAAGTTGAAATTGACCCGGCCAAACAATTGCCCACCGTTGATACTGCGGTAGAGCCAATAGCAGAGGCCAAAACAGCGGCTCCCGCCAAAGCCCCGCGCATCAGTTTTGAACAGGAAATCAGCAAAGCCGAACTGGCCTTTGCTGCCAATGCCCAAAGCCTGCAAGCCAATTTTCCGAAACTGCTAGAGCAAGACGAAGTGGATTTTCACGAATTGTCCAGCGTCAGCAATCGGCTGCTGGAAAGTACCAAACGCAACAGTCAGGCTTTGTTGTTTTTGCAGCAGGTTAGTGCCCAGAATGATGTGTTATTACAACACAGTTTAAGTTGTGCCTGTTTAATGGCTGCTTTTGCCGCCCGGTTAAAACTTCCGGCAGAACAAGCCCAAATTTATACCCTGGCTGCGTTATTACACGACACCGGCGCTTTGCACCTGCAACAACTTTATCCAAACCAGCCTTATGTTGACACAGACGCTGCCAGCTACAGTATTCCGATGTTGCAACAACAACCGGATTGCCCGCCGGAGTTGCTGCAAATGATTGAAGAACATTGTTTGAGTCTGGCGCAACAACAAAGTCTGGGCGGTAAAATGCTGGCTATTGTGAATAGCTACAGCAAAGTCACTGCTGCAGGTAAAAATTCGTTGCAGGCAGCCGCCAGCCTGAAAAAAGCCGAAGGCAAAACGTTGGACACTGAACTTTGTGCCGAATTTTTACAATGTGTTGGTTTATACAGTCCTGGCACTGTGGTGCGGCTGAAATCGGGTAAACTCGGTCTGGTACTGGAAAATCACAGCCAGTATCAGGATAAACCTAAACTAAAACTGTTTTATCACAGTCTGCACCGCCATCATTTGCCGGCCAAACTGCTGGATTTAAGCAAACAAAATGAAGAAGTGATTGAAGCTTGTGCTGATTTAAAAAAATACCAGCTGGAGTTGCAACATTATCTCTGACTGTTGCTAAATCAGGCTTGAGGACACCAGACTTGATACCCCCATGCCTGCTGACGCACCGGGTTGTGCCAGCCCAACTCAGCGCCCCGGCAAACGATACGACCATTCACTCAGCGCTTCCACACTAAATAACTGCCGACCCGTTTGCAGCAACACATACTGTGGCGTAATTTCTTTAATCTGAATATCGGCTGTCACCCACTGCCCTTCCTGCAAGTCTTTGCCATTCACTTTGACCCAACGTTGTTTAGGTTCGCTGGCATAGACATGGGCTTCAAAACGCAAAGGTGGAATTTGCCGTTTTAGCAATTCATCCAGACTGTTGATATCACGTGCCGGCGCAGCGTGGTCTGTCACCGTCTGCCGCCTTGGCGCAGAATCTGTTTCTTCCAGCGCCAGCGCAAATTTGCTTTTTAGCTCATCCGACACTTCACTGGCACTGAGTTCCGGCTGCTGAGCTGGTGTTTCAGCCACTATATCATCCGGGTTGGCTTCGGCCATCTGTGGTTGTGCCTGAAATTCGTCTTCAACCTCAATATCAGCGTTATATTGCGCCGCATCGTTGCGCTCTGCGCCAACCAGAGCAACCTGCTCATCCAGGGTTTGCTGTTGTGCTTTTCGCCCCTGACGCGGCTCTGCCGACACCAGCAATTGTGGTTCTGTGATGCTGTTATCGTTATTGTGTTGAGGATCTGTAGCCCCGGCCTGCGGCTCAGTTGTGACAGGCACTGCCAATAAATCAGTCAGAATTTGGCCGGCACTGGCCGGCTGCACCACAGGTGCCACAGCTGCTGTCGGTGGTTTTTGCAGATATTGCGCCAACAGAAAACCAGCCAGTAAGCCAACCAGCACTAACAACAATAACGCCAGCATTTTCCAGCCCTGTGCATTTTGTGTTGGCTCTGGCTGGGTATAAGCAACAGGCTGCGCCGGCATGGGCTGCTGACCCTGTTGTTGTTTTAACGCTTCCATCAATAACGACATAACTTAACTTCCAGATTTATCCGGGCCCGGACTCGGCACAGAATTCAGACCAAGATCCAGGCCGATGGCAAGCAAAGCGCCAAGGCCGATACAACCGATAAACAGTAACGCCCACAACCACCAGGGCGTGGTTTTGGCTGGCTCAGTTTGACGAATGGCCAGAATTTCACCAGCGGCCTGTTGCACCAGCGCCGCGTCAATTAAGGCTTTTTGCTGACTATAACCGCCAAGCAAAGCGCGGTCACAAATCAGATTGACCAACCGCGGAATACCACCGGATAACATAAACAATTTTTTTAAAGCGCCGTCGGTAAACACCGGTCTGCTACAACCTGCCACCAACAATCTATGCTGCACATAATGTTGTACTTCCATTAAAGTCAGCGGCATTAAGTGGTAACGGGCGGTAATACGCTGCGCCAGCTGGCGTAAATCCTGGCGTTGCAACAACTGCTGTAACTCCGGCTGACCTATTAAAATTACCTGCAACAACTTTTTGGTATTGGTTTCCAGATTGGTTAACAGCCGCAGCTGCTCCAGTACCGCTGGTTGTAAATGCTGCGCTTCATCAATAATTAAAATGGTATTGAGCCCGGCCTCGTGGTTTTTTAGCAACTTGGTGGTAATTTTGTCGGTCAGTGTTTTTAAACTGGCATCGGTTTTTTTATAACGGATTTTTAACTCATCACAAATAGCAGCTAATAATTCCAGCTCTGAAAGTGTTGGGTTCAGAATAAAAGCGACCTGGGTTTTGGCCGGTAATTCCGCCATTAAACAACGTGATACTGTGGTTTTACCCGTGCCTACTTCGCCTGTTAACAATACAAAACCACCGGCATCACCCAGGCCATAACGCAGATGCGCTAAGGCTTCAGTATGACGGGCACCTAAATACATAAATTCTGGGTTGGGCGCTATCGAAAACGGCTGGCTGTTCAGGCCAAAAAATCCGGTGTACATAACATCCTGACTATGAAGTGACGCGACATTTGTTGCTGGCTGGTTATAATGGCAAAAATACCGCAGTCAGGAAAGCATGTGAAGATATATCTTGTGGGTGGCGCTGTGCGCGACCAGTTATTGGGCCTGAGCGTCAAAGACAATGACTATCTGGTGGTAGGTGCCACCCCTGATGAACTTCTGTCGCAAGGATACCAGAGTGTAGGCAAAGACTTTCCGGTATTTTTGCACCCCAAAACCAAACAAGAATATGCACTGGCGCGCACTGAACGCAAACAAGGTCAGGGTTACACCGGTTTTGCCTGTTATTTTGCGCCCGATGTGACGCTGCAGCAGGATTTACAACGCCGTGATTTAACCATTAACGCCATGGCGCGTGACGAAAAAACCGGCGAGTTATTTGACCCTTATGGCGGCCAGACCGACCTTCAGGCCAAAATACTACGTCATGTCTCCCCGGCTTTTGTTGAAGATCCACTGCGGGTGCTCAGAGTCGCACGTTTTTATGCCCGTTTTTATCCGCTTGGTTTTACTGTGGCTGACGACACTAAACAGCTGATGCGTAAATTGGTTCAGCAGGGTGAAATGCAACATTTGACCGCTGAGCGGGTCTGGCAGGAAAGCTCCAGAGCTTTGCTTGAGCAAACACCAGCCGCTTATTTTGAGCTGCTGCATGAAGTGGGTGCTCTTGCCGTGCTGATGCCGGAGCTGGATAAACTCTGGGGTATTCCCAATCCGCCTAAATGGCATCCGGAAGTAGACACTGGTATTCACAGCATGTTGGTGCTGCAGCAGGCCGCGGTTTTATCAGAGCGGCTGGATGTACGTTTTGCCGCGCTTTGCCATGATTTTGGCAAAGGGGCGACTCCAGCTGAACACTGGCCGTCGCATCATGGCCATGAAACGCTGGGCTTGCCGCTAATCACAGCTTTATGTCAGCGGCTACGGGTTCCAAACGACTGTAAAGAGCTGGCGCTGCTTGCCAGCGAATATCATCAGCTTGTTCACAAGGTGCTGGAGCTTCGCCCTGTCACTGTGCAAAAGTTATTTGATGCTATTGATTTATGGCGCAAACCTGAGCGGCTGGAGCTATTGCTGTTGTGTTGTATTGCCGATTTACGTGGTCGCACCGGTTTTGAAGAAGCAATGTACCCTCAGGCGGATTATTTACGCGCCCTGGCAGCAGCAGCCAAAACAGTGGATATCAAAGCGCTGGTGGCGGCCGGTTTTCAGGGCGAAGCCATGCGCAACGCAGTCGCAAAGGCCAGGCTGGATGCCATCAGCCACAGTATGCAGACGCTGAAAGCTGCGGGCGACCATTCACTACCTGAAGCGCAATAAAATTACATTTAAAAACGGTGTACGGGAAAAAAAGCCCAATAAAAAACGGAGCCTGATGGCTCCGTTTTTATTAGGATTGCAACTTAAGTGCTGTTGTTACACCGCATCCGCCTGCAGCTTTTCATCTTTAACATGGTCGGCCTGATGATCTTTGGCCAGCAACACATAAATAGATGGCAATACAAACAGCGTAAAGATAGTACCTATGGTCATGCCCAACACCAACACTATACCAATAGAGTTACGGGCTTCGGCACCTGCACCTTCAGCAAAAATCAGTGGAGTATGGCCGGCTACAGTGGCAATACTGGTCATCAGTACAGGACGTAAGCGCAACACCGAAGCCTGACGCACAGCTTCAATTTTGCTCAGGCCCTCTTCCTGCAGTTTATTGGCAAATTCCACCACCAGAATACCGTTACGGGCAATCAGGCCCACCAAAGTCACTAAACCCACCTGCGAATAGATATTCAGCGTGCTGGTAAAAGCGTCGGTAAAGTGTGGAATAGGCGCCGGGATTTTCAGGAAGGTAAAGACCAGAGCACCAAACATCGCCAGCGGTACTGAACCTGCCAGAATCACCACCGGGTCGCGGAAGCTGTTGTACTGCGCCGCCAATACCAGGAAAATCATCATCAGCGCCGTTAAAAAGGCCGGCAGGAAAGTGTTACCTTCACGTTTTAACTGTCTGGACTCACCGGTGTAATCCACTGTGTAGCTGGAAGGCAGAATTTTGGCTGCTTCGGCTTCAAGGAACTTCAGCGTTTCATCCAGCGGTTTTAACGTAACACCACTGATTTTTACTGCGTTTAGCTGCTGCATACGGTTGATGCTGCGCGGCACTGTGCTGTGCGTCATAGTGGCAATTTGATCAAGCCGGATCATGCTGTTATCCGGACCTGTAATATAAAGTTTGCTCAAGTCGTCCGGAGTTAACCGGCCTGTTCTTTTCACTTGTGGTATTACTTTGTAACTCAGGCCAGCCATATTAAAACGGTTAACATAACCACCGCCCAATAAGGTGCCAAGATCCTGAGTCACAGTGCGCATATCCAAACCTAAGTCGGCCACTTTTTCGCGGTCGATATTCAGTTGATATTCCGGCTGGTCTACTTTCATGTCCAGCATAGGCGGGAAGGCAAACATGCCGCTATTGGTCATCAGCTCCTGCATTTTTAACGCATAATCGTAAATTTCCCGCGAATCTGCCGTCGACGCAATCACAAACTCCACCGGGAACTGGCCGCCGCCAGGCAAGGCTGGTGGGGTGATTGGCATAATACGCACACCGGCAATATTACTGAGTTCCTGCTGTATCGAAGGTAAAATTTCCGCTGTGGTGCGTTCACGCTCACCCCAGGGTTTGACGACCATGCCGCTAAAACCACCGGTTGGGAAAGTGATCTGGAAGGTAAAGTCGGTTTCAGGCACATTCATAAACACCTGATTCACCTGTTTACCATAAAAAGCCGATTGATCTATGGTGGCATTGGCCGATGAATCGACAATACCAAAAATAACGCCCTGATCTTCGGTTGGCGCAAGCTCTTTGGCAGACATGCTGTACAGCGGAATTGTCATGGCGGTAATACCCAGCCAGAACAAATAAACCCCCAAGCGGTTTTGCAACGTCTGGTTTAATTTTCGGCTGTAAAACACACTAAAGCGGTCAAAAGCTTTAGACAAAGGTGCTTTCAGTTCCTTATGAGGTTTTAACATTCTGGACGCCATCATTGGCGACAGCGTAATGGCCACTACAGCGGAAATAGCCACAGCACCCGCCAGGGTAATGGCAAATTCACGGAACAAAGTGCCGGTTAAACCACCTTGTAAACCTATAGGCACGTACACCGACATTAAAGTCACTGTCATCGCAATCACAGGGCCTGCCAGCTCACGGGCTGCCACTATCGCTGCTTTAAAAGGTTTTAAACCTTGCTGAATATGGCGTTCGATGTTTTCCACCATCACTATGGCGTCGTCCACCACCAGACCAACTGACAATACAATTGACAGTAAAGTCAGCAGGTTTAATGAAAATCCGCAGATTTTCATAATAAATAATGCGCCTATTAACGACAGCGGTATCGCAATCACCGGAATCAGCACAGAGCGGCTAAAACCCAAAAACAGGAAAATAACCACAATAATAATGAGCAAGGTTTCGGCCAGGGTTTTAATCACATCATCAATAGCGGCCTGGATATATTTAGTGGCGTCATAAGACACTTCACCACTTAAGCCAGCTGGCAATTCCGCTTTAATGGCTTCCATCTCTGCTGTGACTTTTTTAATCACTTCCAGACTGTTGGCATTAGGTGCAACAAAAACCCCCATAAACACAGCGGTTTGGCCTGAATAGTTCACTTCGACGCTGTAATCGTCAGCACCCAGTACCACGTCGGCAATATCCTGCAGCCGTACTACACCTTCGCTATTCTGACGCACCACCAACTGCCGGAAATCTTCCACATTATTCATGTCGGCATTGGCACTTAAATTCACCTGAGTGTAAGAGCCACGGGTGGTACCTATGGCTGCCTGCACGTTGTTATTGGCTAAGGCAGTACGGACATCAGAAGGTGTAATGTTAAAAGCCGCCATTTTTTCCGGTTTTAACCAGATGCGCATGGCAAAAGTACGGCCACCAAGAATTTCGGCTTTTTGCACCCCAGACACTGCAATTAAACGCGGTTGTACTGAACGGGTTAAAAATTCGGTGATCTGGTTTTGTTCCAGAATGTCCGAGCTGAAACTTAAATAAGCCGACGCAAACTGGCTGTCAGCCGCTTCGATGGCAATAGAAGGTACTTCGGCCTCCGGCGGTAACTCACCACGCACCTGATTCACCTTAGCGGTAATTTCGGTCATGGCTTTAAGCGGGTCGTAGTTTAAATGCAGATGGGCACTGATGGTCGACACACCCATACTGCTTTGTGATTCGACATAATCAATACCACCGGCAGAGGCGATGGCACGCTCTATCGGCGTGGTAATAAAACCGCGCACCAGTTCAGCATTAGCACCCACATACACAGTGGTAATTTTGATCACAGCGATGTCGCTACGCGGATACTGGCGCACCGACAGATTGCTTAACGACTGAAAACCGGCCAATAAGATCAGCAGGCTGACTACTATGGCCAGCACCGGTTTTTTAATAAAAATATCGGTAATATTCATTATTCACCTGAAAAAGTGGCAGAACCCTGGGCAAACGGCGGCTTAACTGTCCGCTGGTGTTGGATCTGTTTTAAATTCCGGGGTTGGCTTGTCGGTAATGACCAGCGCCTGATTATTGAAGAGTTTAAAAGCTCCGGCACTGACCACACTTTCACCTGCTTTAATGCCGTCCAGCACTTCAACAAAATCACCTCTGGACTGACCCAGCCGCACAAACTGTTGTCTGGCTTTCAGGGCTCCGGTTTTTTCATCTTTATCTGCCACAAAAACAGTGTCACCAAAAGGGGCATAAATAACCGCAGTTGAAGGCACAGCCAGTACCTGTAATGGTTCGCTTAAAGTGACAGTGGTAGAAACAGCCATACCAGGCATCAGTTTATTGTCGGCATTATCCAAAGATGACTGCACCATGGCGTTGCGGGTCGTTGGGTTAATTTCGGTGCCAATAGCGGTAATTTTGCCGGCGACCGTAGAACCTTCAGCGTCACCGACGGCAACACTTACATCTAAACCGCGGCTGATTTGTGACAACCAGCCTTGTGGGATTGGAAAATTCACCCGCACTCTGTTGGTGGCCTGCAATGAAACTATGGCAGTACCCACTTGTAAATCTGTGCCCAGGTCGACCTGACGAATCCCCACCCGGCCATCAAAGGGCGCGCGGATTTGTTTTTTCTCCAGGGTGGCGCGTAAGTCGTCTACATCCCCTTTGGCAGACTCCACTTGTTGTACTGCAGTGTCGAGTTCGCTCTGACTGGCAATATTCCGTTTACGCAGTTCGACCAAACGCTGATAACTGGCCTGCGCCAGTTTTAATCTGGCCTGAGCGGCGTCGAGCTGGGCTTTTTCATTGACAGCTTCCTGCTCAACCAGCACTTCGCCTGCCTGCACATAAGCACCACTCTGGAAGGCAATACGCTTAACCTTGCCTGGTACCTGAGCTGAAATAGTAATACCTTCGTCTGCTTCAACAGTGCCTATAGCAGTATAGGTTTGAGGCCAGCTCTGCAACTTTGCCTGATACACACTGACAGACTCCGGTGGAGGTACAAAAGATTCACCACTTTTGATCATGGTAAAAATCTGCTCAGCTTTAATACCGGCAACAATTGCCAATACCAACAGCAGCAGGCCAAACGCAATCAGAATAGATTTAAGTGCTTTCATTGGGGTCGCCAGTTTGCTTATGTCGAAAATTAATTAAATTCAGACAGAGAAATAACAATGATTCTCTTTATACTGCTGTATAAAATACCATGCTTTGCTGGCAAACTCGAGACGAGGCTTTGCCCAATTTCAATGCATATTTGTAACTATTTGTGAGACACCTTAACATCGAAACCTCCTGTTTACGTTGTAGTTGTCCTTTGAATGAACTGCAGGACTAAAATTGAAAGGCGATAGGCCAGATTTTCTGGGCTTTTTGGTACTGCTGCCAAAGCTGTTGATAACTCAGGCAAAGCACCGGGTGAAAAACTGTGGGTGCTATCTCAGCCAGAGGCCAGAGTACAAAGGCGTTTTCGGTAATTTCGCCTCTGGGTAACTCAACCGGCTGCTGGCACACCACAGTGTCGTAGGTTAACAAATCCAAATCCAGGGTGCGACCACAAAATTTTTCACCACCGCGTACCCGGCCATGCCGATCTTCAATGGCTTTAAATACAGCCACACACTCAGCAACGCTGAGTGTGGTGGTCGCGCCAATCACCATATTGTAAAAAGCATCACCTTTAAAACCAACGGCGTCACTTTCATAAACAGACGAAAGCGTAAGTTCACCAAACTGTTGTGTCAGTTCCTGCACAGCCATACGAATATGATGTTCGCGGTTGTGATTAGTGCCAACACTGATATAAATCTGCGCCATTACCAGGCGCCCCTGCTAATCAACACACCAACATTGGCGGCGGAAGGCACAGCACCAGGTTTACAGACCCGCACCCGCACCGCCGGCGTGGCAAAGTCTGACAGTAACATTTGCGCAACTTTTTCAGCAACAGTTTCTATTAGTTCAATAGGTTCAGCACAGACCAAAGCTGTCACTTTTTCACTGATCAGGGCGTAGTCCAGTGTCAGGCGAATATCATCACTGGCGGCTGCCTGGCGGATATCGGTCGCCAGTTCTAAATCCAGTTCCAGTCGTTGAGTGATGGTTTTTTCCCACTCATAGACCCCTATCACTGTGTCGATTTGTAACTGTTTGATAAAAACCATATCCATTATATTGGGTTCCGCATTGCGTTATCTTAGGGTTCAGGTAGGCTGGTCGGATAGGCAAAGCGCAAAAAAGCCGATAATCTGACCGCTTTCGTAAATCCGACGCGATCTTAACGCAAAACCTGGTGTTGAGGAAATCCATTGATGACTTCCGGCATCGGCCTGATGATGATAGCCGCTTATCTGTGTGGCTCAGTTTCATCAGCCGTCATTGTCAGCAAACTATTCAGACTGCCTGATCCACGCCGTCATGGCTCCGGGAATCCGGGTGCCACTAACGTGCTTCGCCTTGGTGGCACTTTACCTGCTGTGCTGGTTTTGGTGTTTGATGTACTCAAAGGCACAATTCCGGTCTGGGGTTCTTATTTTCTTGGTATCGAAGCCTTTTACCTGGGCATGATTGCCATTTGTGCTTGCCTTGGCCATATCTACCCGGTGTTTTTTGGTTTTCAGGGTGGTAAAGCGGTTGCAACAGCTTTTGGCACTATGATGCCAATAGGGCTGGATTTAGCAGGTTTATTGGTTGCCACCTGGATGATTTTGGTTGGTGCTACCGGTTATTCGTCTTTCGCCGCTGTGGTGACTGTTAGTCTGGCCCCCATTTTCACCTGGTTTATCAAACCTTTATATACCATTCCTGTCTTGATGTTGAGCATTCTGATAATCTTCCGTCACCGGCAAAATATAGTGCGGTTGTGGCAAGGCAATGAAGCAAAAGTCTGGGATAAAACCAAAAGGCCCAAAGAATAACGGGTTCTTTTGGTGTTCAGTGATGCGGCATTACTGCAACAAAAATTGGATAAGATAAAACAGCAGTGACTGAACCAATAGAAAAGGAGGCCTAAGCCTCCTTTTTCCTTTTATATCAAAATCTTAAGGTAAAACAAAACCTACAGCTTCATTCACTTTTGCTAAAGTGGCTGCAGCACGCTGACGGGCATTGGCAGCACCTGCACGCATCACCTGATTTAACGTTGTCTGATCTTGTCTGAGTTCAGCAAAACGTTGTTGTACCGGCTCCAGCAGCGCAATAACTGCATCAGCCACGTCGGTTTTTAAATGGCCATACATTTTGCCTTCGTATTCGTTCACCAGGGCCTCAACAGATTTGTTGGTCACACCGGATAAAATACTCAGCAGGTTAGCAACACCAGGTTTGTTGTCGATATCAAAATACACCCGTGGTGGATCTTCAGAATCCGTCATGGCCTTTTTGAATTTTTTGCTGATCATTTTTGGATCTTCCAGCAAACCAACAAAGTTCCACGGATTTTCATCGGACTTTGACATCTTTTTGGTTGGTTCCTGCAGGCTCATTACCCGTGCCGCCACCGGCGGAATATAAGGTTCAGGCACAGTAAACACATCACCATGCAACGCATTAAAACGCATGGCGACATCACGGGCTAATTCCAGATGTTGTTTTTGGTCATGACCAACAGGCACCTGATTGGCCTGATACAACAGAATGTCAGCGGCCATCAGTACCGGATAAGTAAATAAACCTGCGTTAACATTGTTGTTATGACGTTCAGATTTATCTTTAAACTGTGTCATACGGCTGAGTTCACCAAACTGGGTGTAGCAGTTCAGTACCCAGGCCAGTTGGCTGTGCTCAGGCACATGTGATTGCATAAACACAGCAGAACGTGCCGGATCTATGCCACAAGCCAGATAGAGCGCCAGCGAATCCAGTGACGCACTGCGCAGTGCAGCTGGTTCCTGACGCACGGTAATGGCATGTAAATCAACAATACAATACAGGCAGTCATAATCGTCCTGCATTCTGTCCCATTGGCGCAAAGCACCAAGATAGTTGCCAATAGTGAGCTGACCCGAAGGCTGAGCACCGCTTAATACAATAGGCTTGCTTGTTGTCATGAAAAATTCCGTTATTGACGACCCTAATAGCGGATCAGACTAAAAAATTGCCCCGATTATACCTTGACCAGTATGAAATGACAGTCAGCTTAAGCCACGACTTTGGCCAGTTCAGCGCGCATTTGGCCAATCACAGCGGCATAATCCGGCTGACCAAAAATGGCTGAGCCAGCCACAAACATATCAGCGCCTGCCGCCGCAATTTCGGCGATATTGTCGACTTTGACACCACCATCCACTTCAAGCCGGATAGGCAAACCACTTTGATCAATCAATTGCCGTGTTTTACGCAGTTTATCCAGAGTGGCCGGAATAAAACTCTGACCGCCAAAACCAGGGTTCACCGACATCAATAAAATCACATCAACTTTATCCATCACATGTTCCAGATAAGTTAAAGGTGTTGCCGGGTTAAAGACTAAACCAGCCTGACAACCATGCTCACGGATAAGCTGCAGACTGCGATCGATATGTTTTGACGCTTCAGGATGAAAAGTAATAATACTGGCGCCGGCTTTAGCAAACTGCGGAATAATCGCATCCACAGGTTCAACCATTAAATGCACATCAATAGGCGCAGTGATACCGTAACTACGTAAAGCGCTGCACAACATAGGGCCAAATGTCAGATTGGGCACATAATGATTGTCCATCACATCAAAATGCACTACGTCTGCACCGGCACTCAGCACCCGCTCCACATCATCACCCAGCCTGGCCAAGTCAGCCGATAAAATGGAAGGCGCCAGCCAAAAAGGTTGCATCAGACCCGTCTCCGCTCAAAGCAAATAAAATTGGCGCTTAATGTAACCGATTTGTGTTGATAACGCAGCCGCTGACTGCCGATAAAACGCCCAGAAAACAGGCAATTACGCACCAAATCAGCGCAGTCACTGCAATTAAAAAATTAGCAGCTAGACTAGATCATTGAATCGTATAATTATTTTCCTCTGGCATAAAAATGGAATAGTCAGTAGTGATACTTTCAGACAAGGGCAAATAACATGAAAAAAACCGCAGCACCTGTAAAAAACAACATTGCAATTTCACTGATGTCAGCTTTGACGATATTGGCGTTGTCCAGTTTCAGCAGTCATGCTGAACCCACACTCAGCGGCAACTTCAGCCTGACCTCTGACTATTTATTCCGTGGTATCTCGCAAACCAATGAAGGCATGGCGTTACAAGGTGGCCTGACCTTAACCGGTGAGTCCGGATTTTATGTTTCAACCTGGGGCTCAAATATCAGTTTTGGTCAGGGCTCGATGGAACTCGATTTATTAGCCGGCTGGACCGGCAAGTTATCAGAAGACTGGAGTACGGACCTTGGTGTGATGCAATATCGCTACCCCAATGGTGACAACGACACCGACCAATTTAACTTTTATGAAGCTTACGGCAAATTTATTTATAAAGACTTAACTTTAGGTCTGGCCTATTCCAACGACTATTTTGGCACTGACGTCGATACTTATTATTATTATTCAGCAGACTACAACTACAGCTTTATTGATAACCTGACCTTCCAGTTGCATGCCTCATACAACCAGTTTGAAGATAATCAACAATACAGCACCTTTTTAGCAGCCGGCCCTGTTACTGGGGATGGTTATCTGGACTGGAGCATTGGCGCCACCACAACGCTGCTCGGCACCTCTTTGTCGCTAAAATATGCCGACACTGATATCGACAGTTCAGCAGAATGTAATTTATGTGATGGCCGTGTTGTGGCCACCCTGACAAAAACCTTTTAATTATCACGCGTAGCGACCAGCATCCACAAAAGCTGGTCGCTGCAAAGGAACACTGAAGTCTGGCAAAACAAGACTACAGCTTGTTCAATGGCTATTACTGCTGTATTATTCGCCAGTCAACTGATGGATCTGAGACTGATGAAAACACCAAACCTGATTAAAATCACCGGCCTGTTGCTTGGATTGAGCACAGTGGTGTTGTTATTACCCGCACAAAGTGAACAACAAATTGCTTCCTGCAGTAAAACAATATTGTTATCTGAACAAGGCATTGAGCAGGTTCAAATTCAATGTAACCAGACACCACAACCAAGCTGGTCATCCTGGTTTAGCGGTCATAGCCGTTCGACACAATTCCACTTTATTGATTTGCTGGAATTATTAAGCCGCTTCCACCATAAATCAGCACCATGAAACAGCAGCCCGGCCTGAAACAAGTGTTTAAGGCGGTCGCAGGGGCTTTGATTGGGGTTCAATCTGAACAACAACGTCAGCAAGACTTTAACAGTAACAGTCCAATGCCTTATATTCTGGTGGGTATTATTGTCACAGTGCTATTTGTGGTGACTTTGTTGTTGATTGTCAGGGCTGTGTTACCCTGATCTTCGGCTGGTGCTGTTGTGCCGATACCCTTAATCAGCTTTTACCTTTGTTGAACGCCTGATACAAAGCAAAAAGTTCAGCCACCTTGCCTCTGGTACTACCCTTCTGACTGATCGAACGCCCAACCTGAATCGAATGAAGCTCTGCGCCCTGATAAATTTTCCGTGTCCAGCTGGTGTCATGGTTGCTTATCAGCACTGAATGACCCCGTTGTTGTGCCTGCTCAGACAAATTAGCTAAATCTGCCTGATCATCCAGATTAAAACTGTTTTTGGCATAAGAGGTAAAACTGGCAGTTTTGGACAAGGGCACATAAGGCGGGTCGCAATACACCACAGCTTTGGCAGGCAACTGCGCAAACAATTGTTGATAGTCCATACAAACAAAAGTGGCACGTTTTGCTTTTTCAGCAAAAGCTTCCAATTCAGCTTCGGGGAAATATGGTTTTTTGTATTTGCCAAAAGGCACATTAAAAAATCCGGATTGGTTGTACCGGCATAAACCGTTATAACAATGCCGGTTTAAAAACAGAAATAACAAAGAACGCTGATAGGGATCCGCTGTTTGGTTAAACAGTTGCCGCATGGCAAGGAAAACCGATTTTTCATTGTTGCTGTCAGCAAACAACACTTTAGCATCCGTGATCAGCTGCTGTGGTTTCTGCTGCAAAAACTGATACAGATGAATGAGATCGGCATTAATGTCATTCAGCAAATAACGTGAATAATTGGTATTTAAAAATACCGAACCAGCACCAACAAAAGGCTCTACCAGCACATCTGCATCGGGCAAATGGCCAACAATAGCTTCCATCAGATTATATTTGCCGCCCGCCCACTTTAAAAAAGCGCGCTGCTTTTTCACCGGATTTTTATTCAAAGTGAACCTGCCTGCTTATTGAACACTGATTTCACTGTGAATATCGGCCAGAGGTTTTACAAAAGCCTGTTGCAGCGCCTTGGGTAAAGCGGAAATTTGCGCTTTGGCTTCTACCGCGTCGGCAAAAGGTGCCATCACCACAACCAACTGGCGCTGACCATTTTTAATCCGTTGATAGGTATAAGTTTGCAAGCCAGGTTCAGAGGCTAAAAATGACTTTAATGCTGTTTCATTAGAAAACACCACCAGTTGCAATGCCATGCCTGACATCGACAATAACTCCGACTCCTGGAAAGCATAACCACCAGCGCTTGGCTGAGCCGTTGTTTCTGGCTGGGGTTTAAGCTCGGCTTGTGCTTCGGAGGCTAAATCTTCCAAAGGCTCAGTTTCGGCCGCACTGCTGGCTGTATTATTTTGTTGTGTCACTTCGGCAGCCATTTCATCAGCAACGGATAACTCAGCTTCAGCAGCCAGTTGTTGTGGTTGCTCTGCAACAGCATTGCCCTGAGTTAAATCCGGTACTTTGGTGCTTACCTCTTCAGAAGCTGGCTGTGACGCCACAACAGGTTCAGTAACAGTTGCAATCGCGTTGTCCTGAGTCTCAATAACCTTATCTGCACCCTGAGTGCTGTTTGCCGAAGCTGGCTCTGTCTCAACTGCCGGTTCATTATCAACCACAGCGGTTTGACCTTGTTCAGCTGAAGCAAAGTCCACAGGTTTGGCCATACCTTCAGCACTGGACGAAGCAGTTTTACTGCCCACCTGTTCCAGCTCACCCACCAGTTTCTCAACCACAGCTTGATTAGCGCCAGGTACTGCTGCAGGTGTTGTTACGGTCGCAACTTCTTGTTCTTCAGGTAAATAAGTTAATTCACCCAATCCAGCCGGACGGGTTTGTTGTTCGGTCCAGAACCAGAAAAATACCACAGCAGCAATCAGCGCCATGCCCAGAGTAAAGACCAGCAAAGGTTTGGCAAGAGAAGCGGTTTTAATTTCAGTTTTGGGTTGTTGCCGGCGAGCCAGCGAAGGATCCAGCAGAATATGAATATTGCCCGAAGCAGTGTCCATCCGGTCTGCCACTGTCAGGGTATTTAAACCACTGCCTTCCAGCAAAATCTGTGCGTCTTCCAGTCCCAACGCCGGTAACGGCAGATTCAGTTCTGCTCCATCAGCAGCTTGTTCAGTAGCCGCAATGACCAGACAAGGCAAATCAGCCAGTTCAGCCCAAAGTTCTTGTGGTAAATGTTCAGCCTGATCAATCACCAACGCCAACGGCTCGGTCAGCTCTCTGTCACCAACCAGCTGAATCATCGGTTTACCGGCATCTTTACAAACACCAAACCAATGCTCCAGCACGTGCTGGCGCACTCTGGTTGCAGTCAGTTCAGGTTCGGCTTTAATCAAAGCCAGATTAAACTGGCTGGACAACAGATCGGCAATCGCCAGCGTTAATGTGGTTTTGCCAGTACCTGGCCCACCCACCATATGGATAAGCTGATAAGGGTTAAACTCCAGCTGGAATACTAACCGTTCCAGCCATTGCCGCTGTGAAGGCAACAAGCCTTTCATTTGAGTTAACTTTTGCTGTAATTCAGACATTTATCCGGCAAAAACCTGCTGTAATTCTGTTTCTGTGACATCGTCGACGATGATGGCGAGTCCAAGCGTTTTTGGCAAGATAAAGCGCATGCGGCCGTCTTTTACTTTTTTGTCAGTTTTCATATAAGGCATAAAATCAGCGATTTGCATGCCCTTCGGCGGAGCAACCGGTAATGCAAAAGCCTGCAATAAAGCACGAACCCGGATGACGTCATTAGCATGAACCCAGCCGCGTGATGCAGCCAGTTCAAACGCCATCATCATACCCACAGCAACAGCTTCACCATGTAACCATTCACCATAACCTAACCAGGCTTCAATGGCGTGACCAAAGGTATGACCCAGATTTAACAAAGCGCGTTCACCCTGCTCAGTTTCATCACGGCTGACAATATCGGCTTTCATCTGGCAACAATGACTGATCATCTGACTCAGTTGTGGTTCCTGCAGCTCAGCAATGGCAAGCTGATGTTGCTCCAGCCAGACAAAAAACTCTGCATCCCCCAGCAGGCCATATTTAATAACTTCGGCCATACCTGCGGCAAACTCACGCTTTGGCAATGAACTTAATACCTGAGTATCAATTAACACGGCTTGTGGCTGGTTAAAAGCACCAATCATATTTTTGCCAAGTGGATGATTCACGGCGGTTTTTCCACCGACAGAGGAATCGACCTGCGACAATAAAGTGGTTGGAATTTGTAAAAATGCAGTGCCGCGCTGATAACAGGCGGCCACAAAACCTGTTAAATCGCCAATAACACCACCACCCAATGCAACTAACAAGGCATCACGCGGCATGCCGTTTTCCAGCAAAAAGGAGTTTACTTGCTCAAAAGACTGCAGATTTTTATAAGCTTCGCCATCGGGCAATAAAAACTCGATGACTTGCTGCTGGGCAAATAACTGGCGTATGTTCGGAAGATATAAGGCCGCAACAGTTGGATTAGAGATAATCGCGACTTTTTTATAGCGCCAGAGCATAGAAAGCTCCGGCACCGCAAGCGCACTGCTTAACAGCTCAGGCGCAATAACAATCGGGTAACTGCGCTGGCCAAGTTGAACGGCAACTTTTTCCATCGACAGTCCCCTTAGCTGGAAAAATTAAAAACCCAGTTGTTCAACAATCTGATTGGCAACAGAACGGGCGCTTTGTTCGTCAGTCCGGATGGTGAAATCTGCGATTTCTTCATATAACGGATTGCGTTCAGCGGCCAGACGTTCCAGCACATGTTGTGGCGCTTCTTCAGTTTGTAATAACGGGCGGCGTTTATCACGTTGGGTTCTGGCAACCTGTTTCTCAATAGGTGTTTCCAGATAAACCACAATGCCACGTGCCGACAAGCGGTTACGCGTTTCTTTACTCAATACTGAACCACCACCAGTGGCCAGTACTATGCCCTGCAGTTCGGTCAGATCTTCAATGACGTTTTCTTCACGGACCCGGAAGCCTTCTTCGCCTTCCAAATCAAAAACCCAGGCAATGTCAGCACCGGTACGGCGCTCAATTTCCTGATCTGAATCGTAGAAGTCGAGATGCAGCATTTCTGCTAAATGACGGCCAATGGTACTTTTTCCTGCGCCCATAGGGCCAACAAGGAAGATATTGCGTTTCTCTGCCATATGTCGTAATGCTAATCAGCTAACTAAATGAGGGTTGATGTCAGGACCTAAAAGCTCCCACGAAAATTTGAAGCGCTGAATTATGTCAGTTTTGCCGACAGCTTAGCAAGCTAAATTTCACAGGACCCAAGCGGGTCCTGTGAACTTTGCACTGAAATGTTATTTGTTTTCAGTCAGAATTTTTGGCGTGACGAAAATCAGGAGTTCTTTCTTCTCGGTTTTATCCAGTGAACGACGGAACATAGCGCCAACGTATGGAATATCACCAAAGAAAGGTACTTTTTGTACTGTGTTGATGGTTTGTTGCTGGTAGATACCACCCAGCACTATGGTTTCACCATTATCCACCAGCACCTGGGTCTGGATACGCTGGGTATCGATAGCAACAGCGTTACCAGTGGCTGTTGGTACTACTTTACCTTCGGTATCCTGAGTCACCACCAGATCCAGAATAATTTTATTATCCGGGGTTACCTGAGGTGTCACTTCCAGACTTAATACGGCCTTTTTAAATTCAACTGTGGTAGCGCCACTTGAAGCTGACTGTACATAAGGAATTTCCACACCCTGTTCAATGCGGGCTTTTTTCTGGTTTGCCGTCGAAATACGTGGTGAAGCCACTATTTCTGCTTTGTTTTCTTCTTCCAGCGCTGACAGTTCTAAATCAATCAGGGTGCCATCGCCCAACTTGGCAATATGGAAACCAATACGGCCAGCAGTTGTAGTGCCCGTCGTTGGCAGGTTCACGTTGTATCTGTTATCCAGCGAAGGAATGACACCGTTCGCCAGCTGGTTTGCAGCTATGGCACTACCACCTACACCTTTGGTCAGCTGCTGGTCGTTAAAACCCCAGCGAATACCAAGCTCATCGGCCACACTGTCTTTTACCGTCACCATGCGGGATTCAATCAGTACTTGTTTCACCGGCACATCTAAACGCTCAACTAAACGGCGTACGTTTTCAATGGCTTTGGCTGTATCTTTTAGCAGGATAGTATTGGTTCTGTCGTCCACCGACACCACACCACGGGCTGTTAATAAAGAAGCGTCTTTGTTGCTCAGCAGGTTGGCTAAGTCAGCAGCCTTGGCGTAGTTCACTGCAATAAATTCTGAGTATAAAGCTTCCAGCTCTTCAACTTTATTACGGGCCTGTAACTCTTTGGCTTCACGTTCTGCCAGCTCGTCAGTTGGCGCCACCATCAGGATATTGCCGTCCATACGTTTATCAAGACCACGCACTTTTAATACGATGTCCAGCGCCTGATCCCAAGGGGTACCGTCCAGACGTAAGGTGATATTGCCATTGACAGAGTCGCTGGTGACAAGGTTAAAACCGTTATAGTCCGCGATAATCTGCAGCACAGTACGAACCGGAATATCCTGGAAGTTCAAAGAAATAGCACGACCTTTATATTCTTTCCCGCCAGCCATAAAACCAACGGCAGATTCGTCTTTCTCCACACTTAAGCTGAAAATGTTATCTACTTGCTGGTAGTTAAATTTAAAAGCTTCGGTCGGTTCAATCACAAGACGGGTTAAAGCACCTTCTTTAAAGGTTTCAATGCCTTTAACCACAGTACCAAAGTCCATTACATCCAGCTGATACAGCAACTCTTCCAGAATATCGGTATTGTGGAATTCAACCACAATTTTGCCGAGCTTTTCAGAAACGTCGACCGCAGCAGTGTTCTCTTTTAAGAACACCAGCACCCGGGCTTCGCCTTTTTCACCACGACGGAAGTCTATGGCGTTCACTTTGTTGATATAAGTTGGCAATACGTCAGCACTTTGACCAGGACCTGCTTCGGTCGGGTTGTCAGAAATCTGCAGATAAAACACATTGCCTTTAACGCGGGTGCGGTACAGCTTCAGATAATCCAGATAAATCGACGTTTTAAAACCTTCGTTAAAAAACTCAGATTTTGCTTTTTGTACACCGGCTTTATCAATGACCACTTCTGCCAGTTTTTCTTCGTAATCGGCTTCTTCAAAGGTCAGTTCAATACGCGATGGATCATTGAGTACCTGAACTGAAGGTTCAGCCTGCAATTCTTCATCGAACACAAATTCGATTTCAGTTTCACCTGTGCTTAACGGGTTATAGCGAACATCGTACAGCAGCGGGACCGCCATCGCCGGACTGGCAGACAGCAACAGCAAACCCAGTAACCAACGACGGCAGACCGGTACTTTTTTGATTGTTTTAGTTGTATTTTCCATGCTTCTCTCGCATACCTTATTTGCTGGCTACAGCTGCTGGTTCGGCCATCTGCAGTACTGTGGTTCGTTCTTTCCAACAACCTGCACCATCAGGAATGAGTTCCAGTAATTCCACTTGCGCCGGATCTACATTAATGACACGACCATGGAATAAACCAAGGTAGTTGTTTTTACTGATCCGGTGTAACGTTTTGTCAGAGGCTTCAATTAGCGCCCAGATATCGTCCTGATCACCCAAAGTGCCACGCATTTTCAGGTTATCCAGAGCATACTTCTCCAGTGGCTCTTTCCGCCTTGAAGGATCCGGACTCAAACAGTCCTGAATTTGCGCATACTTTTCCTGTACAGCCTCAGGTCGCGGCGCACTAAAAGGGCTGCGGCTTTCTGCTGATTTGTAACTGATATGCACAAATTGCTTCACTTCAGGCAACGGCGGTATTTTCGCCGGCGTGCTGGCTTTAACTGAATTCATAAATTGCTGAATATCAGTTAAATCATCATAACAGCCTTGCAACAAGAACAAACTGATTAAAACCGGTAAGGAACGGCGCATTATTTAGCCTCCTTATACCGATAAGTTTTTGCAATCACGTTAAAAACCAGGCGTTCTTCTTTGTCTGTACTGACCGAAAAGTCATGCAAAGACACAATACGCGGCAGCTTGGCGACTTCACTAACAAAATTACCAAACTGGTGGTAATCCCCCACCACGTCAATTTTGATCGGAAGTTCGGTGTAGAAGTCTTTTTCAATTTCAGGTAACCAATTGATTTTCACAAAGGTTAAACCTGTTGAAGTGCCTGCATAAGTAATGTCATCCAGCAAACCCGGTGTTTCATGAGTGGCAGGTAACTGTTTTAACAGGTAAGAAAAGGTTTGCTCCATTTCAACCATTTGTTTTTTATAAAGTTCCAGATTTACAGCTGAAGCATATTTCACTCTGTATACCTGGCGCAGCTCCTGCTCTTTGGCCTCAGAAACGCCCAGTTGGGTGATTTTGTCATCAACCAGCAAGAAAAAACTTAAAGTTGCAATCAGAATAGCCAACACAGCTATTACTATGACTTTACCGGCTAAAGGCCAGGAGCCCATATCCGACATATCAAGATTGTTCAGTTCATCCAGATTAAAATTCATGCTCATTTTGCCGTCCCCTGCGCTGGTGTGCCTGGTTTTGCAGTTGCCGGTTTGGCTTCACCCTGCACCGCTTCAAAACCTTTGACTGTCAGGTGGATTTTAAAATCACTGAGGATCTGACTCTGGTCTTTACCTGCTTCGATAAACTCCAGCAATGGATCTTTTAACAGCTCAGAACTTTCAACAGAACGAATCATGTTCGACAAACGGTTATTTGATTCACTTTTGCCAACCAACAACAAAGAGGGGCCTTGCTTTTGCAGATTGGATAAATAAACACCGGCTGGAACCACTGCGGCAATTTCGTCCATGATCTGGGTACCCAGGTTCCGGCTGCTTTGTAGCTGACTGATCAGTTCAATCCGTTTTTGCAGGTTTTTCTTTTTCTCGTCCAGTTCACGGATCTCAACAATACGTTGTTCCAGTACGGTAATTTCGCCCTGCAAATACGCATTGCGACTATTTTGACCTTCAATCTTGGCGCTATACACTGCACTTAACCCAAACACAGCAGCAAAACTTAAAATGCCCGCCATGCTGAGCATCGTCATAAACTGTGTTTGTTGTTGTTTCCGCTGCGCTTCACGCCACGGCAATAAGTTTATATATGCCATGTCGAAAAACTCCGTAACGCCAGACCACTGGCAACCATCAATTGAGGTGCGACCTGATTAAGCAACTCCCGGTCAATTGAAGCGGCACTGTCCATATTTAAAAATGGATTGGCCACAACAGTGTGAATACCCAGTTCGTCAGTCAATAATTTATCCACACCTTCAATCAGACTGGTACCACCAGAAATCAGCAGGTAATCGATATTGTCACGGCCTGAAGTGGTCAGATACATCTGAATACCACGGCGAACTTGTTGCAATAACATGGTCTGGAAAGGGGCAAGTACTTCAAAAGTGTAGTTCGGCGGTAAGTCGTTGTTGACCTTTGCCTGTTCCGCTTCTTCGTATGTTTTGCCGTAATAAGAAACTATGCTGCGGGTATATTGTTCACCACCAAACACCTGATCTCTGGTGTAAAGGGTTTTGCCGCCTTCCATGATACTGAGTAAGGTCATAGTGGCGCCGATATCTACCACGGCAACCAACTTAGATTTCGCATCGCTCGGTAACTGTTTATAACAAAGTTCGGCGGCGCGGCTTAATGCATAACTTTCAACATCGATAACTTTTGCGGTAAATCCACCCTGATCCAATGCGCTGACACGGGTCTGCACACTTTCGGTACGGGCTGCGCTGAGCAGCACATTTACCTTGGACGGGTCGTTTGGATTTAAATCCTGTTTTTCGAAATCCATACTCACTTCACTAAGCGGGTATGGAATTAAACTGTCTGCTTCAACTTCAATCTGACTGGCAAGTTCGTTGTCAGATAAATTCGCGTCCATAAAAATGACTTTGCTGATCACTGTTGAACCTGACACTGCAGCAGCAGCAAACTTCACTGATTTAGGGATTTTTTTGCGGATTTTGCTGATGACATTGCCGACGGCTTCGATGTCCTGGATTTCGCGCTCATTCATCGATCCTTTAATCATAGGTTCAATTGCAAAGGCTTCTACTTTATAATGCGCACCATGCTGACTGAGTAATACAGCCTTCACGGTGTGGGCACCAATGTCTACCCCCAGGATTAAAGGGTTTTTTGTATGAAACAGGCGATTTATCATAGCTTCCTGCGGCCGTATCAAATTTATGATTATTATGGTTTTGATTTCTAGCTTAGTCGTTTTTAAAACGGATCTAAAGCGCTTTAACGACTGCTAATAAATTTATACTAGCAGCCTATTTTGGTAAATGGGAGTAAAAATTGGGGCTATTCAGTGTCTTGGCTTAAAAAACTGGTAATAATTACCCTCAGCGGCGCGATCCTGGGCGTAACTTTGATATTTGGCAGCTACATCTATTTAAAAGATGATCTGCCAAGTGTTGAAACCCTCAAGGATGTCAGGCTGCAAACGCCTATGCGCGTATTCAGTCAGGATGGTGAGCTGATCTCACAATTTGGTGAGAAGCGCAGGATCCCTCTGAAGATCAACGAAATACCACCTTTATTGATCCAGGCGGTACTTGCGACCGAAGATGCGCGTTTTTATGAACATCCGGGCATTGATGTCATTGGTGTATTCCGCGCTGCCACAGTGGTTGCCACAACAGGCGATTATAGTCAGGGTGCCAGCACTATTACCCAACAGTTAGCCAGATTGTTTTTCCTCAGTCGGGAAAAGAAAATAATCCGCAAAATAAAAGAAATCTTTTTAGCATTTCATATTGAAGAGCTGCTGACAAAAGATGAAATACTGGAGTTGTACCTGAATCGGATTGAATTGGGACAACGTGCTTTTGGGGTTGGCGCTGCAGCTCAGGTTTATTTTGGTAAAAATATTCAGGATCTGACTTTATCTGAAATTGCCATTATTGCCGGTTTGCCGCAAGCCCCTTCAGTATTAAATCCGGTGCGCTCACCAAGCCGGGCCAGAGCCCGCCGTAATATAGTGCTTGGTCGTATGCTTACTGTGGGATATATCACGCAACAGCAACATGACGAAGCAGTGCAGGCGCCTATTGTCTCTAAATTACATGGCGCCCAAATTACTGCGTCAGCACCCTATTTAGCCGAGATGGTGCGGCAGGAAGTGGTTGATACTTATGGCGAAGACGAAGCCTATTCCAAAGGTTTTCAGGTATTTACTACTGTAAATTCTGCTCAGCAGGCGCGCGCCGTTGCTGCATTACAACAAAATTTGCATAACTACGATGAACGCCATGGCTTCCGTGGCCCTGTTGCTGTGGTCTGGCCTGCAGTCAAACAGGAAAACGCTGACGGCAGTTTTAGTTTTACTGAAGATAAACGCTTGTCCGATGAGGCCATTTTGGCTTATCTGGATGAGCAGGATTCTATTGAAAAACTGCAGCCAGCAGTGGTGACACAGGTTAAGCAACAGTCTGCAGAACTGATGCTGTCCGGTGGCCGCAAAATTGAGCTGGACTGGGATGGTATGAAATGGGCGCGGGCTTATATCAGTAATGAACGCCAGGCCAATCCGCCGAAAAATGCCGGCCAGATCCTTGCCCCTGGCATGTTGGTGTATCTGCGTGAACAACAGGGTAACTGGCGTTTAAGCCAGCTGCCACAAGCCAGTAGTGCATTGGTGGCACTGGATCCACAAGATGGTGCTGTGCGTGCTTTAGTCGGCGGTTATAGTTTTGGTTTGACCCAGTTTAACCGGGTGACCCAGGCCAACCGTCAGGTTGGTTCCAATATAAAACCTTTTATTTATTCAGCAGCACTGGAACATGGTTATACCCTGGCTTCTATTGTGAACGATGCGCCTATTCATGAATGGGATGCTGGCTCAGGCACCGCCTGGCGACCAAAAAACTCACCTGATGTTTATGACGGCCCTATCCGTTTACGTGAAGCCTTGGCAAAATCAAAAAACGTGGTGTCGGTGCGGCTGATCAGTGGTGTTGGTATTGATCACACCATCAATCACTTAGCTAAGTTTGGTTTTCATAAATCAGATTTACCCCGCAACCAGACTTTGGCTTTAGGCTCTGCTTCATTAACACCGCTGGAACTGGCCACTGGTTATGCCGTTTTTGCCAATGGCGGCCATTTGGTGAAACCTTATGTGATTACCAAGATTCTGGACGATCAGAACAATCTGATTTACGAACATAAAGCAGTGCAGGTATGTGACAACTGTGCCGAAGTTGCCGCTGCCGAAGCCACTTTGCAAGCGGCTGAAAATGCACAAGCCGCAACTGAGCCAGCACAAGACGAGACTGCAGCTGACATCAAAGCAACAGCTGAATTTGCGCCCAGAGTGATTTCTGCCCAAAACGCATTTTTAATTTCCGAAGCAATGAAAAGCGCCATTTGGGGCGGTGACGGCTGGGACGGCACAGCCAAAAACCTGAAGGCGCTGAAACGTCGTGATTTATCCGGTAAAACAGGCACCACCAACGATGTGAAAGACACCTGGTTTTCCGGTTTTACGCCGGATCTGGTGATCACCAGCTGGGTTGGTTTTGATGACGCTGAAAGTGTACTGGGTAAAACGGCATGGAACAGCAATCTGGGTGTGGATCAGGTGGCTGGGGGTGAATCGGGCGCCCGCACTGCGCTGCCGCCGTGGCAACATTTTGCGGAAGTTGCGCTCAAAGATCTGCCGGAAAAATTCCCGCCAACCCCGGTTGGTATAGTGTCGGTGCGGATTGACCATAAAACCGGTTTATTAAGTCAGGCAACGGATAACAGCAGCAGTTTTGAGTTCTTCCAGCAAGGCACAGAACCAACACAATATGCCAATCCAACAAATCCTGATTTGCCTCAGGATCAGCAAAAACCGGCGGAAATTGATATTTTCCGTTAAGGTTTGGCTGCTTCGCTGAGCTTATCAGCGGATAAAAATAGAAAAACCGGCCATGGCCGGTTTTTCTATTTAGGATGATAAAGCCTGTTGCACTGCGACAAAGCCAGGCAAAGCCCTACAAAGTGGCAAACCAGCTTTCTGTGGCAGCAAGTGCTGCCCCAACCTGCTCTGGTGAAGTGCCACCCAAAGCCGCTCTTTTGGCAAGACCCGCTTCGATGGTTAAAGCGGCATACACGTCGTCGCTAATCAGCGGCGAAACTGCTTTAAGCTCACTGAGTGTTAAAGCTTCCAGCGGTTTTTGCTGCGCTGAGGCTTTCAGCACCAACTCACCGGACAGTTCATGCGCATCCCGGAAAGCGACACCTTTACTCACCAGATAATCAGCTAAATCAGTGGCATTGCTGTAGCCAAGCTCGGCGGCTCGACGGCATTGGCCGGCATTGACTGACAAATGTGGCAGCACAGTTGCAAGCACCAGCAAACACTGTTGCCAGGTGGCCATTAAATCAAAAAAGCCTTCTTTGTCTTCCTGCATATCTTTGTTGTAGGCCAGCGGCAGACCTTTGAGCACATGCAAAATACCGACTAAATGCCCAAGCACCCGACCGGTTTTACCGCGTAGCAGCTCAAATACATCGGGGTTTTTCTTTTGTGGCATCAAGGATGAACCTGAAGAAATGGCATCGCCCAGTTTAAAAAAGCCCGCTTCGCCGGAGCAGAAAAAAATCACATCTTCTGATAAGCGCGATAAATGGGTTAAACACAAACTGGCAGCGGAGGAAAGCTCCACTACATAATCGCGGTCCGACACTGCATCCAGGCTATTGCGCGCAGCTTCTGCAAAACCTAAACGTTCGGCAACTGCAACTCTGTCCAGCAACACACCGGTGCCTGCTAAAGCACCACAACCCAAAGGGCAAACATCCATGCGTTTTAACGCGTCATCAATGCGGCTTAAATCACGGCGGAACATTTCAACATAAGCCAAAGCCCAGTGACTGACCAACACCGGCTGTGCCCGCTGTAAATGGGTAAAACCCGGCATCACTAAACCATAATGGCTACGGGCAAAAGTGAGCAATGCACCAATGGCAGATTGCAAAGCATCACGCACTAAACCGGCGTTCAGTTTGCTCCAGAGCCGTAAATCTGTTGCCACCAAATCATTACGCGAACGGCCGGTATGCAGCTTTTTAGCGGCATGACCAATTTTTTCACCAAGTTTGGCTTCAACCCAACTATGAATATCTTCTTCTTTGCTTTGCAGCGGTAACTCTGGGTTGGCTTCGACTTCCAGCGCAAGTTCTGCTAAAGCGCCATCTAACAATGCTGCTTCTTCTGCCGTGATAATACCGGCTTCGGCCAAACCGACAGCCCAGCTGCGTGATGCGGCAATATCTTGCTGCGCCAGTAAATAATCAAATCTTAATGAGTCATTAAAAGCCCGGAATTCATCCAGACTGGCTTCCTGAAAACGTCCGCCCCACATGGCCATGATTGTGCCCTCTCTTTACCCTTCATCCTTGAAACTACAGCTTTGTTACCTTCGCTCTCTCGCCCCAGTCACATAGCTCACTATGCTCCGGGTCGGACTGGCACTCCAGCCTCGTTCGCTTTTCGCCGCGCTGTAACATCAATGATTTTGGGTAGATTAAAAAACAGCGGTCGAAACCGCTGCTTAACTGATTATTGCCGGCCAAAACCGGCGTACAAGATCTGGTTATTTAGTATGCAACGCCCGGATACGGCTGGCTAAAGAATACAAACGGATAAAACCGGCGGCATCTTTCTGGTTATATACTTCATCACCGTCAAAAGTGGCAAAAGCTTCTGAATACAGGCTGTTGGGTGAACGGCGTTTGGCAACTGTCACCTGGCCTTTATAGAGTTTCACCACAATATCACCGGTCAGTTGTTCGGCCAGTGAGTTGGAAGCGGCAAATAACGCATCTTTTAACGGCGTAAACCAACGGCCGTCATACACCAATTGTGCCACTTCTAAACCCACTTCTTCACGGTACTTCAGCGAAGTGCGGTCATAAACCAGGGACTCCAGTGCACGCAGTGCAGCCACGATAATAGTGCCGCCAGGTGTTTCATAACAACCACGCGATTTCATGCCGACAAGGCGGTTTTCAACGATATCAATACGGCCCACACCATGCTCAGAGCCAATGGCGTTCAGCTGTTCAATAGCTTCGATTGCGCCAACCGCATTGCCGTTAATAGCGGTTAATTCGCCTTTTTCGAAACTCAGCTGTAAATATTCAGCTTTATCGGGTGCTTGCTCTGGTGACTTGGTCCACATCCAGACTTGATCCGATGGCTCGTTCCACGGATTTTCCAGCTCGCCACCTTCGTGCGAAATATGGAATAAGTTGGCGTCACGGCTGTAAATTTTGGTGGCTGTAGCTGTAGTCGGTACGTTTTTTTCGGCCAGGTAATTGAGAAGTGACTGGCGGGAATTAAATTCCCACTCACGCCATGGCGCTATCACCTTCAGCTGTGGTGCTAAAGCAGCAAAAGCACCTTCAAAACGCACCTGGTCATTACCTTTGCCAGTGCAACCATGGCATAAAGCATCAGCACCTAACTTTAATGCCAGCTCAACCTGAGCACGGGCAATAATAGGCCGCGCCATCGAAGTGCCGAGCAAATATTGGCCTTCGTAGACAGCACCGGCTTTGAGCGTTGGGTAAATCACTTCTTTGACAAACTGTTCGCGTAAATCCACCACATAACAGCTGCTGGCACCGGATTTAATGGCTTTTTCTTCCACACCGGCTAAATCTTCGGCGCCCTGGCCAACATCAGCCACAAAAGCAATGACTTCGCAGTCGTAGTTGTCTTTCAGCCAAGGCACAATGGCTGAAGTATCTAAACCACCGGAATACGCCAGTACCACTTTTTTCACGTTTTGTTTTGCATCACTCATGTTCGGCCTCAGGCAAATAAACTTACTAAAACAGCATTTTGTGCATGCATACGGTTTTCCGCTTGCTGCAACACCAAAGAATAGTCACTGTCCAGCACTTCGCTGGTCACTTCATGGCCACGATGCGCCGGCAGGCAGTGCATAAAGTTTTTCACTGCCAGCCGCTGCATCACAGCGGTATTAATTTGATAAGGGGCAAAAGTTTTTTCAACATCAGCAGGATCAGCTTTATTGCCCATCGACATCCAGGTGTCGGTATACAAAGCATCAGCACCAGCGGCAGACGACACATGCTGACTCAGCGTCAGTTTAGCGCCACTTTCCTGTGCTAAAGCCTGAGCTCTGAGCAGCACGTGAGCGTCAGGGCCAAAACCTGGTGGTGTCACTACTGTTAAAGTCATACCCATAATGGCAGCGCCTAACATCAGAGAATGACAGACATTATTGCCATCACCAACAAAAGCCAGATGCACTTTGGATAAATCGCCAAATTGCTCTTTCAGTGTCAGTAAATCCGCCAGCGCCTGACATGGATGGTACAAGTCGCTCAGTGCATTAATCACCGGCTTTTTGCTGCTTTGTGCCAGTTTAATCAGGCTTTGTTGTGAATACACCCGCGCCACTATAGCGTCAGTCCAGCAGGCTAAATTGCTGCCGAAATCTTCCACCGACTCGCGCACGCCCATAGCGCCATTTTGTTGATCCAGATAGACACTGTGACCACCAAGTTTGTTGATACCTACGTCAAAACTGACGCGGGTACGCAACGAAGGTTTTTCAAACAACAAGGCAATACTTTTGCCTTTGAGGGCGTTGCTGTAGTTGTTTGGGTGTTGTTTAATCTCGAGGGCTAAATCCAGCAAGCCCGCCAATTGTTGTTGATCCAGTTCAGCTAAACATAACAGCTGTTTTAATTGACTCATAACTCACACTGCTTGACCGCGCTGCGGCTTCCTTATTGGGGAAATCGGCCCGACGGTCTAACAGCGTCAGACCTTCGTAATAGCGGATTTCAGTGGGGTTGAGGGTTTCCCGATGATTCGAAACGCCCCCTTATTCACTGATGCAGGTTCCTACTGCTTGATGTTGCATCAGTTTTAACAAATCATTGGGTTGCTGCCAGCCGGCAACAACGATGGATCGTCGAAGGGCTGCCGCAGTTTCCAAAGCGGCATCTAACTTCACTTTCATGCCGCCTTTAATCACACCACTATCAACCAGCGCCTGCGCGCCTTTGCCATCCAGTGTGCTGATGAGTTTGCCATCAGCGTCCAGAATGCCAGGCACGTCGGTTAATAACACCAACTGTCCTTGCACCAACTGGCAAATAGCGGCGGCTGCTAAGTCGGCGTTGACGTTCAGTAAATCGCCGTTGTCACTTTGGCCAATAGAGCTAAATACCGGCACAAAACCACTTCGTAATAAGGTGTTGACTAAAGTGCCGTCATTGGCTTTGGCAATGCCTACGGCACCCAGTTTTTCATTGATATCAAACTTCAGGCTTTGACCGGCAGCTAAGGTTAAACCTACCGCTTTTAAACCTTGCAGCTGCGCCCGTGACACCATCAGGCTATTCACCGCACCAGCGAGTGCCCCTGTAATTACCGGCATTTGTTCTTTTGGTGACACCCGCTGACCATCAATCTTCTGGGTGCTAAAACCAAAAGTAGCCAGCCAGCTGTCGACTTGATCACCACCGCCATGCACCAGCACTATCGGGTATTGGCTAGAAAGTTGTGCCACTACTTTTAATAACGCATCTAAAGCATTGTTGTCCTGTAACAGCCGGCCGCCCATTTTTAAGACTAAGGGTGTTTTAGCGTTGTTTTGTGTTTGCTCACTCATCACAGCACTCCTGCTTTTTCAAAAGCAAACAAACCTGCGGTTTCAGCTTTACCAAACTTCACGTTTGCTGCCTGCATGGCCTGAGCTGCTGCGCCTTTGAGTAAATTATCAATGGCAGAAACCACCACTAACTGCTCGCCGTCCTGTTGCCAGAAAATATCGCAAAATGGCGAACCTTCTACATCGGCCACATTGGGTGAGGTTGCTGTTAACCGCACCAGCGGTTTATTGGCATAAGCATCCACAAAAGCGGCTTTCACCTGTTCGGCAGTTACACCGGCTTTGAGTGTGACCACGCTGGTGGCCAGAATACCGCGTTTAAAGTTACCTAAATGTGGCGTGAACACCACTTTACGCCCTAAATTTTGTTCAATTTCTGGTCTGTGTCTGTGTTTAAAAAAGCCATAAGCATTGAGGCCCACTTCACAAAATGAAGTGTTGAGCGCCGCTTTGCGGCCAGCACCTGACACGCCGCTGGTGGCGTTGATGACCGGAATACAACCATCCGCCACTAAACCGGCTTTTAACAAAGGTAATAACGCCAGGGTACAGGCTGTAGGGTAACAACCAGGCACAGAAATCAGCTGGGGTAACGGCTTGTCCAACCATTCCATTAATGAATACACAGCTTCATCTAAAAGCGCCGGATGCTGATGCTCATAGCCATAAAATTTTGGATAAAGGTCGGCCTGTTTTAACCGGAAAGCACCCGACAAATCGACAACGACAATACCTGCAGCCATTAATTTTGGCGCTACTTCTTCACTGGCTTCGTGTGGCAGGGCTAAAAAGGCCACATCTACCAATCCAGTGATGCGGGCAATTTCGTCGTCAGTCCAGGGCTCAACCAACACATTCACTTGTTGCTGGAAACGTGGATAGAGCGAAGAAAAAGGCTCTGCTTTGCGGCCGGCAGAGGCATAAGCAAAGCAGAGCTCAAAGTAAGGGTTTCTGGTTAATAAAGCGCAAAGTTCAGCGCCGCTATAACCGGCAGCGCCAAGTACGGCACTACGAATAAGAGTTTTGTCAGACACTACAGACGGCATCAGCTGTCGATCTCCAAAAATAAGCGAATACAACACGGGCTTCGCAACAAACTGCGGCCAGTGTACTGAGTCAATCATGCACTTTCAAGAATTATTATGCTGTTTTTGTGAATTTATATTAATTAATTCCAAATACAACAACTGACAGGCATAGATCTTTTATCTGCGGCTAAGGCTAGCTGAAATTTTTTAATTTTTCGATGACAACAACCAGGGTATAAACCAGCGCAGGAGCAGAAGGCGTTTTGTTATTGTGTGTGGTTAAGGGGTAAAAACAGCGTACCACCAGCTGCATCAGCCTCCCCGGCGGTACAGCTTGTTGCGGCTAGCCACTGCTTGGCCAAAAGTAGCAGTGGCCTATTCAGCTGACAGTGATTTTGTTATGCAAACCACAGTTAAAGCCCTGAATCTGTTAAGGTGTTGTGCTCTTCATCCTGGGAGTGGAGTTGTTTTTTTGGTAATAACCTTAAAGCCTCAGGCAAGGTTGCATAAAACGACAATAATCCGTCTACCGGCCGGATCCGTGCTTTAGCCAGCGTTTTCAGCGGTTGAAACTGCAGATCTACCAGCAGAATATGACAATTTATTTTATCGCAGGCGCTGATGTATTTGTCCAAAGCCACCAAACCCCCAGAGTCTAATAACGATACCCCGTCCATCAGCAGCACCACACTTTGTTGATTTTTACTGAGCTGCGACAACTCACCAAAAACCCTGTCTGCTGCGGCAAAAAACAAAGGTCCGCTAATACGAAATACCTTGTGACCTTCCGCCAGTTTTTCCGGCACCAGTTTTGGGCTTTCAGTCACGTCTGTGACCTTGGTCATCTCTGCCACTTCTTTTACAAAGAGCAGCGCCGCAATAATGATGCCGCTGGTAATGGCTATCACCATGTCGAACAACACGGTAAAAGAAAAACAAACGGTAAAAACCCAGATGTCACTGCGTGGTGCTGTATTAATCAGATGCAGCGCTTTACCGGCTTCACTCATATTCCAGGCCACTACCAGCAATAAAGCCGCCATAGCCGCCATCGGCAAATAAGCCAGCCATTTAGACAATAACAACAGCGCCAACAATACCACCAGCGCATGCACCATAGCAGCAACGGGCGACTGTGCCCCGGCCCGCACATTTGCGGCAGAACGCGCCAAAGCTGCAGTTGCGGTAATACCACCAAAAAACGGCGCTATCAGATTGCCAATGCCCTGCCCCAACAACTCACTGTTGGCGCTGTGGCGCCGCCCTGTCATACCATCGAGCACCACAGCACATAACAAAGATTCAATTGCCCCCAACATGGCCATGGCAAAAGCAGCTGCCAGCAAATCTTTCACCATCTGCGAGCTCCAGACGAGCAGTTGGCCATCGGCGCCCGGTTGTTGCCAGGGCCAGCTAAAACTTGGCAACATATCCGGAATGCCCATGGCAGTACCGCCATCCAGCGTGTGGTATTGAAATCTGCTGCCAATAGTTTCAACCGGCAACGAAAACCAGTTCAGCACTAGAGCGGTAATAGTACCGGCCAGTACTGCCGGCAAATGGGCCGGAATAGGCAGCTTTAATGCGGGCCATTTAAACATCACCAACAAAGTGACGCCGGCAACCAGCATGCTGGGCCAATGGGCGCTGTCGGCCGCTAACATCAGGGCATGTAATTTTTCGATGTAATGTTCGGGCATGGCGGCCAGCTGCAAGCCAAATAAGTCTTTGATTTGCAGAGTTGCAATAACAACAGCAATACCAGCGGTAAAACCCAGGGTTACAGCTTCCGGAATATACTGAATAAAACGGCCAAGCCTGAGCATCGCCATCATCACCAGCAGGCCGCCGGACAAGGTTGTGGCTATCAATAAACCAGCCAAACCATATTTTTGCGCGACCGGATACAAAATAACGACAAAAGCAGCAGTAGGCCCGGACACACTAAAACGCGAGCCACCACAAAGCGGAATAATAAAACCGGCAATAATAGCGGTGTAAAGACCATATTGAGGCGGCACACCACTGGCAATGGCGAGTGCCATGGCCAAAGGAATAGCAATAATACCAACAGTAACACCTGCCAGCAGATCTTTGCCCAGTTGCTGCCGGCCATAACCTTCCGCCGCCGCATCCCTTAAAGCATGACCCATTCGTAAAGAAAACAGATAAGCGCGATGAGACATAAGCCGCCCCTGAAAAAAACATGGTCAGAAGCTGCAAGCATAACCGAAAATCTTGCGGAAATTTTTGATTTACAAGGATACTTTAGTCGCAGAGACTAAAAAAACAGCGACTTAAGGGTTGAGCCAGCGTTGCACCCTGGCCGGCAAACGAATACGACCCGGTGCCAACAACAAACTCCAGACAGTTAAATCAACCAGCAGCCGGATGCCTATAGCAACAATAGGGCCGGTGCTAAAGAAAAATGGTATGTTTTCACCAAAAACGGTTTTATCCATCAGATGGATCATCAGTTCGGCTGAGCCAAGTACATGATACAAAGAAGAAAATGCCAGTAAAAAAGCAATCAGATACACCTGAGGATAATGGCCACGCTGCGGCTGCGATTTAAACAATTTATGCAGCGCCGGATCCATATGGTAATGCACCAGCAAAAACGCAAACAGCAGATCGACCAGGCCGGTCACAAGTAAATAAGTGAGAGGCAACGAATCCATCAGTAAAAAACCCAGCAGGAACTCAGCAAAGCGGATAAAAAGCACTATGGCGAGGGTTGGGTAGATTGCATTTTTATTTCTGCCTAAAAATGCAATCAGCAATACGGATAAAACTGTAACACCAGCAACCTGAAGTTGATCGTCACGCAAGATAAAAGTGGCTGCCAAAAAAAATGCGCAAAGCAATACAACACTGATATTGGCAACCAATCCTTTTATCTCATGCACGTAAACCTCAACTTATTAGGCAGGAATAGTTGGCCATTTTGGCCAGCTAGTGCCCAAAGTCTGTACCTGACCACCACCACTTGCCAGCGCTAAAGCTTCAGCAGACAAAGTGACTTTGTCCTGAGCTGCCGGTAATGGCTGTTTTTCTAACGCCGTATTTTTTTTCGTTTGAACGTCGAATAATGGCGAGTTGACGCCTGATTGTGCATTGATTTGCATGATGAGTAAATCCCTAATTTGTAAGTTTATTTGTTAGACTTCTCGAAAAATTTGTGCCCATTTCCGAGTCTTCTTAAGCGAGTCGGTAACAACGGCAAATACTATTTAGCAACAACTGCGCCATGATCTGCTGACAAAAATTTGGCGTTGGTAAAAACAGCAATAAAAAACCAGTAAGTAAATGAATTAAAATGGTTTATTTAGCTTAAAAAAACCTCTAACCTCACTGATCCGGCCGGATCATTCCAGATCGGTGCACAAAAAAATAACGGCAAATATTTGCCGTTATCGGGAACAAATGTCGGCCAAAAGCGGCAACAGTTGTATGCCTGGCGCTCAGGCTCTTTCATTGGCCCAGGCAGCTGCTTGCGCCTGACTATGTCGTGCCGCTTTTGCCGCAGCCATTTGCTGGCGTGCCAAAATGGCCAAATCAGCGTGAATACCACCTGCTGTCACCAAGCGGCCGGCGCCAGGGCCTTTGAGCACCAGCGGATTGGCCTGATACCAGTCGGATTCAATGACAAATACATTGTCACACGCCTGAATGGCAGCCAGCGGATGTTCAGGCGCAACTTCCAGTAACTGCACATTGGCTTTAGGACCTTGGGCTGTCACTGTTAAAGTAGCGACATAACGTAATTTATTGCCGGCCGCTTCAGCTTTGGCAAAAGTAGCAGCCATAACATTGTTGAGGGTGTCGCGCTCCAGCCAGAAATCATCCCAGCTACCCTGCTCCAAACCCTGAGGTAATAAAGGCGTCAGTTCTATATCATTGATATCCAGTGTTAAACCCAGCTCACGCGCCAGTACCAGCAATTTACGTTGTACATCTTTGCCGGATAAATCGTCACGTGGATCCGGCTCTGTTAAACCTTCGGCCTGCGCCTGTAACACAAAGTCAGAAAAAGGCGCACTACCGTCGTATTTACACAACAACCAGGACAAAGTACCGGAAAAAATGCCGCTGATTTGCTGAATATGATCACCGGAACTTTGCAGCTCCTGCAAAATACGTTGCACCGGTAAACCAGCGCCAACAGTGGTATTGGCCAACCAGCTGACCTGCTGCTCGGCAACAGTAGCGGCGATATGCTGATATTGCGCCAGCGGTAAGGTTACCCCTTGTTTATTGGCGCTGATTAAGTGACAACCTGTTTGCACAAAGTCGGCATAAGCTTCAGCAAAAGTTTTACTTGGTGTGATGTCCACCAACACTTTTGGGCTTGGCAAGGCTGTTAAATAATCGAGTAAATCCTGTTTTTGATACAAAGGCGCCGCCGCTAACTGCGGCTGCCAGTTGTGCACATTCAGCTCGTCACTAAAACAGGCCTGGCGCGAATTCAGCACACCCGCCAGTTTTAATTCAATTTGCCCGGCAAAAGCCTGTTGTTGTTTGGCCAATAACGCCAAAAATTCAGCACCAACATTACCAGTGCCGGCGACGACCACATTCAGCCGCACCTGTGTTGGCAACAGCAGCTGATGAAATTCGGTGAGTTCTCTTGCTGTTAAAGCGGGTGCAAATAACCAAAGCGCTAATTCGTGGTTGGCAAAACTAAAAGCCGGTTGTTGCCGCTCCAGCCAATGCGCGGCCTGCAACGACAACTGTTTTTGTTGTTTAGCAGCTGGCTTTACCCAGGCAACAGCCTGATATTGTTCACTGCTGACTCTGGGGTAAATCTGTTGCTGACCCAGATAACTTAATAAAATATCTAGATTTTTTTGCGCAACGACCCAGGAGTTGTTATCGCCAGGCACTGCAAACACTGTCAGCTGCAAGCTGGCCGCAACAACTTCGGCCTTTAGCACCACGCCTTTTGGCAAAGTGACCAGCACCACATCGTTTAAATCAGTGACAAACTGCACTTCTATCGCGGCCTGGCGGCTGACTTTACAACCAGGCTGCTCCGGCTCGTAACTGCTGCGTACCACCAATTCTGCGGCATAATCATGCAACGGGCTTAACGTTTTGGCATGCAACACAGGGTTACCCAATTGCGCCAATAGCGTGGCCTGAGCAAAAGGCACCTGACGGTAAGCCCGGGCTGAAGGCACTTTACGTGGATCTGCACTATAAATGGCATCCACATCTGTCCAGATATTAATACTTTGCGCCTGCACCAACCGACCCAAAATAGTGGCGGAATAATCACTGCCATTACGGCCAAGGGTAATGCTGTCGCCTGCTTCATTGCGGGCAATAAAACCAGTCACCACATTAAAACCGTTTATACACAGCGGTTTTAACAAAGCTTGTGATTCTTGCCATAACACCTGCTGGCCAGACAGTTTTAAAAAGTCGCGTGCATCTATCGCTTTGGCGGCAACACCACGTTCCTGCAATAAAAAGCTCAGCAACAAGGCCGACAGTTTTTCGCCTGTTGCCAGCACATCGTTGTGTTGACCTGCCAACACCAAAGCCGGAATAGCCGCCAGCCAATGGTTCAGCTCATTTAACACTAAAGGTGCAGTAGCAGCAGTTAAAGTGCGGCTAACCAGCAAACGTAATTGTTGTGCCAACTGCTGGTACTGAAGTTCAAACGCTGAGGTGTCAGTAGCGCAGTCGAGCAGCGCCAGCAAATGGTCTGTGGTATCACCCGGCGCCGAAACCACCACAAAAGCTGAAGCCTGAGCTTGCGGCAGCAAAATGTCGGCCACCGCATGAAACCGCTCGCTTGAGGCTAAACTGCTGCCACCAAATTTATGCACCACCAGCACAGAGGCTGCTGAATTCGTTGAAGAAACTGACGATAAGACGGTCATAAAACTCACCAGAAAGCGGCCAGCGCCGGATTTAAACGAAAAGACTGTTCAGCTTCTGCCGCATTTTGGCGTCCGGCATCATGGTGTTTTGCCGCTGCAGTTGTCGCAACAACCTGAGTGCCGGCGTCGGCAGTGGTGCTGCCAGCAGTGTTGCCAGAATGCGGTTTGCCGTCGGCCTCAATAGCCAAAGCCACAGCCGCAAAAGCCTGAGCTAAGTCGGCCAATAAATCTCTTGGGTCTTCAATGCCCACAGATAAACGAATTAAGGTTGGGCCAATACCGGCCGTTTTTTGCGCGGCGGCATCCATAGAAGCGTGGGTCATGGAGCCTGGGTGGCAAATTAAACTTTCAATGCCCCCTAAAGACTGTGCCAGCGTAAAACAACGTAAAGCGCTGAAAAACACCGGTAAATAAGCTTCATCAGCCGCTAAATCAAAGCTGACCATGGCACCAAAACCGTTTTGTTGGGCTTTGGCAATGGCATGACCCGGATGGTCTTTCAGGCCGGGATAATAAGTTTTGGCCACCAGTGTTTGCTGCTGCAGAAATTCCACCACCAGCGCAGCGTTTTCCTGATGGGCTTTCATTCTTGGCAATAAAGTACGAATGCCCCGCAAGGTTAAGTGAGCGTCAAAAGCGCCGCCTGTAACCCCTAAACAATTGGCCCACCATTTCAATTCATCACCAATGGCCTGATCTTTGGCAATCAGCGCACCACCAACAATATCGCTGTGGCCGTTTAAATATTTAGTGGTGGAATGCACCACAATGTCAGCGCCCAGTTGCAGCGGTTGTTGTAACACCGGCGATAAAAAAGTGTTGTCCACCACCACCAACGCATTGAGGTTTTTTGCAAAATCACAGACCGCTTTGACATCAGTGATTTGTAGCAATGGATTGCTCGGTGTTTCCAGCCAAATCATTTTTGGTTTGGCGTTTTGCACCAGTGCTTTCCAGTCGTTTTGCTGAAAATTAACAATCACTACTTTAAAAGCTTGTTTACGGTTAGCCAGATTGACAAACAAACGGTAACTACCACCGTAACAATCATGTGGGATCACCAGCGTGTCCTGGGGTGTTAGCAGCTGCAGTGCCAATAAACAGGCTGACATGCCGGTGCTGGTCACTAAACCTTTGGCGCCGCCTTCTAATTCAGCTAAAGCATCACCCAATAAGTCGCGGCTTGGGTTATTGGAGCGCGAATAATCGTATTTGCCCGGCTGTTTAAAAGCTTTTAATTCGTAAGTTGAAGTTAAGTATAAAGGTGGAGTAACAGAGCCATAAGCCGGATCCTGCGCTATGCCAGCGCGGGCGGTAATAGTGGCGGAGTGGCGGTTCGACATAGTTAACCTCAAACTTATATAGGCGTTTAGACGTCTAAAAGTATACTTGCCAAAAATGAGAAGTCAAAACATTTAGACGTCTACAATGATTATTTCTTGCGCATTGTTTGTGTCCCGTCGTATAAAGAAGTAAAATTCCGGCCCAAAATGCGCTACGCAACTTAAAAAAACAATCAAGGTACAACTATGGCTAAGTGGAATGGTGAATACGTTCACCCGTATGCCGAACACGGCAAAAAATCTGAGCAGGTGAAAAAAATCACCGTTTCTATCCCGCTGAATGTATTAAAAGTGCTGACTGATGAAAGAACCCGCCGTCAGGTCAATAACTTACGTCATGCCACCAACAGCGAATTATTATGTGAAGCTTTTTTGCATGCCTTTACCGGTCAGCCACTGCCAGCCGATGAAGACTTACGCAAAGACAACCCACATCAGATTCCGGTGGAAGTGCGTAACATTCTGACCAGCATGGGCAAACCAATTCCGGTTATTCAGGAAGCTGAATCTGACGAAGAATAATCTGACTCACCACTAAAAATTCCAAGAGTCAGAAAATACAATAAACACAAATCAACAGAATGCAGAAACCCGCCAATTGGCGGGTTTCTTTTTTGCGTTTTTAACTACAGCGGTTTATTGCTGCATATAACCATCTGGCATGGCTATACGGGCAACGCCTGAAGCAACAGCTGCGTCAGCCACAGCTTTGGCCACTCTTGGCAACAAGCGTGGGTCCATAGGTTTTGGAATAATATACTCTTTGCCAAACTCCAGGCTTTTCACCTGGGACGCCACCAACACGGCTTCCGGCACCGGCTCTTTGGCAATTTTGCGGATGGCTTCTACCGCCGCCACTTTCATTTCGTCGTTGATCACACTGGCACGCACGTCCAGCGCACCACGGAAAATAAAAGGGAAACACAACACGTTGTTTACCTGATTTGGATAATCCGAACGGCCTGTAGCCATAATTAAATCTGAACGCACGGCATGCGCCAGCTCAGGTTTAATTTCCGGATCCGGGTTAGAGCAGGCAAAAATTACCGGTTTATCCGCCATTAACTTCAGCGCTTGTGGCGGCAATACGTCCGGGCCCGACACACCCACAAATACATCAGCGCCGTCCAGTGCATCTTCCAGCGTGCGTTTGTCGGTGTTATTGGCAAATAAGGTTTTGTATTTGTTTAAATCTTCACGGCGGGTGTGAATTACACCTTTAGTGTCGAGCATATAAATGTATTCACGTTTGGCGCCACATTTAATCAGCAATTCCATACAGGCAATAGCGGCAGCACCGGCGCCCATACAAACGATAGTGACTTTACGGATATCTTTGCCCTGAATTTCCAAAGCGTTTAACAGGCCAGCTGCTGTGACAATAGCGGTGCCGTGCTGGTCGTCGTGAAACACCGGAATATTGCAGCGTTTAATCAGCTCTTTTTCAATTTCAAAACATTCAGGCGATTTAATATCTTCAAGGTTAATACCACCAAAGGTGTCGGCAATATTGGCAACAGTATTAATAAATTCTTCAGTAGTGCGGTGCGTCACTTCAATATCAATCGAATCAAGGTTCGCAAAACGTTTAAATAACAACGCTTTACCTTCCATCACCGGTTTTGAAGCCATAGGGCCTAAATTGCCTAAACCTAAAATAGCGGTACCGTTGGTGATCACAGCCACCAGATTGCCTTTGGCGGTGTATTTGTAAACGTCGTCCGGATTGGCGGCAATTTCCCGCACCGGCTCAGCCACACCCGGGCTATACGCCAGCGCCAAATCTTTCACCGTTTCGGCCGGTTTACTAATCTCAATACTGATTTTGCCTGGCTTAGGTTCGGCATGATACCGCAGTGCTTGTTCTCTGAAATCTGACATGGTAAGAGTGTCCTGACGCTTAGCCCTTTGGGCATTTAGTTGTATTTGCCAATCTTTTGCCATTTTTTTGCGAAGGTGCTGCGCAAAAGGCCGCTCATTCTAATAAGCAGACCCGCTGAATCAAATCATTAACTTTCTGATCGTACCACTGGTGTAGGAACAGCTGCACTTTCAGACAATTTGCACACCAGCTACCGGCCAAAAACCATGCACCGATACCCGCCCTTTGTGCTGCACATAATTTGTGCAAATTTCAGCGTCTTAGGGTTTATAACAAGTTTTTCTGACGAAACCAAGCAGTATTTCAGAGGGAGGTATGACCAGTGATGGTGCTTATTATTAACCATGCAATATAGATGCATAAACGGCCAGATGGATAATGAAAGGTTGTTGATATTTATGCAGTACACTGCAAAACAGACAGGTAAAACTTGTTTAAAATCAAAAATATAAAGCAATAGCGAATAGAAAAAAATTTGCATAATTTTCTTTTTCTTATGCAGAGGAATTTTTTTGCACAAGTGCAGTGTTAGCAGGAAGCTGTTATAGCGAATGAAAGAAAACAGTACTCAAAACAAAAAGATGAAGTTGTAGACCTGCGAGCAACAACAGGCTGTAGCCAGGCGGCTTGATTCAGTAAATTGCCAAATTGCAACCAACAAAAAAGGCACCGGAGTGCCTTTTTGCTGTTTTACAACGGGAAGCCGGATTATTTGGCACCCAGTACCGCAAAACGTTTTTTGAAGCGGTCAACACGACCACCTACGTCCAGAACTTTTTGCTTACCAGTGTAGAACGGGTGGCAAGCTGAGCAAACGTCCAAGTGGATGTCTTTGCACAGAGCTGAACTTGTTTTGAATGCATTACCGCAAGTACAGGTTGCAGTGATTTCTTTGTATTCCGGGTGGATACCTGGTTTCATGGCTTACCTCGTTGGGCCGTATCGCAATCTGATCAGTCTTGCTGTCAAACACCATACGTATTTCAGTTAAATTAGGGCGCGTAGCTTAATAGATCAGCAGGCCTTATTCAACAAAAAAAACCGTCTGCAGAAAAAAAGCTCAGTACCAGAAGCTACAACAGAAATAGCCCTGTTCAGGGTGCATCCCGCTTTGTACACTGCAGGGAGTTTGTCCGCGGAATTTAACTGTGCTGATTGTTCGTGTTGCCCTACCGGTGCCGCTGCGCCAACATTTTGATTATCAACTGGAAACTGACGATCCTACCCATGTGAAAGTTGGTGCAAGGGTGTTGGTGCCTTTTGGCAAACGCCAGCTGGTGGGTATCGTCTGGCAAATAAATCCAGTGGATAGTTTTAACGACAACAAACTAAAAACCGTTAGTGCCCTTTTGGATCCAAGCCCTGTGCTTGGGCCTAAACTCAGAGATTTACTGAGTTTTGCCAGCGATTATTACCATCATCCGCTGGGTGATGTACTGACCAGTGCTTTACCGGCTTTATTGCGGGAAGGCCGTTTGCTGGATGATGAAAAACATAAAATAATAAAGCTCACTGAAACAGGCCAAAAGCTCAGCGAACACGATTTTCGCCGCTCCGCCAAACAGCTGGCCTTGTGGCAAGCTTTGCGCACAAATGAGCTTTCTGAAGCAGAGTTACTGCAAAATCACAGCAGAACCACACTGAATCAGCTGCTGGAAAAAAACCTGGTTGAGCTCGTCAGCCAACCTTTTGCACCATTTGTTTATCAGAGAGAAAAACAAAAAGCGCTGCAACTGAACCCGGCACAGGCACTGGCCGTCACCGCAGTGGTACAGGCGCTTGGCAGTTTCAGCCGTTTTTTGCTGGAAGGGGTCACAGGCTCTGGCAAAACCGAAGTGTATTTACAGGCAATAACGCCTGTGCTTGCCAAAGGTCAGCAGGTATTGGTGCTGGTGCCGGAAATTGGCTTAACGCCACAAACACTGGCGCGTTTTGAAAAACGTTTTGCTGTGCCTATGCAAAGCTGGCATTCCAACATGACCGACAGCGAAAGGTTGCGCGCCTGGCAACGCAGTCAGAGTGGTGACGCTGCTATTACCATAGGCACGCGCTCGGCTTTGTTTTTACCCTTTAGAAATCTGGGTTTATTGATCATTGATGAAGAGCATGATCAGTCGTTAAAACAGCAGGACGGCTTTCGTTATCATGCCCGCGACTTGGCGGTTAAACGCGCCAGTATAGAGCAGTGCCCTATTCTGCTGGGTTCTGCCACGCCCAGCCTCGAATCTTTATATAACGTACAACAGAAAAAATTCAGCCATCTGCAATTACCGGAACGTGCCACCAGTCAGTTAGTGCCACAAATAGAACTGATTGATTTAAAACAACAAGTACTGAAACACGGTTTGGCAGACGGCACGCTGGCGCAAATGCGCCAGCATCTGAGTCGCGGCCGTCAGGTGATGTTATTTTTAAACCGCCGTGGTTTTGCTCCGGCGCTGATTTGCCACGAATGTGGCTGGCTGACCGAATGCCTGCATTGCAGCGCTTTTACCACTTACCATAAACAAAGCCGCCAGCTGGTGTGCCACCACTGCGCCGCCACCAGACCAGTGCCGCACCAGTGTGGCGCTTGTGGCAGCACCCAGCTGGCACCTGTGGGTCAGGGCACAGAACAATTGGAAGAGCAACTGGGCAAATTGATTCCGGATTTTCCTATTACCCGGCTGGACCGCGACAGCACCAGACGCAAAGGCAGTCTGGAAGCACATCTGGCTACTATTCAAAGTGGCGCCCCACAGCTTGTTATCGGTACTCAGATGTTAGCCAAAGGCCATCATTTTCCGGCTGTTACTTTAGTAGTGATTGTTGATGTGGACGGTGCCTTGTATAGCAGTGATTTTCGCGCTGCCGAGCAGTTATCGCAGCTGCTGACCCAGGTGTCAGGCCGCGCTGGCCGTGGCGACATGCCTGGCAAAGTGCTGTTGCAAACCCATTATCCGGGCCATCCGCTGTTGCAGGATGTGATTCAGAATGGCTACAGCGCTTTTGCCCGCAGTGCCTTAAAAGAGCGGCAACAAACCCAGCTGCCGCCTTATCAGTTTATGGCGATGTTTCGTGCTGAAGGCCTCGACAGCGCCATTTGCCAGTTATGGTTGTCGGAACTGCAGCAAATTTGTGCCGGGCAAATGCAAGCGGCAACACCGTTAGCTCCGGCCAAAAGAGTACAGTGGCTTGGGCCTGTGAAAGCACCGCTGGAGCGCAAAGCCGGTAAATATCGTTGGCAGTTACAGTTATTTAGCCCGGATCGCAAAGCTTTACATCAGATGCTGGAGCTGTTGTTAGACCATATCAGTCGCTCGGCGCTTAGCCGAAAACTAAAATGGCAACTGGATGTAGATCCATTGGATCTGAGTTAATGGCCAGATAAAACTGCACAGCAAAACATCAACAACAGCAAAGGCGAATCTTATGTCATTTCTTTTTTGCTGAACTTCAGTAGAATGCCCTAAAGCCTGTAAAAAAGTGTGAAGCAGTTTCCTGTTATGCCCCAGCAAGATTATGTCAAAGCCGCAAGGCCAGCCCCAAGAACACGGAAAAAAGCCAATGCGCCTAAACCGTTGCCCAAATTATTGATTGCAGCTGTGTTGCTGTTGTTAATCGTTTTTGGTTATTTCCTCTGGCACATTTCACACCGCCCTGGTGCAGAGCAACTGGCGGCAGAAACTGCTGCCGCTCTGCCGGCCAAAACCGAAGTGCTGGATGAACTGCCACAAAAACCGTCAAAAGAACCTTATACCTACATTGAAGAGCTGCAAACCAAAGAGGTTCAGGTAAAGGCAGACGAGCTGGAATCAAAAAAACCGGCCACTATGTATTGTGGCGCTTTTAAAACTCTGGACGCTGCGCAGCAAACCAAAGCCAAAATTGCTTTTGCCGGTTTAACCG
The DNA here is from genome assembly GCF_030824435.1 of Rheinheimera sp. Lineage (GTDB taxonomy): Bacteria > Pseudomonadota > Gammaproteobacteria > Enterobacterales > Alteromonadaceae > Pararheinheimera. Next base: position 66,958 of record NZ_JAVBXS010000021.1, read on the forward strand.
CTTCTATTAAAGAATCGTCCGGCAAGTTCAGAGTTGTGATAGGTCCTTATGCCAGCCGCCGTCAGGCCCAAAACGACAAAAACCTGTTAAAACGGCAAAAAATCGCCGATTGTTGGATCCCACTTTGATACATAGCCGGAGTGCAGCGCTGCAGCACTCCGGCTAGCTTCAGCCCTGCCGCTCCCTCGTCAGTATTACCCCCACAGCTATTGCACAGCTGCAGCTTGAAAAAACAGACAAATGCCCTTATTTCCTGAAACAGTGCCCGCTTTCAGGCTGAATACAGCCGTTTAAGAAGAGATATTATGACCACAATAGTTTCTGTACGCCGTAACGGTCAGGTTGCCTTAGGTGGTGACGGCCAGGTTACCTTGGGTAATACAGTCATGAAAGGCAACGCCCGCAAAGTGCGGCGTTTGTACCATGGCAAAGTGCTGGCTGGTTTTGCTGGTGGCACTGCTGACGCTTTTACCTTATTTGAACGTTTTGAAGCCAAATTGGAAATGCATCAGGGCCATTTGATGCGCGCCGCTGTTGAACTGGCCAAAGACTGGCGCACCGACCGCATGCTTCGAAAACTCGAAGCTTTATTGGCGGTAGCCGATGCCAACTGCTCTTTGATCATTACCGGTAACGGTGATGTGATCCAGCCGGAGCAAGACTTAATAGCTATTGGCAGTGGTGGCCCTTTTGCCCAGGCCGCCGCCAAAGCGCTGCTGGACAATACTGAACTCAGCCCACGCGACATCGTCGAAAAAAGCCTGACTATTGCTGGTGATATCTGCATTTACACCAACCAGCATCACACTATTGAAGATTTGTAAGAAGGTCCGTTATGTCTGAAATGACCCCAAGAGAAATTGTACATGAGCTGGACCGTCATATTATTGGTCAGCAGGACGCCAAAAGAGCAGTGGCTATTGCGCTGCGTAACCGCTGGCGCCGTATGCAACTGGACCCGGCGCTGCGCCAGGAAGTCACGCCAAAAAATATTCTGATGATAGGCCCGACCGGCGTTGGTAAAACTGAAATTGCCAGACGCCTCGCCAAACTTGCCAACGCACCATTTATTAAAGTGGAAGCCACTAAATTTACTGAAGTGGGTTATGTCGGCAAAGAAGTGGAAAGTATTATCCGCGATCTCACCGACAGCGCCGTAAAAATGGTGCGTGAGCAGGAAGTTGCCAAAAACCGTTTCCGCGCTGAAGAAGCCGCTGAAGAACGTATTCTGGATGTGTTATTGCCCCGCGCCCGCAACAATTGGGGTGAAGTGGAAGCGTCCGACAGCGATGCCAACACCAGGCAGATTTTCCGCAAAAAACTGCGCGAAGGTCAGCTCGATGACAAAGAAATTGAGCTGGATTTAGCGATGCCTGCCATGGGTGTGGAAATTATGGCGCCACCAGGCATGGAAGAAATGACCCAGCAACTGCAAAGTATGTTTCAGAATATGGGTTCGGATAAAACCAAAAAACGTAAACTGAAAATTAAAGACGCTTTTAAGCAGCTGATTGAAGAAGAAGCCGGCAAGCTGGTGAATCCGGAAGAACTCAAAGCCAAAGCTTTGGAAGCTGTAGAACAAAATGGCATTGTTTTTATTGATGAAATTGACAAAATTTGCAAACGTGGCGAAACATCAGGCCCGGACGTTTCCCGTGAAGGTGTACAACGGGATTTGCTGCCATTAATCGAAGGCTGCACCGTCAATACCAAACACGGTATGGTGAAAACCGACCATATTCTGTTTATTGCCTCTGGTGCATTTCAGATGGCCAAACCATCAGATTTAGTGCCTGAATTACAAGGCCGTTTACCGATAAGGGTTGAGCTGCAACCGCTGTCAGCCAATGACTTTGAGCGTATTCTGACCGAGCCTAAAGCCTCGTTAACAGAACAAACCATTGCCATGCTGGCCACCGAAGGTGTTGCGCTGAGTTTTAGCAAAGAAGGTATAGAACGTATTGCTAAAGCCGCATGGCAAGTGAATGAAACCACAGAAAATATTGGCGCCCGCCGTTTATACACTGTGATGGAAAGATTGCTGGAAGAAGTGTCGTTTGAAGCATCCGACCATGCCGGACAAAAACTGCTGGTTGATGGCGCTTATGTTGACAGTCATCTGGACGCTTTAGTGCAGGATGAAGACTTAAGCCGGTTTATTTTGTAACCTCCCAACTACAGTGCCGGAACTGGGTTCAGCACAACAGTGGCTTAGTCTCCGATTTGCACAACAGACAGCACAACACCCATAACAAGCCCGGCCATCACGGGCTTGTGTTTTTAAGGACAATAGCATGCATCAGGTGACTAAATTACATTACCACCAACAAGCAAAAATGCTGGATGTGCATTTTGATGATGGACTTTGTGCCGTCTTCAGCGCTGAATTTTTGCGGGTTTTGTCGCCTTCAGCCGAAGTGCGCGGCCATGGCAAACTCAGGCTGGTTAGTCATAAAAAGCAGGTCGCTATCAGCCAGATTTTGCCTGTGGGTTTATACGCCGCCAAAATAGTGTTTGATGATGGCCACAACAGCGGCATTTACAGCTGGCCCTATTTGCGCGACTTACATCAAAACCACGAAGTTTTATGGCAGGATTATTTAACCCGCCTGGCTGCTGCCAATAGTAACCGGGAAGCCAGTTTAAACTTTAAGCAACTCTGAGCTGGTGTCGACAAAGCAAACACACTTTTGGGCAGCAGCTTAGGTGGATTGCTGTTGCTCATGCCATGTCTGCGCTTTTGTTGCAACGCACTTTTGCATCAGCGCACTGTTGCAGCAGCACCTTGTTGTAGCTGCAACTGATACAAAGCCGCTATTAAATCGGACTGGCTGATCATGCCGGTTAACTGTTGTTGTGAGTTGATCACCGGAATATGGTGCAAGCCCAAATCAGCTAACAAAGGCACTAACGCAACTATATGCTGCTGTTCACTGGTAGTGACAACTTGCTGACGCATCAGCTCGGCTACAGGGCGCTGCAAGCGTTTTTTATCTTTGAGTTGGAACACAAAGGTGCTGAAATATTTGCTAAAAGTCCGGTAGTCGCTTTTTGGTATCTCCTGCAGAAAATCCACCAGCGAAATAACACCCAACAATTTTTTGTTAGCATCCACCACAGGCAACAGCTGAATTTTATGCTGTTGTAACAAGTTCCAGGCTTCAACAAGAGTGCTATTGGGCGACACCACTATTAAATCCCGCGACATAATGTCACCACATAACAACGCCGGGTGTTGTCTGGCAAAAGCACGTTGTTGCGCTTGTTGATACAACAACTCTAAATCCTGCTCACCGATATCCAGCACAGTGTCTGCGCTGTTCAATGCCGACATTAAATCTTCGGCTTGTACACCAAGCCGTTTTAATGGCGGCGCGTCATGATGCCGATGTACAGGGTCAAAGGCCTGAGTGGGTGCAGGTAAAATGGGTCTTTTCAGTACCCACTTATTCAAAAGCAAAGCAACACAGAGCATCACCAACATATTCAAACCGACCGGATACCAGAGAAAATCCAGCGGCAACAGTCCCTGAGGCGAAGCAATCACCGGCACCAGTGCAGTGGCACCACCAGGCGGATGCATACATTCAAACAGGTACATAGAAAACAGCACCAGCGCTATGGTCACTGCAGCCATCAGTGCCAGATCGGTAAAAAGATGGGAACAGGCAAGACCAATACAAGCAGGAATAAAGTGCCCTGCCAGAAAAGACCAGGGTTTGGCCAGCGGGCTATTGGGCAGCGCAAATAACAACACCGACGAAGCGCCCATAGATGCAAGTAAGATCACAGCGGCACCCGGCGAACTTAATTGCTGGCTGATCAGCGTCACCAGATAAAGTGCAACGGCCGCGCAGCAGGCAACACTCAAGCGTTGTGATAAAGGTAAAGCGGAAAGACGCTGGCTGTCGGCCTTTGTTAAGCCTAATCTCGCCAGTAACAGAGTCCATTTGGAAAAAAAAGCAGGAGGCACGCGCTTCACCTTGGATCACAATAGGGCGCTTATGCTAACGCCAGTGCCCGGAATTTACAGCAAAAAAAACCGCAGCCAGGCTGCGGTTTATCTCAATGCATGACAAAACTGTCGTTAAGCGCGGAATTTGTCCACTGTCTGATGCAAGCGGGCGGCTTGCTCGGCCACTTCTTCGCTGATTTGGGCGTTGTGTTTGGCAATAACCAAAGAGTCCTGTGAAATATCCCTGATACGCACCACATTTTTATTCACTTCGGACGCCACATGGCTTTGCTCTTCAATGGCCGTGGCTATCTGGGTAGTCATGTCCATAATGGTGCTGACGTCATGGGTAATGGTGGCAAGTAACTGACTGGCCATCCCCGCCTGCTGCACACTGGAACTGCCCTGCTCGCGGCAACTTTGCATGGTTTGCACTATGGTTTTGGTGCGGCCCTGTAAACCGGCAATAATTTGTTCAATCTGCCGGGTGGATTCAGCGGTGCGCTGCGCCAGGCTACGCACTTCATCGGCCACTACAGCAAAACCCCGGCCTTGTTCACCTGCCCGTGCCGCTTCAATAGCAGCATTCAGCGCCAGCAAATTGGTTTGTTCGGCAATACCACGAATAACATCCAACACTGAGCCGATAGTGGTACTGTCTTTTTCCAGCTCAGCCATCACTACAGCAGCTTGTTGTAACTCATTGGATAAACTGGTGATACGCGCCACTGTCTGCTCCACTTCTTTCATGCCTTCGTTGGCATTTTTGTTGGTGATTTCAGCTTTATTGGCAGTGTTTTCGGTGTTACCGGCAATTTCGTCAATGGTAGCGCCCATTTCAGTCACAGCTGTTGCCACCATGTCACTTTCCATCTGCTGCTGACTCATGCCCCGGCTGGTATCTGAGGTAGATTTGGCAAGCTCTGCAGTGGCTTTATCCAACATTTCCAGCGCCTGATTGACACTGCGAACCAAGTCCTGAATATCTGACAACATCTGGTTAAAATCTTTGGCAAGCAGGGTCATTTCATCATTGCCACTGACCTCGACCCGCTGACGAAAATCATTGTCAGCACGGATAATTCCTATGGTGCGGCACACATTGGCAATAGGTCGCAAAATACTGCGGCTGGTCATCAGCACCAACGTCATCACCAAAATCAGCACCAGCACAAATAAACTGAATGCTAGCCCTTGTGTGGTGGCAACAGCGGCATCTACTGCTTCTTCCGCATCAGAGGCCATTTTTTTCAGACTTTCTTCCGTTTGGTGAATAGCTGCACGCATCGTGGCCATCACCCCCTGCTCCTGGGTTAAACCTATCGCCTGCTGCCCTTCCACCAGTGCATGAAAGGCCTGTTGATACAAAGCTGCGGCCTCCAGCAAATCAGCCGTTGCACCAGCCCCGGTTAACAAAGCTTGAAAACGGCTGAACTCAGTGTCAAAAGCTGTTTGATATTTCAGATCCAGCCGCAACATGAAGTCTTTTTCGGCCCGGCGCAGCTGCAACAAACTCACCAGTAAAGTGTCGTTATTCACTTGTTTAAATTGCTGCTCCAGCTGATGGGCTGCACTACGGAGTTTGCCGTATAAACCACTTTGATGATCAAGCCCAACCTGCTCTGACAATTGCACTACCTTGGCAAACTGCTGCTGATAACTGTCAGTCTGACGGTCGAACTCCTCCAGCGCAGCAGTATCAATACCAGCCTGCTGTAAACCTTGCTTCAGGTGTTCACTATGTTGTTCCAACTCGCTGTGCGACTTTTGGTATTTGTCGCGATAGGATAAATCTTTGCGCATCAGAAAGTCTTTTTCGTGACGGCGTAAAGTTAATACATCGGTTTTTAAGGTGTCGATATCCAGTCTTAATTCCGCCAACTCTCCTTGTTGTGCACTCTGATAAATCAGCAGGGCCAACATCACTAACATGGCCAAACCAACCGCCAGACCATTAAGTAACAGGCGTTGTTTGATGGAGAAATTGCGCAGCATATCAAGATTTCCTGAGGATGAAATGAAGCCATAAGTATAAGAAATAAAAGCTAATATTGCTGCAGAAAACCCAAAAAACTGTAAATGTATACACTATGGAAACAAAATTGCCTGCGCCAGCAAAACTGCAGTCAGCCCAAGTGCAGCACCAGCGCAAACATCACCGGGAAAATGTACCCCCAGCAAAATACGACTCAAGCCAACGGCAAGCGCCCAGGGAAAAACCACAATCAGCCAGAAAGGTGCAAGCATGGCCACCACACCCAGCAGCACAAAAGCCCCGGCAGTATGGCCTGAGGGTAAACTAAAACGGTCAGAAGGTAAGATATGCGCCTGAAATTTGCCTTGCCAGAACTCGACAGGGCGCTGACGCCGGAACAGGTTTTTTAACAGCAGATAAGCAGGCAGTTCTATGGCATAAGCCAGCGCCAGTAAAAACACAAAATCCAGCACTGCAGCGCTATGCGCCAACCACAACACCAGCGCAAGAGCTGCATAACAAGGGCCGTCTGCAGTTCTGGAACAAGCGCGGCACAAAGGTGCCAATGCACTGCTGCCAAAACGCTGAAACAACAAAGTGAAAAAATACTGATCAAAAGCGGCAAGCCGGGCAAGTTTCATCAGGCAATCCAATCTGCTTCAGACTGGATTTAGCCTAAAAGCCCAATGTGACAAACAGATGAAACAACTTAACAGAACGATTTGCGGCTTAACAACGCCAGCGCTTCGGCTTCCGGCAAAGGTTTAGCAATCAGGTAACCCTGCACAGCGTCGCAGGCCATATGGCGCAACAAACCAAGCTGATTCTCATCTTCCACACCTTCGGCCAGAATACGTTTGCCAAGCCCATGCGCCAGCGTAATCATGGTTTTGACTATCATCATGTCAGAGTCGCTGCCCGCCATATCTGTGATAAAACTACGGTCGATTTTAATTTTATCTATCGGCATTTTGCGCAGATAACCGAGCGACGAATAACCGGTACCAAAGTCGTCAATCGACACTCTGATGCCCATTTGCTGCAGCTCTGTCACATAGTTACTGCCTTTTTCCATATCGCCCATCGCAGTGTCTTCGGTAATTTCCAGCTCCAGCATCGAAGAAGGCACCTGATAACGTTCCAGCAGCTGCTGAATTTTCAGTTTTAAACCTTCCTGCTCAAAGTGAATAGGCGACATATTGACAGCAACAGGCAACATAATACGTTGTTGTTTCCAACGCCCTAAAGTCGCCACCGCCTGCTCCAGCAAGGCCAAATCAAGCCGCTGACTTAACCCCAGCTGCGCAGCAGCAGGTAAAAACTGCGCTGGCATTAACAAACCCCGTAATGGATGTTGCCAACGCACCAAAGCTTCAAAAGCGTCAATCCGCTGCTCTCTTAAATTCCATTGTGGCTGGAAATACAACACAAACTGTTGCTGCTCTATGGCCAATAACAACTCTTTTTCCAGCAATAACAAGCGGGCTGATTCTTCTTCCATCCCGCTGTGGTATTGCACCCAACGTTGTTGTTGTCTTTTGGCCTGGTGAAAAGCGATATTGGCTTTTTGCAACAGGGTTTCGGCATTGGTGGCATGTTCCGGATAAACCGCCAGTCCCATACTGGCCGTCAGTTTCAGCTGCACATTCTCAAAAGAAAATGGTTTTTCTATTTGTTGTTCAATATGTTGTAACGCAAATTGCCGCTGCTTTTCGTTATGGGCTTCGCTTAACACCAGAGCAAAAATGTCACCGCCTGTGCGGGCAATAAAACGCGGTTTTAAAATGCTGGCTTCAAAACGGCGGTTCACTTCCCTAAGGATGCGATCCCCTTGTTTTAAACCTACAGATTCGTTGATGGTTTTAAAGCGATCCAGCCCCACCATCACCAGTAACAATGGCTCCTGCTGTTGTTGCATCAGCAGATTCAGCTCCTGTAACAAAGCATCCCGGTTTAAAGCGCCGGTCAGATGATCATGACTGTCCAGATAACGGGTTTTAGCCGTCAGCTGCAAATTGGCGGTACGTTCGTCTTCCTGCAGCCAGATAATCAGACCCAAACCCAAAATTGTCTGGCAAAACAGCTCCAGATGTTTGCTGACCAGAATGACTCTGTTCAGGGTGTCGCCGGTACCAAACCACACCGACAACAAGGCCACCACCACCAGCTGAAAACCCCATAACAGAATGCTGCTGGCGACAAGCTTGGTCACAAAGATATTTTTTTGCAGTGAAAACAACCAGATACCAGCAACAAATAATGCAGAACCAATAAACAGCAGTCGTAAATTCACCTGCAGATAATGTTTCCATGGGCTGATTTCACTGTCAAAAGCAAACAGTAACACCGAAAATAACGCTATTAAACCAACCAGCCATAACAGCTGATTGACGGTTCGGGAGGCAATACGCTCTGAGGTGACAGCTTCACGCACCCCAACCAGCACCCAGATGGCAAAGGCATAACAGCTGAAGATATAAATAAATTCAAAGAGTTGTCGCAGATAATCGTGACTGACAAGATCGGTGGCAAAATAGCTGTAGCAACTGAGGCTAATGACATAAAGCGCCAGCACAAAAAAAGCCACTGACCAGGATTTCAGATAGTGTCTTTGGTAAATACGGTAAAAATGCCAGAGCACAAGACTCAGCACCAGCGCCAATCCTGCCTGAATCAAAAACAACGATAATCTGGCCAGAATCAGATCAGTGCTCAACGAACTTTACCTAATTTGTTTTAGCTCAAAGCTAAAAACTACCACAGCAACCGGAGATTTGCACTGTAGCGTACAGATAAATTGCAGTCGCAGGCAGCTGAGAACAGGCTTGAGCTTCGCAGGGATAAGTTTATACTGTGCTCTGGATCAATGACTTATCAGGCGGACCAACCAATGCAATACAATACTTCCGAATTATGCGACTTGTATGCTGACATGATTGATGTGGTGGAACCGCTGTTTGCAAATTATGGCGGACGCCGCTCTTTCGGGGGCATGATCCAGACCATTAAGTGTTTTGAAGACAATGGTCTGATCCGGCAAGTGCTTTCCGAACCAGGTGTTGGCAAAGTGCTGCTGGTTGATGGTGGTGGTTCAGCCCGCCGGGCCCTGTTAGACGCCGAACTGGCTGTGATGGCCGCCGAAAACGGCTGGGAAGGTATTGTGCTGTACGGCAGTGTGCGTGATGTCGACACGCTGGAAGATTTTGATATTGGCATTCAGGCGGTTAATGCCATTCCGGTTGGTGCTGATGATCAGGGTTTTGGTGAAGTGGACGTACCGGTTAATTTTGCCGGCGTGACTTTCCTGCCTGGTGATCATCTGTACGCCGACAGCACTGGCATTATCCTGTCTGCAGAAGCCCTTGATATTGAATAACTTTTTTAAATAGCTACCGAGAGTTCGATGAAAGAACTGTTAATTCGCTACAAGGCCGCCAATTTGGCGGCCTTTCAGCAACAGCGTGCCGGTGAAACCCGTCTGGGTGAAACTCTGATGTTCCCCGATGCCACTTTACCCTTAGCCGACACTCTGCGTTTGGCCAAAGCGGCCGGTGTTTTGTATGTGCTGCTTGGCATTGCCGAAGATATAGGCCCACGCGCCAATTTTGGTAATGGTGGTGCAGACTTAGGTTTTCAGGCGTTTTTAAAACGATTTATCAATCTGCAGGCCAATGATTATCTTGATGGCCGGCAAATTCTGCTGCTGGGTGAAATTAACCTGCAGGATCTGCAACAACAAAGTGCTGCACTGCAAAGCCATGATGCCAACGACCTGACGAAGCTTCGGCAGTTATGTGCCGAAGTGGACGAAAGAGCAACACCTGTGCTGCAAGCCATTTTTGACGCTGGTTTAACCCCACTGGTGATAGGCGGCGGTCATAACAATGCGTTGCCACTGCTGAAAGCTTTGGCGCAAAGTAGTGGCGGCAAAGTGAATGCGGTAAACCTTGATCCCCATTGTGATTTTCGTTTGCTCGAAGGCAGACACAGCGGTAACGGTTTTAGTTACGCCAGTGCCCAGGGTTATTTAAACCATTATTTTGTGTTGGGTTTACATGAACTGAAAAACTCAAAAGCAGCTTTTGAACAACTGCAACAAGCAGGTGCCGGCTATTGCAGTTATCAGGAGATTTACCTGCATCAGAACTTTAATTTTAACCAGGCTATTGCCAAAGCCGTCAGTTTTGTCACAGCCAGCGCAGCTCCGCTGGGTATTGAACTGGACACTGACAGTATCAGCATGATGCCGGTCAGTGCTTTTACCAATTGTGGTGTTTCAGTGCGCGAGGCCGAACTTTATGTCTATCAGCTGGCTAAGCTGCCACAAAGCCGCTATTTGCACCTGGCAGAAGCAGCACCGGCACAACATCCGGCCGGTCTTGCCGCCGGCATGTCAGAAGCAGGTCAGGTACTGACAGCTTTAGTGCTGGCTTTTATTCAGGCCAGACAGAGCTGAAGCTGCAGGGGTTTAAATAACCTTGTCAACAAAGGCAGCTGCTCCATCCATCAACTACAGCTGCTGGCATAACCCCAATAAAAAAGCGCCGAACATCAGCGCTTTTTTATTAAAAACGATAATCAACTTATTGGTTACGTTGATGAAACCACTGTTTTAACCAGGAAGGCAAACCATGCAGCGCAAAAGGCCTTGAATATAAAAATCCCTGACCCCGCTGACAACCCATTTTTATCAGACGATCGGCCACTGCCTGCTCTTCAATCCCTTCGGCCACCACTGTCAGTTGCAGGTTTTTGGCAACATCCAGAATTGCTCCTGTCACAGCAGCCTGAGTGTCAGAACGGTGCAAACCGGCAATAAAGGAACAGTCCACCTTTACCTGTTGCACCGGCAACTGACGGATGTAACCTAAAGACGACAAGCCAGTGCCAAAATCATCCAGCGCCAAAGCCACCCCCAGCTGGCGTAAACGCTGCAGCACCAACAAGGTTTTTTCCGGGTCTGCGAGCAGGGCCTGCTCTTTAATTTCCAGGATCAGACTTTCAGCAGGCACATCTGCTTCTTCCAGCAGTTGTTGCAATTGTTCCACCAGCTCCATCTGCATTAAATCACTGCTGGCCAGATTCACAGCCAGAGCAATATCAAAACCCTGCTGGCGTAACTGCTGCAAAGTCTGTACAGACTGACGTAACACCCATTGGGTTAACGGATAAATCATGCCCATTTCTTCGGCCATCGGCAGGAAATCTTTGGGCAACAACAAACCCCGGCTTGGATGTTGCCAGCGCAACAACACTTCAGCGGCGACCACCTGAGAGGTATGTAAATCCAGTTGTGGCTGCACATCAAGTTGCAATTGCTGCTGCACTATGGCATCACTTAACTGCGACATCATAATCAATTTGTCATCGGTGTAACTTTGCATTTCAGGGCTAAACACCTGAGTTTCGCTAAAGCGGTACAAATGAAACTGCAGCGCCTGATAAGCTTTGTCCATCAGTTCATTCACTAAAGTACCGTGCTGCGGGTAATGCGTCACCCCACTGGCAATACGGTATTCAATGGCACAACCGTGGATCAATAAAGGTTCAGGCACATTGTGTTCAATACGCTGCGCCAGATATTCCGCCTGATGTTGTTTGCGCCCGGCATGCACCCAGGCTGCAAAATCAACACCTCCCAGATGTGCCACTGAAGCATGTTGGCTTTGCCATTCCAGTTTTAGTACATCAGGTTCATTCACCAGTTGCTGGTTAATCCGGGCGGCAATTTGTGTCAGCAGCAAGTTGGCGTTGCTTCGCCCCAATGCTTTATTGATCTGTTCAAAATCTTTGATTTTTAATAACAATAACGAATAATGCTGGGCAGGATCCCGTTGCAGCAACAGACTGATTTGTTGCTCAAAAGCCAGTTTGTTGGGATAACCTGTGATTTCGTCATGCAACATGCGGAATGGGTCCGGCAGTTGCTGCGCGCTTTTAACATAGGCTTGCAGACTACGGTTTTCGCGTTGGCTTCTGAGTAATAAAGCCAATAACCCTAACGAAACCAGCAGCAACAGCGGTAATAACCAGTCAGCCTGAGCCGTTAAACCAGACATAGCCCAGACTGGTGTGGCAAAAAATGCAGTGGGCACCCAGACAAATTTCAAAATTTACTTCTCATCAGACCCAGATGGTTTCAGCTTACTCTTTTTGCTTATTTTGTAAAGCCGCGCTCAGCGCGGCAAGGATATCAATTTACCATTAATAATCAGTTGCTTAAGCTGAGAAACCCCAAACTGGTAACAAAGCTCAGCTGGCTGACTGATAGCATAAAGGGCAAAATCAGCTTTTTTCCCGGCAGCAAGTACACCTCTGTCAGTTTTACCCAGTGCTTTGGCAGCGTTGATAGTGACACCTTTTAGCGCTTCTTCCGGTGTTAACTTAAACAAAGTACAGGCCATATTTAACATCAGTGGCAGGTTACACAATGGCGAAGTGCCGGGGTTTAAATCGGTGGAAATGGCCATCGGCACCTGATGTTGACGCAACAAATCAATGGGCGGCATTTTGGTTTCACGCAAAAAATAATAAGCACCAGGCAACAACACGGCGACAGTGCCAGCTGCCGCCATGGCTTTCACATCGTCTTCAGTTAAATATTCAATATGGTCGGCCGACAAACCGGCAAATTCAGCTACCAAAGATGCACCGCCTAAGGCTGACAACTGCTCAGCGTGCGCTTTCACCGGCAAACCAAGCGCCTTAGCTTTTTCAAATAACAACCGGCTTTGTGCCACAGAAAAACCAATGCCTTCACAAAATACATCCACTGCATCCACCAGCCCCTGCTGATGCAAAGCCGGCAGCATAGTTTCCGTCACCAGAGCCATATAACCGTCGCTGTTATTGGCATATTCAGCCGGCAGCGCATGGGCACCTAAAAAGGTTTTTTCGATATGAATAGGATGGTTTTCACCCAGCAGTCTGGCTACTTCCAGTATTTTTTGTTCAGTTTCTAAATTAAGGCCATAACCGGATTTCACCTCAACAGTAGTCACCCCCTGACGAAGCAGCGTGTTTAATCTGTCTTTGCCCAACACAAACAACTCTTCGTGCGAAGCGGCTCTGGTTGCGGCAACAGTCGATTTAATACCACCACCTGCTGCGGCTATTTCCTGATAACTGGCACCCTTTAAACGCATTTCAAATTCATTGGCACGGCTGCCGGCATACACCAGATGGGTGTGGCAATCAATCAAACCGGGCAACAGCCATTGACCCTGACCATCATACAAAGGGGTCGCCAGCAAATCACAAGGCGGCAGTTCAGCTTTTGGGCCACACCAGGCAATCAGACCATCTTTAATGGCCAAAGCCCCATCTGCAATAGCGCCATAAGGCTGACCATTGTTGGCCATAGTGGCAAGCTGAACATTGTGCCAGACGGCGTCAAACTGATGTGTGGCGGACATAAAAACTCCCGAGCTGAAAATGCAAAAACAACAAAACCCTGAATAGCTGCACAACACCACCATCTTTGACTGACCAGCATAGTTGCAGTTTTTTTGGCATGAAAAAGGGTTGGTACCACAAATAATTTAACCTGAACAGCTTGTATATACAACAAAGCTCCGCTATTTTTTGCGTCATCCAGACAGGCCATTTCAGCCACAACAATGCAGGCGCCCCTGATGCTAAAAACCACAGATAGCAGTACGCCCAAATTTGCTGCCATTAAAGAGTTTATTTTCAGCCAGATAGAATCTGGTAACTGGCCAGAACACAGCCGTGTGCCTTCTGAAAACGAGCTCTGTGCCCAGTTTAATGTCAGCCGAATGACAGCTCGCCGGGCTTTGCAGGAACTGACAGAACAAGGCGTGTTGTACCGCACCCAGGGGGTTGGCAGTTTTGTTGCCAGCGCCAAGTCTCAATCAGCGCTGCTGGAAATCCGTAATATCGCCGATGACATTCAGGCGCGTGGTCATTTTCATTCGGCCGAACTGGTGCAGCTGACTGAACTGCCCTGCCCGGCGGTGGTTGCCGGCGCTTTGGGTTTGGTACGCAATGAACCGGTGTTTTTTTCCCTGATAATCCATTACGACAACCAACAACCACTGCAGTTAGAAGCCCGTTTTGTCAATCCAAAACAAATTCCGGCTTATTTACAGCAGGATTTTGTGTTGCAAACCCCTCATGAATATTTAAGCGCAGTGGCGCCTTTAACTGAAGCTGACCATGTGGTTGAAGCCATTTTGCCAGACGAATTTACCTGTAAATATCTGAAAATTAATAAGACTGAACCTTGCCTGCGTTTAACACGCCGTACTTTCAGCCGCGATGGCGCCGTCAGTTTTGCTTATTTAACTTCTGCTGGCAGCAGGTACAGGCTGGGTGGTCATCTGAATATCAACCCCGGCAGTAAAAAATAAAAAACCTGCAACCGGGCTGTCATGACGTCAAAGGCCCTGCCGCCGGCCAAAACTGCAGACCTCAAGTGTTCTGCCGGCTAACAGCTGGATTGTCTGGTCATAACGATATACACAAAGCCAAACCCACAGCAAATACAGGAACCAAGCGCAAAACAGGTATCAGCGGGAAATAATAAAGCCCACGCCAAAGCCCACAGAATTCACATCGTATTTTTGCAAAGGTACAGAGCGAGCTATGCTTGTCACTGAAATGGCAAAATCAATATAACCAGACGCCAGAGCCAGCAATGATAACCAGACGCTGTTTGCAGTTTTTCTAAACAACTGGCTAGACCAGCGTCAGTAACTCTGTTAATTTCCGAGGCGGTTTTAGCCTGCTTTGGTTAACGCCATCCTAAAAACATAACTAGAAAAATCAGTATCAGGGTAGACAGACAAATGAAACTAACTGTTGCACACAAAGTGAGCATTGGCTTTGGCTTTATTGCCTTGTTGTTGTTGATCGCCAGTTTGTCATCACTCTGGAGTTTTGCTGTGGTGTCTGATGCCAGTAGCAGAGTGAATGAAATAGCGGTGCCGGCACAACAACAAAGTAACAATGCCCAAATTCAGTTGCTGAAACTCGCCAAACTGTCTGCTTTGGGTTTTACCGCTGAACAAGACGCAGAAATCAGTAAATATCAGGCCGAATTTGCCAAAGCCGAACAGCAATATCAAAACAATTTCAACGGCTTGCAAAAACTGCTACAACAAGATCCACAACTGAACAAACCTCTTCAGGATGCCGGCAAACACTACGATGATTATGTTGCAGCCGTCAAACTGATGTTCAGTGCCAGACTACAAAGCCTCAGCAGCGCAAAAACAGCGGCTGCAGAACTGACAACTTTAGTGCAGCTGATCGATGATGCCGGTGCCACTTTGCTGGACATTTCTTATCTGGAAGTTGCCGGCAAAAAACAACAGCTGGAACTGATTGCCGGAGCGGCCGGCCGGGTGGATGGTCAGTTGCTGACATTGATGCAAACCTTACGCGAAACCGGTGCGTACAGCGACATTAATCAACTAACAGAAAGCCAGCAGAATATTGAATTTGCCTTAAGTGATATGCAGGGCAACCTTGATTATATTAACAATCTGGTGCCTGAAGTTGGTGCACAGGAGCTTTGGGCTTCTTTTAACGAACAGCTCAGCAACTTTAAAAACCGCATTGCAGCCCAGGATAGTCTGGTTGCGCAAAAACAACAGCAACTCAAAGCGCTGGCGCAGGCCAGACAACAACTGGCCGCTTCTGAACTTGCGGTGACGCAGGCGGTAACAGCCCTTGATCAGGTACTGACAGGTGCAGGTCAACAATTTACCAGTCTGCAGGATGAAATGTCTGACACCCTGAGTTTTGGCACAGCCCGCACCTTCGTGCTGATGCTGGTGCTTATTGCGTTGGCCGGTGCTGCTGCTTATTTCACCATAAACGCTATGCTGCGGCCGCTGGGCAGTATTAACAAGGTGCTCGGCGAAGTGGCAGCAGGTGATTTAACCCGTCAGCTCAAAATTGAAAATGATGACGAATTTGGCGCTTTATCGGCCAAGGTCAACAGTCTGATCCTGGCGCTGCGCGAGCTTATTCATGGGATAACCGCCAACGCCAACGAACTGCAACAAAGTTCGGTGTTGTCGCGCACTGAAGTGAACGAAATTAATCAGGCACTTGACCAGCAGCAGCAACAAATTGCAGCTGTGAATAACACCACAATGCAGCTGGAAGACAATACCCATCAGATTGCCAGTCAGGCACAACAAGCAGTCAGCGAAATGCAACACGCCTTGACTCAAAGCCAACAGATAGATGCCATTTCAGCACAAAACAGCAGTTTGATTACCAGCCTTGCCAGCCAGTTAACCGAAACCGCCGATATGATGTTAAAGGTGAATGATCAATCCAACAACATTGGCAGCATACTGGCGACCATCAGGGGTATTGCGGAACAAACCAATTTATTGGCACTTAATGCTGCTATTGAAGCGGCCCGGGCCGGTGAACAAGGCCGGGGTTTTGCCGTAGTGGCGGACGAAGTACGATCTTTGGCGGTGCGCAGCCAGGGGGCAACAGATGAAATCCGTCAGATGATTCAGGCTCTGCAACAACAAAGTACAGCCGCAGTGCAGGCCATCAGCAGAGGTAAAAGTGATGCCGACACTTGTGTTGGCCACACCAGTGAACTGGTATTGTCGTTAACAAATATCAATCAGGCTATTGCTCAGATGCACGGTATCAGTGCAGCTATTGCCGATGCGACCGGCAATCAATTACAGCTTGGCAGCGCCATTGGCCAGAATATGAGCCGCATGGTAGAACTGGCGGAACAAAGCAGCGACAAAGCCAGCCGCACTCTGGCCCACAGTGACGCAGTGGCACAAAGTGCAGATGCACTGCAACAATCCATTCAAACCTTTAAGATCTGACAACAAAACGGCAACTGTTCAGTTGCCGTTTTTGCTTTTATCTTTTGTCTTTTTGCTCACACCACAGCTGTGTCATCTTGGCTTGACTTGACTTGACTTGACTTGACTTGACTTGACTTGACTTGACTTGACTTGGCTTGGCTTGGCTTGGCTTGGCTTGGCTTGGCTTGGCTTGGCTTGGCTTGGCTTGGCAGATTCAACAACACTGCTGCGACAACTGCAATGATATTTGCCAAAAAAGCGGCTGTTCATCTGACGCTTCAGATCTGCCACCCCCTTGAGGCTTTGTTGCCAGCAAAATAACAGAACCCGGACACACCTTGCATCAGCACCAGAAGAAGATGTCATCATTAGAATAAAAAGAAAAAGGCTGGACCAGGTCCAGCCAGGCAGGAAACATCTGCTTATCCAACCCTGGATTTATGTTGTTCCTTTCGCGAAAACGCCTGTGCATATTGCCAAAATAGAGACAAGAAAAACCTGACGAAAACTTGATATTGTCGCCTCGTCAACAAATTGCGGCGATGAAGTTGTCACTACCCAGTTGTCGCGCCAAAGTCACAAAATCGGTTTGTACTATCTGAGCTTCACGGGCAAAAATTCTGGCTTGGGCTGACATCGGCTGCACCGCTATCACTAAAGCGCTGTCGCACTGATGCACCAGCATCAGCTGAAAAAGCTGGCACATCTGCTCAAGCCCGGGGGGCTCTATAATTTCCGGAAACAATTGCAGCAATACCCTGCTGTTACCATCGGCATAGAGATAAAAATCCGTTTTACCACTTAAAGGCTGTAACAAGGCGCCATATCGCTGAAAAAACTGCTGCTGTTGTGCTTCAAACTGCTGCTGCCGCTGTGAATCAGACTGATAATGTCGTTTCTTAAGCAGATTAAGCACTGAAGGTGTAGCAACAAACAACAATAAATTCAGCAACATCGCAACTAAGACCGCACCGAGAAACAACCACCAAACCCAGTCGGCACGCCACAGGCTGTTTAACCAGGCCCAGCGCAACTGCTCCTCGATCAATAAATAAGCTGAGCCGGTAAAAATGCCCAGCAAAACAACAAGCGCCAAGCCTAGCATCCATTGATTCGACATAACACTACCTTGTTCAGAACAGGCAGGCAGTATGCTTCGTCGTGAATATTGAGACTTTATTACTACATGATAAAAAACTGATAAATGAGATATATCAACAGTATGGCAACGCCTGCACCGGCGATAAAAAACGATAACTAAAACCGGGCAGACTTTGGCTATACAGCGCAGAGACCGTTCTTGTTTGTTCTTGTGCTGGCGCGAATTGTGGCTCCGGCAACCCCTGACTTTGGGTTGCAGCAGTGTAAAACTCCTGCTTACTGGGATGTTCCGGGCAACAAAGGTTAAAACAGTCACTTTGTTGTATGTTCATTTGCAGCAGTTGCCGGATAAAAGAAGCGATATCCAGCGCGTGCACCATATTCACAGCTAAAGCGGCACCGGGTAATAAACGACCACTACAGAATCTTGCCGGGTGCCGGCCAGGGCCAATCAACCCCGCCAATCGTAACGTAACGCACGGTTGCACCTGTTGTAACTGACGTTCTGCTGCAGCGAGAAAACGGGATTTTTCATTATCTGGCAACAATGTTTTTTCTGTCACTTCTCCGCTCAAACCCTGATAAACACCGGTACTGGAGCAATGGATCAACCCACGCACACCGGCCTGAAGTGCAAGCCCCGCAACGTTACGTAACAACAACAGGTACTCCTCTTCGCTGCGTTGGGAGGCCGCTGGAGGGATAGCACAAATTAACCAGGCGTTTTGCCAGATTTTTTGTTGTTCCGGCGTTAATTGCGCCAGTGGCAATTGCAGCAACATCGGAGAAATTGCCTCCGGTAATTGTAATAAGCCCTGTTGCGACTGCCGGCTGCCATACACCTGATAAGAAGCTGCAGCCAGACTAAGTCCGAGCTGCTGCCCAAGCCAGCCACAACCGACAATCACCACCTTGGTTTTATCCGGCATCTGATACCTCCGCAGCTTTTGGCAATACCACAAAACGACCTTCAAACTCAGCCACAACCTGCTCGCCGTCCAGTAGTTCTACACTTAAGCTTTGCCGTACCTTTTTCCCTTGGGCTAACCCCTGAAGGCTTCCCCTTACCTGCAACAAACTAACCCTGGCTCTTGGTTGGCTTTTTAACGGCGCCAGATAGCGAATGCGACCATCTGCCAGCACTATGTCACCATCCAGACCCAACTCCTGAAGTTGCAGGTGAACCAGGCCCCAGCCTGTTAAAGTGGCCATGGCATAGATGCTGCCGGCAAACATGGTGTGATGCAGATTTTGATTTGGCGCCAAAGCGGCCTGACAATACAAGGTGCTGCCGTCAAATTTCTCAATATCCAGCTGCATAAATGCCGACAACGGAATAGTCTGATGCCATAAGGCCACCAGTTGCCTGCACCAGGCCTGTAATATGCTGCTGTCACGGTCAAAACAAATCTGTTTCCACATCTGCTGATGCGGGATACCAAATAACGCCGCTTGCATAGCGCCATATTGATAACCGGCTTGTTGGTAAAAACCAGTTGCACTGTCCCGGGCGTTTAAAATCAACCTTTTTGCCCCAAGTGCCAGCGCCTGCTGCTCCAGCGCCTGCAGGACCCGTTGGCCAAGCCCCTGCCCTCTTGCCTGCTCAGACACCGCCATATAACGCACTTGTGCAGTGCTTTCATCCAACAGATGTAAACGGCCAACAGCCAAAGCTTCACCACTGTCACTTTGGATCATCCTGTGTACTGCAACGTCTTCCAGCTCGTCGCGTTCAGAACCGGGTGGTTGCAACCAGGGTGCACGCAGCACCTGATAACGCAACTGATAATAAGCCTGCCATTGAGCTTCGGTATGCGGAGCGATAAGCTGCCATTTCATCGGATTTTCCTTATTCAACTGAGTTGAGACGCAGCGTGTTGCCGGATGCAGCTGCGGGATAACTTTGGGGGCATTGTGGAACAAAGCGACATCAGAACTCAAGCCATACTCTATTGGCAACAACTGCCACAAGGCTCAATACAAGTGGTGCAGGATGAATGTTTTCGTTATCTGCTGCTTGATGGTCAGCGTCAGGGACAGATGCAACTGAAAGCAACGGCAGAAGTGACTTATCCACATTTACAGCTGGTGTTGCGGCTGCTTGCTGCACACCATGGGCAGAATATATTGCAACTGGGGCTTGGCGCCGGTGAATTTAACCGTGCTGTTGCCAGTCGCTGGCCGGAACGACAACTGAGCACAGTTGAGCAAAATCCAGACATTATCCGCTTGTATCAGCAGTTTTTTGCGCCCGTCACAACAGAGCAGCTGTATTGTGCTAAAGCCTTGGAATATAGCCGGACGGCACTTTTGCAAGGCCGGCAGTACCAGGTAATTTTTATGGATCTATATCCCTGGCCAACAGACTGGGCTCTGTTATTACCAGACTTATGCCAGCTGTTAACGGCGGACGGCATGATACTGCTTAATTTGACACAACCTGAGTTGGCAGAGCAGTTACAATTATTTGCCCAAAATCAGCAGTGTCAGCTCCGGCTCTATGAGGTCGCAGGTTATCTGAATAAAATCCTGCTGCTGACTCCCGGATAATCACTTATACCTGCAACCAGAAGGTCACAGGGCCATCATTCACCAGGCTCACCTGCATATCAGCGCCAAACTGTCCTGTGGCAACTGCAATACCCTGCCCGGCGCAATAAGCAACAAATGCCTGGTACAAAGGTTCAGCCACTTCAGGCAAGGCCGCCGGGGTAAAACTGGGCCTGAGTCCAGAGTTGGTATCAGCGGCCAAAGTGAACTGCGACACCACCAGCAGCGAACCGCCGTGTTGTTGTACGTTCAGGTTCATTTTGCCGTTCTCATCGTTAAACAACCGATATTTCAGCACTTTGTCCGCCAGCTTTTGCATGCTCTGCAGATTGTCCGTGGCTTCAACCCCAAGCAACACCAATAAACCAGGGCCAATGGCCCCCACCTGCTGCTCATCTACCTCAACACTGGCACGGCGCACCCGTTGTAATAACGCAATCATCAACTATTCCTGCGCAGTCAAAAGTTCCGCCAGCATAACGGACATGTCATACAAAGCTCGGCAGATACCGGCTTCACTGGCTGAATGCCCGGCGTCCTGCACTATTTTTAACACTGAACCCGGCCACTGTTGTGACAAAGTCCAGGCGTTTTCCATTTTACAAACAATGTCATAACGGCCATGCACTATGTAACAGGGTAAATGCCGGACTTGCGGCAAATCACGCAACAACTGGTTGGGAGCCATAAAACAATGATGCAGGAAATAGTGGTTTTCAATCCGCGCCAGCGGCAGCGCGGATTCTGCCTCTACTGCACCCGCTCTCATATTCTGATTAGGTAACAAAGTGGCCACTCGTGCTTCCCACAAACTCCAGGCTTGTGCTGCGTTCAGCTGAACTTGCGGATCCGGGTGCTGCAATAATTGCTGATAGGCAACTAAAACATCCAGTCCGGCGGCTGCCTGAATAGGCGCCATAAAATCGGCAAAATAATCCGGAAACAACTGACTGGCACCACCACCTGGCCGGTATAACCAGTCGATGTCTTCTGGCCGCGCCAGAAAAATGCCCCGCAAAATAAAACCCAGACAGCGTTTTGGATATTGCTGGCCATAATACAAAGCCAGGGTGCTGCCCCAGGAACCACCTGCCACCACCCAACGTTCTATGGCCAGATGCTGCCGGATAGCTTCAATATCTTCACAAAGCGTTGCGGTACTGTTGGCCGTTAAACTGGCAAAAGGGGTGGACTGGCCACAACCACGCTGATCAAACAAAATAATACGGTAACGGCTGGCATCAAACAAAGTACGTTGAAAAGGTGAACTGCCGCCACCCGGGCCGCCATGACACATTAACACCGGGATACCGGCCGGGTTGCCACTTTGCTCAACATAAATACGATGACCATCAGGCCGCTCGAGAAAAAATGTCTGATAAGTTTCTACGGGTTCAGTGCGGTACATCAGAAGACTCCGAAGGGGCTGCAGACTGCTGCTGATGACGCTGCGCCAACAAATGCCGGTGTTCAAACTCCTGCAGCAAGGCTGTCAGTTCAGCGCCAAGCAACACTACCAGCCAGGATAAATACACCCAGACAAACAAGATAGGCACCAGCGCCAGAGCGCCATAAATTGCCTGATAAGACGGAAAATGCTGAATATACAACGCAAAACCTTTTTTCAGCATTTCAAACAACACTGAACTAAACAAAGCGCCCCATAAAGCATGGCTGTAACGCACCTTTATATTCGGCACCAGCTGGTACAACATAAAAAACGCCAGCAATGAAAAAGCATAAGGCGCCAACCGCAGCAACAGCGTCGACAACCAGGGTGTGTAGTTATCAGCCAGATGGGTAAAAGAGGCCAGGTAAGAAGTTAGTGCAATAGAGCTGCCAAGCAGAATGGGACCAAGTGTTAAAATCATCCAGTAAATTGACAATGAAATCATCACTCTGGGTCGCTTTTGTACCCGCCAGATTTTATTCAGTGTTTTGTCGATATTGTGAATAAGCATCAAAGCGACTACAACAAGGAACATCACTCCCACTGTGGTCATCTGGCCAATATTATCGACAAAACCATTAATATAAGTCTGAATCTCAACACCGCGTGACGGCACTATATTGGCATATAAAAAGCTTTCTATTTCCAGCCGCAAACCGGCAAACATCGGAAATGCATTTAATACCGAAAAAGCCACCGCCAACAAGGGCACCAGCGACAACAACGAGATATAAGCAAGATAACCGCCTATCATGCCAACCTGGTCGTGTTGGCAACGCTGCAGATATAGCTGCACCAGCCGCCATGTCTGCTGCAAATAAAGAGTAATTTTGTTCAGTTTCACATCAGACATCTTGATCCATCATCCGCCTCGTGTCGCCTTTATACTGCCAGTGGCGCACCTGTGGTTGGTTAAACAGTCCGTTATTGTAAAGTGACTGTTTTGGTATGTTTCAGCGCTTCACTGCTGATTTCTACCAGTTCATCACCGATTTGGTCGATAAACAACACTTTAATACCCAGCCGATCGGCGACAGCCTTACCGTCCGAACTCCCCATACATAAAAATGCTGTAGACCAGGCGTCGCCCAGGGTTGGATTTTCAATTAACACTGTAGTCGACACTGTGTTGTGTTTTACCGGGGCACCAATACGGGCATCAAGCACATGGCTGTATCTTTTGCCATCGGCATCAAAATAATGGCGATAAGTGCCGGACGTCATCACGGCCAGCGGTTCCGGCTGTTGCACCGTAATAATTTTCTGCAACGTCTGTTCACCAGGTAAAGGTTTCTCTATCGCCACTTTCCAGGCTTGTTGTTGTGGTTTTTTGCCTTTGACCTGTAGCTCACCACCGACTTCCACCAGATAATTGTCAATACCGGCCTGTTCCAGAATGTGGGCCAGCTGGGCCACTGTCCAACCCTGTGCAATAGATGAAACATCAACCCGCAACTGAGGTATCTGTTTAGCCAGCATTGAAGGGCTGGGTTGTTGTATTTTTGCCATGCCTACCAAAGCTAAAGTCTGTTGTAACTGCGCTTCACTTGGCTGATTAAACTTGTCGGCTTTAAAACCCCAGAGCTCAAACAAAGGTTTGACCGTTAAATCATAACAACCCAGACTTTGTGACGACACAAAACGAGCTTGTTCAATCAGTTGCACCAGTTCAGTGCCGACTTCTACCGGCTCAGTACCTTGTTGCTGGTTAAATTTTTCAATCACAGAGTCCGGCCGGTAATTCGACATCACCAGGTCAATACGTTCAAGTTCAGTTTCCACCTGTTTTTTTAATGCTGCGGCATCCACAGGTTGTTCTGACCAGAAACTGACATTGTAAGTTGAGCCCTGCGCCGGGCCGGAAAACTTCTGAATGGGATCAGCAGGAGTGCAACTGAATAAAGTTGCCAGCGACAATACCAATATAAGCCTGACGAATACAGATAACATAAGCGGTTCCCCGTCTTTGAAGTGGCGGCAGTTTACAAAATGCCGCCCGGAATTACCAGCACAGGGCAAAACCGTTAAAGTTCGAGATGGCTTAAGATCACCTGATAACGTTTATGCTGATCCGGCGGCAACCAGCCGCCTTCGATGATTTCAACACAATGTTGGGCCAGCTCCGTTAAATCAACATTCAGTTGTTCTTTTGCGCTGATTGCCTGTAGTAAATTCAGGGCTATGTTCACATTGCCTGGTGTTTGCTCCAGTGCATAACGGAAATAGTCGATGGCTTTGGAATAATGAGACGACCCTGAGGCTGCAGCCTGCTGGCGCAACTGCTGATGTTTTTGCTTTTCATGTTGCATCATCAGATTCAGCGCACTGCAATACAAATCGTCATCGTGCGCTACAGTGGCAATTGCCGCCATATAGTGTTCACACATGGCCAGATTGTCACTTTCATAATAAGCACGGGCCCTGTCCAGCATGCCGGTGACCGACAGAGTTTTTTCCAGCGACAGTTGTTCACTGCTTTCTAACAGCACCAGCCCTTTTTGCGTTTTGCCCTGCATCAATAACATCCGGGCTTCCAGCACTAACCTGTCGTGTTCAAAACTGGCCGGATGAAAACGTTTTTTAATAGTGCCAATAAAATTGTCAATTTTGCCAAAGGTCTCTTTCCGCTCTTTTTCAGATTGGTCTTTGGCTACTTCCAATAAAGCCCTGGCGTAATTCAACATATTGTCGGCGGTGTCATGCATCGAATAACGTGCTGAGGCCAGCAGTTTCTGATGCACGCTGACCGCCAGCGGTTTTTGATCATCAACCACTGCCAGATTTGCCATCACGTGCTGGCGCAGGTAATTTTTGGGTGAATAACGTGCCACTTGCTCCACGACATCCAACGCTTCTTTCGCTTTGCCCTGACTGATATAAAGCCGGGTCAGCCAATCCATCGCTTCAACTTTGGTTTCAGCCTGCTGCGAAAGCTCCAGCAACAAAGCTTCGGCCTGTTCCGACTTGCCCTGATAACCATAAGTCACAGCTAACCCAAGCTTGGCCCAGCCAAATTCGCGCACTGTCAGCGCCCACTGATACAGATGTTCAGCTTCGTCAAACCGTTCCAGTTTTAACAACAACTCAGCTTTTAGCCGGCTGGCATGCATCACATATTGGCTTTTATATTCAATCACGTGGTCGCAGGCCAGAATCGCATCGTCATAATCACCACTGCTGATCGCCTGATAAGCCAGCTGCAGAGCGTGTCTGGTGTGATAAGCACGGGAGATCCGCCGTTCAAGTTCGGCGTAACTGAAGGGTTTGAGCAGATAATCGGCCGGCTGAAATTCAATCATACCGTGCACCGCCTGACGCTGGCGCTCGGCGCTGACCACCAGAAAACAACAATCTGGTTTCAGCAGTTTTTCTGTGCGCAGCACTTCCAGCAGCTGGTAACCGTTGCGGCCCTGGCCCAGATGAAAATCACAAAGAATAAAATCAAAAGACATACGACGGCAATAACTCAGCGCCATATCCGCATCCCGCGCCAGCACGGCATCATCAAAACCAATCAGCAATAACATACTTTTGACGTAACTACGGATTTGGTCTGAGTCGTCCACCACCAACACTGTTTTGTCTTTATAAAAAGCGCGCCGCGACGTCATGCTGCTCCTGCAAACTTAGCCTGCTTCTATATTGCAAACAGCCGAACAATACACAGCTCTGTGCCGACTTGCCATTATTTTTACAATTTCTGCATAGCATTCAGTGGTTCTGAGCAGCGGTATCAGTCAGACCATTGTATTGCCATTGCAGCTTCAATCCGGGCTTTTACAGCGCGCAAACCACTCTGTGCAATAGCGGCATACCTTCTGCCCGGCCACCCGCAGTGCAAGAGGCGCAACCACGGATACAGTACTTCCTGTACATCGCCGCTATTTGCTCCTGCAATAGCGGCATACCTTCCGCCCGGCCACCCGCAGAGCGGGGGGCGCAACCACGGCAGCACGCCAAACTGTTGGCGTGCTGAGATCCCGCAGTTGCCCTGTACATAAAACAAAAAGGCCAGCATTGCTGCTGGCCTTTGTTCACTGAAAAACTGATATTAAGCGCGGCTGGCGCGTTTACGGTCGTTTTCAGTTAAATGACGTTTACGGATACGGATAGACAATGGTGTTACTTCTACCAGTTCGTCGTCATCAATAAATTCCAGTGCCTGTTCCAGCGTGTAGCGGATTGGCGGAACCAGGTTAATGGCTTCGTCAGTACCAGAAGCACGGACGTTGGTTAACTGTTTGCCTTTTAAGCAGTTTACAGTTAAGTCGTTGCTACGGCTGTGGATACCAATGACCTGACCTTCATACACTTCATCAGCATGACCGATGAACATACGACCACGTTCCTGCAGCGAGAAAATCGCGTAACCAGCAGCTTTACCCATGGCGTTAGAAATCAGTACACCGTTCATACGCAGGCCGATTGAACCGCCTTTGTACGGGCCGTAATGGTCGAAGCTGTTGTACATCAGGCCTGTGCCTGAAGTTAACGTCATAAACTCAGTACGGAAACCAATTAAACCACGGCTTGGCATCTGGAAATCCATCCGGATGCGGCCTTTGCCGTCTGGTTGCATGTTGGTCATTTCGGCTTTACGTTCACCCATTTTTTCCATGATAGAGCCCTGGTGCTGCTCTTCCACGTCAATGGTGACGTTTTCGATAGGTTCCATTTTCTGACCGTCAACCACTTTCATGATTACTTCTGGGCGGGAAACGGCCAGTTCAAAACCTTCACGGCGCATGTTTTCGATTAACACGCCTAAGTGCAGTTCACCACGGCCAGACACTTTAAATTTGTCGCCGTCTTCAGTTTCTTCAACACGTAAAGCAACGTTGTGTTTCAGTTCGTTATTTAAACGCTCTAAAATCTGACGTGAAGTGACAAACTTACCTTCTTTACCAGCAAATGGTGAAGTGTTGACCTGGAAAGTCATGGTCACTGTTGGCTCATCAACCTGTAAAGCAGGTAAAGCTTCAAGGTTCGTAGTGGCACAAATAGTGTCAGAAATTTTCAGTTCGCCTAAACCAGTGAATGCAATAATATCACCGGCGTTTGCTTCCTGAGTTTCAATCCGTTCCAGACCTAAATAGCTGAATACCTGACCCACTTTACCGTTACGTTTTGAACCATCAGCACCTAATACCGTCACTTGCTGGTTCACTTTTAACGTACCACGTTTGATACGGCCGATACCGATAATGCCAAGGTAGCTGGAATAATCTAACTGAGACACCTGAATTTGGGTGTCGCCATCCAGTTCTACTTTTGGTGGTGCTACGTGCTCAACAATAGCGGCAAACAGATCGTTAATATCAGTTTTTGGCTCGTTGTAATCTAAAGTAGCCCAGCCGTTAATGGCAGATGCATAAACGATAGGGAAATCTAACTGCTCGTCAGTAGCGCCTAAGTTGTCAAACAGGTCGAATACCTGGTCAATAACCCAATCCGGACGTGCGCCTGGACGGTCAATTTTGTTCACAACAACAATAGGTTTTAAACCGTGGGCAAAAGCTTTTTGCGTTACAAAACGTGTTTGTGGCATTGGGCCTTCAACAGCGTCGACTAACAGTAATACCGAGTCAGCCATTGACAGAACACGTTCAACTTCACCACCGAAGTCGGCGTGACCTGGTGTGTCCAGGATGTTGATGTGGTAGCCATTCCAGCGTACTGAAGTGTTTTTCGCCAGGATGGTAATACCGCGCTCAGACTCCTGAGCATTTGAATCCATCATCCGTTCTTGTAACTTAGCGCGGGCATCGAAGGTGCCAGACTGCTGCAGGAGTTTGTCAACAAGTGTAGTTTTACCGTGGTCAACGTGCGCAATGATGGCGATATTGCGCAACTTGCTGAGATCATAAGACATTTATGTGGTGCTCGCTTTGTGAAGTGTTAATGTGTACCCGCATGTATCAAATCACAGCAAGTACCCGAAAAATTCGTGCGCGCATTTTACCTGCTTTGTGGGTCGGAGGGAAATTTATCTGTTTGTTGTATTTTTCCGCAACAACAGAATTTGTCAATTTCGGCATATTTTTAACGTTATTTACTATTTTTCCCACAGCTGCCATCAGCCACCTCTATAAGCCAACAATAGGTTCAGGCGTAACATCTGCACAAGCTCTGGCTGATATAACCTATAAAACGCCGTGATTTTTTTCAGTTGCACAGCAAACACAATGTATTGAAAAAATTTTCCGGACTACACAACATCAGATAAAAACTTGCTATGGTTAGCGCTGCATCCGATTTGGTGCAAGTTGTGATATTTCTGCACCACATTAATGCACCACTGAACCAAAATAGTGCAACAACCTAAAGGCAAACAACAATCAACCTAAGCAGGTTCATTAAAATCAATTAGTTAGATTGTTGGCACAAAACTGGCTTTCGTAGCGCAACTTGTCGGTCTAACCGAAAACCTGAAAAACAGCCTGATTTACAACCCGAATAATCCGGAGGATTGCATGTCTGCATCGAACGTTATGAGTTTTATGAAAGAAAACGACGTGAAGTTTGTTGATTTACGTTTTACTGACACCAAGGGTAAAGAGCAGCATGTCACTATTCCTGCCAGCCAGATTAACGAAGATTTTTTTGAAGACGGCAAAATGTTTGACGGTTCTTCTATCGCCGGCTGGAAAGGTATCAACGACTCCGACATGATCCTGATGCCAGATGCCTCTTCTATGGTACTGGACCCGTTTTTTGAAGAAACCACTATTCTGATCAGCTGTGACGTGATTGAACCAAGCACTATGCAAGGTTACGAGCGTTGCCCGCGTTCTATCGCTAAACGTGCTGAAGAATATTTAAAATCAACAGGTATCGCTGACACTGTATTATTCGGACCTGAGCCAGAGTGGTTTATGTTTGATGACGTGAAGTTCAAAAACGACATGTCAGGCGCTATGTTCAAAGTAGATTCTACTGAAGCAGCGTGGAACTCAGACAAAGGTTATGAAGGCGGCAACCTGGCGCACCGTCCTGGTGTAAAAGGTGGTTATTTCCCGGTACCACCGGTTGACCAACACCACGATATCCGTAGCGCTATGTGTATGGTGCTGGAGGAAATGGGTCAGGTAGTTGAAGCGCATCACCATGAAGTTGCAACTGCTGGCCAGAACGAAATTGCCACCCGTTTTGCCACTTTAACCAAAAAAGCCGACGAAATTCAGCAACTGAAATATGTAGTGCACAACGTTGCCAATATGTACGGCAAAACTGTGACATTCATGCCAAAACCAATTGTTGGTGACAATGGTTCAGGTATGCACTGCCACCAGTCTTTAGCCAAAGACGGTGTGAATTTGTTTGCCGGTGATAAATATGCCGGTCTGTCAGAAATGGCGTTGTATTACATTGGCGGTATTATCAAACACGCTAAAGCCATCAACGCTTTCACCAACCCGTCAACCAACTCTTACAAACGTCTGGTTCCACATTATGAAGCTCCGGTGATGCTGGCTTATTCTGCCCGTAACCGTTCTGCTTCTGTGCGTATTCCATTGGTACCAAGTGCTAAAGCACGCCGTATTGAAGTACGTTTCCCGGATCCGGCGGCTAACCCGTACCTGGCTTTTGTTGCTCAGCTGATGGCTGGTTTAGACGGTATCCAGAATAAAATCCATCCGGGCGAAGCCATGGATAAAGATTTGTACGACCTGCCACCGGAAGAAGAAGCATTGATCCCTCAGGTATGTGGTTCTTTAGACGAAGCGCTGGACAACCTGGACAAATCACGTGCCATTTTCACCAAAGGCGGCGTGATGTCAGATGCGATGATCGACGCATACATTGCATTAAAACGTGCTGAAGCCAAACGGGTTTCTATGGCTGTACACCCACTGGAATACGAACTGTATTACAGCGTGTAAGCAAAAAATGCAGGCCAACAGCGCCTGTCACAAATGACAACAAGTCATGCCAGAAAAAGCCCGCATTTGCGGGCTTTTTGTTCTGGTCAAATGCAATAAAGCACGATAGAGTAAACAAAAAATTACTAAACGACTCACTTGTTGTTATAGGAATAAAATGAAAAAAGCAGTCTGGTTGTTGTTAATTACTTCTTTGGCGTTATCTGCAGCAGATGACAAAAAGGTTTTTGTCACAAAAGACAAAAACAACAATCTGGTATTTTCTGACAGCCCAAGTCCTGGCGCCACTCAGGTGACGGTCAAAGACACTGCCACTGTGATGGCTCCTTCTTCATCAAGCCCCATGCCAACACCTGTGGTGCAGGAAGATACTCAATTTGAAGTGGCTATTTCTAAACCTGAACAACAAGGCACAGTGCGCGAAAACAGTGGCACTGTGTATGTGTCAGGTCAAATCAAACCGATGTTTTCCACCGGCCTTCGTGTGAAACTTTATCTGGATGGCAAACAAGTGGCAGGCCCAACCGGCAATGCCAACTTTATCCTGCATGATGTGGAACGGGGTGAACACCAGCTATTACTGGAGCTGCTAAACGAAAGCGGCAAGGTAATTGCAACTAGTCCTACCACGACCTTCTATTTACATAGAGCTTCGATTATTTCACCAAAATAGTGCATCAGGGCTGAATTTTCAGCCCACAGCCGCTACACTGCCGGTTTCGATGCACTAACATGGTGCAGAGGGCTAGCAGCTTGAGTCAACCGTCATTAAATTTAGCCGGCATCGATTATGCCAATCATCTCACCACCGCCATTATGGTGCTGGATGCCCAGCTTCAGGTGCAGTATTTTAATACCGCCTGCTGTGCACTTTTGAGCATTGGCGAAAAACGTCTTTTAAATCAGTATTTTCCTGCACTTTTCCAGTTCAGCGAACTGCATGCCAGTCGCTTGCTCAGCACTTTGACCACCAAACAGGGTTTTGGCATCAGTGATGTGCATACGGTGTTACCCGATGGCCGCCATATTTTGCTGGATATTACCGCCAGCAGTCTGGAGACAGAACAGGCCACTGTGCTGGTAGAACTCAAACAAGTTGATCAACAACGCAAAATCAGCATGGAAAGTTTGCAGCAACATCAGCACTTAGCTGCGCGTGAGCTTATTCGTGGTCTGGCGCATGAAATTAAAAACCCTTTGGGTGGTTTGCGTGGTGCGGCGCAGTTGCTGGAAGAATCGCTGAATGATGAACAAAAAGAATATACCCAGCTGATTATTGCCCAGGCCGACCGGCTCAGAAATTTAGTTGACCGTCTGCTTGGCCCTTATAAACCACCACAACGCCATCTCGCCAATTTGCATCAGATCATTGAAAGAGTCAGTCAACTGGCGCAAATGGACAACCCATCAGCAGTCCAGTTTAACCGGGATTACGACCCCAGTATTCCGGACTTTTTATTTGACCCTGAACTGATAGAACAAGCCCTGCTGAACATAGTGCGTAATGCCCAGCAGGTGTTACCAGATGGCGGCCAAATCACTTTGCAAAGCCGTATTTTGCACCAGCATACCATTCATGGCCGCCGTCACAGATTAGTGGCAACAGTCAAAGTCATCGACAATGGCCCAGGTATTCCGCCAGAAATTAAAGACACTTTGTTTTACCCTATGGTCAGCGGTAAACCCGGAGGCACAGGCCTTGGGTTATCTATAGCCCAAACTCTTATTCATCAGCACGGCGGCTGGATTGATTGTGACAGCTGGCCTGGCCGTACTGAATTTACTTTATATTTGCCGATCAACGTTGCGGCACACCACGCAGGAGCTTAAAAATGCATCAGGATGTCTGGATTATTGATGATGACAACTCGATTCGTTGGGTGCTGGAAAAAGCGCTGTCACGCGCTGGTATTGTCTGTGAAAGTTACGCTTCAGCTGACTTGATGTTACAACGGCTGGAATATGACCAACCTGCTGTTGTGGTGTCTGATATCCGCATGCCGGGCACAGATGGCATGGCGTTATTGTCAAAATTACAACAACTGGCGCCAGAATTGCCGGTGATTATTATGACGGCGCACTCAGATTTAGACAGCGCGGTAAATGCCTTTAAAAGAGGCGCTTTTGAATATCTGCCTAAACCTTTTGATATTAACGAAGCTGTAGCGCTGATCAGCCGCGCTTTAGAACATGCCAATGCCAAAAAGCCCAAACAACAACCGGCAGCAAGCTCACAACTCACTGAAATTATTGGTGAAGCGCCAGCCATGCAGGAAGTGTTTCGCGCTATAGGCCGTTTGTCGCGTTCCAGTATCAGCGTGCTGATCAACGGCCAGAGTGGCACTGGTAAAGAGCTGGTGGCTCATGCGCTGCATAAACACAGCCCGCGCTCGGAGCAGCCTTTTATTGCGCTGAATATGGCGGCTATTCCAAAAGATCTCATAGAGTCGGAACTGTTTGGCCATGAAAAAGGCGCTTTTACCGGCGCTGCCAACCTGCGTAAAGGCCGGTTTGAACAAGCCGATGGCGGCACTTTGTTTCTTGATGAAATTGGCGATATGCCGCTTGATGTACAAACCCGCTTGTTAAGGGTATTGGCCGATGGTCAGTTTTACCGGGTGGGTGGTCACCAGGGGGTGAATGTTGATGTACGTATTATTGCCGCCACCCACCAGAATCTGGAACAACTGGTAGCAGATGGCAAATTCCGCGAAGATTTATTCCATCGCCTGAATGTGATCCGTATCCATATTCCGGCACTCAAAGATCGCAAACAGGATATTCCGAAACTGGCGCAGCACTTTTTACAACAAGCCGCCAAAGAGCTGAATGTCGAAGCCAAAAGCCTGGCACAAGACACTGAAAAATATCTGGCTCAGCTCGACTGGCCTGGTAACGTGCGTCAGCTGGAAAACACCTGCCGCTGGTTAACAGTGATGGCCAGTGGCAAACAGGTATTGTTATCAGATTTACCACCCGAACTGACCGCAGCGCCTAAAGTGTACAGCGCAGCGAATGGTGATCATCATCAAAGCTGGCAGGAGTTATTGGCGGCATGGGTGCAACAAAAACTGAATGCTGGTGAAGAAGATATTCTGTCAGAAGCTGGCCCTGAGTTTGAACGTATCGTGCTCAAACAAGCATTGCAGTTTACCCATGGCCATAAACAGGACGCCGCCAAACGCCTCGGCTGGGGTCGTAATACCTTAACGCGTAAGCTCAAAGAGCTGGATATGGAATAACGGCTGACAACTGCACAAAAGGCTGTCAGTCAGCAGCATCAGCCATGATGTTCAATTAATAATAACAAGGCGCTGCGCCAATATCACCGGGCACGGCGCCTTGCTCGCACCCTGTTATTGACCGGCCAGTTTTTGCAATAGCTCCAACCGCTGCTGCTCTTCGGCTGACATTTCCACCGGCTCGTCAGATAACGCATCCAACGACATATATTCCACTGCATATTCTGGCTCAGCACTTTTACCGTAGCGCGTGGGTTCGGCCGGGGATGCTGACATTTTCTCCAGCACAAAAGTTTTTAACCAATACGGGCCAGCTCTGCCTGCCAGCACTGTTTTGTGCACTTTTAATTGCAGCTGCTGCGGGCCGCTACCCAGTTTATCTGTGGCTGTGAGTTGCGCCAGTGGCTGCTGCGTCTGGCTAAATAAATTGGCGCGCAAGCGGTAAAAACCAGCTTGTTTAACACTGATATGCAGTGGGATCACTAAATCGGCCCCCACAGCCGATGGGCTGCCGACAGCAGTAATTTCCGCCACCGGCTGACTGTATTCAATAGCGGTTTGTAACTGTTGTTGTTCACCCTGATGCTCAAAGCTAAAACGCACTTCAAGTTCACCGTCCCAGTCAGGCTCCGGGCTTAACACTGCATCATAACGGCCATCCAAACCCTGTAATGCAGCAGTGATCAGTACTTTTTCCTGCTGCAGCGCCACCAGCTGCACCTGAACTTCGGTTAACGCAATACCACTGCTGACAAGACTAACCCGCACCTGTTCCGGGTAACTAAACCTGTATTGACTGGCTTCCAGTCTGATACTGCCACCACCGGCAACCGGAATACTCTGAGCAAAAAACTGGTTCGGCTGTAACAATTGTACGTCTGCCACTGTCAGCGGTCTGGCATAAGCCGGAGCTGCCACTTCAGCGGCATAACTTTGCGCCACCAATGCAAAACTTTGTTGCAGTTCTTCAGGCAGTTGCTCTTTTACTTCCACCAGCTGAGTGCCCTGTTGTTCTGCTTTTGCCTGAGTAACTGGCTGAGGTTGTACCGGTGTAACCAGAGGCGCTATTTGTGTTGGTAACACAGCTACAGGCTGACTAAACCACCAAAACAGCAGCCCGGCCACAACCACTAACCACCACAAATTGCGCCTGTTCATTGTTAACCCTGATTGGCTGTGCGGTACAACAAGTCAGACATACTGTAACTTTCTGAGCCTTTGACCACACGGTATTTCGAAGCAAATATCCACCAGCCGCGGCTTTCGTCGTAAGTGGTGAAGCTTAAAGTTTTGCCATCCAGATAATTTTTACTGCTGTTGACCGCTGTGACATTACCACGCCTTGCGGCGTCTATCAGGTTGCTGTGGGTGTAATCCTGGCTCATCAGCATGGGGTAATGGTACGGCATAAAATTGCTGACACCAGATTGACCCGTCAGTTTGCCGTCAAAGGCTACTGTAGTTGAGCAGCTATCAAAAGCGGCTACTGCAGACGCACCACAACTGGAATGAGGTGACACTACACCGTCATCATTGCCAGGTAAAAACGGGCTGGTCAGACCTAAGAAAGCGGAAGATGCACCGGCAAAACGTAATCTTGGCACCCGGCTTTGTGGCATGGCTGCAAGCTGTCTGGCTGTGTTGACTCTTAAATCCTGCAGCACTCCCACATTGGTGGCACTGGGAATTTCGCCAAGCCAAAGCGATAAAGCAGCTTTCAGCGCCGCGTCGACCAGACCACCACCAGTGGCCACATTCACCGCCAAATCAGCCAGCTCAGAACCACCACCAGCACCGGCAAAATCGAAGGTAGCAACAATATTAAGTGGTGTCATACCGGCGTTTTGCAACCAAAGCGCTTGATTATCAATCAGATAACGACTAACCAAATCGCCGGTGGAATGGCTGACAATAATACAGCCGTTTTTGCAGGTTTGATTGAGCGACAGTTGTTTCAGTTTTGGCCAGACGTAGTCTGTGGCAATTTTACCTTTAATACGCTCATGGGACGGCCAGTCAATCCTTACATCAGCTCTGGCATTCCAGTAGTTTTGCCAATAAGACTCACCATTTTGTGTCACTTCTGCCGCTGCTGGTTTGCTTTTGAGCTGATCAGGCTGAAAACCGTGGATCAACACCACAGGATAACCCGCTACTGCGGCTTGCGCCTGTATGCTAAAGGCAGCCAAAGCCGCCAAAGAGTAAATTAGTTTCATCGTCTATCCCCGTATCTTTATTGATTATGTTCGGGATTTTCCCTGTACAGCAGTCAGGAACTGCCCGTCAGGGTTCCAAGATAGAGCAAAAGAAACTGAACACAACCGATGATTTTGGGGAAATTTGTTAACATCATTCTGACAATACAGCTGTTTTGTTTGAATATTTTTCATATAAAAAGATGAGATGTATAAGTAA
>NZ_JAVBXS010000059.1 GCF_030824435.1 Rheinheimera sp.
ATTGCGCCGGTATTTTATTGTGTAAAAAATATGCTAATGTCAGTTTCACTTTAAACGACAAAGGAGTGACGTTGATGAAGTTGCATAATTTGCTATTGCCATTGGCAACAACCCTGCTGCTGGCTTGTAATAACGACGATAAAAAATCCCCGCCGCTAACTTTACCGCAAGCCGAAACAGTCACCATCAGCTATACAGCCCATGGCGTGCCGCATATTCAGGCCGCTAGTTACCGCGCTTTGGGTTATGGGGTGGGTTATGCGCAGGCCAGCGAAAATTTATGCACCCTGGCAGAGCAATTATTAAAACTTAAAGGCGAAAAATCCCGCTATTTTGGCGCTGGCCCAGGGCAGAAAAATCTGTTATCTGATATAGCCTACCGCGCACTGGATTATGGGACCCAGGCAAGGCAGCTGTATGGCGCCGTGCCTTTGGACAGCAAAATGCTGATGCAGGGTTATGCTGAAGGTTTTAACCATCAGCTCCGTCAGTTTGGCGGTAGTGATAATTATCCTGGCCCTTGCCGTGGCATGAACTGGGTGACGCCAATTCAGCCGGAAGATTTGTTGGCTTATTATCTGGATTTGGCCAGCTTAGCCAGTACCCGTAACTTTTTAGCTGCTATGGCGGTGGCAGTGCCGCCCAGTCAGACCGCCGCGGTATCGCCGGCAATAGCTGCCTCGCAAGTGCATGCCACTGTTGAAGGTATTGGCAGCAACGGCTGGGCCCTTGGCAAAGACAAAACCGAAGGTGCAAAAAGTGCTTTGCTTGCCAATCCACATTTTCCGTGGGATGGCGAGCTCAGGTTTTTTGAACAGCATTTAACCATACCGGGTGAGCTGGATGTGACAGGCGTCAGCATGATTGGTATGCCTGCTGTGCTGATTGGTTTTAACCAGCAGCTGGGCTGGACCCACACTGTTTCGCAGTCGAAACGTTTTACGCTGTATCAGCTGAATCTCGAAGAGGGCAACCCGCTGCGATACCGCTACGGCAATGGTTACCGTGATATCACGGCAAAAAAAGTGAAAGTAGAAGTGCTGCAAGCCGATCAGAGCATCAACAGCATCGAAACCACCTTATACCGCAGCCATTATGGCCCCATGCTGGATTTAACGGCGTTATCACCGGCACTTGGCTGGAATCAAAAAACCGCTATCAGCATGCGCGATGCCAACACAGGCAATAGCCGGATGTTGCAACATTGGCTGGCCATGGGCAAAGCACGCAATAAAACCGAATTTTTTAATGCCTTTAGTGAGAACAATGGCATTCCGTGGGTGAACACTTTAATGGCCGATAGTAGCGGCACTGCGGCTTATCTGGATGGCAGCCAGGTGCCACAGTTAAGCCCTACGGCTGAAGCTTATTGGGCCAGTGCCAGCAAAAGCCCGCAGCTGGCGCCCATCTGGCAGGACGGTGTTGGTAACATTTTATTGCCAGGCTCAGATCCGGCTTTTGAATGGGTAAGCAGTGTCGATGCAGGCAGTCCTGGTTTAATGCCTTTTGCCAAAGCACCAAAACTAGAGCGCACCGATTATGTGTTTAACGCCAATAGCAGCCATTGGCTCAGTAACTTAACAGCGCCGCTGGATGGTTTTAGCCTGGTGTATGGCCCTGAGCGCACTGAACGTAGCCCGCGCACCCGTTATAATGCCCAGCTGATTGCAGGGTTAAGCCCAACACAACTGGCCGGCGCTGACGGTAAATTTAATTTTGCTGAGCTCAAATCGGTGTTTAGCCACAATGGTTCCTTATTTGGCACTGAACTGAAAACAGCATTGGCACAACGTTGTGTTATGTTCCCGCAATTACAGTTGCCAGCGGGCTTGCTGGATTTAACCCAGGCTTGTCAGGTACTTTTGAGCTGGGATGGCCGTTATCAGCTCGATAGCCGCGGCGCTCATCTGATGCGGGAGTTTTTAATGGCTTACCGTATTGCCGGTGAAAAAAATCTGGATAAGTCTTTGTATCAGTTGCCTTTTGATGCCGAAAACGCCGCTTTAACCCCTTCAGGTCTGGCGCCTTATACCGCTGCAGCGCCTGAGCAGGATAAAGTGCTGCTGGCTCTTGCTGCTGCCGTGCAACGTTTAACCCTTGCCGGTATTGCTTTAGACGCGCCTTTGGGCTCCATTCAGTTTGTACAAAAAACTGTGGGTCAGGCCAGTTTGCCAATAGCGGGCGGTTATTCGTATGAAGGCTTGTTTAATATGAGTGAAAGGGCGATACCGTCACGCAGCACCGCTGATTTAGCCAATGTGGTTGCCGGTACTGGCCGTGCCGATTCGATGTTGTCCAATGTGACTGTGGACGGCAAAACAGAACATGCCTACAGAGTAAATTACGGCAGTAGTTTTGTGATGGCGCTGCAATTTACAGCACAAGGGCCACAAGCCGACATGATGCTGGCCTATAGCCAGTCGCACGACCCTGCTTCGCCATTTTTTGCTGACCAAACCAAGCTTTTTAGTCAGGGGCTGTGGCGGCCAATGTTGTTTAAAGCTGATGAGGTAAAAAATGCCACGGTCAAAACTGTGACTTTAACGCTTGAACCTTAAAACAGAACCTTAAATAAAAACCTGAAGAAAAAACCGGTTGTGGTGGTGTTGCTGCCACAACCTTTTTCACTGCACTTTTTCAGTTATTTGTCCGGCATTTTTTCAAAGCGACATTAAGCCAAGCTTTCGATTGAGCCTGCCTCTGCTCTTTGCTATACTTTCCGCCCGTCCTGATACCAATTCTGATCTTCTTGCTTCTGCTCCTGTGTAAACAGGTAAAAGCTATTAATTTCAGCTTGGTGTGATATCCAAAATTCAACGTGCCTCAGGGGTCTCATGACTACAAGATACATCTTCGTGACGGGTGGGGTTGTCTCATCTTTAGGTAAAGGTATTGCCGCTGCTTCTTTAGCTGCAATTTTAGAAGCGCGTGGCCTGAAGGTAACAATCCTGAAACTGGATCCTTATATCAACGTGGATCCGGGTACCATGAGCCCAATTCAGCACGGTGAAGTATTTGTCACCGAAGACGGCGCTGAAACCGACCTCGATTTAGGCCATTACGAGCGATTTATCCGCACCAAAATGACCAAACTGAATAACTTCACTCAGGGTAAAATTTATTCTGAAGTGTTGCGCCGTGAGCGCCGTGGTGACTATTTAGGTGCCACTATTCAGGTTATTCCGCATATCACCAATGAAATTAAAGCCCGTGTTGTTGCCGGTGCTGAAGGTTATGACATTGCCATTGTTGAAATTGGTGGCACAGTGGGTGATATCGAATCTTTACCATTTTTAGAAGCGATTCGTCAGCTTGGCACTGAAATCGGCCGTGAACGTGCGTTATTTATGCATTTAACCCTGGTGCCATACTTAGGTACCGCTGGCGAAATCAAAACCAAACCAACCCAACATTCAGTCAAAGAGCTGCGTTCTATTGGTATTCAGCCGGATATTCTGATTTGCCGTTCAGACCGCTCTATTCCAGGCAATGAAAAAGCCAAAATTGCGCTGTTCACCAATGTGGAAGAACGTGCCGTTATTTCATTAAAAGACGTGTCCAGCATTTACCAAATTCCGGCTTTGTTAAAGTCACAAGGCCTGGATGACTTAGTGGTACGCCGTTTTTACTTAAACTGCCCTGAAGCCGACCTGACCGAATGGGAACAGGTGTTGTATCAGGAAAGTAACCCAACGGGTGAAGTGACCATTGGTATGGTGGGTAAATACGTTGAGCTCAAAGACGCTTATAAGTCGGTGAACGAAGCGCTGAACCACGCCGGTTTAAAAAACCGCTTAACTGTCACTATTAAATACATCGACTCCCAAGACGTTGAAACCAAAGGTTCAGCCATTTTAGCTGGCCTGGATGGCATTCTGGTGCCTGGTGGTTTTGGTGAGCGTGGTGTTGAAGGCAAAATTCTGGCGGCCCAATACGCCCGCGAAAACAAAGTACCTTACCTTGGCATTTGTCTGGGTATGCAAGTGGCGCTGATTGAATTTGCCCGTAACGTGGCAGGTATGAAAGGTGCACATTCAACCGAATTTAACAAAGATACAGCTTACCCTGTGGTGGGTCTCATCACTGAATGGCTGGACAGCGCAGGTCAGGTGGAGCAAAGAACCGATGATTCGGATCTTGGCGGCACTATGCGTCTGGGTAGCCAAAACTGTAACCTCAAGGCCAATACCAAAGCCCGCGAAACTTATGGCGCTGATGTGATTAGCGAACGTCACCGCCATCGTTATGAAGTGAACAACCACTTTATTCCTAAACTTGAAGAGGCTGGCCTGATTATTTCCGGTCTGTCGGCTGACAATCAGCTGGTGGAAATGATCGAATTACCAAACCACCCATGGTTCGTGGCGGGTCAGTTCCACCCGGAATTTAACTCGACACCACGCGACGGTCATCCGTTGTTCCAGGGTTTTGTTGCAGCAGCAGCCAAATATCAGAAACAACAAACGACTAAATAATGAAAAAGCCGCGACTTCGATCGCGGCTTTTTTGCTTTAGCCTACAGGGGATATACATGTCAGAAATTATCAATATCGTTGCCCGTGAAATTCTGGACTCGCGCGGCAATCCAACAGTTGAAGCCGATGTATTTTTAAAAAGCGGCGTGATGGGCCGTGGTTGTGCACCTTCAGGCGCCTCCACCGGTACCCGCGAAGCTTTAGAGCTGCGTGACGGCGATAAAAGCCGTTATTTAGGCAAAGGTGTGCGCACTGCTGTTGCCAATATTGACGGCCCTATTAAAGCGGCACTGGTGGGCAAATGCGCTTACGAACAAGCCAATATCGACCAGATCATGATTGATTTAGACGGCACTGAGTCTAAATCCAAGTTAGGCGCTAACGCTATTCTGGCGGTGTCTTTAGCTGTTGCCCGCGCTGCAGCTGCTGATAAAAAAATCCCTTTGTATCAGCATATTGCTGATTTAAACGGCACCCCTGGTGTGTATTCAATGCCAGTACCTATGATGAATATCATCAATGGTGGTGAACATGCCGACAATAACGTTGATATTCAGGAGTTTATGGTTCAGCCTGTTGGCGCCAAAACTTTTGCTGAAGCACTTCGTATGGGCGCTGAAATTTTCCACCAGCTGAAAAAAGAACTGCACAGCCAGGGTTTAAACACAGCAGTTGGTGATGAAGGTGGTTTTGCGCCTGATTTAAAATCAAACGAAGAAGCCTTAACTGTGATTTCTAAAGCGGTAGCCGCTGCCGG
Source organism: Rheinheimera sp. (assembly GCF_030824435.1). Classification (GTDB taxonomy): domain Bacteria; phylum Pseudomonadota; class Gammaproteobacteria; order Enterobacterales; family Alteromonadaceae; genus Pararheinheimera. The sequence goes on from NZ_JAVBXS010000059.1 coordinate 5,233, forward strand.
TTACGAGCTGAATAAAGACATCACTTTAGCTTTAGACTGCGCTGCTTCTGAGTTTTACCATGACGGTAAATACAAACTGAGCGGTGAAGGCAAAGAATTCACTTCTTATGAATTTAACGACTTCCTGGCCGGTCTTGCTACTAAGTTCCCGATTATCTCTATTGAAGATGGTCTGGACGAATCAGATTGGGACGGCTGGAAAGACTTAACCAATAAAATTGGTAACAAAGTACAGCTGGTTGGTGATGACTTGTTTGTCACCAACACCAAAATTTTAACCCGCGGTATTGAGCAGGGCATTGGTAACTCTATCCTGATCAAATTTAACCAGATTGGTTCTTTAACTGAAACTTTAGCTGCTATTAAAATGGCCAAAGATGCTGGTTTTACGGCGGTTATTTCTCACCGCTCCGGTGAAACTGAAGATGCCTTTATTGCTGATTTAGCAGTGGGCACTGCCGCTGGTCAAATCAAAACCGGCTCTTTATGCCGTTCTGACCGGGTGTCAAAATACAACCAGTTATTGCGTATTGAGCAAGAGCTGGGTGCTAAAGCACCTTATAAAGGCCGTTCAGAAATCAAAGGCCAATAAGCTTTTGAGTCCGATAAAAAAAGCGCTTTATGCGCTTTTTTTGTCAAACGGATTTGATGTTGTTCACTGTGGTTTTTTTGGAAAACCGCAGCAACTGGATAAAAACGCAGCCTTTTACAGCCTTATGAAACAAGCTAACATCGTCAGATGAAGTCACAAAACGAACTCTGGTTTTTACCTGAGCAAAATCAGACTTATATTGAGCTGTGCAATACCTTGTACGAGCGGGAATTGTTGCGTCTGGCGCAAACTCCACCGGACAAATTAGCCTGGTTAGCCAAAAGGCTCGGCAGTTTGCCGTTTTATGTGCGTGAAGCTGCTTCGTTAATTTTAAAACACCCGTCACCTTTAACACTCGATAGCCAGAATGCTTGTTGGTTACATAGCCAAAGCAAAGTCTGTCCTGTACCTCATGTAGATGAATCAGAAAGCATTTTTGCGTTTTATCACAAAAACGCCAAGCTTGGTTTGTTAGTGCCGGTCTATGGTAAAGAACAGGATATTGAACAAATCCGGCTGGATTCTGTTGATGAAATTGACCATGACGGCCAGCGTATTCATTGTAATGAACATGGTTGGTTTGCCATGGCAGGTTGGCCACAAGAGCCGGACAATCAGCAAAAACTGTTACTCAAACCGAGTAAAACTGTGCTGGTGGCCGTGTGCTGTGGTCATCAGTGGCGTAATCAGGAACGCAAAACCCCAAGGCTTCTAAGCCTGCGTGAGTTGCTCTTGGCCAGTCGTTTGAACTGGCAAAACTTTGCCAAACCTCATCAGGCAAAAAAAGAACTGCGTTAAACAAATAAAAGCCGGCAAATAGGGCAAATCCGCCAGAAATAGCAAATGTCGGGGCTTTTCAGCGCGCAGGGAAGCCTTCATAATAAAGCCAATCCTGAACTGACTGGTGTTGTATGCGTTTATTGCTTTTGATCCTGCTGACTTTATGTGCCGCTTTGCAATACCGGCTTTGGTTCGGTCAGCACAGCGTCAAAGAATATCTGCAGCATAAAGAAGAATTACGCACCCATCAAAGCAGCAATCTGGAGCTGGAAAAACGCAATAAAATGTTGCAGGCCGATGTGGCCGATTTGCAACAAGGTCTGGATTCTATTGAAGAGCGTGCCCGCAACGAGCTGGGTCTTATTAAACAAGACGAAGTGTTTTTCCGTTTGTTAACTCCACAAGGTAAAAAATGACCATCGCTGTGGTGATCCCTGCCGCAGGTGTTGGTCAGCGCATGCAGGCCGACAGACCCAAACAATATCTGGAACTGGCCGGCAAAACTATTCTGGAACATACAGTACAACGTTTAGCTCAGGTGCCTGAACTGGGGCCTGTCTGGTTGGCTGTTGCCAAAGATGATCCTTATTTTGCTGCCACCAGCTTAGCGCTACAGCCACACATTCACCGGGTCACAGGCGGCAGCGAGCGTGCTGACTCTGTGCTTGCAGGTTTAATGGCGATTGATGCCAAAGAGTATCCCTGGGTGCTGGTGCATGATGCCGCCAGACCTTTGGTGCATGTCGCCGATATTCAAAAGCTGATAAAACGCTGCGTTGATTCAGGTTGTGGTGGCATTCTGGCAACGCCGGTGCGCGACACCATGAAACGTAGTATGGGCACGCTGGAGAATACCCAGGTGCTGCATACAGTTGAGCGCAAAGACCTTTGGCATGCGCTGACGCCACAACTTTTCCCTACAGCACAGCTTAAAGACGTTCTGCAACAAGCGTTGCAAAGTGGCGCTGTGATCACCGACGAAGCTTCGGCGCTGGAATGGGCCGGTTTACCTGTGCTGTTGGTCAGCGGTCGTGCTGACAATATCAAAATTACCCAGAGCGAAGATTTGCTGCTGGCTCGTTTTTATCTGGAGCAACAATGATCCCTTTTCGGATTGGACATGGTTTTGACGTACACGCTTTTGGCGGCGAAGGCCCAATCACTCTTGGTGGCGTAAAAATTGATTACCCCCAGGGTTTATTGGCGCATTCAGATGGTGACGTGGTATTGCATGCAGTGGCCGACGCTTTGCTTGGCGCAGTTGCCCTTGGTGATATTGGTCATCATTTCCCTGACACTGACGCTGCTTTTAAAGGTATCGACAGTCGTATTTTGCTGCGTAAAGTCTTTAGTGATGTAAAAGCGCTGGGTTATCAGATAGGCAATCTGGATGTGACTATTATGGCACAGGCGCCGAAAATGGCGCCCCATATCAATGCCATGCGTGAAGTGCTGGCCTCAGATTTAGCCACAAATCTGATGCAGGTGAATGTGAAAGCCACCACCACTGAAAAACTGGGTTTTGTTGGCCGCAAAGAAGGTATTGCCGTTGAAGCTGTGGTGCTGTTGGTGCAAGCCTGATGTCTGAGCTGAATAAAACCACAGATATCGACGCTGTTGCAGCGCCTGCCACCACAGCCGCCACTGCCGCTGTGATAGTGCCTGATTTTGCTCCTTTGGCTTATTTATATGGTGAGCCTTCGGCAACAGCCTTATTACGCAGTGAGCCCAGTGATTTTATTGTTGATGAAGAGCTAAGTTTTACACCAACAGGGGCAGGTGAACATATGCTGCTTTTGGTCGAAAAAATTGGCCAGAACACCCAATATGTTGCCAAACAAATTGCCGCTGCCGCTGGTTTAAAAGCAAGACTGGTCAGTTATGCCGGTTTAAAAGACCGTCATGCGGTCACCCGGCAATGGTTTTGTTTGCCGGTGCCAATTAAACAAGAGCTGAATTATCAAGATTGGAATATTGAAGGTGTACGCATTCTCGACACCATCCGCCACCAGCGCCGGCTGAAGTTAGGTTCGATTAAACAAAACCACTTTAAATTAAGGCTGCGCAGTGTCAGCGACAAAGCTGAAGTAGAACAGCGACTGGCGTTAATTACCCAAGGCGTACCAAATTATTATGGTGAACAAAGGTTTGGCCATGGCGGTGGTAATTTACTGTTGGCGGCGAAACTTTTTGCCGGCCACAGTATTCCTGATCGGCAATTACGGGGTTTAGCCTTGTCGGCCAGCCGTTCTATGTTATTTAACCAGCAGTTGTCCGCCAGAGTCACACAGCAGTTATTCGACCAGTTATTGCCGGGTTCTGTGGTACAGCTGGATGGTTCAGGTTCGGTGTTTTTGGTTGAAGTTGCAGATGAAGCCATTTTACAACGCCTGACGGAAGGTGATATTCACCCAACCGCAGTGTTGCCTGGTATTGGCAAAGTGCTGGAAACTGGAGAAGCACTTGAGTGGCAACAAACACAGCTGGCGCCTTTTGCCCATTGGGTGCAGGCACTTTGTGATTTAAACGTGAATACAGAACGCCGTTCAGCCCGCTTAACGCCAAAAGCGCTGAGTTATCAATGGCAAGCTGATACACTCGAACTGCAATTTGCGCTGCCAACAGGTTGTTTTGCCACTTCTGTGCTCAGAGAGCTGGTGAAATATCAGGATGTCAGCCGCGACTTTTCCAGTCTGGAGTCATAGATGCGGATTTTATTAAGTAATGATGATGGGGTGCATGCCAAAGGCATTTTGGTGTTGCAGCAGGCTTTATCCCAAATTGCCGAAGTCACCACTGTTGGGCCGGACCGCAATTGTAGTGGTGCCAGTAATTCTTTAACTTTGCTGAATCCGCTGCGAACCCAACGTCTGGATAACGGTTTTATTGCGGTGAACGGCACGCCCACTGACTGCGTGCATCTGGCCATTAGCCAGCTGTTTGACAAAGCGCCGGATCTGGTGGTGGCAGGTATTAATCACGGTGCCAATTTAGGTGATGACGTGTTGTATTCCGGCACTGTTGCAGCTGCCACTGAAGGCCGTCATCTGGGTTTGCCTGCCATTGCAGTGTCGCTGGCTGGGCATAATGATGAACATTTTGCCACTGCTGCTTATGTCACAGTGCAAGTGATTAAAAAACTGAAATCCCATCCGCTGCCCTCAGATCAAATTTTAAATATTAATGTGCCTGCCGTGCCCCTGAATGAACTCAAAGGTATAGCGGTCACCCGGCTTGGCCGTCGGCATAAAGCTGAAACCATGACCGGTACTACAGATCCATGGGGCAGATCCATTTATTGGTACGGCTCTTTAGGGCCAGAACTTGATGCCGGTGAAGGCACAGATTTTCATGCCATAGCCCAAGGTTATGCTTCAGTCACACCTTTGCAGATTGATATGACGGCTTATCGTAGTCTGGAACCTTTGCGCGATTGGTTGCACGGGATAGAGCTTTAACTATGGCGGTGGCAACTCAACGCAGCGCCACTTTGCTGGCGCAAAAATTACAACAGGACGGCATTAAAGACGCCAAAGTTTTGGCCGCCCTTGCCAATACACCACGGCATTTATTTGTGGAAATGATTCTGGCGCATAAAGCTTATGAAAATACAGCATTGCCGATAGGCCAGGGCCAGACCATTTCCCAGCCTTATATTGTCGCGCGTATGACCGAGTTGTTGCTTGCACAAAATGAAACAAACAACTGGCATCCTTTAAATGTACTGGAAATTGGCACTGGCTCAGGTTATCAAACCGCTATTCTGGCGCAGTTATTTGCAAAGGTTTGTACTGTTGAACGTATTAAGGCTTTGCAGTTTCAGGCAAAACGCCGGTTGCAGCAGCTGGATTTGCACAATGTGGCGATGAAACATGGGGATGGCTGGCTCGGCTGGGCCAGTAAAGCACCTTTTGATTGCATTATTGTCACTGCGGCGCCAACTCAGGTGCCGGCAGATTTACTGGCGCAGCTCAAAGATGGTGGCCGTTTAGTAATACCAGTGGGGGCGCAGGAGCAGGTGCTCAGGGTTTATACCCGCACTGGTGATGAATTTACCCAACAAGATGTTGAAGCAGTCCGGTTTGTACCTTTGGTACCGGGCGAATTGGCCTGATTTCGGGTGTACAGGAGCAGTCGTTGAAAATTTTCCAATGGATGTATGACAAAGCGCTGGTGTGGGCAAAACATCGTCATGCTGAACGTTATTTGTTTGGTTTAAGTTTTACTGAGTCAGTTATTTTTCCTATTCCGCCTGATGTGATGTTAGCGCCTATGGCGCTGGCGCATCCGGAAAAAGCCTGGCGTTATGCCACTTTAACCACAATAGCTTCGGTGCTGGGTGGTGTTTTTGGTTATTTGCTTGGCTGGTTGTTATATGAGCCTGTGGTGTTGCCTTTTATTCAGTACATGGGTTATCAGGACACTTTTGCGCTGGTTGAACGCTGGTTCACCGAGTACGGCGTCTGGGTAGTGTTTATCGCCGGCTTTTCGCCTATTCCCTATAAACTTTTTACCGTAGGCGCAGGTTTAATGCATATGGCATTTTTGCCTTTTGTTATTGCATCAGCTATTGGCCGTGCCAGCAGGTTTTTTCTGGTGGCAGGACTGATGTACTGGGGCGGTACCAAAATGCAGCAAAAATTGCGCGAAATAGTCGATATTCTTGGCTGGGGCACTGTAGGTCTTGGTGCAGTGTTGTATTTTATTTATGGCTAAGCTGATACTACAGCGTGTTTTGCTGGCAACTCTGGCACTGACCTTATTGGCTTGTTCAGGCTCTCATAGCCCGGCGCCGGTGGATTCCTGGTCGAGTAAATCCAGACAAAAAGCCAGTTTACGTGCTGAGACTTATCAAGTGAAAAAAGGGGATACGCTGTTTTCTATTGCCTTTCGTGCCGGCATGGATTATCGCGCCTTGGCAAGACTGAACCGTATCCCTGAACCTTATACTATTTATGTCGGTCAGGTGCTGGTGACGGGGCAGGATACGACGTATCAAACAGCTTTACGTGGACCACAATCTGCAGATAAATCAGCAAATAAGAATTATTCAAAGCCAAGGTTTTCAAACAGTTCATCAAATAACGCTAAAGTAGTTGCACGGCAAAATCAAAAGCGCTATGGTCAGAATCAACAGGTCGAAGAACCTGAAAAAACCGGCAAGATTACCAGTAATGGAAACGTATCGCAATGGTTATGGCCAGTAAAAGGTCCTGTACTTGCGAAATTTTCCTACCAGGAACATGGCAACAAAGGCCTGGATATTGGTGGTGCTGTCGGAACACCGATCAAAGCTGCAGCAGCAGGCCAGGTGGTATATGCCGGCAATGCGTTGCGTGGTTATGGCAACCTGGTCATTATCAAACACAACGATGATTTCCTTAGTGCCTACGCTCACAATAACCGCTTATTGGTGAAGGAGCGTGAATCGGTGGTCGCTGGTCAATTGATTGCAGAAATGGGCAACACTGATGCAGAGCGTGTACAACTGCATTTTGAAATTCGTTTTCGTGGCCAATCTGTTGATCCGCTCAAATACCTAAAATAAAAAAACCACAAGCTCAAACGAAAAGAAAGGATTTCTGGCAGTTAAGCGTCACTACCCTGGTAGAGTTGGGAGAAGGATATGGGACACAAAGATGAAGACGAAGTAGTTGATTTTAAAGAATCCGAATTAACTGAAGAAGCTGTATTGCTTGAAGATGAAGGCGCAGAGCCTGATCTCGCTGCACTTGCTGCCGAAGAAGAAAACACGCCAGACGATGTATTCACCCGTGATGATAGCGCCAGAGCCATGGACGCCACTCAGATTTATCTGGGCGAAATTGGATTTTCACCGTTATTGTCTGCCGAAGAAGAAGTTTATTTTTCCCGTTTATCCCTCAAAGGGGATCAGGCCGCCCGCAAACGTATGATTGAAAGTAACCTGCGACTGGTGGTGAAAATTGCCCGTCGTTATATCAATCGTGGTCTGGCGCTGCTTGATCTGATTGAAGAAGGTAACCTCGGCCTTATCCGTGCTGTGGAAAAATTTGACCCGGAACGAGGTTTTCGTTTTTCTACTTATGCCACCTGGTGGATCCGCCAGACCATAGAACGCGCCATTATGAATCAGACCAGAACCATCCGGTTGCCTATTCATGTGGTGAAAGAGCTGAATATTTACCTGCGTGCCGCCCGTGAACTGTCACAACGACTGGACCACGAACCTACGCCGGAAGAAATTGCGTCAGCCTTAGACCGCCCTGTTGAAGAAGTGCGCAGAATGCTGAAACTGAACGAAAAAATTACGTCAGTGGATACACCTGTTGCCGGTTCGTCGGAAAAGCAACTGCTGGATATTCTGGCGGATGAAAAAGAACTGGGGCCGGAAACCGAACTGCAGGACGCTGATATCCGCCACCATCTGGTGTTATGGCTCGAAGAGCTCAACCCAAAACAGCGGGAAGTGCTGGCGCGTCGTTTTGGCCTGTTAGGTTTTGAACCTTCCACGCTGGAAGATGTAGGTCGTGAAATTGGTTTAACCCGCGAAAGGGTCAGGCAAATTCAGGTGGAGGCGCTGCGTCGCCTGCGCGAAATTGTCACCCATCAGGGCCTGAATATCGAAACGTTATTCCAGGAATAACCAGCTGATTTATCTGATAAAAAAAGGAGCCAAGGCTCCTTTTTTGTTTTTCAGAATTTGTTTTTTTACAGTTGGTTTTTCAACTGATACAACAACTCCAGCGCCTGACGTGGGCTTAAATCATCCAGTTGTTGCGCCCTTAATAATTCCAGCACCGGATGTGGCATGTCGTCGATAAGCAGGCTTTGCTGTAGCGGCAGTTGAGCGGTAGTTTTGCCATTGGCGCTGTTAATACCATTGCTGCCGTTGATGATATTTTGTGGCTGCTGTTTACCAGGCTGTGGTTTTGTTGCAGTTTTTGCCGGCAACTGTATATGTTGTTGCTCCAGTTCCAGCAATTTTTGTTTCGCCTGCAAAATCACCGCTTTTGGCACACCTGCCAGCTGGGCGACCTGTAAACCATAACTTTTGCTGGCGGCTCCATCCTGCACCTGATGCATAAACACAATATGTTCATCATGTTCCACTGCATCCAGGTGAATATTCACCACACCTGGTAATAAAGTGGCCAGTTCGGTCAGTTCGAAATAGTGGGTGGCAAATAAGGTCAGCGACTGAAGTTTGCAAGCCAGGTAATCGGCACAAGCCCATGCCAGCGACAAACCATCATAAGTGCTGGTGCCGCGGCCAATTTCATCCATCAATACCAGACTTTGCGCAGTAGCATGATGCAAAATAGTGGCAGTTTCGGTCATTTCCACCATAAAAGTAGAACGACCGGAGGCTAAATCGTCTGATGCGCCAATACGGGTAAAAATACGGTCTATCGGGCCAAGTTCAGCGCTGTCGGCCGGCACAAAACAGCCAATATATGCCATTAGCACTATCAAAGCCGCCTGGCGCATATAAGTCGATTTACCGCCCATATTCGGACCAGTCACCAGTAGCATGCGTCTTTGGGTATTCATCTGCAGCGGATTGGCAATAAAAGGTTCAGTGCTGACGGTTTCTACCACTGGGTGACGGCCACCCTGAATATTGATGCCGATGTTGCTGACTAATTTAGGTTGTTGATAATTCAGTGTGCCGGCACGTTCAGCAAAGTTCGTCAGTACATCCAGCTCCGACAAACGTGCAGCCAGTTGTTGCAGCTCGGCCAGATAGGGCGCTGTTAAATCGAATAACACTTCATATAACTGCTTCTCCAGCGCCAAAGCTTTACTTTGACTGCCAAGTACTTTGTCTTCGTATTCTTTCAGTTCAGGAATAATGTATCTTTCGTTGTTTTTCAGTGTCTGGCGGCGAATATAGTCGGCAGGCACGGCGTCGGCAGCGGCGCGGCCGGTTTCAATAAAATAACCCGCCACTTTATTAAAACCCACTTTTAATGAGGCGATACCGGTGCGGGCTTTTTCTCTTTGTTCCAGCTGCTCCAGATAGTCTGTTGCGCCTGTTGCCAATGCACGCCATTGATCTAGTTCAGCGGAATAACCAGGCGCTATCACACCACCATCGCGGATAAGCACTGGCGGGCTATCGATAATGGCGCGTTCCAGTAAGTTGCACAGTTCTGGCAGCGGCTGACAGGCGTTTTTAATCTGTTGCAACAGTGGGCTTTGTAAAGGTTGTAAACACAACGCCAGTTCTGGCAGCTGCTGTAACGCCTGACGTAAACGGGCAAAATCCCGCGGTCTGGCGCTACGCAGCGCCAACCTTGCAATAATACGTTCAATATCACCAATTTGTTTAAGCGCAGGCGCCAGTTCAGTGTGATAAGACTGTAATTCAGCTACCGCCTGATGGCGGTTCGTCACCAGCTGTTGATCACGCAGCGGCGCGTGGATCCAGCGTTTTAATAACCTGCTGCCCATAGCGGTCTGGCATTGATCCAGCACAGCGGCCAGCGTCTGGTCAAACTGGCCATTCAGGCGTTGCGTCAGTTCCAGATTACGCCTGGTGGCAGCGTCCAGCACTATATGATCCTGAGCTCTTTCCAGTGCTACGGCGCGGATATGGGGCAAAGCAGCACGCTGGGTGTCTTTCACATATTGCATCAGGCAACCGGCGGCCATCAGCGCAACAGGGGCGTCTTTTACACCAAAACTGGTTAAATCGCGGGTGCCAAATTGCTGGCATAAAGCACGTTCCGCACTTTTGGCTTCAAATTCCCAAACAGGACGGCGGCGTGCACCTTTGCGGCTTAAAATGGCATCCGGTAATTGCAACTCTTCACTATAAAGCAGCTCTGCCGGATTTAACCTTTGCAACACGCCGTATAAATCATCCAGTTGAGAAACTTCGGTCAGTAAAAAACGACCTGAGGTGAGGTCAAGGTATGCCAAACCATATTGCTGTTTCACCTGATAAAGTGCGGCCAGCAGGTTGTCCTGCCGCTCGTTCAGCAAGGCTTCGTCTGTGACAGTGCCAGGGGTCACAATACGCACCACTTTGCGTTCCACCGGCCCTTTGCTGAGCGCAGGGTCTCCCACCTGCTCACAAATAGCCACGGATTCGCCCAATTGCACCAGTCGTGCCAGATAGTTTTCAATAGCGTGATGCGGGATGCCGGCCATTGGAATAGGAGCGCCTGCCGACTGGCCTCTTTTGGTCAGAGAAATATCTAACAGTGCCGCCGCTTTTTTGGCGTCGTCATAAAACAGCTCATAAAAGTCACCCATCCGGTAAAACAATAAAATGTCCGGATTTTCGGCCTTCAGGCCCAGGTATTGTTGCATCATGGGTGTATGTGCTGTGGAGACTTGCCCGGTTTTCATATCTGACGGCATAATGGTGTTCTGACTTCCTGCATTGGACTTAAGATGACGGTTCCGGCACAAACCCAACAATTGGCGGCTGAACTCGGGCAGCTATTATTACGGAAAAATTGCACTATCACCACTGCTGAATCCTGCACTGGCGGCGGTATTGCTTATAGTCTGACCGCCATTGCCGGTAGTTCCGCTTATCTTGATCGTGGTTTTGTGACCTACAGCAATAAAGCCAAACAGCAGTTGCTGGCGGTAAAAAGTGCCACTTTATTGCAGTTTGGTGCCGTCAGTGAAGAGACAGTGCTGGAAATGGCACAAGGTGCGGCGGCAACGGCCAACGCCGAAGTTGCAGTGGCAGTTTCTGGCATTGCCGGGCCTGACGGTGGTTCAGCTTTTAAACCTGTGGGCACTGTTTGTTTTGGTTTTTATTTATTTGGTCACACTGTCACCACGCGAATGGTATTTCATGGTGACAGAGCTGCGGTACGTTTGCAGGCAATTGATTTTGCATTACAGCAGCTGATTTTATTGTTGACAGAGCAAACGCATTCAACTACTGTATGAGCATACAGCATTTAATGCCTTTTCAGATTTCAGTCGGAGATTCAGATGGACGATAACAAGCAAAAAGCACTGGCCGCAGCCTTAGGTCAAATTGAACGTCAGTTCGGTAAAGGTTCAATTATGCGTCTGGGCGACAGTACCGCACTTGATATCGATTTTATTCCGACAGGTTCTTTAGGCCTTGATATTGCGCTTGGCATTGGTGGTTTACCTTGTGGTCGTATTGTTGAAATTTACGGTCCTGAATCTTCAGGTAAAACTACCTTAACTTTACAGGTAGTTGCTGAAGCCCAAAAAATGGGTAAAACCTGTGCTTTTATCGATGCTGAACACGCTTTAGACCCATTGTACGCAGCTAAATTAGGTGTAAACGTGGCTGATTTATTAGTGTCGCAACCAGACACCGGTGAACAGGCGCTGGAAATTTGTGACATGTTAGTGCGCTCAGCTGCAGTAGACGTCATCATCGTCGACTCAGTAGCCGCTTTAACACCAAAAGCCGAAATTGAAGGTGACATGGGCGACAGCCACGTAGGCTTACAAGCCCGTCTGATGTCACAGGCTTTGCGTAAGCTGACAGGTAACATCAAACGTTCTAACACTTTATGTATTTTCATTAACCAAATCCGGATGAAAATTGGCGTGATGTTTGGTTCACCTGAAACTACTACTGGTGGTAACGCGCTGAAGTTTTATGCGTCAGTACGTTTAGATATCCGCCGCATCGGCTCTGTGAAAGAAGGTGATGAAGTGGTGGGTAACGAAACCCGCGTGAAAGTGGTGAAAAATAAAGTGGCGCCACCTTTTAAACAGGCCGAATTTATTATTCAGTATGGTGCCGGTATCAGTAAAAACGGTGAGCTGATTGACCTGGGTGTGAACGAAAAACTCATTGATAAATCAGGCGCTTGGTACGCTTATAAAGGCAATAAAATTGGTCAGGGTAAAGCAAACTCAATGAAGTTCCTGCAGGACAATCCAGCCATTGCTTTGGAAATTGAAACAGAATTGCGTAACCGTTTATTACTGCAGGCCACTCATAAACCAACGGCAGCAGTGGACGAGTTGATGCCAGAAGCTTTGGAAATGGAAGAGGATCTGTAAGCTGTTCGTAAAGCCTGCTGTATAAGTTGTACCTTTCAATTTGTAGAGTAGAGCAGTTTAGCGCCACGCAGTGTGCTGTAACAGAAAAACAAAAACCGGCTAAAGCCGGTTTTTGTTTTTGCTGCTCTGATAAATTTTTTTTAGCTTTTAGCTTTTAGCTTTTAGCTTTTAGCTTTTAGCTTTTAGCTTTTAGCTTTTAGCTTTTAGCTTTTAGCTTTTAGCTTTTAGCTTTTAGCTTTTAGCTTTTAGCTTTTAGC
>NZ_JAVBXS010000094.1 GCF_030824435.1 Rheinheimera sp.
GTTGGCATCTATGCCCTGGGGTTGCCACAACACCCGGTGCAAAATGTCGCCTTCTTCATCAATCACTACCAGCAATAAGCGATCGGCTGCCAGACGTACTAAATCTACCTGACGAATGACCCGGCCTGCCGCTTTGGGCGCACTAAAAATACTGACTAAACCTGTCAGGTTGGCAAGCAGCTGACCGGCTTTTTGGCATAACAAAGACACTGGCAACTGCGGCACCAGATGTTGCTGAATGTCGTTCAGCCAACGCGAAGGCAAAGGTTCCAGCTGCAGCATTTTGTCGATAAAAAGCCGGATGCCCTGAGTGGTAGGAATACGGCCGGCCGAAGTATGGGGTGAACGAATAAGCCCCAGCTGCTCCAGTTGCACCATGCTGTTACGCACAGTCGCCGAGCTCACCTGCAAAGCGGCATTTTCCGCAATTAACTTCGACGATACCGGCGAACCATCAGCCAGATACTGTTCTACGATGAGTTTCAGAATAAGCTCTGAACGACTCAGCCCTGCCGTCATACTGCCACCTGTGAATAAATACCCGTTTATAGTGGGGACTTGCGCTAAAAAAACAACCATCCGCACAAAACTAACTCAACCGCCGCCGTGGTGCTGGTGCTGCCTTGTCACACTTTGTATACTCAAACAAAATCTTCGCTGGATCAACAAGCTATGAGCCACGCTTTTCGCACTATCGGCCTGATTGGTAAACCAAATCATCAGGGCGCCAATCACACTCTGGTAAGCCTGTATCACTTTTTAAAACAGTATCAGTTACAGGTGTATGTTGAAGAAAAAGTGGCGGGTTCTTTAGGTTTACCTGATGTACAAGCCATGGATCTGGTGGATTTAGGCAAAAACTGCGATTTAGCCATAGTGGTCGGTGGCGACGGCAATATGCTGGGTGCAGCCAGGGTGCTGGCGCGTTTTGGTGTGGCTGTGCTTGGTGTAAACCGCGGTAATTTAGGTTTTTTAACCGACTTATCACCCGAAAGTTTTCAGGTGCCTCTGGCTGAAGTGCTGGCCGGCAATTATGTGAATGAACACCGCAATCTGCTGGAAATTGAAGTCCATCGCCACGACAGCATTAAAAGCAGCAACAGCGCCGTCAATGAAGCCGTGCTTCATGCCGACAAAGTAGCGCATATGATTGAATTTGAAGCTTATATTAATGGTGAGTTTGTATTCAGCCAGCGCTCTGACGGCCTGATTGTCAGCACACCAACAGGCTCTACCGCTTATTCATTGTCTGGTGGCGGCCCTATTTTAACGCCCGAGCTGGATGCGATGAGTTTAGTGCCGATGTTTCCACACACCTTAAGCAGCAGGCCGCTGGTGGTGTCCGGCAACAGCGAAATCCGCCTCAAAGTTGCACCAAGTAACGACGCTCATTTGCAAATCAGCTGCGACAGCCATGTGATACTGGCGGTGATGCCGGGTGATGAAATTGTTATCCGCAAACACCCTAAACCACTGAAACTGGTGCATCCGCCTGGTTACAGTTATTTTAATGTGCTGCGTAATAAACTCGGCTGGGGCGCAAAACTTTATTAAGTTTTGCGTTGCTGTTTAAGTTTGGCGTTTATGTTTTGTGTACGTTTTGCGTTTAATGTGCTGCACTTGTTTTGTTCAATAAGCTATGAAATCAACCCATTAGAATTTTTTTTCCAGACCTGCTTGTCAGTTTGATAATTACTGTATAAATTCACAGTTAACTAATTTCACTGTTCATAATCACAGGCCGCGCCATGCTTACCCATCTTCATATCAGTAACTTTGCCATAGTCCGGGCTCTGGAAATTGAATGGCAACCCGGCATGACCACTATCACGGGTGAAACCGGTGCCGGTAAATCTATTTCACTGGATGCTTTAGCACTTTGCCTTGGCGAACGTGCCGATGGTTTTGTGGTGCGCCCTGGCGCCGACAAAGCCGATTTAGTAGCAACCTTTGATATCAGTAACTTACCAGCAGCACAACAGTGGCTGGCGCAGCAAGACTTAGCCATGGGCCAGGAATGTATAGTGCGCCGTGTAGTCGGCAGTGAAGGCCGTTCCCGTGGTTATATCAATGGCGTGCAGGTACCGGCACAACAACTCAAAAGTCTCGGCCAGTTGTTATTAAGTATTCATGGCCAGCATGCCCATCAGCTGTTATTAAAGTCAGAACATCAACGCCAGTTGCTGGATGCTTTTGCCGATCACCCGCTGTTATTAAGTTCAGTGAAACAACTGTGGAAAGACTGGCAGCAGTTAAAACAGGAATATCAGGAGCTGCTGACTTCACAACAACAACGGGAAGCACAACGTCAATTATTAGAATATCAGGTGGCAGAGCTTGACCAGTTTGCACCACAACAAGACGAATTTGCCGAACTTGAAGCTGAACATCAGCGTTTAAGCCATAGCGCAGGTTTAATAGAGGCCAGCCAGCAAGGGCTGGAGCTTTTGATTGACTGTGAAGAAGGCAATGCACTGAGTTTACTCAAACAAGCGAGCTACCTATTGGCCGATGCAAGTGCAGTGGACGCCAAACTCAGTGGCATTGAACAAATGTTGCAGGAAGCTTTGGTGCAGGTGGAAGAAGCCAGCCGCGAACTGCGTCGTTATGGGGAAAAAGTAGAAGTAGATCCTGAGCGTTTAAGCGAAATAAACGAGCGTTTAAGCGCCTGGCTCACTTTAAGCCGCAAACATCAGGTACCAAACGATCAGCTGTTTTTGCACCATCAGCATTTAGCCCAGCAACTACAACAACTGGCAGGTGACGACGAACGTTTAGCTGAACTGAATTTAACCATAGCCCAGGCGGCCCGCAGTTATAGTGAGGCTGCTGCTCAGCTCAGTCAGGAGCGGCAACAAGCGGCTTTGGAGCTCAGCCATAAAATTGAACGCAGTATGGCAGAGCTCAGTATGCACAATGCCCGTTTTGAAATTGTGGTGCAGCCTTTGGCACTGGATAAAGCCAATGCCCTTGGCACCGACCATATCGACTTTATGGTCAGCACCAACCCTGGCCAGCCGCTGCAACCTATGCATAAAGTGGCGTCCGGTGGTGAATTATCCCGCATAAGCCTTGCTGTGCAGGTGATTCTGGCCGACAAAGTCACAACCCCTACCTTAATTTTTGATGAAGTAGATGTAGGCATCAGCGGTCCTGTTGCTGCAGGTGTTGGCCGGTTGTTGCGCCAGCTGGGTGCTTCTACTCAGGTGATTTGTGTCACCCACTTGCCACAGGTGGCCAGCCAGGGTCATCAACAAATGTTTGTTGAAAAATATACCGACGGTGTTCACACTGAAACCAGAATGCGGACCTTATTTGACGACGAAAGGGTGCAGGAAATTGCCCGTTTATTGGCAGGTGAAAATGTCAGCGCCAGTGCAATTGCTAATGCGCGCGAACTTTTATGCACACCCTGAGTCAGATGGAAGCTTTTAAACCCAAAATCATTGGTGATTCGGGATGGCCACGGTGGAACCGCGGCAACTGAACAAATCCACGGGAACATAGCTGTTCTATGTGACCGGGGTGAGCGAAGGTGGCAAACAACCCCGAATCTTCAAGGATGAAGGGTTTAATCTCCCCCCATGCTTGCGGTATGATGCAAGTCTTACTTAAAAAATGAAGAGTGTTATGGCAGCTGTATTCTCAAAATCAATCAGCAAATGGCTGATTGCCGCCTGTTGTGCCTTATCAATGTCGGCCTGCAGCAATTGGATTTACCGGATTGATGTGCCACAAGGCAACTTTCTGGAACAAAAAGACATTGATAAATTACGTATCGCGATGAGCAAAGAACAAGTGCAGTTTGTTTTAGGTAACCCTGTTGCCGAAAACAGCTTTGACGACAATGTCTGGCATTATTTTTATTCACTGAAAAGTGGCACCGGCGATCGTGATTTTCAAAAGCAAGTGGTGTTAAATTTTGCCGACAATAAATTGGTGAAAATGACCGGTGATTTTGAAATTCCAAAAGATTTTAATACGCCGCTCGATAAATAATGGTTCAAGCCCTTTTGGCAGCGACAAACAGCTAAACGCGGTTTTGCCAGACAAAAAAGGACATGTATTAAACATGTCCTTTTTTATTGCTCACTGAAATCACTCAGCATTTGGTATTGTGACCTTTAGCCTCAACATGATGTCAGTACTATAGATGTCTACCATGTTTGTGGTAGCCAAATCCTTGACTGCAAACCCGTTGCCACCAGGTGTTGCAGCTCATTAAAGTTACTACCTATCAATCACTTAGATAGTAAATTTTATCAAAACAACAATGCCGGCTGTTGTGATTTAACAACCTTAGTCATCAGCACTATGATGCTGAGGCCTGCCACCCGTTGTTTTATCTGCCCTGCCTTCTTCTTTGGCTTTTTCGGCACGGCGTCTGCGCATATCTTTGGGATCGGCAATTAAAGGCCGGTAAATTTCAATACGATCTCCGGCACGAGCGCGCTCATCCAGCCTGACAGTGCGACTCCAGATACCCACTTTATTTTTTGTTAAATCAATATCCGGATGCGTGTGCAAAATACCACTGTGTTCAATAATTTGCTGCACAGTACTCTCAGGTGAAACCATAAGGCTCAACAAGGTTTGCCGCTCCGGTAAAGCGTAAGCCACTTCAACTGCAATTTGTTCAGCCATGTTGTTCTCCATACACCTGTTTAGCGCGCTGGGTAAAAGCCTGCACCATTGACATGGTCAGCTCATTAAAAATTTTGCCAAAAGCAAATTCCACCAATTTACTGGAAAACTCAAACTCCAGTGCCAGCACCACTTTGCAGGCTTCGTCACTTAATGGAATAAACTGCCAGCCGCCGCGCAAATATTTAAAAGGCCCGTCGACCAGCCGCATATCAAGACGTTCAAAGGGGATCATGGTATTGCGGGTGGTAAAGGTTTTGCTGATACCGGCTTTGGAAACTTGCAGACTGGCGGTTTGTATATTGCCATCCAACGATAACACCGCTGCAGCACTGCAACCTGGCAAAAACTGCGGGTAAGACGGCACGTCGGTCACCAGCTCAAACATCTGCCGGCTGCTATAAAAAACCAACGCGCTACGTTCAATTTGTGGCATACTCACTCCCCTGAATCAGGTCGGCGATTGTAGCAGAATCTGCACCTGTAACAAGTTTCACCGCCATGGCTCCACGCATTTCGCCATGTTGCACTTTCAAGCGCATTTTGAGCAAGCATGAGTAAAAAATCTAATAAAACCAATGACGGCGGCACTATTGCCACCAACAGAAAAGCCCGGCACGAATATTTTTTGCAGGACCGTTTTGAAGGCGGTATGGCGTTACAAGGCTGGGAAATTAAAAGTATCCGCCAGGGCAAAGCCAATATTTCTGACTCTTACGTCATTATCAAAAATGGTGAAGCTTATTTATTTGGCGCCATTATTACGCCTCTAAACAGCGCGTCCAGCCATGTGATATGCGACCCGGAGCGGTCCCGTAAATTACTGCTGAACAAACGTGAGCTAAACAAACTGATTGGCGCCACTGAACGTGACGGCTTTACACTGATTGCAACCTCCATGTATTGGAAAGGGCCATGGGTAAAACTTGAGTTTTATCTGGCCAAAGGTAAACGCGAATTTGATAAACGCGATGATATTAAAGACCGCGATTGGTCTCGTGAAAAAGAACGGATGATGAAACATTCCAAGCGTTAAACCGCTATAGATGGTTTTATTTGCAGTGAAGGGTTGAAAGTGGTGAATTAATCACCATTTAGTACACAAGGCGTCGGATAAAGCAGCAAAGCCAACAAGCATTGCTTGCCGCTCCCGATGTCAGGGCGTAGAATGCCCAAGTTACTGAAGCGTTCGCTTCACGAAGAATTCGGGGCTGATACTGGATTCGACGGGATTCACGAACTCCTAAGTGCATGCCGAGGGGCGGTTGGCCTCGTAAAAAGCCGCAAAAAAGTAGTCGCAAACGACGAAACATACGCAATCGCCGCCTAATAAGCGGTAGATGCTCTTCCCCTCACGCATGCCTATAAGCTGAGACTCTGGAAGATCACCCCTAATAGGATCGCATGGCGGCTTTGTCCGGAGCCAAGATGCTAAAACCAATCGGACTCGCCCGACGATAGCCTGCCATTCGGCGCTCATAGGGTTAACCAAACGAATGGATAAGCATGTAGTACTGAAGACGTAGGTTTTTCGGACGGGGGTTCAAATCCCCCCAGCTCCACCACAAATGAGAGCGGCGCAAGCTGCGCCGCTTCTCAAATCCTCCCTAAATTCAATAGCTTAAACCTCCACCGAGCAGCCAATCAATTCGGCTACAGCAGTCCAGACACGTCTGGAAATTGTCACTCCAGTGCCAACTTTTGTCATCCCAGCGCCAACTTTTGCCGCAAGTTACCCTCCCCCGCAAGTTTTACCAGTCGCGACATTCTAAAAAAATACCTCGCTGATCAGCAGCTGGTGGAAGAAAACCACGCGCTGTATTTACTCAACACGATTCATCAGGCGATGGTGGTTGATGATTTAGATTTCTCAATCGACCATGCCAAGCTAAAAGACTTCGCCATTAAACAGGCTGACTTTTGCAAAGCGGCCGACCTCTGCACTGCCATTAGCCATTTTGAAAAGTACCAACTGGGCAAACTGGCCTATAGCGAACTGGAAATTAAAAACCGCCTGCAAGATGCCAAATTCTGGCTGCGTCGTATTCGCCGTAAAACAGCCTCGCTAATTAACCAAGTCGAACGAGCATTAGGTTATGTCTCGAAACGCCGAGCGGTTTATTGCGGTGATGTATCACTGAACCGCCATCGGCAAAATCAGCTGCTTAGCCAGCAATACATGCAAAACACCTATCTGCAAAATGACGAAGGTTTCAGAATTCCACTTTCTGAAATTGCAGCGCACAACATCAGCAATCCAGTGATCCGCCGCCATGAGCTTATGGTAAGAATTCGCGGATTTGAAGAAGTCGCTCAATACTGCGGCCATGCTGCCGTATTTGCCACTTTGACTACGCCGTCACGGATGCACGCCACCAATGCCACCGGCATTCCGAACCAAGCCTATGACGGCTCCAGCATCAATGATGCACAGGATTATCTAAACCATGTTTGGCAACTATGCCGAGCCAAGTTCGACCGCGACGAAATTAAACCCTATGGCTTTCGGGTAGTAGAACCGCACCACGATGGCACCCCGCACTGGCATTTATTGCTGTTTATGCCAGTCGAGCAAATTAAACATTTTAAGGAAGTGGTCACCCATTACGGCCTGCAAGATTCGCCGGATGAAAGAGGCGCAAAGCAGTATCGGGTTAAATTTATTGATATTGACCCCGCCAAAGGCAGTGCCGCCGGATATATCGCCAAATACATAGCCAAAAACATCGACGGTTTCGCGGTAGGAACTGATACCAGCGGCCAGCCATCTGATTTAGTCGCTGCACGAATTAACGCATGGTCTAAAGCTGCTGGTATTCGTCAGTTCCAGCAAATAGGTGGCGCAAGCGTTACAGTCTGGCGTGAACTTCGCCGCCTAAAACAAAGCGAAAATCAAACAGAAGAATTTAATGCCGCCCATGCTGCTGCCGACGCCTCGAACTGGGCTGCGTTTTGTCTTGCCATGAATGCCGTTGATACACAACGCAAAGAGCATCTGATAAGCCCCTACTACGAAATCCGCGCCACTGAATCTATCGACTATCAAAGCGGAGAAATTCAAAGCTGCCCACTAAACCGCTATCAGGAATTACGAAAACCCGCGCTGTCGGGTCTGTCGCTGTTTGGTATCACTATTAAAACCCGCACGCGCAGATGGTCTCTTTCATCTGCGCCGCCGAGCCGAGATAGCACCAACCCGCCTTTAGGTGGGCTGGTGCTGTCGAGTGAGGTGGCAACCTTGGACTTGTGTAAATAACTGTACGGATGAAAAAATGAATAAAAAGATGAATACCCCAAGCACCAGTTTTACCGTAAATGAAGTGGTACTACTGCTAAACCTCACAGTCATCAAACAAGATCGTGGTGATAAGTTCCTGCCGGAAAACCTTGGAATTATCTGCGGTGTACTGACCTTAAACGAAGAAGTTGAAATGGTCGTGAAGTTTATTGACCGAGTTTGCCAGTTCACAAAGTCAGAATTTAACCGCCACTATCGGATAATCAACGAATGATTTTTCAAAAATTTGCGTTGACGGCTAAAAAATTCTGTTTTAATTTCAGCAACGAGGTTTACTCCAGAACTGATGTATTGATGTGTAATAACATCGCTTGGTTCTGGCAATTAAATAAAATACTGAAATTAAAACTTAGCAGCGCGCCACTCTTTCAACCTATACGGTTTCAACGCACAAGCGTCACTCTCTTGCCTACGGGCTCACCGCGCAAATACATACTATTAATCAATAGCATCCAAAACCTCAAAACTCTTAGCTCAGACTATCCCTATGGTCTGATTCAATCAGCTTTGAAACAAGGCCTGTTGTCGTATGCGCACGCCTTAAGGAAATGGTTTATGCAAGATCAAAACGCTGACCCACAAACAACGACTATCCGTTGGGTCACTGTAGAAAAATGTGCGGAGCTTATCGGTTGGACAAAGGACGCTATCAATGCGCTGCGTGTGAAAGGCAAAATCCGTATGGATGTTCATTGGGTGAAACGAAACGGCCGGATCTTTATTGATATGGCCGCTTTGCAACAATGGATAGGCACAGGGAAATAAGCCATGAAACCAACTGAATTTAAAGGCATCTATGCCGGTGAAAGCTCTATCCGTATCGACTTTATGCTAAATGGTGAACGGTGCCGCGAGACTATCCGAGGCACACCAACCAAAACTCGTTTAAAAGAAGCAGCACTTAAACGCGACCAAATCCAGTATGAAATAGATATGGGAAAATTTGACTACCTGAGTCACTTCCCCAATAGCCCACGCGCACTGCGGCATACACCGAACAAAGCGGCGCATATCACTATCAGTGAATCCGTCGACATCTGGTTTAAGCACAAAAGTAAAAACTGGACGCAGGCAACTTATCGCGGAAACCTCAGTAAAGTGAGAACGCATGTACTGCCAAATTTTGGCCAACTGACATTGGCCGAATTTAAGCCCTCAATGTTCAAGTTATGGGCTGCGTCATCTACCCTGTCACCAAAGTCTATAAACGCAGTACGCTCAATTATGCTTGGCATCTTTAAAGAGCAATTTAACGATAGTGTGATCGATTCCAACCCCATCGAAAAATGTGAACCATTGCCAAAACGGACAAAGCGGGTCACCCCCTTTAACCCAGATCAACGCGAAGCAATTATCAAGGCCATTGCCGATCCCATTGCCCGTGACTTTTATATCTTTGCATTTAGTACGGGTATGCGAACCGGCGAGCAGTTGGGGTTACGCTGGCAGGACGTTGATTTTGAGAAAAAGCGTATTTATATCCGCCAATCTATCGTCAATGGCAAACTGGCTGGCACTAAAACTGAAAGTTCCAATCGTACCCACCATCTGGATGACGAAGCACTACAAGTCTTGCTCAACATCCAACAATATCACCCCAGCAACCAGCCGGAAGAAAGGGTATTTATCAACCCTGCCAATATGAAGCCTTGGAAAGACGATGCTGTACCACGGAATCGCCACTGGAAACCCGCACTTAAAAGAGCGGGTGTGCCCTACCAGCGGCCATATACCTGCCGGCACACTTATGCTTCAACCAAGTTAACTGCCGGATGTGATCCAAGCTGGCTGGCAAAACAGATGGGACATAAAGATTGGGGCATGATCCGAACCATTTACGCACAATGGATTGATTAAAGGATGCAAGCAGCTGCCACGGGGAGGAACCGCGCTTAGCGGCGGGGCACCCGTGGTGGCTGTCTGGCTTAACAATTTGAAACTATCTAAAAACAGCACATATTGAGAAAATCTCAAAGCATCAGTCAGACCGCCCTGACCTATAATTTTTTAATCCGCAGCTAATACAAACTCCTGCCCTATTTGCTGAAAGTGACTTGGTTTATCAATCTGAAAACCTGTCAGTTGCTGCCGTAATACCGGCTTTAATAAATCATCAAATACCGATACATCTTGCTGGGTTGGAGACAACCATAAATCAAGTTGCTCGGGTGGCAACATCAGTGGCATAGCCTTGCTGTGGTATGGCAGCAGCTTCGGGTGTGGCGGCAGGGTGATAATGGAACAGGAGTATATCAATTCACCAGTTTCTTTATTGAGCCAGGTGCTATACAAACCACCAAAAGCAATCGCCTTTTCGCCGATAAAATCGTGGTAAACCGATTTACCATCAATCACCTCAGTTTCACCAAAACCTGATGCCGGTATTATGCAGCGTTGCTGCCGGTATGCCGTAAAACCTGCGCTGCCTTTGGTATGTAATTTGTCGGAACGGGTATTAAACGAAGTGTATTGCGAGGGTTTAAAGCCTGAATCTGTGGGTTCCAGCAACAACCACCAGATTGCATCCTGCAACCGGCGCTGGCCGTTATGCTCCAGCACTACTGATACAGTATTGGTAGCCCTGATAAATCGCCCTGTTCTGATGGGATTAGGCCAAAGTGGTATACCCAATTCTTCCAGCAAACCAATCACTAAAGGGTTATCAGTTACATTCAGCCTGCCGCACATAGCACCGCCTTCGCTTATAGCATCTGTTTATTATTTAAACACACCATTGCATTTATTCAGCATTTACTTATATTGGTTTTGGGTAATTCCCCAATAAAAATACAAAAGGATATGTAGATGAAATTGCGGTCACTGTTTTTACTCTTTGTGATGTTGATTAGCTTTGCCACCTTTGCAGAGCCCACAATCGAAAATACCAGTTTAGAAAACCCACAAATCACCAGCGAAGTTAAGCAACCAGCTGATTTTCTTGACCAGCCAAAATCCCAATATTTAGCCGGTATTTTTCAGGAAAACAACAACCAACTTTCAGCCAGTTCTGAATGCTGCAAGGTATGCCGCAAAGGTAAAGCCTGTGGCGACAGTTGCATCAGTAAGTCAAAAACCTGCAATGTTGGGGCTGGTTGCGCCTGTGATGGTTAGGCATAACCTTTGTTAAATACAGAAGTTAAATGCAGACTTTATTTGTCGTTAACGGTATCAATAGTTACTATGGCGTATATACCGTTAACGCATTGAGTTGGAGTTTGCTGTGAACTTTCCTTTAATAGTCCAGCTTTTGCAAAACCGATTGCCAAACCTGATGGCCATATACGCTTTTGGTAGTCAGGTTGAAGGCACCGCCGATAAAAAAAGTGATTTAGATTTGGCAGTTCTGGTGGCCGGTTATGCTGACCCTATTGATTTATGGGATATCAGCAGCGATTTGGCCGAGCTGGTGAATTGTGAAGTAGATTTACTCGACTTTCGCGCCGCTTCCACTGTGATGCAATACCAGATCCTGACCAAAGGCGAGCGCTTGTTTACCGTGGATAACAGCATTGGCAGTTACGAATCTTCTTTGCTTTCAGAGATGACCGCATTAAACGAAGCCCGCGCCGGAGTGCTGGCCGATATTCAAAAGGATGGTTCTGTTTATGGCCGTTGATCAAAGTCCCCTGCCCGATGACGTCTTAATTAATAAAGCCGCCACTATTGAGCGCTGCGTAAATCGTGCCCGAGAAGAATACAACAAAGACCCAGCCACTTTTGCTACCGACTATACCCGTCAGGATGCCGCTATTTTAAATATCCAGCGCGCATGTGAAGCCGCTCTGGATATGGGACAGCATCTTATTCGTAAGCATAAGCTCGGTGTGCCTCAGAGTTCTCGGGATGTTTTTACCTTATTAGCTACTGCTGGATTTATTCCAACTGAGCTTGCAGATAACCTAAAGAAAATGGTAGGTTTTAGGAACATAGCTGTGCATGAATATCAACGACTGCAAGTGCCTGTAGCGGAGATGGTTATATTGCATCGCCTACAAGATTTTCAGCTGTTTTGCGGAACTCTGATCAAAAAGACCTAGAAAATCAAAAGGGTAAGTTCTTGCATCTTGCAATCAGACTTAAAAGGAAAAAATCAAGACCTTACCCCATTATTCTTTTGTGAACCCATTACTCTTTTGTTTTGTATAAAAATAAAACAGCCTACTTGAATAGTACTGTATGTATCCCCATATGAACGTTATGCGGTTGTAATGGTGACAGGCAACCGTATAGGTGATCCAACGGTTACAAACTTTCACAAACCCAGAGGTAAACATAATGGCTGATACTGACTACAACGTATATCAAGATGCTGACGGTAAATGGCGTGGCAAACGTCAAGATGCAAGTCGAGCAAGTGTCGTTACTGACACGCAGAAAGAAGCGTTTGAGGCAACTCGGGAATTAGCGCGCAAAGTTCAATCGGAAGTATCCATTCATAGAGGTGATAACGGTCAAATACGTGCTAAATATAGCTACGGAAATGATCCGAAATCAACTAAAGGATAACCAACTGAAAGCCTCTATATGAGGCTTTTTCATAAATTAAGCCATACGTCCATATGCTGAATAATTTCAATTATTTCAACGTCTTTGACGCTATGATGACCATCATTTTCAACTAGTTCGTCGTATAAGTATGCTTGAAAATCATTGTAGCGCTGCCAAATAACATTTCCGCTTTTTAACCTACGCCCCAAAACTGCGTTAAACCAGTCTCTTACAACTTTGGTTGCATTTAAGGGGTCGTTAGCGTGGCTTTTAATATCAGAACCAGAAAGGTCAGATATTGCCATCCTGAATCTGTGCTTTTCTGAGTCGAGTATTAACAATTGCTTCGAACTCCATGGAGCACCATTAAGTTTTTGGCAACCATAATCAATGCCTAGTTCAAAAGGCATGTTCATTCTGAATATCTCATTATCGACTTTAGATACCATTCTCGAAAGATCATGAATACCAAATTTAGACTCTTTAATTAGACCGATAATCTTATCAATTCGAGTTTCTGCTGCGTCTACCCTTTCAAGTGATAACCTCGGCCGTAAGTCAATTGATTTTAGACAAAAGACTATAGCTAGGAGGGTTTCTCGATAATCTTCGTCAAAAGGGCAATTTACGAACACATTAATTTCAAAGTCATCCATTAACGTTTTTCCCCTCTATGAGGAGTTCGATCTTCGCCATAACTTTTCTTTTCACGAATTTTTCCATCTACGCCATGAATATAAAATTCAGCATGCTGACGTTTTGCAACGTCCTGTCCCCATTTTATAGCATCTTCCTGAGTCTCAAAACGTTTTGTCGCCTTATCGCTACCTCCTTTTCTAACAATCCACCCTCCGTCACTACCTCGCATAACATGCTGTGATTTTTCAGCCATATAATCACCGTTTTACTATTAATTCAGTACATTGATAATTGAATTCAAATTTTCGACCATATTGCAGCATCCGAATACGTGTTCACTAGCGTAAACCTTAAGCATTTACCTGTTAAAATACTTTAACACCTTAGATTAATGCACTATAAATCATCACTAGCTTGTCTTTCTCCCTTTACATTATGCAATCTGCTGATAAAAGACACGTTCACAAGCATCAACGAAAATAACGAATATGCTTGCATTAAACACATCATAGAAACAGAAAAAATCGCCACGCCTTTGAATATTATTTTATATTCAACAATAAAAGGAATATTGGCAAAAAAAACCTGTGAAAATTTCAAAAACAATATTGCTAATAGTACTGATGCAGAAATCAGCATATTGACCACAAGTTTCTCAACCTTTCTTGTGTGATCAATACCATTCATTAATGTAACATTTTTTCGCTCTGTAAGTACTGATATGGCTTCAGGATACAAATAAGCAACCCAAATCCCTACGGCCGCAAATAATGCTGATGATATATCAACCATAGATGACAATAAATCATCAAAATCCTTCATAACAATTAAATCAACCCCGTAAAAAGAAACAAAAGTTGAAATAAAAATTATACATAGAATTTTTATAAAAAATAATCTCATGCCCCCACCATCTCTATTTTAATATTTAACCAGAAGAACTTACAGCACTGTCAACTTCGACTTTAAAATCAATAAGTGAACTTCTTTGCCCCAAAATAACTGACAATAAAACATCTGCAGGGTAATAGCTTTCCTTCTTAGAAGACTCATCAACATTTATGTGTTTTCTTTCAACATAACTGTTGAACCACTTCGTTTGACCTTCTACACCGTCAGATTTAAATCCTATGTTATTCCACGCAGAGTCTGGTTCAATTTCATCATTGTATGTTTTGATTATTTCAGACAATTCATCAACACTCAGAAATTGCTCTGTAACTATTTCAACTTGCTTCTCTCTATTAATTGTTTTATCTGTCTTACCAAACACCTTATCATACAAATGAAATGCAGGATGCTTATCCACCTCTACGTTAGTGCTAATAGTTTCCCTAACGACCAGATGAGTTATCTTCTTAGATAGTTCCAGCAGCCCTGCATCATTGATTGATAATTCTTTCAATTCCCCATTAAATTTAAATCTAAGTGAGTAACTACCATCCGCAGAAGAATAAGAAACATTCTTTACAAGAATATCCTTATTTGCGTATTGATTAAAAGCAACCCTTTCGCTTTCCTTTTTTCTGGCATGAGGAATTCTTAGATCCATACAACGCTTTATATAGTCAAAAACACTCGTTGAATCGCATAATGACTTCGGAAACTTTATCGACGCAACAAGGTTTGCACTTGGTATAAACCAGTAATACATAGGTTCACCAAGTATTAAATTTTGATTCTCATACTGTGTTTTTATCTTATGTGAGTCTTTTCCAGTATCCCCTACTTTTGAACGTGGGAGAATACCATTTACACTTCCACTATCATCTGCATACTTTTTCCATAGTACAAATAAATAATCCCCTGTTTTTACATCATGATGAATGGATTTACAAAAAACTTGAGTTCTAAGTGGTGATTTATTTGCATCCCACGGAATCGTATTTTCAACTTCGCGACCTGAAAGCCACGTCGAAACGGCTTCTAAAGTTGGCACTAGTCCACCTTCTACAAACTCAGATTGTCCGCCTTTATATCTATAAAAACCACATTCGGTAACTTTAAAAAAAGTTATTAGACCCCGCTCCATGAATTCTCCTTGTTCAGTACATAGTCAATAAAATCTATTTTTCTATTCGAATCAGTAATGACAAATAGTAAAAAATTTTGTACCCTAAATCTAACAGTTGCTAGAGCAGAATCCAATAACTATGAAACCTTTTGATAATAAAGAGAATAATTGTGGTTCAAATCCCCCCAGCTCCACCAACAAGCCGAAAGGCGCTAAAAAGCCCTGAGTTCAATGAACCCGGGGCTTTTTTTTGCGTGTTTTTTTCGTTTATCCGCCAAAGGATACTGGCCGTCGCCGTTAACATTGCCTGTTGCTGTGCAACAGTGTTATAAGCGGTTATCCCTGTTTTGGGTTTTATCAAGGATGTATGCCATGGAACTGGTTCAGATTTTTATAATGTTTTTGCTGCTGGTGATTACCCTGACGTTGATAGTGGTGTCTATTAAATTGACTGATCTGCTCTCTGAAAGCCGCGCTGCGCGATTAGCAGTGCAAAATATTGAAGCAGATGAGTTGTTTCAGCATGGCCATTTGAATCAACAGGCCCGTCTGGCACAGCAGGATCGCCAGGAAGAAATTCTGTTGTTATTGCGGGATATTGCCAGTCAGATGTCATTGCGCCAGCCAGCCGAACGTTATCGAGCAAGCAGCACCGACAAAGCCGAATCAAACAATCAGGCTGCTGTCAGTCGTTTTAGCCAGAATCGTTAATAAGTCCTTTGTTACTGCGTGTAGTTTTGCAGCAGTTAAACGCCAAAACTACATTGCCTGGTTGACAGCATTGCAGCTGCCGCTGATGATGGGCGCCTGACTGATCAGTCGCCTGATCTTTTTCCGGCAGCCTCTGCTGCCCCGCCAGCGGGAAGTTCTTCATGTCTTTTATTCGTGCACAAAATGGGTTTATCTGGGGTTTTGGTCTGGGCATCAGCGCTGCATCAATGCTGTTTTATGTCTGGCATATGGAGACTATCAACAACCTGCAGCAACAGTGGTTGGCAAGCCAGAAAGCGCAACAACAGCAACAGCAGCAGTCGAGCAGCAAGCAAGTAGAAACAATTGATTTGCTTATGAAAAGCTACAGTATTGCCGACGGCAATGAAGATCAGGATATGCGCTCTGAACTGATCCGCGCCAACCATATGCCATTGTTACTGGCGTTACAACAACAGTCAGGCTCAGATGTCAGTGATTTAATAGACCCGGCTAAACCTTTTAATTCTGCCCAGTTATATGCTGCACTGCTGCGGATAAAACAACAACATGAACGCCAGCAAGCCCGGTTGCAACTGGACGAAAGAGCAAAAACTGTCACCACATCCGCCACTCAACCTTAGTTTTTTTAGCTTCTGCTTAGCACGCAATATTAAAATCGGCGTACACTGGAGATATCAATGTTCCGGTGTACTCTGTTTTTATGAAACCAGCTTTACCCCTTAATGAAGCCGAACGTCTGCAGTTGCTTTACCAGCTCCAAATTCTTGATACGCAGGCTGAGCCGGAATTTGATGCGCTGACCAAGCTGGCAGCACTGATTTGCCAGTCTGAAATTTCAGTGATTAGTCTGATTGACAAAGACCGGCAATGGTTTAAAGCCCGGCTGAATATTGAGGATCCGGAAACCACCAGAGAAACTTCTTTTTGCGCTCACGCTATTTTGCAGCCTGAACAGTTAACTTACGTCCCTGACGCCAGCCTTGACCCACGTTTTGCCGATAATCCGAATGTCACACAAAACAATGGCATCCGGTTTTATGCCGGTGCTCCGCTGCTGATAAAACCCGGTATCGCACTTGGCACGTTATGTGTGGTAGACACAAAACCAAGACAACTTACCGAAGCCCAGCAAAATGCGCTTATTCTACTGGCAAAACAAGCAGTTAGCCTGATGCAAAGCAGGCTGCTGGCGCGGGAAAAAGAGCTGCAACAACAAACCTTGTTAACTGTCACCGAACATGTACCTGTATTGCTTGGCCAGATTGACCGACAACAGCGTTACGTATTTTGTAATTCAAAATATTCGCAATGGTTTGGTATTAATCCTACAGAAGCCATAGGCCGCAGCATCAGCGAAGTTT
>NZ_JAVBXS010000026.1 GCF_030824435.1 Rheinheimera sp.
GGCCAGTAATCTGAGCAGTGTGCCGCTGGCAATTCCCCTTACAGTGACAGTTCGAAACAGTCAGGATCAGGATGAAAGTCTGAACCTCGGTTTTGCCAACTCTATTGCCGTTTATGGTAACTGGCTGGCGGTTGCGGTTGAAAACAAAATAAAAACAGCAGCAGGAGCAGTGTTATTTTTTGATATCAGCGCCGCGCCGGTATTTCGTCATGCGGTACAGGTGGGCGCTTTGCCCGATATGCTGACGTTCAGCGCTGATGGCACTAAGGTGCTGGTAGCCAATGAAGGTGAACCTTCGGCTGATTATCAGACCGATCCTGAAGGTTCGGTTTCGGTGATACTGCTGAACCAGCAGCAACCAGCCTTGCAGGCTCAACATATTGATTTTAAATCGTTTAATAACCAGAAAACACAACTTGCTGCCAAAGGGATTAAATTTGCAAGTCCGGCCAATACCACAGTGGCGCAGGATCTGGAACCCGAATACATCACCCTGAGTGTTGATCAGAAAAAAGCTTACGTGGCACTACAGGAAAATAATGCGCTGGCGGTGCTGAATTTAACCAACAATACAGTGGAAAAACTGTTGCCGCTGGGATTTAAAGATCACAGCCAAAGCAAAAACGCATTGGATGTCAGCAACAGGGACGGTGTGAATCTGGTGACAGTGCCAAAACTTTATGGCATGTACCAGCCCGACACTCTGGCCAGTTACAGCTGGAAAAACACCACTTTTATTGTCAGCGCCAATGAAGGCGATGCGCGGGATTACCCAGGTTATTCCGAACAGGCCAGAGTGGCTTCGTTAACCAGATCCGACAGTCTGCTCCAAAGTCAGGCGCAGTTATACAGCGCCACTGGTCTTGGCCGGTTAAATATCAGCACCGCCATGGGACAAAACGGTGCAGGGGCGTTTGACGCACTTTATGCCTTTGGTGCCCGCTCTTTTAGTATCTGGGACCAGAATGGTCTGTTGGTGTTTGACAGCGGCAACGACTTTGAACGTATCAGCAGTGCATTGCATGGTGACAAATTTAATAGCAATCATCTGACAGTGGAAGGTGACAACCGTTCGGACGACAAAGGCCCTGAGCCGGAAGCGCTGGCTTTGGGTCAGGTAGGCGATCGCACCTATGCTTTTATCGGCACTGAACGTATGAGCAGTTTGTTGATTTATGACATCAGCAATCCTTATACACCGCAGTTTGTGGATTATGTGCTAAACCGTGATTTAAACGCCCAATACAGTATCAACGATGATGTTGTGCCGGCACAAATCAGTGGCAATGTGCAGCAGGCAGGTGATTTGGGGCCTGAATCTATAGTCTTTGTTGACGCCGCAAAAAGCCCGACCAAACAAGCGTTGTTGTTGGTCGCTAATGAGGTCAGCGGCAGTGTTACCCTGTATCAAGTCACTAAAAAATAACTGATCTTTTTACCATGCCAACAACGGCAGCAATTGCTGCCGTTGTTGTTTTTTTATCTGCTCAGCAGCTTGGCAACAGTACCGCTGATGTTTTCCTGCCAGACAGCCTTGTCATTTTTGTGGTTGAAAATATTAATCACAATTTGCTAACATAATCTAAATAACTGCTTTTTATGACGTTATTGGCCTTTTTCTGCTGGCTTCATCTATAATCTGCCAGATCTCAGACAAACATTTACCGGATTTGTCGCTTAGGATGGCAGCATGATGTGTAGTTGCTAAGTGTTATCAGGGTAAAATTTAGCGATTATTCAGAAGGACACTGTGATTAAGTCAGCATTTGGCATCCTTGTTTTGTTGTTCAGTGCGCTGCTGTTTGCTGACAGCCCGGCACCTGCACCTTTAGTTCTGGTGCATCCGGCCGTGACTGTTGATGCACTAACCCCAGCCCAACTTCGCAGCATTTATCTGAAACGTCAGGTGATTTGGCCAGACGGCTTGCCGGTACAGGTTTTTGTGCTGCCGCTGCAGTCGGCGCTGCATAAACAATTCAGTCAGACCCAATTACAATTATTTCCTTACCAGCTGGAACGGAACTGGCAAAAGTTAACCTTTTCCGGCATTGGCACACCACCTACTGAGGTCAAATCTGCCACGGACATGTTGCGCCTGATCCAGACGACACCGGGCGCTATAGGCTATTTACCGTTTGATCATGAGACTACCGATGCAAAAGTTATTCAAATCAAGCCATAACGCAGCAGGAAGGCTGCTTGTTGCCCTTTGTCTTTATCAGGCAGCACCTGTTATTGCCAGCGAAACCTGGCATTGGCACGGTTATATTGCGCAGGGGCTGATGCGTTCGGCAGAAAGTAACTTTGTGAATAACGACGGTGCCATCAGTGCTGAACTGACCGAATTTGGTCTGAACTCGACCTGGCAATTAAGCAATACCCTTCGCCTTGCAGGGCAGCTGATGTATCTGGACGGTGGTAACAGATTCCAGCAAGGTGGTCGTATCGATTATTTGTTTTTAAACTGGACTGCCATCAGTGAACTTGATTGGCAACTGGAGTTATACGCAGGCCGTTATAAAAACATGCATTGGTTATATTCGGCCACCCGCGATGTGGCCATTACCAGGCCACTGATAGTACTGCCGCAGTCGGTGTATTTTGACGCTTTTCGTGATATTGCCGTAGGTTCAGATGGTGTGGCGTTAAAATCTACCCATAACTTAAGTTGGGGTGAGCTGGAACTGAATTGGAGTCTGGGTGCAACGCCCATTCCCAAAGAGCAAAGTCAGCGGGTGATCAGCACCTTGATTAATGGCAAAACCGAACAGGATTTTGTGCATCAGCTCAGCGCATTTTTGCGCCCTGAACAAAGCAAAAGTCAATGGGGCTTAAGCCTTTTGGATTCAGATTTTAATTATCGCCGTGTGGCAGAGGATATTTTTGCCGATGGCGATTTTACTGTGCAACGGGTGATGCTGAACTGGCGTTACAGCGAGCAGGACTGGGAACTATCCAGTGAGTTGTTTCAGGAGCGGGTGTCGGTTTATGGTTTTTATGCTCCGGGAACAGAACGTACCCAGTTTGGCTGGGGCGCTTATGTGCTGGGGCGTTACAATGTGTCGCCACAAAGCACTTTGTATCTGAGTCACGACCATTTTTTTGCCAACAAAGATGATAAAAGAGGCCATCTGTTGCCGCTGCAAAGTGGCGGTATGATCCCGTCTTATTTTGGTTACCAGCGTGATACTGCCCTTGGTGTCAGTTACGACATTCAACATAACCTGCGACTGAAAATGGAGTATCACTGGAATACCGGCACAGGCCGGCTTGGGCCTAATGTAGTGCCTGACATTGTGGTGAACCGCTCGCGGCATAATCAGTTGTGGGCAATGCAGCTGATGTATTGGTTTTAGCCGATGCGGCCATTTTTAAGCCTGCCCTGGAAAATACTGGTATTAACCCTCGGCGCTTTGTTGCTGATGACAGTGGTGCTGACCAGTTTTAGTCTGGTAAAAATGGAGCAGGATTTTCGCCTGCAGCAGAACAAACAGCTGGAACTACGGCAGCAGCAATTTAACCATCTGAATTTATTATTGGAAAACCAGCTGCGCAGCTGGATAGAGTCTTTTACCGACATGGTATTACTGCGCACCCAACCCGACTTTGCCACCTTTGCCACTAAATTGGCAGAACATTATGACGCTATTTCTTTGCATCTGAATGTTGAAAGCATGTGGTTACTCGACGCCAAACTACAACCTCTTTATGCATCTGTTGCCG
Organism: Rheinheimera sp.; assembly: GCF_030824435.1. GTDB lineage: Bacteria > Pseudomonadota > Gammaproteobacteria > Enterobacterales > Alteromonadaceae > Pararheinheimera. The sequence goes on from NZ_JAVBXS010000026.1 coordinate 3,724, forward strand.
AAATTCCCAAACCTGTGTTGACAGTTGCCCGTCAGGTTTTGGCGTTGCAGCAACCGCAATCGGCCATTTTTTGTCGTTTACAATGCACCAAACTGGTGATGGTGCCGGTACAAAACGCCAGCGGAGAATTGGCAGTGGTGGCCATTTCCACGACTTTGCTGGACGTACTGGCTTCGCTCAAACAAGGTGTTGGCTCTGAAGTGGCCATAGTGCGGATTGAAAGTGCCAATCAAAGCCCGTTGTTTAATTTTAAATTATTGTCCTTATCTAACCCCGAACTGATGCGGCCGGTATTTGCGGAATTGTCCGAAGCTTTATCGTTGCAACAGGCCATCACTGCGGGCATAGATGTGGAGCTTAATCAGCAACAATATCTGATTAGCCTGTTGCCGTTATTAACCCAGGATGAGGGGTTTTATCTGGCGTTGGTGGACGACATCAGTAAATTTGCACTAGCCAAACAACAATATCAGCAACAAATTATCTGGTTTGCCTGTGTCAGCTTTTTTCTGTTAGCCCTGCTGATTTATATCAGTACCCTGAGATTAAGCAGGCGTTTGTTAAATCTGGCGGCGCAGTTACCTTTGCTGGCACAACGCCAGTTCCGCCAGTTCCGGCAGCAAAGTAGCCATGCGCCGCTGCTGTTTCAGGATGAAGTGGATGTGCTGACCCAATCGGCCCACCAGCTGAGCGTTGAGCTGGAACATCTGCACCAGCAAATTGAGGTAAATACCCAGGAGCTGGAAAACATTGCGATGTTTGATTTACTCACGGGTTTGCCCAACCGCAATATGTTGCAGTTTCAGCTGAAAAAATGTCTGGCAGCGCTGGAACGCCAGGATGGTGCTTTGTCGGTATTATTTCTGGATTTAGACGACTTTAAAAAAATTAATGACAGTAAAGGTCATGCCGCCGGCGATCAGTTGCTGGTCGAAGCCGCCAGTCGTTTACGTTCCTGTATCCGCAGCGCCGATATTGCCTGTCGTTTTGGTGGTGATGAATTTGTGTTGGTGCTGACCCAGTCGAATGAGCTGAATTACCCTTATCAGGTGGCTGACCGTATTTTTGAAGCTTTTAAACAGCCCATCAGCCTTGGCAATCAGCTGTTTTATATATCCACCAGCATTGGCATCAGCATTACTGAAGATCCTGACGCTGTGCCGGATGAGCTGATTCGCCAGGCCGATATGGCCATGTATGAAGCCAAAGAGCGGGGTGGGAATAATGCCTTGTTGTACGATCAGCAGATGTATCAGCGGCTGGCGCAGCGTTTGGTGCTGGAGCGGGAAATTAAAGACGCTATCAGCCAACAACAATTCAGTTTAAGCCTGCAACCACAAATTGAACTTGCCACAGGCCGCTTGTCTGGTTTTGAGGCGCTGCTGCGCTGGCAACATCCACAACGTGGTATTGTGACGCCGGATGAATTTATCAGCATTTTGGAAAATTCACCCCAGATGATTGAACTGGGTTATTGGGTATTTAAACGTAGTTTTTTCCTGGCCAAAGAGCTGATTAATAAAGGTTATCCGGATATTCGTATTGCCATTAATTTGTCGGCAGAGCAGTTTTTAGACCCAGCATTACCGGATTTATTGGCTTTGTGGCTGGAGGATTTAAATCTGTCGGCCGCCCATTTTGAGCTGGAACTGACCGAACGCACTCTGGTAAAAAATATCGACGCTACTTTAACTGCCATGCGCGCGCTCAAAGCCCAGGGTTTTTATTTTGCCATCGACGACTTCGGCACCGGTTATTCGTCATTAAGTTATTTAAAACAAATGCCGGTCGACATTATTAAAATTGATAAAAGTTTTGTGTTTGGCATGCTGGAAAACGATGCTGATTATCAGATTATTGTGTCGACCATTGCCATGGTGCAGAAGCTGGAGTTAAAAGTAGTGGCCGAAGGTGTCGAAAACCGCGCCCAGCTTCAGCTGCTGCGCCAGCACCGTTGTGACTATGCCCAGGGTTATTATTTCGCCAGGCCACTGAATGACGTTCAGCTGCAGGAGTTTTTAACCGACAAGGTACCGAATGGGTATTTAATGCTGGGGTAGTGGGTCTGACTTATTTGGGCGCTATGCGACGCCTTTGTCTCTCTGTATAAATTCATTTTCAGCTTGCAGCTGATGGCGCTGTGTAAGCCGGCGCGAAACCCGGTATAGCAAACTTAGCTGCAAGCTGAAACAACTGCATTTCTAATGGCTTACAGAAATCTGATTGAGTGCTGCCGATGAAAAGAAATAAAACCAACCGGTTACAATAAGTCCATAACGGCCTAGTCCCCAGCCGTTGGTACCACCGGCTCCTCCTGCACTATTGGCAATGTTATAAAAAACGTACTGCCAACCCCTTCGGTGCTTTCATAGCCAATGCTGCCATGCATTTTTTCCATTAGTTCTTTGCAGATACTTAAGCCAAGGCCGGTGCCGCCGCGTTGGCGTGAGTCGGAGCCATCGGCCTGGGCGAATTTCTGGAAAATTCTGCCGCGAAATTCCGCCGGAATGCCGGGACCCTGGTCGCAAACTTTCACCAGCACTTGCTTGTCCTGTAGCTCGGCTATGATTTGCACCTTGCTGCCGGCATCGGAAAACTTCACGGCATTGCTGATTAAATTACTCAGCACCTGTTGCAGGCGCTGACTGTTCACCAGTACCGGAACTTTGGCTGGCAACTGTTGTATATCAAGGCTGAGACCCACGGCAAAAGTGGTGGCATACCCCAGGTTCTGTGACAACGCCAGCTCCAGCAGTTCACGCAGATCAGCGTGTTGCAGCGGCAAACTGGCGTCAGCCAATTCGAGTTTTTCAATATCCAGAATATCATTTACCAAAAGCACCAGACGTTCGGTGTTTTTCTGCGCCAGATTTAACATATCGCCGGCGGCTTGCGGAAGCGAGCCTAACACCCCGGCATTTACCAGCTCCAGCGACCCTTTAATAGAGGTCAGTGGGGTACGGAGTTCATGACTGACGGTGGCTACAAATTCACTTTTTAATCGTTCTATTTTTTTGCGTTCGCTGATGTCGTGCAACAAACAGATAAACCAGGTATGTCCTGGCAAACTGTAGCTGCTCAGGCTGATTTCCAGCTCCAGTCTGGTACGCCCGGCAGTCTGGCCCACAGCTTCAACCGCAGGTCCTTGCCGGCTTTGCAGCATTGCTTCATTGGCATCTTGCAGCTCAGGTAACAAAGCACCTATCTGTAACTGCAATAACTGGCTGTTGTTGTAGCCAAAAAGCCGTTGTGCTGCTGTGTTGGCGCGTTCTATGTTACCGGCAGAGTTGAAGATTAAAATGGCTTCGGCGGCATTGTCCAGAATGCCGCTCAGCTCCAGAGTGCGTTGTTTTACCTGCCGGCGTATTTGTTCAGCACGGCCGGACACTGACAACAAAAAACCACCCAACAGGCTGCACAATAACAAACCGCCAGTCAATGTTGCCCAGGGGTGCAGGCTGCTTTGTGTTTGCAGAAATTGCTCGCTTGGCTGAATGTCCATACGTAAACGCCGGCCTGCCACCTCAAACTCTTCTTGCCACAACAAAGGCCTGGCATAAGCAGGAATAGCAGATGTCAGCTTGCTGAATACCAGCTGTGACTGGCCTTCGCTGATATCGGCAAGCTGCAGCTGGAAGCTGTGTTGTGGATAATCAGCCAGGGCTGAAGCAATCACTTCAGTGATATGGAGCACTGCCACCACATAACCCCGCAATAAATGTTGCCGTTCAGCCAATGAAGTAGGGGGCTCTGAGCTGTGATAAACCGGATAAAACAGCAGCATACCGGTTTGATGCTGCTGATCCTGCACCAGTTTAAGCGGTGCAGTTAAAGTCGCAGTGCCGGTGTCACCTGCTGTAAGCATCGCCCTTCGCCTGACAGGTTCTGAAGCAACGTCGTAACCAATTGCCGCAGCGTTTTGTTCCAGGGGTTCAATAAAGGTGATGGGAAAATAACTGGCCCTGTCAGCTGCTCTCAGCAGTTGGCCCTGGTTGTTGCGTTCAGTGATTTGCCTGAGATTATCAGTGCTTGTCTGCAGCAAGGCTTCAAAAGAGCGGCGTTGTTCTGCTGTCACTTTGGCGTTCCAGCTCAGCGCACGGATGCCGGGATGATTTTTGGCCATAGCGTTAACAAAGGTGGCAAAATCTTCACTGGTTACTTCACCTGAAGCGGCAAAAAGCCGTTCAATTGGCATCACCGAGCTGGTGTATAAGCTGATCTGAGATTTGATGCTTTGTGCCATCAGTTTGGATTGTTCATGGAAACGTTGTTGCAGCCGGCTCTGCTCCCCTTCGATGGTGCGGAAAAACAGCACCACCATCAGTGCACAACTGAGCAGCAATGGTAGGCCTACACTGCTGATGCGGCTGCGCCAGATGTCGCGGGGTTTGGCAAAAGCTATAAACATCAGTGGCATTGCTATCAGCACACCAATGCTGTCGCCCACCCACCAGCTCCACCAGCTAAACATGACCTGACCGGGAGTAATAATTTGATGCAGATACAACACTGCGGTGCCGGCGCTGGCGCTCAGCAGACAACTTAAAGGGCCGCCAATCAATAATAACCACAAAATGTGTTTATCATCGGTCAGCGGGTTAGGAAAACCTACCCAATGTTTAATACACCAGCTGGCGCATAACGACTGTAATGTGGTGCCCAAGGCAATACTGCAGGGCACCACCAACTGGCCAATATTAAATTGCTGCAAACTGTCGATGGCAATCGTCAGGTTCAGCAAGGTAGAACCTAAAAATACCCCAAGCAACATGGGATAACCCCAGATAAGCACCGCGGCCAGCGCAAGACCCACAGGCGGGAAAATAGCACTGACAAAACCAGGCGGCGCTGCCAGCAATATGGCCAGATGGCCGCTGCCAAGATAAGCCAGCGCCAGCAAAACGATTTTTGTTGTGACGGCAACAGCAGACTGCACTGATGCGGCTTGTGGCAGGTTTACCGGAGGCATTGGTTGCAAGTCCGGTTACACACAAAACACAGCAGCATCAGCTGCAGTGTGGCAAGCGCCTGACTGTGGGCAGATGTGATGAAACAGCATGTGGCTCCCTGATTGGTTTTTCTGACCTGATGGACAGGACCAACAGCAGTATATGGATGATTAAGTATTATTTTTCAATTTGATAGCACACAGAGCTAAGATAGCGCAAAGCCCGCAGCTACGCCATGCGCTGCTGTTGTTCAAATCTGAACTGTCTTGCATGCGCTTAGCCGGCTTTTCAGCTCAACATTGTGTATCCGCTGACAAGCGTTATCCAAAGGCGCCTGCACAGCTGCAGTTCTGTCCGCCTTATGGAAGATAAAATTTGGGTTTATTGTCTGCAGGCAACAAAATAACAGCACACAAACAGCGGATAACTGCATTACAAAGCTCAATAAAGCTGACCTCTGAACAGCCTAAACTGCAGTTTGGCATAATAATTTACGCAACTATCTGATATTTAATTGCTTTATTGAATTAAGCCTAATCGTTCAACCCGAATATTTACCGGCAACCAGCCAGGCACCCAGCTGTTTGTATCTTCGCTGTATTCCAGACTCATCCATTTAAATACGGCTTTGCCAACCAGATTTTGCTCAGGCACAAAACCCCAAAACCTGCTGTCGTGGCTGCTGTCTCTGTTATCACCCATCATAAAATAGTGTCCTGGTGGCACAATAAATTCACCTGTTGCAGCACCGGATTGACGGTAATAGTTGTGAATAGGATCGGGCAACATGGTGTTTTGTAAAATGTCATAACTGTGGTTCGGGCCCTGTTCGGTCAAGCGGGTGGATGGATAAGGCCCTAAAAAAAATTCGCCTTCGGCTTGTTGATGTTGCGCCAGTGGTTCTATTGCCGGACATGCTGTTGTTGATGTGTTGTCACAAAACTTTTGCAGATACAACTGCTTATTTTTATACAGAATACGGTCGCCAGGTAAACCAATCACTCTTTTAATAAAATCAACAGTTGGTTGCTCGGGGTTTTTAAATACAGCGACATCACCGTGTTGTGGTTTGCCCGTTGTTAACAAGGTGCTGCGCCACACCGGATCTTTGACATCGTAAGCGTATTTTTCCACCAGAATAAAATCATTGATCAATAAGGTGGGCATCATTGAACCTGAAGGTATTTGAAAAGGTTCATACAAAAATGAGCGGATAATGGTAATAACTGCTATTAACGGGAAAATCGACTGTGCGGTTTCAGCAATATAAGACTGAGGCGCAATTTTTTGTTTTTCTTCATCGGTAAGCACTGTGCCAGCGCCAGGCTGAAACTGCGCAAGTTTTAACTTTCTTTTTGGCGCCAGCAGCAGGGCGTCATACAGCCAGATTAAACCACTGCTGAGGGTTAACACCACTAAAAAAATTGCGAAATATCCTGACATAAAAAATCCGTTCCTTGTTGAGATAAAGTTTTATCAGTTAGCTTTGCTGGCAACTCATGTCATCAGGCCGATATTCGCTTTCCGGCAGCTCAGCTGTAGCAGCTTCGGCAATATCCGCTGTTGTTTGAAGTTGCTCGGCAGCACGAATAGCAGCCAGTTTATCCAGTACAGCCTGGTTTTTTTTAAGGCTCGTAGCAGGCGGCAATACCAGCGTGGTTTTTAAATTCATTTCTGCTTGTGGCAGCGCTGATAAAGGCAGTTTGCTAATACGGGCTTGCTGGAAGGGCAGGCTGGCCGCTTCATATAAAATAACTTGATGAGAAAGCGGGTAATGCTCAGCCAATAACTCCACCAATACCTGGCGGTAAGCGGCGCCTGTGCCAAAACGCGCCATGCTTTTATCACCGGCAATACCCACTTGCCACAGCACTAAATAAGCCGTTGGGTCGATATTGCGCTGATAAAACATATATTGGCTGGTTTCAAAATACTGACAACCCACTTTGCCGGGATCTATACCAAGTTCGGCATGTAAACAGTCGGCCGAACTGATACCAGGTTCCATATGGGCGGCATAACCTTCAGCACGGGCAAGTTCAATCACTTTATGCGGGGCATAAGCAAACACACCGGGGTGACCATAAAAAGCACAAACCACTTTTTTACCAAGCCGCACTTCAGCCAGCATTAAATCAATCATTTGCTGATACGTCTCATGGCGTGATTTGCCTTCTTCATACAGCGGGGCAAAACTGCGCACATCCTGGTGCATTTCTTTTAGCCACAACTCGGTAATACCATCGGCCACCCCGGCAAATACCACATCGGCATTTTCAATATAACTGCGGGATAAAGGGCTGATATGTGAGCCTAAAGTAATACCAGTGCCGACTATGACGATGCTGCCAGTGGCCATTATGCTTCCTTTAAAAAACGGCTTCAGTTGTCAAAGCAGATTGTTGCTGGCTTTGTTGCAGCTGGACAAAACGAGCGGCCAGTTGCTGCAGATAGCAGATATTCTCTGCACTGGCAGCCAACAGATAGTTCTGTAATGGTTGTTGTTTTGGCATGTCGTCCGGCGCTTCGGTAAAACCAAAGTTCCGGATATGTTTGACGGCACCTTTATTCGACGGGTTCACCCTGGCCAGTAATGACGGTTGTTTTGCTTCTAAAAAACAATGTAAAAACAAAGCGGTTAAAGCTTCATCGGCATAACCCAGCCCCCGGGCTTCGGCACTTAACATAATGCCAAGTTCAAAAGGGGCTGCTCTGTGTTGTGTTGGGATCAACGAAATAAAACCGATAGCCTGCTGTTGCTGGTGGAGTCGGATAGCAAAAAAATACCAGGGCGACTGCAGGTGCATGCTTTGTTTTAGACAACGCCGGAAAAACTGTTCACTTTGAGCCTGATCATAACAGGGGCCGATAAACTGCATTGTCGAAGCATCACCATACAACTGCTGATAAAGCGACAGCTCAGTTTCAGCCATGGCCGACAATGTCAGCCGGGCACTCTGGATCTGTGTTTGAATATGTGGTTTTGCCATGGTTGGATTCTATTTGCTTTTTGTCTGAGCAGACTCAAACAAAGTGACTCTGTTTCGGCCCTGATTTTTAGATAGGTATAACGCGATATCAGCGTCACGGAACAGTTGCCTGAGTTCATAACCGGAAAGGTCGGTGCTGGTCACTCCAAAGCTGGCACTGGTTTTAATTGGGTGGCCACTGCCGCTGCAATCAATTTTTTCAATCACATCTCTGAGTATTTCTGCCAATAAGGCGGCTTTATCTGCTGAACAGGCTGGTAAAAATACCGCAAACTCTTCACCACCAATACGGCCAAAAGTGTCGACATTGCGGATAAACTGCCGGCAGTGTTCAACCACAGTTTTTAAAATCCAGTCGCCGGTTAAATGGCCATACTGGTCATTCACCTGTTTAAACCAGTCCAAATCAAAAATAATAAAGGCATCCTGTTGTTGCTGCTGTTTGCTGCGCTCCAGCAAGGCAGATACCTTTTTGGTAAAGTGATATCTGTTACTGATGCTGACTAAACTATCGTTTTCCGCCAACGCCCGGTAAATACGGGTATTCTGAAATGCACGGAAGGCAAAATAACTTAAAAAAACCAGCACTGTAATAAGCAAGGTAATAAACAGCTTTTTGTTGCTGTTTTCGACTTCAATCAGGTTCTTTTGTAACGTCAGCAGGGTGTTGTTTTTTTCCAACAAGGCAATTTGCTGATTTTTGTTCAGAATTTCATTCTTGGCCAGATGGTAGGCGGTTTGTTGCAAAGATAAGGTGTTTTTGTAGAGTTTGTCTGCTTCCACAAAGTCTTTATAAAAATTCAGTGCACTTTGTGGCCGGCCAGACATTTCTTCCAGTTGGGCTTTTAACTTATAAGCTTCAACCATAGGTTCGCTACTGGATAACTGATGTTGAATGGTAAAAATCCGATCCAGACTCTGACTGGCCGTAGTGGTCTCGCCAAGCGCTAACTGGGCGCGGCTTAGCAGCACATAATAGTGTCCCAATAAGTGCACAAAACCTATTTTTTCCACTGCACTCAGATGTTGTTGTAACACCTGCTGAGCCTGCTGATAATTCTGATGGTATAGATGGTGACGTGCAATCAATGCTTGTCCGAACAACACAGTTAAAGGGTCGTCCTGACTCTGGCAATAATCAATACTGCTTTGTAACCGCTCCAGACTGACTTTCGCCGGGTTCAGTTCCTGCATACTGTAATCGTTGTAAAACAAGGCGGCGCAACGATACCTGCCGCGAATTTCTGCGGCAAGTAATTCCAGGCTAAGGTCTTGTGTTTCCTGATAAAGCTTCAGACTCATATAGGTCGACAAAGCGGTAACTTTTGCCACAGGTTTCAGATCCGCCTTCGACACTTTGTCGGCAAGTGCCACAGCTTCAAATAAATAACTGAAAGCAGCGGTCATATTTTGTTTAACCGTCATCAGGTTAGACAACAGCACCAGTACTTTGTAATTAACGTCTATTGAATCACCTGTGTTTAGCGCTTGCTGGTACAGGTTTTGTGCTTTGTCGTGTTCGCCAACATATTGGGCATGAAAGCCCTGCAGATACAGATAAAGCTGCTGTTCGTTGGCACTTAACGGCATTTTTTGCAGCTGCTGAAGCAACGGCTTCAGCGCTGATGGATTGGATACTTTAGCTGTTTCGGCCTGTTCCAATAGTGCGGCAGGAGATGTGGCTGCCAAAGCTGGTGTTAGCAGTAATAACACCAGCCCAAAACTCAGGACAAAGCTTTTCATCACAACCTGATTATTGGAAGCGGATAGATTGTTGCTGCCGCGCTTTTTCGTCTTCTTCGGCTGGTTGTTCATCCTGCTGCTCTGGCGGAACCTGCAGCACACAGCGGTACACTGGTGTATCCATTAAGTCGCTCAGACCATCAATGTCGCCGCGCATTAATGCATCGAGTGCTTTCTGATCGGTATTGCCAAACAAAGACAGCAGCTGCGCCTGATTTAACTGTTGTAATGCTGCATTTGCGCCTAATTGTTCAATCATCTGAATAAGTGACATAGCTATCCTTAAAGTACTTACAGGGGGCCAAAGATGAAATGTGCATGCTGGAGACTGCCACAACATCAATGTTATGTTAATAGAATAAAAAGCAAACCAGCCTAACTGAAGCCGGTTGTTTTGAAAAGGAAAAAATCAATCAGAACCACGGAGCAAGCAGTGCAGCCAGGCTTGTGTACGGATAGGTAAAAATAACAAGAAGGCACCTCAAGGCACTACAACAGACCGATATCAGCGCCTGCCGTAGTGCAGTGAGTTATTTGTTGTTGATGCTACACATCGACTCATCCTTCACCACATAAGGCTGTAGCAGCGGGGCCATGCCTTTGAGTACCTGCAGCGGCAGGGCTGAAGTAAAGCTAAAACCGTCGGCGCCTTTGCCTGGCACAAAAGCGGTGAGGGTACCAAAGTAGTTGTCGCCTAAATAAAATACAAAAGTAGCGGTTCTGTTATTCACGGTAGAAGCCATTACTTTGCCGCGCACCACCTGAGTGGCAATACGGTTATCCCCTGTGCCGGTTTTACCGCCAATTTTTAGTGGTGTGCCATCGGTTTTGGTAAAGCTGCCGTTTAAGCGTCTGGCTGTACCCAGCTCAGCCACCTGGCCTAAAGTCTTTTTCAGCGCACGTGCTACTTCAGGGCGCATCACTCTTTCACCTGCACTGGCGTTATATTGCAGCAGGGTTTCATAAGGGGTTTTGGCGGCAAAATGCAGGCTGTCGATACGGATGGTCGGTAAACGTATGCCGTCGTTCTGAATAATCCCCATCAGTTCAGCCAGGGCGGCAGGGCGGTCGCCTGAGCTGCCAAGTGCAGTGCCTAAAGACGGCACTAAGTGGTCAAAAGCGTAACCCAGTTTGGCCCAGCGCTGGTGAATATCGAGGAAAGCTTCTACCTCGAGCATAATGCGGATGCGGTTGTCGCGGGCGCTGCGGTTACTGGTTTTAAATAACCAACGATACACTTGCTGACGTTGTTCACTGCTTTGCGCCACGGCGTCATTAAATTTGGCGTCCGGGTTTTTATTCATAAAACTCAGTACCCACAGCTCCAGTGGGTGCACTTTGGCAATATAACCCTGATCCGGCAAGCTAAATTTGCCCGGGCCATATTTGTTATACAGCTCATTGAGCTTTTTCGGGCTCAGTTGTTCATCCGGCAGTTTGTCGAGTAAAAAGCGGCTAAACAGACTGAAATCAGATTCAGGTAATAAATAACGGTGCACGGCTGCTAACCGGTCCGGTGTTTGTTTTAAACCATCAAAAAATACTTCGAGGCGTTCATCTGCCGGTTTTTGCTGGTATTTTTTCCAGAATTTACGTAAAAACTCTGTGCCTTCTTTGTCGATAAAACGGCGCAGGTATTCTTCCCGTTTGGGGTCTTTGTCGCTTCTCAGCAATAACGAGCTGCTGCCCAGGGTTTGATAACTGCTGGAATAAGCCACGATGTCACGCATTAACCGCACAAAAGGCAGGTTGTGTGACTGTTGCAGACTTTCGGCAACTGTCGGTACTTTGCCATCTTCTTTTTTGTCGAAGTTATTAAAGACCTGCAAACCACCACCGGTAAAAAAGCGCTCGTGCGGCGAGGCCGAATAAGTGCGGTTCAGCGCAGCGTCCAGCATAGCGGTGAGGCTGCGGTCTGAGGTTTGCGCCATATAGTTGGCGGCCCAGCGGGTAATATGGTCTTGTGGTGCTATATCGAGGTTCAGTAAATTCACCGGCAGTTCGTCGGCAAAATTCTGATGCAGCTCAGCCACTATTTCTAAATAAGTGCTGAGTACCCGCAATTTGGCAGTTGAGCCAAGCTCCAGTTTACTGTGTTCGTTTAAGTCAAAAGGCTGATCTGTACTGTCGGTTTGCACCCGCACTCTGTTGCCGTCCGGCGTTTTTTCAAACAAGGTAAAGCTATACAGCACATCGGCGGTGCCGTTGGTGCCGAGCAGCCTGTCGCCAATCAGGCCGTATTTGGCGGCAGTTTCGGCATTGGCCAAGCTACGCAAATAAGCGCTGACTTTTTGTTGTACGTCACCATGCAAGGTGCTGTGGGCGTTTAAATCCAGCCGGTCTAAATCGTACATTGGCTGGTTGAGTAAATTGCCAAGGCGCAAACGGGCGGCGTTAATGCCTTTTTTGGCGTCTTGTTCGGCTTTGTTTTTATTGGCTTTGGCAACGCGGAAAGTTAAGCGTTGTGACAGCGATTTATCGCGAAGGTCTTTATCTATCACACCGGCGCCGGAGAGCAAGCGGATATGGCTGTCGGTCAGCTCTTCTAAATCGTCATGGCCTTGCAGCAAATAATAAGAAGGACGGCGCTGCGCTATCATCAGCGCAACAATTTGGCGGAAATATTGCGCACGTTCAGTGGCGTTTTCTTCATTGGCTGGCGTGCTTAACAGGCTGTTGGCTTTATCAAAATCACTGCCAAACCAGGCATATAGCGCATCACCTACCCCATGTACTTCACCATGACCAGGTGCGGATGACAAAGGCACTGTATTTAAATAATCCTGTACTATGCGGGTACGCATGCCCATGGTATTGACACCATGCTGATACACCCTGATGGTGCCCGAGATAATCTGAATGGCTTTGTCTTTAAATCCGCGGGTTAATCCCATAGGGGAGTGGCGAAATTTTTCAATTTGAGTGGCCAGGGTACTGCCACCGGCCGACTGACCGCCGACTGACAATACTTTGCCGACCTGACTTGCCGCCGCCATGATAAAACGCGGCCAGTCCATCACAGGGTTAGCCGTTGGTGGAATTTTTAATAAGTTTCTGTTTTCAATAAATAATAAACTTTGTGCCACCACCACAGGAATTTGTCTGGGGTCGCGGTACACCCGCTGTGGGTAGTTAAAGTCAAATAAGGTTTGGTTGCGGCAATCGGCTAAAAACAACCCTGATTGTACTTTTTCGCGATAAGGCGGAAATAAACCCTGCGAAGCATAATGATGCAGCGCCGGCGAAAACTCGGCCTGGCCTGTGATACTAAAATTGCGCTCCAGCAAACGGGGTAATAATTCGGGTAATTTGCTGTAACCATGGCGTTCATCAAAAGGTCCACCCTGCGGATACACTACTTGTTTGGCTGGGCTCGATTGCAGCTGATAAGTGAGGGTTTTGGCGTATGCAGCAATTTTTGGCGCGCTGTAATTGGCGGTATGTAATTCATAAGCCACCAGGACCGCGATAGATGCCAGTAACAACAATAACAACACCGGGATCAGACTACGGCGCTGATAACGGATTTCCACCTGTGGTGCCGCTGCGCCTGATCGCACGCGCTCTTGCCCTGCGGGTTCGCGGTAGTTATCAAACTGCATTTTTTCAACAGGTGGTGGGGTAGAGGTAGGCAACTTTAAATCCATTTTGCACAGCAAAGAACAAGGCTGTGGATTTTATCCTGTTCCGGTGTGCTTTGCAGCTGAATTTTCTGGGTAAAAACCACAGCAGAATCGCTGTGCACCGATGTGCACAGCCTTTGCCTGTTGCCACAATAACCACTGTTAGTGGTGATGATGACCGCCAACGCCATGCGCATGTCCGTGGGCAATTTCGTCTGCAGTGGCGGCACGAACATCCAGCACGTTAAACTTAAATTTTAAAGTTTTGCCAGCCAGTGGGTGATTGGTGTCCACATCTGCTTTAAACATGCCAACTTTTACCACTTTTACCTGACGTGGGCCATGTTCAGTTTGCACAACAGCCATCATGCCGGCTTGCCATTTTTTGGCGCCTTGTAAATGTTTCACCTGCACACTCTGAATGGCATCTTCACGGCGCTCGCCATAGGCGTCGCCTGGCGTTAACGTCAGTTCCAGCGTGTCGCCCGCTGCTTTGCCTTCCAGCGCCTTTTCAATGGCTGGCAACATATTCTGATGACCGTGCAGATATAACAACGGGTCGCTGCCTGTTGAATCTTCCAGCAAGCCGGTTTCATCATTTAACTGATAGTGCAGCTGCACTACGGTGTCTTTTGTGATCAACATGTATTCTAAGTTCCTGAGCTACAAAAAAGGTCGTTATTATCCCGACTTGCACCACAAAGTGCGACCAGTTTTTACAGTTTCTGCAGCTGTGGTTTAGTCATGACGGTGATAATGCCGGCGTTCTTCACGGCTTTGATGGTGGCGGCCGTCATAACCGTAACTTTCCCTGCTGTGGTAACGTGGACTGTCATAAACTTCAACAAACCTGACTTCGCGGCCACAGGCATGATACTGATGACAATGTTTTTTCCAGTGTTTACGGTGTTTTTTTGGTGCATGAATAATAATGGGCTGCACCACAACAGGGGCATAATGCCGCTCAACATAAACGGGTTCGTGATAGACCCGAACCGGCTCATGGTAAATCACAGTCGGGCTGCGATCACCAATATTCACTGAACCATAAAGTCCGGGTTGTACCTGACCGTGCAGACTGATGCTGACATCTGCGGCTAAAGCGCTGCCACTGATAAGGGTCAAAACCCCCAGATATAACCAACGGGCATGTCGGCTTAATGAAGCTGGTACTTTGCTGTTGTTGTTTGTGTCTGACATTTGATTACCCTCCGCCCTGCAAGTTGGGCTTGTTGATAATCACACTATGGCAAGCGGCGTCTGAATTTTGGCTGAACTGATTATTGAATTCAGCCTGGAAGTTTTAATGCTGCCAGTTGGCTGGATCCAGCCGGTAATATTGGCTTAACTGCTGATACAAAGCCGGATGTTGTGTTTTTAAAGCGTGAGGTTGTTCAAAAAACACTTCGGTGGTAACGGCAAAAAATTCTGCCGGATTGGTGGCGGCATAAGGGTTAAATAAGCCTGGTATACCCTGACGCAGTTGTTTTTGTAGTTGATCAAATTCAGCACTCAGTACCTGACTCCAGACCCGGTAGGCTTCGTTGCTGGCTAAAAAGGGCGCACCGTTGGCTACACCGTTTTCCTGATCCAGCTGATGGGCAAATTCGTGTAACACCACATTATGGCCGTCAGACGGATCGGCAGCGCCCTGTTGACTGTCAGGCCAGGACAATACCACTTTGCCTTGTTGCCAGGATTCACCAAGCCGGAGTTCGGTCTGTTCGCTGACAACGCCAGCAGCATCCGTGTTGTGCCCTGGCACCAGATAAGCCGCAGGGTAAACCAGAATACTACGCAGGTTTGGATACAAAGCAGTAGGGCGGTTCAGCATTAATAAACAGGCCTGAGCTGCAATATTCAAGCGGATTTCGTCGGTGATTTCCAAACCTTCACAACCAATAAACTGTTTTTGCGCAATAAACAGCTGGATCAGCTTTTTTAATCTGAGTTGCAAATCGGCCGGTAAACTGCGATACAAAGGCAGCTGACGTTTCAGGCTTTTGCGCCAGGCCGCTGGAAAAGCGGTATCGGCAATCTGACTTTTTAACCGGCGTTGTTGCCACACAGGCCAGAGCACCAACAGGATCACCACGAACATCAGTAAAAAAATCAGGCTGTTTTGCATATAAACCACAGTTATTGTTGCGCTCCGGCAGCAGTTGCCTTCTACAGTCACAGAAATGGGTCAGGCATTGTGGTTTTTCAAGCAATGCCATGGCATTTCTGTTGGCGTCAGGCGCAAAAAATGTCATCTTTGTATACACTGTATGCATTCTTGTTAGCGGAACCTCGCATGAACATTTTTCAATTACAACAACAACTTTCCATTGCTCAATCTATTCTGGCCCAGCTGCGGGAACCACAAATTCAGCAAGACCGCATGCGTTTTCGTTTTAATCTGCAACGTCTTGGCAATCTGCTGGCTTATGAAGTTTCCAAAGCTTTGCCTTACCAGCAATTTGAGATAACAACAGCACTTGGCACGGCCAAAGTGGCTGATTTAGCACAACAACCTGTGCTGATTTGTGTGATGCGTGCCGGCTTGCCTTTTTATCAGGGTTTTTTGGATATGTTTGAACAAGCCGACAGTGGTTTTGTCGGGGCTTACCGTGAAGAAGGTGCGGACGCCGGCGACCTGGATATTTTTTTAGGCTACAGTGCCGCACCTGATATTGCCGGACGGGATCTGATCCTGATTGATCCTATGCTGGCGACAGGTTCATCTTTGTTAAAAGTCTGGCAATTGCTCAGACAAAAAGGTGAACCCCGTAGTTTGCATATTGCTGCCGCTATAGCGGCGCCTGAAGGGCTGTTACTGTTGCAGCAACAGCTGGATTTTACCGCGTCATTCTGGCTTGGCGCCCTTGACGAACAATTGAATGCGCAGGCTTACATAGTGCCGGGTCTTGGTGACGCCGGTGATTTATGTTTCGGCAGCAAAAACTAACAAGGACTGGTTGATGAAGAGGACTGCGGTATGATGCCGCGCGCACACTTGCCGCAGCCAACCCCACTGACTGCAGCACCTCAGGGCTGGGGTCTTTGGTTCAGCAGGCACAATGCATCCAGTTGGTTGGTGATGGCGTTGATTTTGCCGTTTTTCCTTTATTATTGGCTGAGTTACAGCCAACAGATAGCCCGTGAGCAGCAGCAGATTTTTCAGCAACATGCCGATGCACTGGAGCTGAATTTAAAACAGCGCCTGCAGCATTTTGAGTTTTTGCTGGGCTCAGGCATGGCTTTTGTCACTTCATCTGAACGGGTGACACAAGCTGAGTGGCAACGTTTTGTCACTGGTCTTGATTTAGACAAGCATTACAGCGGCATTCAGGCTTTTGGTGTAGTGAATTACCGTTCTGCCAGCGATATTGACGCTCTGGAGCAACAAATCAGACTGGATGGTGTGACCGATTTTGCTGTGCACCCCGCCGGGAAACGGCCTTATTATGCAGTAGTAACTCATATTCAGCCGGTTAACGCCAAAAATACCGCAGTACTTGGTTATGACATGCTGACCAACCCGATGCGGCAAAGAACGGCGATGCGTTCAGCAAGTCTGGGTGCTATTGCGGTCACCCCGAGAATTTTACTGGCGCAGGACGGCAGCAATGCCGTGGACTCAGGCCTTGTGTTGATGCAACCTGTGTATCAACCTGGCGCCGAATTACAAAGTGCCGAGCAAAAACTGAAAGCTTTACAAGGTTTTGTCTATGCAGCTTTTCGGGTCAAAGACATGATGACCCGCTTGTGGCACAGTCAGCACACTGAGCTGGATTTTGGTTGGTATTCGTCGGCGCAACAGGCTCCGGCAGATTTGTTGTATCAGCGTCAGTCAGGTCAAGAACCAGGTAGTTTTGTGCTGCGAAAAGAACTGGAATGGTATGGTCAGCCGTTTTGGCTGCAAATCAGCAGCAACCAGGATTTTGTAAAAAACTATCTGCCGGTTGCCAATTATTGGTTGTTGTTCTTTTTGTTGTTGACCTTGTTGTTGTTGTTTGTAGTGTTAAGCAGGGTGAATTTGCGCAGATACCATGCTGAACGGCTGCAGCAGGAACTGCAGCATCAGTTACATGCTCAATATCAGCAGCTTATTGCCAACGAACAACGTCAGGCGCTGGCGCTGAAAGCCAGTCAGCTGGCCTGGTTTGAATTTGATTTATCCAGCGGTGATGCTTTTTATTCCGATAACTGGTGGAAATTGTTTGGTTTTCCGGGGCCGCAACAACATGCCACTGAACAAACCATGCTGGATTTATTATTGCCGGGGGAACGGGATATATTCCGCCATGATGTACAACGTTTATTGGCATCAGGTCCGGAGCAGTTCAGTCAGCGTTATCAGTTTATGCATCGTCAGGGGCAGGTGCTGTCCGTATTGATGCAATGCCAGTTGTTGCGTGATGCCGAAGGTTCAGCTTTGCGTTTATCAGGCGCTTTACTTGATCAGACCCGGCAAGTCAGCCAAACCGAACAACAACAGCTTGTGATGCGGTTGTGTCAATACGAAATGGCAGCAGCAGTGACCAGTTGTCAACTCTTGCTGGTGAAAGACAGTGCTTCTGCCGCACGCCAGCTTAGTCACTGCCACTGGTTATGTCAGTGGTTTTGTCAGTTGTTGTCAGGCGCCGAAGTGCCGGAACCTGTGGTGGCAAGGCTTGATTTTGCCGTGATGATGCCGGAATTACTGCAGGTGTTAACGCCTGTCGCGGCCCAACAACAGTTAAAGCTTAGATGGCGACAAAGCCAAAGCCCTTATGGTTTAACCGGCAGTGAAGGTGTGTGGTGGCAAGTTTGTACTGATTTGCTGCAGTTGGCGATATCACTCGCCAATCCAGGCAGCCAGATTGAGGTTGCTATGGAGTTCTACCCAGGCATTATCAGTTGGCAGGTTCAGCTGGACGTTGATGCCGAACAAACTGCAAATTTCCTTGCCACTCAGGACAATACCGCCATGTTGGATGGTCCGTCGGTGCAGAGTAATAACAGATATTGTGCGCTGTTGGCGGCAAGAACCTGGGCGATGCAGCTGGATGCTGAGCTGAATATCAAACATGAACAACAGCAGTTGTGGTTTTATCTGACGGTCAGACAACATTAAGCACAAAACCAGATAACAACAGTGTAAAGCTGCGCAGTTAATGCCGCAGCTTTGTTGCTTGTGCCGGCACGCCAGTGCTCAGGCTAAGTTGTTTTTAATGGCCAAAAAACAGCAGTTCAGGAGCGCCGGCCTGGTTTTCTTAATAGATACCAAAGGCCGCTGATCACCAGTACCACCAGCGGCAAACTGAAGGCTTGCAGACTTTGCAGTGGCATGGCCGGCCACAGTGGTTGCAAGGAAATTAAAGCCTTATCCAGCAATTGCACAGCGTAATAACAAATAGCCACTGTTGACAGCCGTTCGACCGCAGTTTGCAGCTGCAGTTGTTGTCTGGCTCGTTTTTCCATCGACATTAACAGCACGCTGTTTTGCCGCTCCAGTTGCAGGTTAATGCGGGTTCTGAGCAGTTCAGTAGAGCGGCCGAGCCGGTTGGACAAACTGCGTTGACGGCTTAATACCGACTGCGCAGTGCGAAAAGCCGGTGTCAGTCGCCTTTCAGAAAAGTCCTGTAACGACATTAAACCATCCAAAGGCGTTTCTCTTAAGGCTTTAAGCCTGTCCAGCGTCAGTTGGTAATAAGCGGCACTTGCTTCCAGCCTGGCGCTGTTGTTGGCTATCAGATGTTCAGTTTGTGCCGCCATCTGACTGATTTCCTGCAGCATTTTTTCATCAGAGCCTTGTTGTTGTTCAATACGTTGGGTGATATCTGACAGTTGTTGCTCCAGAGTATGCAACTGGCTAAGCGCCTGACGGGTCAGCGGCCAGCCCAGCAGACTAAGTTTGCGGTAGTTGCCAAGGTCAAACAGTTGTTGCACTAAACGGGCTAACGCACTGGGCGACAGGCCTTTATCCAGCAGCACCATACGACCACCCCCTTCAGGGTGTTTGCGAAAGTCGGTCCAGATTTGTGCTTGTTGGTTGGCCACCAGGCTGGAAATACAATGTTCGGCGGCAAATAAAGCGCCTGGCTGGTTGTGGCTGTGTTGCTCTTTCAGCACCAGCAACTGCACCACCCGAAACAGTTGGCCCGGCACTAAATCAAACCAGTCGGGGGAGGGTAAACAACTGGCGGGGTCAACAAAGTGCGCCTGTTGCCGGGGAACAATAAAACTGTAAGTTGAAAATTCACTGTGCCGCTCCCAGCGCAACATCATATCGCCCAGCTGCAAATTGACGTCAGTGTCACCTTCGTGCAATTGCACACCGGCCGCCAAAGCGCGTTGTTGCATCAGCGCAAATTCGGCGGCTCTGGAGCCGGCATTCAGGGTCAGCATAAAATGGCAGATAGTGCAGGGTGCTGTTAAAGCCGGAAAAAAGCGCTGTTGCAACTCTTTTTCCAATAAGTCGCGTTGTGGATGGTTGCGGCTGTTTAGCCAGCCAGCTGCGCTGTTGTTGTCAGAATATGCTGGAGTTGTCGCCATAAAAAACCTCCTGAGCGGACAAATGCTGTGGTGATAGTGCCAAAGTCCGGTGGCATTGCTGTGACAAAGGGTGTTGTCTGCTGAGGTTATATTTGAAGCAACGGTTATACCACAGTGTTTTTTTAGCTAAGTAACTGAAATTAAATTTGTTTTAATCTGTGTTGTTGGCTGTTTTTGCCTTGATTGCAAAAATTCAGTGCAACAGGCACAAAAACAGGGCGTTGATGGGTTTCTTCAGGCGCTGGCTTGGCGTAAAGTCGGTGTTTTCTGAGGTTGTTTGTGGTTGTGAGGTTGGTGGTGATCCCGGTAGAACTGATTTTGATCCTGGCAAGTCCGGTATTTTTTATTTTTATTGCGTACGAGTGGTATCAGTCGGAGCGCCGGCAAAAGGCCATTTACCAGTGGCGCGACAGTCTGGCCAATCTGGCCCTTGCTGCCATGCATCAGGCGGGGGACGCAGTTTCGCTGCTGATTTTATTGCCATTTTTTTATTGGTTAAGTCACTTTGCCCTCTTTGAGTTGCCCTTTAATGCACTGAATTTATTGCTGCTTTTTGTGCTGCAGGACTTTTTATATTATTGGTTTCACCGTGCATCCCACAGCATCCGCTGGTTGTGGGCTTCGCATGTGGTGCACCACAGTTCAAGGTTAATGAACTTCAGCACCGCCTTTCGCCAAAGCCTGACTTATCCGCTATCCGGCATGTGGTTATTCTGGACGCCGCTGGTGCTATTGGGCTTTGACGTCAAATTGGTACTGGCTGTGGTGGCTATTAATCTGGCGTTTCAGTTTTTTGTGCATACCCGCTGGGGCAAACACTGGGGTTTTTTAGGGTTAGTGCTGAATACACCAAGCTGGCATCGTGTGCATCACGCCTGTAATTCTGTTTATATCGACAAAAATTTTGCCGGTGTGCTGGTGGTGTGGGACCGCCTGTTTGGCACCTTCGAACCTGAACATGAAGACATTCCCTGTGAATACGGCATTACCGACGATTTTGAATCGGTGAATCCTTTGACCATTACTTTTTACGAGTGGCGCCGCATTTGGGCCGATTTTTGTCAAAGCGCCGGCCTGAAAACAAAGTTACAGGCGCTGTTTGGTGCACCAAAACCCAAGCTGGCTGAAGGGCCCCCTGAGTTAGAACTGCCGCTTTATAGCAGCCAGCAGCAGAGCAGCCAGCAGCACAAGAGCGGTGCTACACATGATTAATCTGGCGTTGTTATCGGTGTTTATTCCGACTTTTTTATTTGTGTCTATTACCCCTGGGCTTTGTATGACATTGGCGATGACCTTGGGCATTAGCCTTGGCGTGCGTCGTACCTTGTGGATGATGTGGGGCGAAATGCTGGGTGTGGTCATAGTTGCCACCAGCGCAGTGCTGGGTGTTGCTGCTATTTTGCTTGGCATGCCGGCTTTATTAGCGGTATTTAAATGGCTGGGCGGGCTTTATCTTTGTTATGTTGGCCTGCAAATGTGGCAATCCAAAGGCAAACTGGCTATCCCTGAGCCTGGTAGCGTGGTGCAGGTGTCACGCCGTCAGCTGTTCTGGCAAGGGCTTTTTACTGCAGTTTCTAACCCTAAAGGCTGGGCTTTTCACATGGCGCTGTTGCCGCCTTTTATCGATGCCAAACTGCCATTCTGGCCACAGCTGGTGGCGCTTTTGGCCATTATTTTGCTGCTGGAATTTGCCTGTTTATTGTTATACGCCAGCGGTGGCAAAGCGCTGCGGCTGATTTTTTCCAAAGAAGAAAATGTGCGCTTACTGAACCGTATTGCCGGCAGTCTGATGTTGCTGGTTGGCGTCTGGCTGGCGCTGTCATAAGGCTTAGTCATAAGGTTATGTGGCTGTACCTGAAAAGTCAGTCATAACGCCAGTTCAGTAACAATTGCAGCTGTGAAAAGGTTTGAGCAACAGGCCAGTCCTGCCACTGGGCTCTGCTGGCCTGACTGCTGTGCAGTTGGTTAAGCTCCAGCGAAACGGCAAAAGTGGAGCTGAGCGGATATTGCCAGGCAAGCGTCCAGCCATGGCCATTGCCATTGTTATCATCACCGGGGAACTGGTCTTTGTCCTGCTGGATAAAATGATCGTATCTCAGCGTCCACTGCATATTGTCCAGTTGCAGATTAAACAATAAAAACCAGCTTTGATAATCAACCACTACGGCTTTTGGGCCCATTTCGGTGCTGCCGCTCAGGTATTGCCCCACCAGACGCAGCTGGTCATGCAATTGATGTTGCAAAGCCAGACTTTGAAAACGGGTGTCCCAGGCATATTGACCATGGCGCAGCACCAGCGGATCGCCGTTATTATCATAATGATACAACCGCAGCTCAGTGTCCTGACGGTATAACCAGTGCACACCGGCGTAATAACCAAAACGATGATCAAGCTCTCTGGTCGGTTGCACCCAATCTGGCTGGGCTGCTAAATCGCCACTGCGGATGCTGGGATAATTGGAAAAACGCACCCTTTCGCCAATATTGCTTTGATAAGGGTGGATAGCAAAACCACGCCAGCTGAGGATAGAGCCAAGCGGATCGTTACCCTGAAAAACACCGGCCACAAACTGATAACTGTGCTCCGACTGAAAAAAACGACCCGGGCGGCTTAAGTTCAATTCAACACCGCGGGCGCGCAGCTCTTCGCCAAGCCAGCTGTTTATCGCGGAAAAACTACTGCTATAAGGTGAACTCCAGGCGGTGTCAGTATTTTCCAGCGACATGGCCGGATAAAACCAGCCTGCTCTGGTAGAAAAGCGGTAACCTGAAAACGGCAAAGGTCGATAACTCACCCAGGCTTCGGTGATGCCAAATTCGCTGGAAGGTTTGTTGTGCCACTGCGCGTTGACAGTGGCAAAAAGGTGATCTGTAGCCTCCAGCCCCAAAGCCAGCAGCTGAGGGCCAAACTGCAGACCATTGCCCGCTTCCGCCAGCTGGCCGGTGCCACCTTGCCACCAGGGGCGTAAACCCGGTATTTGTTCTTTAATTTTCACCAGGCTCACGTCACCTTTAGCTTTAATGCTGACACCAGGTGTGACTTCAGCCGCCATACAGTTTATTGGCAGCATCACTGCAAGCAACAGGCTCAATTGCCGGTAACAATGTGAAATAAAAGACATAAAAGACCGTAACATCAACCATTGGTGCTGCAATGATAGCAGCTGATGCAATGACACGGACAGTTACAATAAAGGGCGTTATACTGGTTTTCGGCCAAAATGGCTTTGTGGGGAGTGTGGTTGATGTTACAAAAATCTGTGGTGTTGTTCTGTGGCAGTGTCTTGTCTACTGTATTTTTTTCACTGGCTGCGGTGTTTGCAAGCCCATATGCAGAGGCTGCGCCAGTGCAGGTACTGGTGACAGATCAACAAGGCAAACCACTGGCCGATGCGGTGGTTGAATTGTATAACCCACAAAGCGCGGCCAAAACCAGTGGGGTTGCCGAAGTGGCGCAGCAGGATTTAACCTTCAGGCCTTTTGTGTCGGCTGTGCAGGTCGGTAGCAAGGTAGATTTTCCGAATCAGGATAAAACCCGTCACCACGTGTATTCGTTTTCACCGGCTAAAAGTTTTGAACTGAAGTTATATGCCGGCAAACCAGAAGAGCCTTTAGTCTTTGATAAAGCGGGGGTTGTTGCCCTTGGCTGTAATATTCATGACTATATGCAAGCTTATATTTATGTCGGGGAAAGTGCGTATCTGGCGGTGTCGGGTGAAGATGGCATCGCCCGTTTTAATGAGGTGCCTGATGCAGCTTATCAGCTGAAACTCTGGCACCCCTGGCAGGACGCTGAAGTAGCGGCAAAGCAGGTACAGGTGCCTTTTGCTGCGCTGAGCCTGCAGCTTGCTGTGACCCGGCAACAAAAACCCAGCAGGCCGAAAAAAGGTTTTGGTAATAATTATTAGTGTCATAGGGGTTGAAAAAGCCCTTTGCCGGCGTTATCTCGTTGCAACAACACAAGTTTTGTAATTGATCAATACGATAAACCAGCACTGCTTTTCAGAAATGAAGAGTACTGCAATCTTCATCACAGCCATTGAAGATATGGCAATCAAATAACTTTAGGAGCAAACAAATGGCAACAGTGACTTTAAAAGGCAACCCGTTTCAAACCGTCGGCAATTTACCGGCTGTCGGCAGCAAAGCGCCGGATTTTACTTTAACAGGCGCTGGTCTTGCTGACGTAAAGCTGGCCGATTTTGCCGGTAAACGGCTGGTGCTGAACATTTTTCCAAGTGTAGACACGCCAACCTGTGCAACTTCAGTCCGTACTTTTAATCAGGTATTAAGTAGCCTGCAAAATACTGTGGTTCTGAACGTTTCTGCCGATTTACCTTTTGCTCAGGCGCGTTTTTGTGGTGCTGAAGGTCTGGAAAATGTGCAAAACGGCAGCAGTTTCCGCAGCGGCTTTGGTTCTGATTATGGTGTTGCTTTTGCCAATGGCCCTTTAACGGCTTTGTTGTCGCGCGCTGTGGTGGTGATCAATGAACAAGGCACTGTGATTTACACCGAGCAGGTAGCAGAAACCGCAGATGAGCCAGGTTACGATGCGGCTGTCAAAGCCCTGAGCTGAGCTTAATGGCCAGGTAGCTGTTACACTGAAGACGTAAATCAAAGGCCGCTTAAGCGGCCTTTGTTATTGCCGGAAACTGTTGTTAGTCCTTTTGTTCCGGTTCTGGCTTGTTATTCTGTTGAGCTAAAGGGGCAGCCGGCCAAAAACCACCTTTACTCAGCTGTTGCCAGACCCAGGGTAACCAGCGTGTTAAAGCTGTTGCTAACCATAAAGACCATAACAACATGGCGAGCTGATAACACCAGAGTGGCAATGACAATACCCATGCTTGGGGAAGTTCAGGCTGACTAAAGTCCTGATACCAATACAGTTGTTGCTGATAAGAGCCATTACCAACCAGTTGCATATCAGGTGCAGACAACAGACCGTATGGGATAGCTGAAAATAATGCCAGCAGCGCCGACAACGTCAGCAGGATCAGACCAAGCTGGCTTAGTCTGGCATAACTACCCTGTAACGTATTGTGCAGCTGGCCTCTTTTACTGACGGCCAACAACCACAGGCTGACCAGCAACGGGATCCAGAAACTAACGGTACAGATCCCAGCAAATAACAGTAACCAATGCCGGCGTCTGAGCGGACTTTGGATAACAGCTGGCAAAATCAAAGC
This sequence comes from Rheinheimera sp., assembly GCF_030824435.1. Taxonomy (GTDB): domain Bacteria; phylum Pseudomonadota; class Gammaproteobacteria; order Enterobacterales; family Alteromonadaceae; genus Pararheinheimera. The sequence continues at coordinate 28,737 of NZ_JAVBXS010000026.1, forward strand.
CAGCAACAACATCACAGCCAGCATGCCCCAGAATAACAAGGCTGGTCCTATTGAAGGACCACCCAAAGCCAGGATCCAGCGGTCCGGTGCCAATGCCAGTTGCAGATAAATATTGGCGGCAGCCAAAGGCAAGGTGAGTTCAGTGCTATGTAATAACAGACTCTGGCCATTGTTTTCTTTAAAGTTAAGTTGAAGTTGTTGCCGGCCTGGTTTGAGCTGCAATGTCAGTTGTTGCTGATTAACCGTCAGGGGCAAGGCAACACCATCCAGCGAGATAGCCTGCAACAGGGCATTTTGCGGCAAGGGCAGACTGAACTTTTGTGCCTGACTGGCATTCAGTTGCAAGGTCAGTTCCACATCACTGCTGCGGTTGCCTTGTTGTTGTTTTAACGCCACCTGATGAATGGTTAACATCTCACCTGCAACAGCTTCGGGTTGACTGATGTTCAGTGTCAGGGCTTCACCAGGCCAGGGTTGCCATAACGAAGGCAAAGGGCTGTGCACCTGTGCCACAGCAGCGAGTCCGGCACTTTGCACATGCCATTTGGGCGCTGCGGCCAGTTGCCATATTTCAGTGTATTGCTGCTGTAGCGGGGTGTTGAGTTTAAGTTTGGTGTTTTGTTTCAGGCTGGATTGCCAGCTTATGGTCTGCTGATTGGCATTCAGTTGTAATTGCAACACAGCGTTTAATACCGGCAAAGGGCTCAACGGTGTTTCTCCATCAAGCAAGGGTACCTGCAATTGCAGCGCCTGTTGCGACTGACCCACACGTCTGAGTGTTGAGGTCATCTGCCATTCCAGTCCAAGCGTCAGATGACGTTCCAGTACGGCAAAAGCCGGTAAATTTTGTTGGGCGGAAGTGCTGTGCTTTGTGTTGGCCGGCCCTTCTTTCTGCTTATCTGCCAGCCGTTCCAGCCGCAGTTGTTTTCTTGATTGTTGCAGCGCATCGGCATCCTGCAGATTGGTGCTATCCGGCACAATACGCCAGCCATTCAGGGTATCGGTCAGCTGATGCCAGGCGGTATCAAAGTTCAGCACCAGGCTTGGCTCAGTCGCCAGGATCCAAAGTTCCAGCTGATGGCGGCCCGCTGGCAACATCAGCCAGCTTTGTTGCTGTTGCTGTTGCTGGAAAATGGCGGCATTTTGCTGGTTGAGCTGAACCGCCAGCAGCTGCGCCGCCGGTACTGGCAAAGCCCAGGCACTTGGGGCCTGACTGTCGAGCTGCATTGTCAGTTTAATATTGTTATTGCTGTTACTCAGCGCCAGAGTGTTCAGACTGCTGCAGACAGGTAAACAAAGGGGCGGTTGCAGCAGTCGCTGTTCAAGTTCAGCCAGCAGCTGTTCATCCGGATAATGACCGGCTTGTGCCATTGGCGACTGCAACAGTGCATAACAGGGTAACAGCAAACCCAGCAGCATCATTTGTTGTCTGGTACGGATAAGAGTCCAGAATCCGCCGTTGTTAAATTTGGTTGCCCATAACGGCTGACAAAGTTGCCACAACAGCAGCAGCAACATCAGTACCGTCAGCAGATTCCCCAGCCGGTTTAACCAGGCCGGAACCAGATAAAGCCGGGTTTGTTCTTCTGCCAATAACGGACCTTGCCAGAATAACTGCACTTGTTGCCAATGCCATGCCGGTTCAGCCGGTCCGGTCTGAATACGGGCATTTGGATCTCTTTGTAACACTGCAGGTTGCAAGCTACCTGAATGTTCTGCCCCGGCAGAATGTGCCATTTTGAGCCGTACCTGCGACTTTTTGCTGACCTGCTTTGCCAGTTCATCACTGCTGCTGTCGCCTGTGGCAACTGGTGCTGCTTGTTGTGGTGCTTCCTGAACCGGTGCAGATGCCACAGCTACAGCCTCAGCATATGCAGGGGCTGGCGCAGCAGCGTGTTCTATGTCCGGGTGCAGTTGCAGATAAGACAATTCCAGTTGCGGGTAAATGGCCTGACGGATTTGGTTGACGGCAAAAGGCACCACAATGATCAGTAATATCAACACATTCAGATAAGCGGCTTTTTTCAGCCATAGCTCAGCTTTGCCTTTGGCAAGCGGCAATAATGCCAGTAACGCCAGCAGGCTGAGCCAGCTCCATTGTGGTGCATCAAAACGTTGATAACTCAAAAGCAAGGTGGCAAGGGCCAGTAATCCAAGCTGCCAGCCAAACAAACGGGCGCACGCCACGCTAAATAACAACACAAAAAAGATATCCCACAAAGTCCATTGCTCCAGCACAGAGCCGTCAATGCGGTCGGCGCCGGTAGCTGTGATTAATGACCAGCCAGGTGGCAGATTCAGCTGCCAGCTCACTTCACTAAAACTGCTTTGCCAGCCGCTGACCGGCAGCCTGTTGTTCAGTTCAGTGCGGCTTATTGTTTTGAGCTGCAGTGGATTTTGCCGCAGTTCAATACCGGCTTGTTGTTGTGGCAACTGAGTGATTAACTGAGCTTCACCATTTAATTCGGCCCGTCCCAGCTGATAAGCGCTTTGTACTTCCAGCCGCGCCTGACTATGCAGCTGACCGCTGATTTGATCAGCCACAGTGATGCCAGCATTATTAAAATCAAGCCAAAGTTGTTTTTCCAGCCGCAGTTGATCGACAGGGCTGCCACCGCCGCGTTGCAGTTCGGTCAGCTGCAAAGTACTGTCCGCAGCCATGGCGTATAGCGGATATTGTTGCCAGGCTGGCGGCACCCTGGTCTGGTTTGGATCCAGACTGGCAACACCAGTCACATCGACGGTACGAAGTGAAGGCTTTGCCACAAAAGCCCAGATCTCTTCGCCAGGCCAGGGCGCTGTGGTGACGGGCAGTTTTAATTGGGCCACACGCTGATGGCTGACAGCCTCCAGTTGCACCTGATACTGACCGGCACTGAGTTGCAAGGTTAATTGGCCTTTATCGTTCAGCAATACCGGTAAGTCACTCTGTAATGCTGAGGCGGAAAATCCCTGTAATAAAGCCGCATCCAGCGTGATTTCTCTTGCTTTACCACTGACATCAAGTTGCAGCAAAGTCGTTAAACTTGCCGGAATATCGTCACTGAATAAGCGGAATACTTTGATCTGCAGTTGATCTGTGCTGTTGTCAGCTGCCACTTGTTGTTGCTGCAGCCATAACTCAGTACCAAGACGTTTGGGATCGCTGATGTCTTTACCCGACAATTGCAGTTTTAGGATGCCACTTTGCTCCGGCACTCTGATACTCAGTGGTAATTCTTGCCAGTGAAATTCGCCCCGCAATTTCCAGCGCCCGGCACCCAGATAAACTTCAGGCACACCATTGTTGTCACGCACAGTGGCTACAGTGCCGTTTTGCCGGTCGGTATTGGTCTGATCTTCAACGACCTGAACATCAAGCGGCCAGTTTTTCACATCGCCTGGCAGGCTGACCCAACCTTCAGCAAACAGTACCAGCTGATAACTAAAGCTGCCGCCTTCTGCTCCGGCAATCAGGCTTAAAGTTTCACTCCACTGGCATTGTTGATGCTGCTCACCAAGCCAGGGGCAGGGGTGTTGCGGATGTTTTGCCAATACCCAGTCTTGCCAGACGGCAAGATCTGCCGGTATTGGCGTTGGCAATTGTTGTGCCTGTGCCGGTATCGACAGGGCAAGGAGCGGCAAAAACAACAAAAAATGTAATTGCTGGCGCAAAAACAAGGTGGTAGTGGCAAAAAGAGCACCGCCTTGTCTGTATAAGCGAGTGGCAAAGCTGAAAGTCATAATCCATTCCTGTACTTATCTGCCGCCAGCGCCATTGCTGCTGCGACAAGGCAAGTGTAACTCTGTTGTTGCAGGATGTAATAGATGGCCGCTGATTTTAATGGCTTTTTTGTGTTTCTGTTCAAACTTGATGGCTGATTGAGTGGCCGCAACAACGAAGCACTGATGCTGTTGTTGCGGCCGCTGTTAGCTCCGGCCGCATGATTTCCCACTGATATTTGCAGATGATATTTGCTGGTAAGTTTGCGTACAGTTGTAATCTTATTGTGCGTACAGCTGTACACTGATGCTTGCTGGTTTTTTCTGGGTTTTCCTGGTGATCTCTTATATTGCATGGTTTTCGTAAGTAATATTTTTATAAATTACGCTGGATGGAAAATAAAAAATAGAGTACAACTGTGCGCCGAAACTTTGAGGTGGGTTGTTATGGTGCAAATTCAGGGCAAAGCTGCGATCACAAAAAATCAGGCTTTTGTGCATTTTTTAACAAAGTGCTGGCGCTGGTGCTGCAAAATGGCGCTGGTGCAACCGCGGCTTTGTAGTTATTTCGAACCGCTGATCCGGCTGTTTAACCCCGGTTATCGTGCGGGTTTGATCAGCGCACAGCTGTTGTCTGTGAGCCAGCAGCAGGATTACCTGCACCTGCTATTAAAACCGGGCAAAAAGTTCCGTGCTTTTGTGCCTGGTCAACATCTGCAGCTGAGTGTCGAATTGGACGGCGCTTTGGTGCAGCGTACTTTTAGCATCAGCTCCCCGCTGCAACAGTTTCTGGCACAGGGTACTTTACAGCTGACATTAAAAATTCAGCCTCATGCTGGTTTAACCCGGCAGCTTGCCGCCAGAGCAGGTGAAAATCTGTTTTGTTATGTCAGCCAGGCGCAGGGAGATTTTGTACTCGACCAGCAGCGCAGTGCATTGATTGTTGTTGCAGGCAGCGGCATTACCCCGGTGCATGCGATGTTGTGTTCATTAAGCCGGCTAACCCAGCCTGTCCGGCTGATATATAGCTACCGTGGTGCAGACAATTTGTTATTTGCCAGCAGCTGGCCGGAACTTAAAGCGCGTTTCCCGTTATTACAGATAGAACTTTGGGATACCAGTTCCGGGCCGCGGTTCAGCGCCGCTGCGCTCGCCGCCGCCTTTGCAGCATTGCAACAACAAAAAGCTGCACAAGCCGCACTGCAGGCCGAACCATGCATTTTGTATGTCTGTGGTCCCCTGACTTTTAGCCAGCAGTGGCAACAGCAAGCTAAAACGCTCGGTATTTTGCAGGTCCGGCAGGAGTCTTTTGGCTGCCTGAATGCTGCTGATGGTGAGGCTGTGACCGTGACAGCCCGTCAGCATGGCCGCCTTGTGCAGTTACAAAGTCAGGGCAACTTATTGCAAAGCCTTGAGCAAGCTGGTTTATCACCCCGTTATGGTTGCCGTCGTGGTATCTGCATGCAGTGCTTGTGCATAAAAACTGCAGGGCAGGTGCGTAACGAATTGACCGGGCAAATTTCAGATACAGGGGCCGGATTAGTACAACTTTGTATCAGCACCGCTTTAACAAAGCTTGAATTACAACTTGATGCAGTCAGCACAACAGCACAGGACAACACCTCATGCACAACTTAACGTCACAGCAACTGGATACACTGGCCACCGAGCTTGACACTCTGGCGGCGCAAACCCGCGCTAAAGTAGGGGCTGAAGACGCCCGTTATCTGGAGCGGGTATTATTGGTGCAGCGGCTGGCGGTCTGGACTGGCCGTTTGTTGTTACTTGGCATTATCTGGTCGCCCTGGTTATGGCTGCTGGGGGTGTTATTGCTGGCGCTTGGCAAAATTCTCGACAATATGGAAATTGGCCACAATGTATTGCACGGCCAATATGACTGGATGCAACATCCCTATTTAAATTCGCGGCAGTTTGAGTGGGATATTGCCTGTGATGCCAAATCCTGGCAGCGCACCCACAATTTTGAACACCATACTTACACCAATATTATTGGTAAAGACCGCGATTTTGGTTATGGCCTGCTCAGGCTCAGCAACGACTTTCGCTGGCGGTTGCGTAATTTATGGCAGTTTGTCACTTACCTGCTGTTAAGCACTTTGTTTCAGTGGGGCGTTTCTTATCACGAGCTGGCGGCGCAGCGGGTGTTTTTTGGGAAAAAGAAAAATGACCGTCACAGCCAGGTGTCTGATCACGAGCTTAAAAAAGCGTTTTTTGGCAAAGGGTTACGCCAGCTATGCAAAGACTATTTGTTGTTTCCGCTATTGTGTTTTCCGCTGTTTTTTGAGGTGTTAGTGGGTAACTTGCTGGCGAATATCATTCGCAACTGGTGGACAGCCACAGTCATTTTTTGTGGTCATTTCACCAAAGATGTTTATGTGTTTGCGGCTAAAGACTGTGAAAATGAAAGCCGCGGCCATTGGTATTTACGCCAGATGTTGGGTTCATCCAACTTTACCGGACCACGCTGGTTCCATATTCTTACCGGGCATTTAAGTTGTCAGATTGAACATCATTTGTTTCCGGACTTGCCGGCCTGTCGTTACCCTGAGCTGGCACCTCAGGTGCGCGCTATTGCTGAGCGTTATCAGATCCCATATAACAGTGGCAGTTTTATTCGTCAGTACGCTACTGTATTACAACGTATTTTGCGTTATTCATTGCCTGCAGGGGCAGCACCACAACGGCAGATGTAAAAGGAAACTAAGATGGATTTTGACAACTGTTTGCAGCAGCTTCAGCACCAGAACGGGGATTCTCAGCAATTTCAGGTTCCGGCAGATTGGGGGCAGGGCCGGGCTTTGTTTGGCGGTATAGCTGCAGCGCTGGCGTTGCAATATCTGACCCTCTGGGTGAACGCCGGTATGAGGTTGCGTTCTGTCACTCTGTCTTTTGTTGCACCGCTTGAACCCGGCGAAGCACTGGCAACCAGACGCATTTTGCGACAGGGGAAATCTGTGTTACAGGGGCAGGTGGAGCTTTGGCAACATGGGCAGGTTGCACTGGTGTTGTTGGCAAGTTTTGGTATAGCGCGCAGTTCCGCAGTCACTTTAACACCAGCTGTTACCACTGCTATTGTGTCTGAGCCAGAAGGCTTGTGTTTACCGGCAAATGCAATGGTGCCTGAATTTACCAAACACTTTGATTACCGTATTGCGCAAGGGGGGTTACCTTTTAGCGGGGTGAAAAGTGTCGATTTTGGCGGTTTTATGCGTTTTTGCCAGCAACAGCAACAACCTTGTACTTTTATGCAATTGCTGGCTCTGGTAGATGCCTGGCCACCTGCAACTTTGCCCTGGCTCAGCAATCCGGCACCTGCCAGTACTTTATGCTGGACTCTGGAGTTGTTAACTGATCATCTGGAGGCTAAGGCGTCTGACTGGTGGCGTTATCTGGCGCATATCGACGCTGCCGCCGATGGTTATGGCCATATTCAGGCAAAAATCCATGATAAAAATGGCAACCTGGTGGCGCTCAGTCGCCAGACTGTCACTTTGTTTGGCTAAGGCACTGTGTCGGCGCCGCTTTATGCAGAAGTTTGCCAGCCACGGGAAGATAGGTATGGGTTGTGATGGCTGATGCATAAAGCGGTTAATAACAGGTTGTTTTCAGATAGAAACCGGACTTTGTGGCAATAAAAAAGAAAGCCGGTCACAGAACGCACGCTTTAGAAATTATGCACTAAGCTTGGTTTGGATAGACCAACAAAAGAGGCGCATATGAACAATCCTGCCCTTCCTTCGTCAGCAAAGTTGTTGTTTCATAACCTGTTTTACCTGATATTTCTGTTGGCGCTGAGTGGCTGTGAGCCGGCGGCAATAAAACCTGCAGCTGAAACCCCCGCCACAGCTGCTGCTCCGGCTGCGGCCACCGACAGCAACACTTCAGCTCAGGTACCGACTGCTGCCACTTCTGTACCTGCAGCTCCGGTCTGTGAGTTACGGCTGGGTTTTGAAACCTGGGAGCCTTATCAGTATCTGGGCATTGACCAAAAAGCCGGCGGGCTTGATATTGAGCTGGTGCAGGCCATCGCCAAACGGATGTCCTGTACTCTGGTGACACAACACAGCAACTGGCTGGAGCTGGTTGGTGCGCTAAAAGAGGGCAAAGTGGACTTGTTGATGGGGGCGTCCATGACACCATCCAGGCAGGAATTTGCACATTTTTCTGACCCTTACCGTAAAGAACAGTTTGTGCTTTTTGTACGGTCAGCCGATGCGGCCGGACTACCACAAAATACCATTGCAGATTTTATTGGCGCCGGTAAAAAGCTGGGTATCGTCAGCGAATATTATTACGGGCCTGAGCTGACTGAGCTTTATAGTAATGAAACATACAAAACTCAGTTTGTTGAAGCGTCCTTAAGTGAACTGAATATTGCCAGATTGGTCGACGAAGATATCGACGGTATGCTGGAAGATAAGTTTGTCGGGGTGTCGATGCTCAGGCGTAAAGGGCTGGACCGTGACATAGGTCAACACAGCATTACTCTTGGTAATACCGATGTGTATGTGATGTTCAGCAAAACAACGGTGAAACCAGAAACTGTCGCAGCTTTTAATAAAGCATTGGCGGAGATCCGTCAGAATGGCGAATACGACGCCGTGTTGGCCCGTTATCAGTATTAATTAACGCACGCCAAACTGGTGTTGCAATATGGCGGCAGTAAATGCCGCTTTTAGATAAAAACCGCGTGGCAGGGTCTGAATGGGTTCTCCATTCCGGCCCACTGCCTGAGTTAATGCCTTGCTGTTGGCAGCTTTAGGTCTGAGTTGCAACACCTTGCCGTGTGCGCCGCGAATTTGATGAATACCGCCCAGTACTATCAACTCCATCAGCTCTTCCCAGTCTTGTTGTAACAACAAAGCCTGTTCTGCATCAGGCTGCCATAAAAAAGCACTGCCAATCACTCTGTCGCACAGTGGTAAAGAACGCTCCGCCCAAATAGGTACCCAAAGCACATGGCTGAGCTTGCGGCATACCCAGGAGTTGTGCCATTGCTGCATGGCGACGTCTGTTAAGGGGGCAGTGCAGACATAGGTACTTTCCAAAGGTTTGCCTTTTGCATCAATAGGCAAGGATTTGAGCTCTATGCCAAGCTGCGGAAAATCCGGTTCAGCTTTGGATCCACTGCTGGCTCCGAGCGCTTGTTCCAGCATTTGTCCAATCAACCCTTTGTCTCTGAGTAAATTGGCTGGCAATTGTATTTGAAGTTCAGCGGCAAGTTCACCCAGTGTCAGACCAGCCAGTCGCTGGCTGCGGTTTAATAATTCAGCAATGGAAGCAGGGGCAGACATGGTCACTCGGCTCATTTTTCTAACTGTCGGCAAACTAACATTTTTTTGATGGTTTGGCTGGTTAATTTAGCAGCAATTCAACTTATGCACAGCTGTTTTGGGATGATGACAACTATATTTCATCTGTAAGTGCATGAAAAATAATGATTAGATATAGTTTCAATAGCCAGAATAAGCAGCAGGGAAAAAGTTATTCAGGGATAAGAACATGGATATGCACAGATTTATCGACAGGTGCTGTGTAGAAGTGCACAAAGTCTTGCTGTTCATTTGTTGAACTGTGGATAACTTTTGCAAAACTGTGGCGAAATACCGTTTGCTGTGACAGCTACTTTATGAAAGAATCTTTTCACAAGCTGTTGTAAATAAGCTAGAGGTTAGTGTGATCGATGCCGAAGGTTTTCGGGCCAATGTCGGCATAGTGATTTGTAATCACCAGGGACAGGTGTTTTGGGCTCGCAGATTTGGCCAACATTCCTGGCAGTACCCGCAGGGTGGCATTGATGATGGTGAAACGCCGGAACAAGCCATGTATCGTGAATTACATGAAGAAGTTGGATTATTACCGCAGGATGTGGAAATTGTCGCCACGACAAAACACTGGCTGCGGTATAAATTACCTAAACGACTGATTCGGCGTGATTCCAACCCTGTATGTATCGGACAGAAGCAAAAGTGGTTTTTATTGCGTCTGACCTGCCGGGATGAGGATGTCAATTTGCTAAAAACTTCGCATCCGGAGTTTGATGACTGGCGTTGGGTCAGTTATTGGTATCCGGTGCGTCAGGTCGTTGCTTTTAAACGGGAAGTTTACCGTAAAGTAATGAAAGAGTTTGCCCCGGTCGCTTTGCCGTTTATTCGTCGTGAAGTCAAAAAAAAGTAGCATAACGGCATCCACCGTTATGTGAAGAAGGGGATGTTATGCTCGGCCAGTTAAGGCGTATTGTTCAGGATGTTGCGCAGGAACCTTCACTGGCCAATGCCTTGGCCGGTTTGGTCAGTAACGTCAAAAATGCGCTGCATACCGAATGTTGTTCGGTATATCTGGCTGATTATCAACAACAACATTTTATGTTGATGGCAACAGACGGACTGAACCCTGATGCCATTGGTAAAGTGTCTATTGGTTTTTCTGAAGGTCTGATTGGTTGGGTGGGGCAACGTGAAGAACCTATCAATCTGGCCCAGGCGCATTTACATCCCCGTTTTAAAGTCACTCCAGAAGTCAGTGAAGACTGTTTTTCCGCTTTTTTAGGTTGCCCTATTATTCATCACCGCAAGGTGCTGGGCGTGCTGACCATTCAGCAATCGGCCTCCCGCGTGTTCAGCGAAGATGAAGAATCCTTTTTAGTCACCCTTGGTGTGCAGCTGGCTTCAGTACTGGTGAACGCTGAAATGCGGCAGCTTACCAGTCAAAGCCCGAGTCAGCATGTACATGTGGGTCAGTTACAAGGTTTAATCGGCGCGCCTGGTATTGCTATTGGTGAAGGTTTTGTATTGCAACCTGCCAGTGATTTTGATGCCATTTCTTTGCAAAAAACGGATGACCCCGAGCGTGAACTGTCGCGTTTTTACCGCGCAGTAAAAGTCACCAAAGCTGAATTTAACCGGCTGGCAGAACGTATGTCCGGCCATTTGCCGCCGGACGCTCTGGCCATTTTTGATGTGTACCATCAACTGCTGGATGCAGCGAGCTTAGGCCATGAAATTGAAGCGCAAATTGCCGAAGGTTGGTGCGCCAAAAGTGCATTAAAACGGGTGGTAGAAAAATTTGCCCGCCAGTTTGACGATATGGACGACGCTTATTTACGTGAGCGCGGTACCGACATTCGTGATTTAGGTCAGCGCGTGCTGAATCATTTACTCGACACTGAGCAGCGCCATTATAAGTTGCCCGAACATGTGGTGCTGGTGGCCGAAAATGTCACTGCTTCTATGCTGGCGGAAATTCCGCGGGTGCAGCTGGTGGCCATAGTTTCGCTGAAAGGTTCTGTGAATTCCCATGCTGCTATTATGGCGCGGGCTTTGGGTATTCCGGCGGTGATGGGCGTGGACGAGCTGCCATTGATGCAGTGGCAGGGGCAGCGGCTGATTGTCGATGGTTATCAGGGCAATATTCTGGTGTCGCCGGCCGATGCCATTTGTCATGAATATCAGCAGCTGATGAATAAAGACGCTGAGCTCAATGCCCGCTATCAGGCCGAGCTGCATTTACCGGCACAAAGCGCCTGTGGCACCCGTTTTAAACTGATGGTGAACTCGGGTCTTGCGATAGAGCTTGAAACCACTCAGTCCGATTTTACCGACGGTGTTGGCCTGTACCGCACTGAATTTCCTTTTATTATGCGTAGCCGTTTCCCGACAGAGCAGGAGCAGATTGAGCTATATCGCAAGGTGATGCAAAGTTACCCGGACAAACCTGTGGTGATGCGTACCCTGGATGTGGGGGGTGATAAACCGCTGCCGTATTTCCCCATTTCGGAAGAAAACCCCTTTTTAGGCTGGCGCGGGATCCGGTTAACCCTTGATCATCCGGAAATTTTCCTGGTGCAAATCCGCGCCATGCTCAAAGCCAATATTGGCAGTGGCAATTTGCATATTCTGCTGCCGATGATTTCAGATTTAGCGGAAGTGGATGAGTCGTTACGGCTTATTCGTCAGGCTTGGTTTGAAGTGGATGACGAGTTTAACAAAGAAGGTATAGTGCCCAAACCCAAGGTGGGGGTGATGATTGAAGTGCCCTCTATTATGTATCAGCTGCCGGAACTGGCGAACAAAGTCGATTTTTGTTCTGTTGGCACCAACGATTTAACCCAATATCTGCTGGCGGTTGATCGTAATAACCCGCGGGTCGGTAATTTATATGACGCATTGCACCCGGCGGTATTGAGGGCGCTGCATCAGCTTGGTCAGCAATGTCAGGGGTTACAGTTCCCGGCGAGTATCTGTGGTGAACTGGCCGGCGAGCCTATTGGTATTTTGATCCTGATTGCGATGGGTTTTAAACGCTTTAGTATGAACCATCGCAATCTGGCGAAAATTAAATGGTTATTACGCCGTATTGATATTTCCGAATTAAAACTGCTGTTGCCGGAAATTTTGGCTTGTCAGTCTCCTAAACAAGTACGGTTACAAGTACAACGCTTTTTGGATCAGAAAAAGTTACTGAACCAACTGCGTGCTTGAAGCTGCTGCACTACAGCGCGGAAAATCAGCCGGAACACATAAAATATGCGGACACTGAAGTTTGTTGATTTGCCTGGCGCCAGCTGAATTGACTGGCTCGCCTGGGGTCTGCTCTGTACAATAGCGCACCGCAAAAATACAGAATATCTGTTGCAGTTCTACTGCCCGGATAGGATCTGGCCTTAGCCGCTTTAGGTAGTACTGTGCTGACTTTTATTTTGATTTGTATGGCGCTTGGCGCACTGGCTGGTTTATTGGCTGGTTTATTAGGCATTGGCGGCGGTTTGGTGATAGTGCCGCTGTTGACCTTGTTGTTGCCACTTTATGGCATAGTGCCGGCCGAACATGTGATGCTGGTTGCAGTTGCCACTTCGCTCGCCACTATAGTGATCACTTGTTCTTCTTCAACCCGGGCTCATCATCGTCTGCATAATATCCCGTGGCGTTTGACACCTGCAGTATTGTCTGGTGCTGCCGTGGGTGCTTTTACCGTTGGTTCTTTTGCCCATCTGGTAAATGGTCAGTTTTTGCAATGGTCTTTTGCCTGTGCTGTGGCTTTAATCGGGCTTCGGATGATATTCAGCCAAATGGCCAGTGGATTAAGGCCTTTACCGACAAAGCCTGTGCTTGCGCTTATTTCCGCTTTGCTTGCCAGTATCGCCAGTTTGCTTGGCATAGGCGGCGGTGCTTTGTTTGTGCCAACGCTTAACTTTTTTTCGGTGGATATGCGCCGTGCTATTGGGCTTGCTGCGGTAGCGGGGCTGGTGATTGCCATCTTTGCTGTGATAGGGTACGTCAGCTCCGGCTTAGCTTATTACGCTTTGGCCGATGGTTTTGTTGGTTTTGTCTATCTGCCTGCTGTTGCCGCTGTAGTGTCAACCTCGATGCTGGCGGCGCCGCTTGGCGCTAAACTGACACAAAAACTGCCGGTACTTCGGATAAAAAGGATATTTGGCCTGTTCCTGCTGTTGGTCAGTGCCAAGATGATGTTTAGTTAAGGGTTTTTTATGTCTTCGAGTTATATCGTTTTTCCACAGATCGACCCCGTGATTTTTAGCCTTGGACCGCTCAGCGTGCGCTGGTACGGCCTGATGTATCTGATTGCCTTTTTGCTTGCCAATTTGTTAGCCAATAAAGCGGCCGATAAACCAGGTTCTGGCTGGACACGCGAGCAGGTCAGCGATTTGATGTTTTATGGTTTCCTGGGGGTGGTGCTGGGCGGCAGGCTGGGTTATGTGCTGTTTTATCAGTTTCCGTTGTTTTTACAAGACCCGCTGTATTTATTCCGCATCTGGGAAGGCGGCATGTCATTCCACGGTGGTGTAATAGGTGTATTGGCTGCCATGGCGTTTTTTGCCTGGAAAACCGGCAAAAACTACCTGAAACTGGGTGATTTTGTGGTGATTTTATTGCCTTTGGGTTTAGGTGCCGGTCGTATTGGTAACTTTATTAATGCTGAACTCTGGGGCCGCACCACTGACGTGCCCTGGGCTGTGTTATTCCCAAATGCCGGTTTATTGCCACGTCACCCGTCACAACTTTATGAGTTTGTGCTGGAAGGTTTAGTGTTGTTTGTACTGCTGCTTTGGTATCGCAGCAAACAGCCACCAGCCGGTAATGTCGGTGGTTTGTTCCTACTGGGTTATGGTTGTTTCCGCTTTATTGTGGAGTTTTTCCGTGAACCTGACGCGCACCTTGGTGTGTTGTCGCTGGGTATGTCGATGGGGCAGTGGTTGTGCCTGCCGATGATTTTTGCCGGTATTGCATTGATTATCTGGGGTTACCGTCGCCGTAGCATGGGAGAAACCATATGAAACAATATCTGGATTTAATGCGTCATGTGCTGGATACAGGTCATCAAAAAACCGACCGCACCGGCACCGGTACTCTCAGTGTGTTTGGTTATCAGATGCGCTTTGACTTAAGTCAGGGTTTTCCGCTGATCACGACCAAAAAGTGCCATTTACGTTCCATTATCCATGAGCTGTTGTGGTTTTTAAAAGGTGAAACCAATATTGGTTACCTCAAAGACAACGGCGTGTCGATTTGGGATGAATGGGCAACAGCAGAAGGTGAACTCGGGCCGGTTTATGGCGCCCAGTGGCGCAGCTGGCAAGGGCCCAATGGCGAAGTGATTGACCAGATAAGTCAGCTTATCAGCGACATTCAACGCACTCCGGACTCACGCCGCCTGATTGTCAGTGCCTGGAATCCTGCGGTGTTGCCCGACACCCGCTTGTCGCCAAAAGACAATGCTGCCGCTGGTAAACAAGCTTTGCCACCTTGCCATACCTTGTTCCAGTTTTATGTGAATGACGGCAAATTGTCTTGTCAGTTATATCAGCGCAGCGCCGATATTTTATTGGGTGTGCCTTTTAATATTGCCAGTTATGCACTGCTGACGATGATGGTGGCGCAGGTCTGTGATTTAACACCTGGTGATTTTATTCATACCTTTGGGGATGCACATTTGTATTCCAATCATCTGGAGCAGGTGAAGCTGCAGTTAAGCCGTGAGCCTTATCCACTGCCTTTGATGAAAATAAACCCGGCTATTAAAGATATTTTTAGCTTCAGCATTGAAGATTTTGAACTGCAAAATTATCAGGCGCATCCACATATAAAAGCGCCGGTGGCTGTGTAAGGTGCAGTCAGGGCAACAACAGCCTCATTATGCCGTTGTCATCGCTCTGTCACAGGCCTTTGTCATGATCAACCGGCTGCTGGACAGGGAGTCCATCAGCACATTCCTGCGTGTGTTGTTCAAACCGGCTCCATAGTGAGCCGGTTTTTTCTATCTGTTGCCATAGTGGCAGCAGCATCTGCTGTCAGAGCCCACTTCTTGTCTTTTATTGTTATTGGCTCTTTTTCCCTCCTGTGTATATGCAGCTCAGTTTTTAAGTTTGTTGATGACCGGTATAACCTCAACTCTAGATAAGTTAAGATTATCTTATTGTTTTTGTTATCAATTTAATTATTTTGTATTTTATTTATTTTTCTTTTAAACCCCGGCAGCAGTCGGAGCGACTAATCTTGCATAGAAACAAAAAATCCGGAATTTAACCAAGAATGCATGAGCAGCTCGACAGCTGGATACAACAGGCCAAAAATGGCGATCAGCAGGCTTTTTTTAAGTTGTATCAGCAATTTAAAGGCAAGGTCTATGCAATTTGCCTGCGGTTGCTCGCCGACAGGGCTCAGGCAGAAGATGGCTGTCAGGAAGCCTTTGTGCGGATTTGGCAACAGTTGCCTGGTTTTCGTGGCGACAGTAGTTTCAGCACCTGGTTACATACCATTGCCAGCAGAACCGCAGTGGATTTATGGCGGAAAAACAAAATATTACGTTTAAGTACTGACGAAGAAGTACCGGAGCAGCCTATTGAATTGTTGCCGCAAAACAGCGAACTGGAAGATGCAATTTTACGTTTACCCCACCAGGCCAGAGCCGTTTTTGTGCTTTTTGCGCTGGAAGGTTATCAACATCAGGAAATTGCCCAAATGCTGGATATCGCCGAAGGCAGCAGTAAAGCGCAGTATCACAGAGCGCGTCAGTTACTCAGAGGTTGGTTAGATGAAAACTGAACAACAATTGCAGGCGCAGATTGATGCCCTTGCCAAAGACATTGAACCAGAACGCGATTTATGGCCAGAGCTGGCGGCGCGTCTGGCAACTACACCACAGCTAGCGCCGGCAAACGAAGTTGTGCCGGACGCAGCAGAGTTTCAGAACGCGCCTGAACGCTCGTTATTTTGGTGGACGGGTGGTATGGCCGCTGCGGTGCTGGTTTCTGTGTTGTTATGGCCACAGGGTGCGGATGTACCAAAGCTTGCACAACAAGCGCCTGCTGCTTCTGCAGAACCTTTGCCTTCGCAATTTACCGGCGACGACAACACCACAAGTCGTCAGTCGCAAGCCGGCAGCCAGGTGCAGTGGCAACTGACCAGTGATTTTGAAATACAAAGGGCAGCTTTGCTGGCGCAGGTGCAGCAAGTGCCTGATTTTTATCAGGATTGGCAGCAGCAGCTGGCTATCTGGCAACAAGCCAGATCTCAGGTGCTACTGGCATTAAGTTACCAGCCGGACGAACCGGTTTTATTACGACAGCTGTCTCAGCTGCAACAACAACAAATGCAATATTTACAAAAATTAGTCAGTGTAGAACTGACCTATTCCGGAGTGACATCATGAAAAAATTTATCCCTCATACCCTGACGCTGGCTTTAGTTTCTGGCCTCTTGTTACCACAACTGGCTTTTGCCGCAGGTGCGCCTGTGAATGAAGCAAAAAACGTCAGTGCCAATGAAAAAATCTATATTGAAAACATGCGTGGTCATGTGGAAATTAAAGCGGTTAAAAGTCCGGCTTTTAGCGTAAAAGGCACTTTGGACGAAAAAGCCGAAGGTTTTGATTTTACCTCCAAAGACGGTATTACCCGTTTTGTTGTAAAAATGCCGCGCACCAATTTTGGCTGGGGTGACCATAGCGACAAAGAAGGTTCACAGCTGGTGATAGAAGTGCCGGAGGGCAGTGCGCTGGAATTTAGTGGTGTCAACAGCAGCGTCAGTGTCACAGGGGTGGCAGGCAGCAGCAAAATTCATACAGTCAATGGCACTATCACCGCTAAACAGCTGAGTAATGACGTAGAGCTGGAAACGGTCAACGGTGAAATTGACAGTATTGGCAACAGTGGCCGCGTCCGGTTAAATACCGTCAATGGTTCAATAGATGATGAAGGCTCCAGCGGCCGTGTTAACGTCGAGTCGGTAAATGGTGAAATCAACCTACAAAGCAGTGCCAAAGAAATTGAAGTGTCAGTAGTAAACGGCGAAGCCGAGCTGATGCTGAGCGGCACAGAAAGGTTAGACTACAGTTCTGTGAACGGTGAAATCCGCGCAGCAGTGACCAACAGCAAAGCGCCGAGAATTAACGCCAGCAGCGTCAGTGGTTCTTCTATTCTGAAATTAGACGCTGATGTCAGTGCCCGTTTTAAACTGGTGGCGAGCGCCGGTGGTGACATTAACAACAAAATCACAGAGCAAAAAGCCGACAAAGCCAAATATGGCCCACGCCGTAGCCTGGAATTCAGCACTGGCAGTGGGGACGGCAGTATTGATATGAGCACTGTTAGTGGTGAACTCAGAGTTGAGAAAAACTAACAGGACTCACAGCTTCCTGAAGGAACACCAGCACCAGCTGATAAAAAAACCGACGATAACGTCGGTTTTTTGTTTTAGATACAGGAATGTACAGCAAATCCGCTATGCCGCTATTGCAAGAGTAAATAGCGGCGTTGGTAGTGAGTGAGCGTCAGAGCTGTAATTGTCAGAGCTGTGAGTGTCAGAACAAGTAGTTCAGCTGAGCACCCAGTACCTGGGCATGGTTTTTATAATCAACCTGTACACCGGATTTATACAACTGCACGTCATTGGCGTTAAATTCGTGTTCGTTGATGCTGAGTTGACCCATCCACATATAACCATAAGCCAGGTCCAGGCTCCAGTTGTGCGCAAGCTGCCAGTTGGCGCCAATGGTCAGCCAGGTGCGGTCTGCTGTAGGAACACGGGCCGTTTTATGGCTGCTGCTGATTGGGTTTTCATCATAAGCCAGGCCGGTTTTCAGCTTTAAATTGGGTTGATACTGGTAGCTTAAACCCAAAGCGCCCGACAAAGTGTCGTGCCAGTATTCCGGGATATAACCAATGTAACCGGGTTTCGCCAGATTGGTTGGCTGCTGCGTTGATAAAGACAACGAAGGTTTAGCGTCAATACTGGTAATTTCAATATGTTCAAAAGCACTCCAGCCGGTCCAGCTCAGGCTTGCCTGCCATGCCCATTGTGGCGCAAATTGATGATCAAGACTCAGGCTCAGGTTGGCAGGGGTGGTCAGTGGTACCTGACTGCGCTCCACCAGTTGCGTGCTTGCTGCCAGTTTGCCGGTTTTTTTGTCAATGGCCGGAAGTTGTGGTGCCACCACTATATAGTTGGGTGAACCCGCAACATTAGCGCCTGTGATAGGCGTATTGGTAATCACCGAGTCCCCGGTTAACCGAAAACGCAGCTCTGAGTGGTACACCAGTGCAATGGCCAGATTGTCGGTTAATTTGCCATGTAAACCCAGGCTGTAACCCGGCGCTATATCATCACCACTGACTTCATAATGGCTGTCGCAATAAGCGCTGTTATACACATCAGCCTGATACAGAGCGTTAATGCGGTTGCCGGTTTCACATAAGCCGTTGTGATCTTTGTATTTGGATAAAGTGCCTTCAATATGGTTCACACTCAGGCCCACACCTAAAGACCAGTTGTGATTGAGCTGATAGGCCATTGAACCTTGCAGCGCAATAACCTGAATGGCGGTTTCATCGGCAAAATAACGGCCAACCCAGTCATTGTCGTAGTCGCTTGATAAGCCAAAAGGCACATAAAAACCGACGCCATAACTGAGCTTGTCATCGAGTTTGTCGGCATAAAATGCAAAAGGCACAGCTTCTAATAAACTATTTTCACCTTCGCTACGACCAACCACAGATAAACCACCGGCACTTTGTGCTTTGGCGTTTTTGTAATCCGTTTTGGCGGAGATCAGATTTAAACCAGTGGATAAAGAGGCTTTGGACAATTGGCTTAAAGCAGCAGGGTTAGAATACACCAGGCTGGCGTCGGTGATTTCTGCACCACGGCCTGCATAAGCGTTGCCCATAGCGCTGACCGATTGTTCATAAAGTTTGTAGCCTTCGGCATGAGCCTGACTGGCGCCAAATACCGCAATAATCGCCACAGCTAAAGACGATGGTTTAAACATAAAAGCCCCTTGGTTGACATAAAGAGTTGTTATTATCAGTTAGTGTGAAGCATGGCCGGAAAGCCTGGTCAGACCTCAAAAGGCGGGCAGTATAAAACGTGGTTATCTTAGAGTACAGGCTCTAAATCGACGCTTAATTGTGTTTAGTCGCAACAAGGGATGAGCTAAATCACTAATAGATAGTGAAATTCGCCAACAGCGTGAAACATCTTGTTGCACTCTAAAATAACAATTGCGGTATATCTTAATGATTTATATATATAATTTATGCAATAGCGACACTGGCACGACAGATGCTATGTGCACAACAGTGAAGTTTAAAACTGCAAATCAGCCAAGGAATTTATCATGCACATGCCATCCAAATTAGCCACCGCCATTTCTGCCTCATTAATTGCTGCAACCCTGTTGCTGAGTGGCTGTGAATCGGCCAGCGGCAGCCCGGATACTGAGAAAAAAGACATTGCAGTCAGTATCCCTGTTGAAACAGCAGCCGTCAGTCGTGGCGCTATCAGCAGCACTTATCGCACTACTTCAACTTTAGAAGCCAAAGCCGATGCTGAAGTGAACAGCAAAGCAACGGGCCTGGTGCAGTCAGTGCTGGTGGAAGAGGGAGACCATGTAGAAGCGGGGCAGGTGCTGGCTACTTTAGACACTGAGCGTCAGCGTATTCAGCTGGCTAAAGGAAAAGCTGAGCTGGGTCAGCTGCGCAGCGAAATGCAACGTATTGAAAAAATGTATGAACGTAAACTGGTCAGTGCCGATGTATATGACAAATTAAAATGGCAGTTAGAATCTATGACTGCAGCTGTCGATATGCAGGAGTTGTCATTACGCGAAACTGAAATCCGCGCCCCTATCTCCGGTGTGATTGCCCGTCGTTATGTCAAAGTAGGCCAGCTTATTACTGAATATTCATCAAAAGCTTTGTTTCATGTGGTGTCACAACAACGGCTGGAAGCTGTGATTAACCTGCCTGAGCATCAGTTACAAAGGGCCAAAGTAGGCCAGACTGCCTACCTGAACTTTGCCGGTATGCCACAACAACAAGCCCAAATAGTGCGGATTTCCCCTGTTGTTGACGCAACTTCTGGTACAGCGCGTGTGACCATTGGTATTGATAACAACGATTTAAGCTTAAAAGCCGGTATGTTTGCCCAGGTTGAGTTGCAATACGATTCTAAAGCCGCTGCGTTATTGGTACCAAAACGTGCCGTGCTGGCGATGGACAACTCAAGTTCAGTATTTGTGGTGAAAGATGGCAAAGTCAGCCGTAAAGTGGTGAAAACCGGTTATGAATCTGATGCCGCTATTGAAGTACTGGAAGGCCTTGCCGAAGGCGACCAGGTGGTGACTGCAGGTCAAGCCAGCCTGAAAGATCAAAGTCTTGTCAATGTGGTGGGTAACCACAGCTAATCCAACATTCCAACTGTCGCGGGCCATCAGGCCCGCGCTGTCTTAAAACTAAAACTACAGGAAGAACACAATGAAACTGGTGGATTTGGCTGTTGCCCGCCCCGTAACCATGTGGATGTTTACGCTTGGCATTATGTTGTTTGGTCTGGTGGCGATGGCGCGACTGGCCGTGAATTTGTTACCGGATTTATCTTATCCCACTTTAACCATCCGCACTGAATATCAGGGCGCAGCGCCTGCTGAAGTCGAGCAGCTGGTCAGTAAACCTATTGAAGAAAGTGTCGGTATTGTCAAAGGCATTCGTAAAGTACAGTCGGTGTCGCGTGCTGGCCGCTCTGATGTGATTATGGAATTTGAGTGGGGCACAGACATGGATCTGGCCGGCCTCGAAGTGCGGGAAAAGCTGGATGTATTGTTGTTACCGCTGGATATCAAGAAACCTCTGTTACTGCGTTTTAACCCTAACTTAGACCCTATAGTCCGTCTGGCGTTAAGCCGCAGTGACGCAAAAGATCAATTAACCGAAGCCCAGCTGGTGGCGCTGCGTACTTTTGCCGATGAAGATTTGCGCCGCAAAATGGAAGCGCTGACCGGTGTTGCCGCTGTGCGGCCGGACGGTGGTTTAACCCAGGAAATTCAAATTCTGATTGATAACGAAAAGCTCAGTCAGCTGAATCTGGATATCAGTGCGGTAAATGCGCGTTTAACCGAGCAAAATCTCAATCAGGCCGGTGGCCGGTTAGAAACAGCAGCTCATGATTATCTGGTACGTACTATCAATCAGTTTGAAAGCCTTGATGAAATGCGCAATTTGTATATTGCCACCGTCAACGGCAGTCATGTGCGACTCAGTGACATTGCCGAAGTGCGGGATGGTTATGTTGACCGTCAGAGTATTACCTACGTTAATGGCAAACCTGCGATTGAAATTTCTATTTATAAAGAAGGTGATGCCAATACGGTTCAGGTTGCCAAAACTGTCATAGCACAGTTGGAAAACCTGCGGAAAAACCTGCCGGCAGGTTACGAACTGACGTTAGTGTATGACCAGTCGGTGTTTATCAGCGACGCCATCGCCGAAGTGAAGTCGTCGGCCTGGCAAGGTGGTTTATTGGCGATGCTGGTGCTGTATCTGTTCCTGCGTAATGCCTGGACCACTTTGGTGATTTCAATTTCGATTCCGCTATCAGTGATTGCCACTTTTAACCTGATGTATGCTCAGGAAATCAGCCTGAACATTATGAGTCTGGGTGGTATTGCGCTCGCTATTGGTATGCTGGTTGATAACGCTATTGTGGTGCTGGAGAATATCGCCCGTTATAAAGATCAGGGCATGTCATCGCTGGAAGCCGCCAAAAAAGGTGCCAGTGAAGTATCTATGGCTATTACCGCCTCCACCCTGACCACTGTAGCAGTATTTTTCCCGCTGGTATTTATCGACGGTATCGCCGGTCAACTTTTTAAAGATCAGGCCTTAACCGTAACTTACGCCTTGCTGGCCTCGCTGTTGGTCGCGCTGACGCTGATCCCGACCATGGCTGCTCATGAGCGTAATTTTTCGCCCGCTGACAGCCGCAACACAGAGACAACAGCAAAGCAAAAACCACAACGTTGGTATCAGTGGGTCATCTGGACTTTGAAGTTACCTTTTAAAGCGATTGGCCTGTTGTTGTCCTGGTTGATCTCGTTGTTGACTTTGTTATGGCGCGGCATAGCCGCTGGGTTTGGCTGGTTGTTTAATCCTTTGCTGAACCTGATGCAACGCTTTTTAAAAATGCTGGAAGCTGGTTATCGCGGTGCTTTAACCGTGGCGCTGCGAGCCAAAACTATGGTGTTGATGATTACACTGGCTGTGACTGCTTTATGTTTTAGTCTGGTACCAAGACTTGGTTTTGATTTAATTCCGGCGATGAGTCAGGGCGAGTTTTATGTCGAAGTGCAGTTACCTGTTGGCAGTGCCATTGAACGCACAGATACGGTGTTGACCAAACTTGCTGCTGTGGTAGCTCAAGAGCCTGCTGTTGAACGTAGTTATGCTCAGGCGGGCACTGGCCAGCAAATGACAGTGGATCCTTCGATAGGTGGCAGTCACTGGGGCAAGTTGAACATCGTATTAAAACCGGGGTCCAGCACAGCGGATGAGCAAAAAGTGATGCAGCTGGTGCGTGATACTGTGGCTGCAATGCCGGATGTGGTTGCCAAAATTGACGCACCTGAACTGTTTAATATGGCAACGCCGATGGAAATTGAATTGGCAGGTCATGAGCTGGCAGCGTTAAAAGAAGGCTCGGCCATGTTGGTAAAACAAATGGAAAGCAACGACCGTTTTACCGATGTCAAATCCAGTCTGCGTGCCGGCCAACCGGAAATTACCCTGCATTTTGATCATCAACGTTTATCTCAGTTGAATATGACCGCTTCTGATGTGGCTAAACGTGTTGCCAACTACGTCGGTGGTGAAGTGGCTGGGCAATACTCCATTCAGGACCGTAAAGTGGATATCCGGGTGCGGTTGGCCGAACAATATCGCAATTCCGAGCAGGAACTGGCGCAGATTATTATTAACCCACAAAGTGAAATGCCATTGCCGTTATCTGCTGTTGCCAAAATAAGCCGGGAAATTGGCCCGAGTGAAATTACCCGTATTGGTCAGCAGCGTGTGGCTGTAGTGAGCGCCAACCTGGCTTATGGTGATGTTGAACAAGGCGCGGTGGCGGTTGAAGTTATGCTGAAACAACTGCAATTGCCTTATGGTGTTACAGCCCGGGTGATGGGACAAAGTGAAGAAATGCAGCGTTCTTTTAATTCTTTGGTCATAGCGCTGACATTGGCGGTGTTTCTGGTCTATCTGGTGATGGCATCGCAGTTTGAAAACCTGCTGCAACCTTTATTAATTCTGTTTACTGTGCCTTTGGCTGGCGCTGGTGCTGTGCTGGGATTATGGCTGACCGACACCCGTATTTCCGTCATCGTGTTTATTGGCTTGATTATGCTGGCCGGTATAGTCGTCAACAACGCCATAGTGCTGATTGACCGTATTAATCAGCTACGGGATGAAGGTATGGCGCTGGATGCGGCTATTGTCGAGGCTGGTGCCACCCGTTTACGTCCGGTGCTGATGACCACTTTAACTACTGTACTTGGTTTAATGCCGATGATGTTTGGTGGTGACGGTGCAGAAATCCGCGCTCCTATGGCCATTACCGTTATTTTTGGTCTGAGTTTATCAACCTTGTTAACCTTGTTGTTTATTCCGGTGTTGTACCGTCTTACAGCGCGTAACAAACTCACGGTTAAGGAGTAACAGATGGAACATAAACCCTTAGCCCTGACGCGCTGGGCACTGAGCAAGCCTGTCACCCTTTGTATGTTGTTTTTATCTTTGTTGGTGTTTGGTTTGTTGGCGAGCCGCATGTTGCCGCTGGAAAAGTTTCCGGGTATTGATATACCGGAAATTTACATCAACGTGCCTTACCCGAATGCCACACCGGCAGAGATAGAAAGGTTGATCACCAGGCCGGTGGAGGAGGCTTTGTCAACTGTCACCGGCATTAAAAAAATGCGTTCGTTTTCTAAAGAAGACAGTGCCGAAATTGGTCTGGAATTTAACTGGGAAGAAAACATCAATACCAAAAGTATTGAAGTGCGTGAACGGCTTGATGGTATTCGCCATTTACTGCCGGCTGACGTAGAGCGGGTGCTGGTATTTCAGTTTAATACCAACGATATGCCTATTTTTCAGCTGCGCATTTCCAGTGAACGTGATTTGTCGATGGCGTACGACTTGCTCGAGCGTCAGGTAAAAAGACCACTGGAGCGGGTGCCTGGTGTGTCCAAAGTTGAGCTTTATGGCGTGGACAAACGTCAGGTTATTATCAGGCTGCAACCCGAGAAATTGCGGGCGCTACAGGTTGACGCCAAAGCTTTGGTCGCCACCTTATCAAAACAAAACTTTGCCATGACGGCAGGTGAAATCAGAAGTGCTGAGTCCAGTATTCTGGTGAAACCTATTGGTGAATTTGGCTCTTTGGAAGAAATTAAACAGCTGCCGATTGGCCGTGGTTTAAAGCTGGGTGATATCGCCGAATTGCAACTTGAATTGCCAAAAAGGGTAGAGGGTCGCAGGCTTGATCAGTCGTACGCTGTAGGTATGAACGTGTTTAAAGAGTCAGGTGCCAACCTGGTTGATGTTTCAGCAGCTGCGCTGGAGGTCGTGAATGCTGCAGGTAAAGATCCGGCATTTAATGGCATTAATATGTTTGTGATGGACGACACCGCCAAAGGGGTAACAGATTCGTTATCTAATCTGTTAGGCTCGGGCGCCATGGGTGCGGCTTTGTCTTTTGGTGTGTTATTCCTGTTTTTACGCCATATTCCGACCACTTTGCTGGTGGTGATGTCTGTGCCTGTGTCTATCGCTATCACCCTTGGCATGATGTATTTCCTTGATTACAGCTTAAATGTGCTCAGTATGATGGGCTTAATGCTGGCTGTGGGGATGCTGGTGGATAACTCAGTGGTTGTGACTGAAAGTATCTTCCGGGAAAGAGCTACAGACAATAATGTGCGTCGTGCCACCGAGCGTGGAGTGTACAGGGTAAGCCTTGCTGTATTGGCTGGTACTGCCACCACCGCCATCGTATTTTTACCAAATATTATCGGCCAAAAAGTGGATGTGACTGTATTCCTTGAACATGTGGCTATCGCCATTACCATCTCGCTGGGCGTTTCTTTGCTGATGGCACTGACGCTGATCCCCTGGTTATCTACCCGCATTACCAGTATTACCAGTTCGGAAAACGCCAAGGCCAGCAAGGCGGATGTTTTTTACGGTAAATGTTTACGCTGGGTGATGCGTAAACCAGCAGCTGCCACGCTGATTGCCATAGGCCTGCTGTTGAGTATTGCTATTCCAATCAGTCAGGTATCCGGCGGCGATGACAACGAAGGTGATTCAAACCGATTATTTTTAAATTACAACATTCAGAGTAATTACGCTTTGGCTGAAGTTGAGCAGGAAGTCAGTAAAATGGAAGCTTATCTTTATGCCAATAAAGAAAAATTCCATATCGACTCAGTGTACAGCTACTACCAGCCGGGTTTTGCCGTATCGACCATTATGTTTGTTGACCCACTGCCTGTGCCTGTCAGTGAGGTAAAAGAGGCGATTCGGAAAGACTGGCCGACATTGGTGCGTGCTAAACCACAATTTGGCTGGGGAGATGCCGGTGGTGGTATGCAGGTACATTTACTTGGTCCTTCCACCGCTAAATTGATGGAACTTTCACAAGAACTGGTGCCTGTGCTCAGTACCATCAAAGGTATTGAAGATGTGCGCTCAGAAGTCAGCGACGGCCAGTCTGAATTACAGGTATTGCTGCAACAAGAACAACTGCAGCGTCATGGTTTGTCAGCTCAGGATGTCGCCAACACTATTAGTCTGGCACTGCGTGGTTCTAATCTGCGCACTTTCCGCACCCTGGATCAGGGCGAAGTGCAGCTCAGAGTGCTGTACGATGAAAAAGTAGGTTTATCCCAGCAGGAGCTGGAAGCTGTACCTGTCAAACTGAAAGACAACAGTGTGGTGCGTTTGTCGCAGGTAGCGACCTTAAAAGTGGAAAAACGTCTGGGTGAAATCCGTCGTTTTAACCGCCAGACCGGTTTGGCTATTGGCATGAATATTAACAAAGAACTGAAAATGGACGATGCCCGCAAAGAGCTGACCCGCGTGATGGATCAGCTGCAACTGCCACCGGGTTACAGCTGGTCTTTTGAAGGTAGTTTCCAGTATCAGGATGAAGCGCAGGGCATTATGCAAACCAATATGCTGCTGGCGGTGGTGATGATTTATCTGGTGATGGCGGCACTGTTTGAATCTTTGTTATTACCAACAGCAGTGATTGGCTCTTTATTGTTCTCTTTTGTAGGTGTGTTCTGGGCCTTTTTATTCACCGGCACCCAAATGGGCATTATGGGTATGATTGGTATGCTGGTACTGATGGGCATAGTGGTGAACAACGGCATAGTGCTGGTTGACCGTATTAATCAGATGCGGGAAGAGCAACCTGATACTGAGCTGGTGCCTTTGATTATCGAAGCTTGTGAAGCAAGGCTGCGGCCCATTCTGATGACAGTATCCACCACAGTGCTGGGTTTGTTACCTCTGGCTTTTGGGGATGCCAATATTGGCGGGGATGGCCCAAGTTATGCGCCTATGGCGGTGGCTATTATCGGCGGTCTGGTGTTTTCAACCTTAACCAGTTTATTGCTGGTGCCACTGACGTACTGGGGGCTGATCCGCCTTGGCGCCAGATGGCAGCGGTTTAGCAGCAGCGCCAGAGCCAGGGTGAACCGCATATTACCGGCCCGCTAAAAATCTGCAGACGACCAACAAAAGAACCACAGGCTTGCCTGTGGTTCTTTTTGCCTGTGACAAAAAGTACCAGGCCCTGATAACAGGTTGCTGTTCGCCATGAGCCCGTGTAGTTGTAATTAAGAAATTTTGCATGTAAGTGATTTTTTGCTTGTGGCAACAATGATGAAATAGCTACAATGCGCGCCTTCCTGCTTGGGGGAGTAATCTGTTGCCAGAGATGGCGGCGTTGTTGTCAACACACTTGTGCCGCATGCACATGGCAACAACAACCGGTTGAACCGGTTTGATGAGACCTGAGACAGTACTGTGGCCCATAGCGGGAGCTGCGGTTCTGTCTTATGTCATTATCCCGCTGAGTACTATTGATGGATGCCTTGTTTTATTCTTTTACCGGTGTTGCTATTGCAGAGATCGGTGACAAAACCCAGCTGTTGTCGTTATTTCTTGCAGCCCGTTTTCGCTCACGTCTTGCTATTGTTGCCGGTATTCTGGTGGCTACTTTATTAAATCACGCCGCTTCAGCCTGGTTTGGCGCCTGGGTTGCAAACTTTATCCCACAAGGCTGGCATTCATGGTTGTTAGGTGGCTCTTTTATTGTGGTGGCTTTGTGGTTGCTTATTCCGGATAAAGACGACAGCGAAGAAAACGCCATGTTGAAATATGGTGCTTTTACCGCCAGTTGCGTGTTGTTTTTTCTTGCCGAAATTGGTGATAAAACCCAGATTGCTACTGTGCTGTTAGCGGCTAATTACCCAATGCAAACCTGGCTGGTGATAGTAGGCACTACCTTGGGTATGCTGGCAGCCAATGTGCCTGTGGTGTATGCCGGTCGTTATCTGATGGAAAGACTGCCGTTAAACCTGGCCCGCCGTGCCGCTTGTGCGGTGTTTTTTCTGCTTGGTGTGATCACTATACTCAGTGGTGTCTGAACATAAAAAAACAGCAGCCAAAGGCTGCTGTTTTCTGCCGTGATGTCTGCCGGTTTCAACTGCCGGCAGCTTCGAGCT
This sequence comes from Rheinheimera sp., assembly GCF_030824435.1. Taxonomy (GTDB): domain Bacteria; phylum Pseudomonadota; class Gammaproteobacteria; order Enterobacterales; family Alteromonadaceae; genus Pararheinheimera. Next base: position 56,544 of record NZ_JAVBXS010000026.1, read on the forward strand.
GTTTTAACCTTGCTTGTGCTTGCTCCCAGTTGCGCGTTAACCGCTCAATTGTGGCGGTGGAGTTGGTTTTCACAAAAGACACCTGCTCCAGCAATTGTTGATTTTGCTCTGCCATCTGTTTGCGCTCTGCTTGTGCCTGTGCTGTTTGCTCACGCAGTTGCAGCATTTCTTCACGCAATTGTTTGATGGTTTCGCGTTGACTGCTCTGATGTTCAGCAGTGCTGGCGTTTTGTTCTTTTAATAAACTGTTGACGTCACGCAGTTGTTGCAGATTTTGTTCTAATTCCGGTAAATACTGGTTCAGCCGGGCGGCTTCTGTTTGTGCTTGTGTCAGCTGAAATTGCAAATCGTCCAGTTGATGTTGCTGGGCACTGGCGGCGGCAACGGCCTGATCCCGCTCTTGTCTCAGTGGCGCCACTTTTTGTTCGATATCTTGTTCAGCTGCGCTTAGTTGTTCGTTCAGCTGTTGCAACCTGCTGCATTCAGCTTGCAGTTGTGTCAGTTGTTGTTGTAATTCCTGCTGACCCGACAACGCCTGTTGTTGTGTGCTGGTTGAGCTGTTTAGTTGTTGTGCCAGCTGTTGTTGTTGGTTCTGGCTTTCTGCAAAAGCAGCAGTCAGCTGCTGTTTTTCCTGTTGTGCTTGTTGTAAGTCTTGTTGTAGTTGTTCCAACTGCTGCTGTTGCGTCTGACACTGAGTGTGCAGTTGCTGTTGTTGCTGCTGTTGTTCAAGCAGCTGTTGCTGCACTGTCTGTTGCTGCTCCTGCTGTTGTTGCAGCTGTTGTTGTAATGCCGACAACTGCTGCTCGGCCTGACGCAATTCCTGAGTGGCGCTGATCTGTGCCTGGTTTTTGCTGTCAAGTTGTTGTGCCAGCAAAGTGTTTTGTTCAGAAAGCTGTGCCAGCTGAGTGCTGAGATTGGCCTGATGTTGCAGTTGCAACAATTGAGCGTCTTCAAGAAGTTGGCGTTTATGTTCAGTGTCGGCCAGCTGTTGTTGGTTCTGCTGCAGTTCCTGTTGCAGCAGCGGCATTTGTTGTTGCAGTGGCTCCAGCAGATATTGTTGTTCCGTCAGCTGGCTTTTTAGTGACAGCAGCAGTTCCTGCAGTTGGTTTGTTTCGGCGTGAGATTCGTCAAGCTGTTGCTGCAAGCGGATTTGTTGTTGCTCCAGCGTGGCAGCATGGCTGCTGTGCCGGGTTTCACGTTGCTGGGCGGCGTAAAGCTCTTCCGTCAGCTGATGTTGCTGTTGTTGCAACTGATGATAACTGTCCTGCAAAGTTTGCAGTTCATGTTGCAATTGCTGATTTAAACTTTGGGCAAAACGACTGGCCTGTTGTTTAAAAGCCGCAACAAACTCGGCATCAAAGGTAAAATCCGGATCAATCTGTTGCTGTTGCCATTTTAAAAAGTGAGGTTCAAGCTGGCGGGCTGCTTTTCCAGTGTAATTTGCCAGAGCACTGAGTGATATTTGTTGTCCGTTACTTTGCCACTCATCACACAATTCTTTTATTTGCAAATATTCACTCATAAACACAAACTCCGGCGCCAGCCTTACATCAGCAGGCCGCTTTTGGTCATTGTCAAAGTTAAAAAAATCAGGGGATCATCAAGCCGCGGTATTAGTTTGCAGCAGTGTCGCAAGCAAAAATTACGCTGCAACACAAGCACATAGTATTGAATTGTAACTTTTTGTTTATCTTTTGGCTACCGCTTAAATACATCCGCCCCGTAATTCGCCACTGAGTTTTATCAGAAAAATCAGCATTCTGCACCTTATATCAGGCAAAGTTTTGTTGTGGTAAAAATCTGTGGCTGCAGGGGGTTACAAGATGCTTTGCCTTTTTGTTTACTGCAGTTACATAACTTTGTTTATCACACTGAACGATCAGTGCTTTGATTTCTGCCTGATATGCGCTTGCCATCAAGCTGATGTTGTATTTGTGACATAAAAAACGCCGCAAAAGCGGCGTCCTGATCAGGTAATTGTTGTGAACCTGAATGCTAAAAATGCCATTTTACCAACAGGTTCAGGTTTGATTCGTCAGTACGAAAGCCCGGACTGTCTTTGATGCCATATTTGTTAAGCCAGTAGGCATATTCAACTCCCAGATAAAGCCGGCTTTTGATGCCCAGCAGAGGATGCAAAGCCCATTTCAGCTGTGAGGTAAAATTCATATGGGCGGCCTGATCTGAACTGGCACTTGCCCAGTCGATAAAACCGTCGTACAAAAATTCCTGTCCCAACATTTCAAAGGGCAGGCCCCAGACAAAAGTGGCCTGCCAGCTGTCATCAACATTTTCATTCTGGCGGCGGTATAAATTCAGCTGACTGTGTTTAAACAGCGGGAATGCAAAATCGACCCCAACCCCATATAAATAATTGGTTTGCAAAGTCGACATTTCAATTTGGGTAGCAACTAACACATCTTTGATAACACCAAACGCCATAGTGTTACCAGAAAGTTTGCCGAGGCTAAAACGGGGTGCCCATTCGCCATAATTGCCACGAGCGCCATTGTCGCTTCTGGAGTGGTCGAGAAACATAAAGCTGTCACCCCAACTGGTGCCGGCCACATGTTCCAGCGTATAGACCTGCAGCTCAGGGTAACCGACTCTGTAGTTTTGCCCTTTTAAATAACTGACACTTAAATCCTGCCATAAAATGTCGGCAGTGGCAGCACCACAGGCCAATAACGTAGCCGGCACTAAAGCCCATGTTGATAACTTCATATTGTGCTCCTTAAACTTTAAATTGGTTCACCAGAGTACGCAGCTGCTCAGCCCTTTGTGTCAGGCTGTCAATGGCAATAATTTGCTGCTGGGCATTGTGGTGAATATCTGCGGCACTGCCGGCAATCAGATGGGCCGATTCATTAATATGCTCCACCACACTGCCTTGTTCTTCGGTTGCGGCAGCGACCTGATGGTTGCCACCGCTGATTTCAGAAAACTTTTGCTGGATTTGGTTTAAAGACTGCACCGACAGCTGGGTATGTTCTGTCACCTGTTCGCTGCTTTGCATGCCTTGTTTAATGGCTTGTAGCGACTGATTGGAGGTTTGTTGTAACTGCGCTATCTGGTCGCGGATTTGTAAAGTTGAATCCTGAGTTCTTTTGGCCAGGTTTCGCACTTCATCGGCAACCACGGCAAAACCACGGCCCTGTTCACCGGCGCGTGCCGCTTCAATAGCGGCGTTCAGTGCCAGCAAGTTGGTTTGTTCTGAGATAGCGTTGATCACTTCCACCACTGAATTAATGTCAGAAGCCTGCCTTGCAAAATCGTTAATAGTGCCATCAACCATCAACATCACTTTATTCAGTTCACCCATGGTGTCTGCGGTTTTGGCCATATATGCACTGGTGGTCACAGTTTCCTGTACCGCTGATTCGGTATCTGACGCTGTGCGATGGGCGATGCCTGAAACTTCCACAATGGTTTGGCCCATTTCGGTAATAGCTGTTGCCACCTGATCGGTCTGGGCTCTTTGGGCTTCAGTGGCGCTAAAGGTGTTTCGTACTAAAGTAGCCAGCTGCTCAATATCGGTTTTAATAGCAACTTCTGCCGCTTTAATTTCCCCAACCAACTGACCCACTTTGGCAATAATACCGTTAAAACCTTTGGCTAAATGACCCAATTCGTTATTTGCGCTGTCATCGAGCCTTTTACTCAGGTCTCCACCATTGCCGGACATCGCCAATAAATCATCACCAACACGGCGGATGTTTTTACTCAGCGCATTACCAAATACCACGGTCAAAGCAATAAAAATGGCGGCAATCACCAGACTGACGCCAACAGCAATAGCAGTGACTTCGTCTATGGCGGCAGTTACCTGCACTGTTGGCATCAGCGCCACTGCAGTTAAGCCTGTATCCCGTACATCCTGAATACCGTAATAGATAGGCTCACCGGCAACTTCAAGATTGCCAAAACGAAAACCGGTATTGCCGTTATTGGTCAGTGGAGCAAAAACACTGTAGTTACCGGCTTCTTTGATATTTTTGCCAATCAGGCTTTTGTCTTTGTGTGCGACCACCAAACCTTTGTTGTTGACTAAAAACAGATAACCCTGCTCACCGAGTTTAAAACTGCTGACTAAATCCGATATTTTTGAAATATCGTAACCAAGTCCGGCCACACCAGAGCGATTGCCATCCACATTCACCACCACATTCACAAACAAGGTCAGGGCGCCGGTTTTTTCATTGGGATCTATTGCCAGTTCACGTTTGGCAGTGCTTGCTAAAAAGTTAAAAAACCAGCTGTCGCGGGGTTCTGTTGTGGATACTGTTTTAAATACACCATCCTGAGTGTAATAAGTTTTACTGGTATCAGACACCCAAAACATGGTGGATGCGCCGGAGTTTTGTTGTAACTGCTTAAAATAATTCAGCACCTGCGGATGGTTGTTTGCTGTTGTTTCGCCACTTCGCATCCAGTCATGCAACAAAGCGTTGTCGGCCAAAGCTTCGGATAGCAGGATAGGGCGCATAATTTCGCCTCTGATCTGTTCGCTGATGCGCCCCACACTATTGGGTAAATATTCATGTTCAGTCTGACTGTAATAAAGGCTGGAGAATTGACTGGTATTGATCCAGGCGGTGACTAAAGTGATCAGCAGTAAAGAGACAAACATAAAACCGATAAAAATGGTTTTTATGGTGTACTTATTCATTGGGAAACTCCGGTTGTCGTTTTATCGGGTTTTGCCCCGGGCTTTTATTAACCTCAAAGCAGCAACTTGCTCAGAACCCGACAGTAGTTTGTTACCATTTTGAGTGTAACTTGTTGAAATGACGCTTGGTTTTCCCTAACGAGCGATTCCTTCTTGAGTCTATGTTGTATTGTGAAAATAACAAGGTGATGCTCACTGATCGGAGATCCTGATTTTTATTCAATGTCTTGCAGTTGCTGTGCAGCTTCAGGCCAAAGCAGCAGTAACAGCGCTGCCTGAGTGTGCCTTTGAAAGGTTAGTATTTAAGTGAATACTTGAGTATAATGCTCGGCTATTTTTGCCACCTTGTGCCGGCAATCACCCTTAGAGTACCCAAGTTATGTCGACAACAGCTCCAGCCTCGCGTAAATCAGCCCCGGTCGCCCGTATGGCGGCAGAACGTGGTTTATTCTCATACCCAAAATATTGGGCAGAGTCTTTTGGTCCGGCGCCGTTTTTACCTATGTCACGCCAGGAAATGAAAAAACTGGGCTGGGACAGCTGCGACATTATTCTGGTGGTGGGTGACGCTTATGTTGACCACCCCAGTTTTGGCATGGCGGTGGTGGGCCGTATGCTGGAAAGTCAGGGTTTTAGGGTCGGCATCATTGCCCAGCCAGACTGGAACAGCAAAGACGCTTTTATGGCTTTGGGTAAACCCAATCTGTTTTTTGGGGTATCGGCCGGCAATATGGATTCGATGATCAACCGTTATACCGCCGACAAAAAACTGCGCCATGACGATGCTTATACGCCGGGTGATGAAGGCGGCAAGCGGCCAGACCGTGCTGTGATTGTGTATTCGCAGCGTTGTAAAGAAGCTTATAAAGATGTGCCTGTGGTGATAGGCGGTATTGAAGCCAGTTTACGCCGTATTGCCCATTACGATTATTGGCAGGAAAAAGTCCGCCGTTCTATTTTGTTTGATGCCAAAGCTGAAATTCTGATTTACGGCAACGCCGAGCGGCCTTTGGTAGAAGTGGCACACAGGTTAGCCGCCGGTGAAACTTTTGATACGATGAAAGATATCCGCGGCACCGCTGTTATTTTAAAAGATGCGCTGCCAGGCTGGCGCGGTGTCGACTCTACCGCTATTGATAAAGTCGGCAAAATTGACCCTATTCCTAACCCTTATGGCGCCGACGATGTGGGCTGCAGCTCTTATTCCGAGTTTGCCAAAGAAGGTATCGATTTAACCAAACCACAAATTGTTGAAGCCAAAGCTGTAATGGTGCAACCGGCCAAACCTAAGCCCTGGGAGCAAACTTACGTCAAGCTGCCGGCTTTTGAACAGGTGAGCGTCAATAAACCTTTGTATGCCCACGCTTCGCGTATTTTGCACCAGGAAACCAACCCGGGTTGTGCCCGTGCTATTTTGCAGCGCCATGGCGATAGGCATATCTGGGTGAATCCGCCGGCATTTCCTTTAACGACTGAAGAAATGGATGGGGTGTTTGGTTTGCCTTATCAGCGGGTGCCGCACCCTGTGTATGGCAAAGCCAAAATTCCGGCTTATGAGATGATCAAAACGTCGGTCAATATTATGCGTGGCTGTTTTGGGGGCTGTTCATTCTGCTCTATTACCGAACATGAAGGCCGGATCATTCAAAGCCGCTCGCAGGAATCTATCCTGAAAGAAATTGAACAAATCCGCGATAAAGTGCCTGGTTTTACCGGCGTGATTTCTGATTTGGGCGGCCCAACCGCCAATATGTACAAACTGCGGTGTAAAAACCCCAAAGCCGAACAAACCTGTCGCCGGCCATCCTGTGTTTATCCAACCATTTGTGAACATATGGACACAGATCAAAGCCCTACCGTCGATTTATACCGGGCAGCGCGCAAAATTACCGGCATTAAAAAAGTGCTGGTGGCCTCAGGTGTGCGTTATGACTTAGCAGTGGAAGATCCAAATTATGTACGCGAGCTGGTGCAGCACCATGTCGGTGGTTATTTAAAAATCGCTCCTGAACATACCGAAAGCGGGCCATTGTCGAAGATGATGAAACCTGGCATGGGTGCTTATGACAAATTTAAAGCCATGTTCGACAAATACAGTAAAGAAGCCGGTAAAGAGCAGTATTTAATTCCGTATTTTATTTCAGCGCACCCTGGCACTACAGATCTAGATATGGTGAATCTGGCGTTGTGGCTGAAAGAGCGCGATTTCCGCCTGGATCAGGTGCAAAACTTCTATCCAAGCCCGATGGCCAATGCCACAACTATTTACCACACTGAGCTGAATTCGCTGAAAAACCTCAAAGGCAACAGTGAAAAAGTGCCGGTGGCTAAAGGCGAACGTCAGCGGCGTTTACATAAAGCCTTGTTGCGTTATCACGACCCGAAAGGCTGGCCGATGATCCGTGAAGCTTTGCGCAATATGGGGCTTTCGAAACTGATTGGCAAAGGCAAAACTTGTTTAGTGCCGGAAGAAAGCCGCGACGAGCTGAAATTTAAGCCAAAAGGCGCTGGCCAGGTGGCTGTGACTAAACACACGGGCGTCAATCCGGTCAAAGCTGCTTTGATTAAAAAGCAACAACAAACCGGTAAATCATCAGGTCACGCAGCTTTTAAAAAGAATAAAGGTTCGTAGCTCCAGACAGACATTGGCATTGATACAACAAAGCCGGCACATTAAGCGCCGGCTTTTTTGTTTGTGTTGATTTGTGCTGGCCTTGGTGTTGCAGTGCCAGCGCTTGCCCAAATTGGTGAAAGCCGGTTAGTCTGGTTTATCCCAATCAAAGGAGCTGCGGCGCTATGCAAAATCAGCAAAATCAGCAAAGTAAGCAAACGATGCAACATCTGGTGATCACTGGTGGTAATAAAGGTATTGGTCTGGCGTTAGTGCAACATTATCTGGCGCAAGGGCATCAAGTCAGTGTGATTTGCCGCCATTCGTCGCCAGAGCTCGCTGCGCTGAATGTGCGGGTGTATTGCGGCGTTGATTTAGCCGATCCATTGCAGGTGCAGGCGGTGGCCGCTGAATTTAGCGAAGCTTCAGTCGATGTGCTGATTAATAATGCCGGCATTTTTAGTCAGGAAACTTTAACTGATTTTGCCGTTGCCCGTATTCAGGCGCAGTTTCAGGTGAATGCACTGGCGCCTTTGTTATTGTCACAGGCCATGCTGCCTTGTTTTAAAGCAGGCAGTAAAATTGCCATGATCACCAGCCGCATGGGCTCTATCAGCGACAATGGCTCTGGTGCTTATTATGGTTATCGTATGGCCAAAGCGGCGCTGAATGCAGGTTCTGTGTCACTTGCCAAAGATTTAAAACCCAAACAAATTGCAGTGGGGATTTATCATCCTGGTTTTGTGCAAACCCAGATGGTGGGTTTTGCCGGAGATATTTCGCCAACCGAAGCGGCAACAAGGCTGGCAGAGCGGATCAGCGAACTGGGTTTACATAACTCCGGTGTGTTTTATCACAGCAATGGCACTGAGTTGCCCTGGTAACTAAGCTGGTCACATTAAAGCAGAGCATTGCGCCGCAGATCACAGCACAGCAGGTCCAGCGCTTGGGGCACAACAACTGCTGTGGTAGCATAACGGCCCTTTTGGTGTTGAACAGACAAAATAATTGATGTGGTTCGTGAAAATCAAATCTGCTTTATTACCGCTGTGGCGGGCAAAATTCACTCAGCCGGTACTTGCCACCCTTACAGGTGTGTTGTTGTATCTGTGGTTGCCGCTGTTTAAAGCGCCGGACTGGCTGGTGCAACTCAATAGCTTGAGTCGCGATGAGCAGCAGGAGCAGCTGAAAAACCTGAACAGCTTTTACAAAAAATATGGTGAAGCGGCCTTGCCAGCGCTTCATGCCCAGCTGGAGTTAGATAAGCTGCGCCGTTTTGAGCAACAACTGATTGACGACAATAAAAATTTTGACGATCAGGACAGAGACGAACTCTGGGCTGATGCCACTGAATTTATGATTGCCCACCTGACACAAAATGTCGCCAATAACCAATTGAGACTGCTCGACAGTGAATGCCGTAATAATTTATGCCGTATGGTGCTGGAAGCGCCTCAAGGTTTAACACCTGAATACAGAGCGCTGGTGCTGAAACTGGCGGGCAGTTTAAAAACCGGCGATCTGGAATTTCAGCAGTTAACCGAAGGCAACAAACGTATCACGCTGGAACTTAAATCTGATAAGCGACTGAAATACGGCTATTTTGCGGCTAAGAAGTTAAACCCGCCCGAAAAGGCACAATGGCAGGCAGAGATCAAAACATGGTTACAATAAATAAAACGGCGGTGCAGCCTTATCTGCAAAAAGCCATGCTGTTAGGGCGCCATTCGCTGGTTTTGGGGCTGGCAGTTGCCAAACAATTTGTGGCCTGGCTGAAAACACCAGCTGTGCAGCGGACGGCGTTTCGCAATATTGCCTTAATGATTGCCGGTTATCTGCTGATGTTATGCCTGTTTTTCCTGTATAGCCTGAGCCTGAACACGCCTGACACGCTGCCTGAGCCCATGGCACAACAACTTCAGCAGCAGGATGTCAGTCTTGATGCGCTGAATGAAGCTGTGACCCGACTTGAGAAAAAAAAGGCTTTAGCCAAACTCTGATCCTGTCTTTGCTGTTGCCAATATTATTGGCAGCAGCGCATCAACAGTCAGGCGCTAACGACTTGTCGCTCAAAGCCCTGCGCTAAAAAAGCTAAGCACCATAACGCAACGACAACATACTTAAACTGCCATACACCAGCTCGTCATTAAAAAACTGCAATGGTTCTTCTGCCGAGCTTGCGCCCAGTACATACAGCAAGGGCAAATAATGATCAGGGTGAGGTACGGCCAGCAAAGCGTCTTTACTTAGCCTCCGATAATCACAAAGCGCGGCAAAATCCCGCTGCGCTATGGCTGTTTTGACTTTGCTTACAAAGTCAGTGGCCCAGGCCGGTTGTTGCTGATTACTCCAGTCCAGCAAGCGCAAGTTGTGCACTATATTGCCAGAGCCGATGATCAGCACCCCTTGCTGACGCAGCGCTTTAAGCTTTTGCCCAAGTGCCAGATGCCAGTCCGGACTCTCACGGCTATCAAGCGACAACTGCAACAACGGAATATCAGCATCAGCAACGGCATGAACCAATACCGACCAGGCGCCGTGGTCGAAACCCCAATTGTGGTCAAGCTGCACTACAAGCGGTGCCAACATGGCCTGAATATGTGCTGCCAGTTCAGGTGCTCCTGGCGCCGGATAATTCACCGCAAAAAGTTCCGGCGGGAAACCGGAAAAGTCATGCAGTGTTGGCGGTTTGGTCTGGGCGGTAATTTTTACGCCTTCGCCATACCAATGGGCGGAGATCAGCAAAATCGCTTTGGGTTTTCTGACGCCAGTTAAATCTGCCAGTTGTTGCTGCCAGTGCTGCGTAAACTGATTTTGTGCCAGCGCATTCATCGGGCTGCCGTGCCCCAGAAAAATCACCGGCTGAGGTTGTGGCGCAGATTGTTGCTGCAAAGAAGGAGGCGTCAAAGGCTGAAGCATAAATGGCTCTGCTGAAGTGTTAGGACAATCAGTGTATAAACAAAATAACTGACTGAATATTGTCAAATTCAACTCAAATTATCTGATTTAATCGAATGGTTTGTATCTTCAGCTGAGGATTTGCTCAGAAGTGTTTTGGCAAGCCGGTGCCGCTTCGGCAGGGGGCTGTTGCAGCTGTGTGTCAGGCTTGGTCTGGTGGCAAATCCTGATACAACACCACCTGATCCCGGCCATTCTTTTTGCCGTAATACAAGGCCTTATCGGCTTTTTGTTGCCAATATGACAGTTCATTATGTGGGCTGTTCATTTCAACCACACCAAAGGTGGCGGTCACACTCAGTTGTTGTTGCTGATATTGAATTTGCAATTGTTTCAGGGCCAGCCGCAAGGTTTCGCAGATGATCTGAGCGCCGGTTACAGCAGTGTCCGGCAGCAGCAAAATAAACTCTTCTCCACCAAAACGCGCCAGTACATCCTGTTGCCTTAATCTGCGTTGCAAATTGTCGGCCAGCTGGCGCAATACCAAATCGCCGGCATCATGGCCAAAGTTGTCGTTAATTTGCTTAAAAAAATCGATATCTATCAGCACCAGACAAAGCGGGGAAGCTGCGCGCTGACAATGGTGTAATACCGTCTGATATTGTTCACTAAAAGCCAGCCGGTTGGGTAAGCGGGTCAGGTAATCTGTTCTGGCCTGGCTCGCCAGTTGTTTATTGGCGCTGGCTAAATCTGCGGTGCGTTTGGCCACCAGCTGATTCAGCTTATGGGCTTTGCGGCTCAAATGCTCCAGCCGCAATCTGATGATTGCTGCGCTTAGCACCAGCAGCGTCAGACCACACAACAACCACAGCAGTTTGTATTGCCACCAGTGCCGCGCGACTTCAAATTGGATCCGCAGTGGGGTTGTACTTTGCCTGCTGCCTGTGACCTCAACTTCGAGCTGATAATGCCCGGCATCAAGGTTATTAAAACTGATACTTTGCTGGTGGCCATTGTGTTGCCATTGTTCATCAAGCCCAAGTAAACGATAACGATATTGGTGACGGTTATGCTGATAATCGAGCAGGCTGAACTGAAACTGCAACACTCTGCTGCCTGCAGGCACCCGCAATGGCCTCATCTCGTCGCCCGGCACCCGCCACAAGGTTTGCCGGTCTATTTGCAGCCTGGTCAGCGCCAGCGGTGCTGTATTGCGCAGCTCTGCCAGCTGGCGTGGTAAAAAGGTTAATACACCTTGCCCGCTGCCAAGGTAAAAACGGCCATTGGCATCCGGATTCAGTGCCCTTTGTTCCAATAACAAAGGGGCAATACCATCTAAATCGGTATAACTGCGGATTTGCATGCTGCTGCGGTCAAGCTCGGCCAGACCACGCCGGGTGACCAGCCACAATGCCGGTGCTGCCTGCATTTTGGGTTGTTTTTTTGCTGATGTTGCAGCTTCGGTTGTGATGGCAGGGGAGCCGGCAATGGCTATCACCCGCGGATCGGGTAAACCGCTGCTGCTGCTAAATTGCTGCAGCTGATTGTTGGTTAAATCAAGTTTCAGCAGCCCGACATCACTGCATAACCAGACTTCGTTGGCATTATCAGACCAGGCGCAAGGCAAGAATAATGACGGCAACTGCGGTACCGAGCTTGTGGCTGTGGAAAAGTGCCTGATGCTGTCATCATCGGTATCCAGCTGATACAAACCGCTGTTACTGCTGACCAGCCACAGCACCTGGTCCACAGCGATGATCTGCAACACTGAATTGCCAATACCTGTGGCTATCGGATACAGCACAGCGGCTTTGTCGGGTTGTTCCGGCGACCAGCGTAATAAACCTTGCTCCCATAACGCCAGATTCAGCATGCCGTCGGGACTAAAGTTCAGTGCCATAATACTTTGTTGTTTCAGCGCGGGATGGCTGGCAAAAGGGGCATCTTCAGCAACAAAGCCCTGACGCCCCTCCAGACGGAATAAACCTCTGTCTGTGGCGGCATAAAGTTGGCCGCTGTTGTCAGTAGCCAAACCCTGCACCAGTTTGACCAGAGCCTTCTCTGGAAAACGGTGTTGTTGCCATTGTTGTTGTTCGGTGTGATAACTCAGCACCATATTTTCCAGCCCAAGCCATAAAATGCCCTGATGGTACAACTGACTGGCAATACGGTGCAGGCCGGGTTCAAACCAGTTTTTGCCCTGATGATCGGTCAGCAGACTAAACTGTGGCGCAGCCAGCTGCAGTTTGAATACGCCTCTGTTGCGACTGGCTATCCACAACAAACCATTGTGATCCTGCATCATGTCGCGTACATCCAGCGCGTCCATCAATTTATGCAGTTGCTGGCGATAACTAAAAGGCGCCTGCAGCTGATACAAACCATTGCCGCTGCCAATTAATAGCGAACCGTCGCGCAGCTGAATTAATTTATGAATGCGGGCCAGTGCCAGCTGAGGAGCATGCAAAGGCCTTATTTGTTGTTTTTTCAGATCAAGAAAATACAAAGCTTCGCTGGTGGCAAACCAGACAGCATCTTTTACCGGCAATACTGTTCTGACTTCCAGATTGCGCTGGTTTTGCGCAAAAGGCGGCATTGCAGCTGCCGACCATGTTCTGAGACGGGTTAAATCGTCGCTGAGCTGAAATAACCCCCGCGAGGTGGCGAACCATAACGAGTTATCCAGCGACTGGCTGATTTGCCAGAACCGCGTGGCCGCCAGTTGTTGTTGCATATGCGCGTTCAGCTGTTGTGGCCTGTCATTGGCATCCAGATAATACAGGCTGGCTGTGCTGCCAACCCAGAGTCTGTGCTGGCGGTCAGAAAATAACGCCTGCACCTGCATCACATCGCCTGTTGGTGGTAACAATGGGGGGCTGACTGTTGAAAAATGTGTGTTGCCAGGCAAAGTTACCGGGGCTGGCCAGCGGCTAAAATGCTGACGGTCAGCCGACCACATGCCAAGTCCATGGCCCCAGCTGCCAACCCAGATCCGGTTATGCCGGTCGACCTGAACTGCACTGACACTCTGTTGTTGCCAGCTTGTCTGTTGTCTGGCAAAGGCAAAAGAATGCAGTTGATAACCATCAAAACGTTGTAATCCGTCCAGCTGATTGGCCATCCAGATAAAACCCTGTTGATCTGAAGTAATGCCATAACTGGTGACAGGCGCATTGACAAAATCATCGGCCAGGGAGTGATAACGCAGTTGCGGGTGGTCGGCAGACAAGGGCGCGGAAAAACATAACAGCAGTGCAAAACTCAGCAACAAGGTTGTGCTGTATAAGCAATACAGCCCCGGCACCCTGAATGGTTTCGATAATAACAAAGGATAAAACTGAATCATTATCAGACGTTTATTCCGCGACACCATGACTGAAGTATGTCAGCGATCTGTCAGCAACACCTAGTTATCTGCCAAGTATTTTTTTGGCCTATGGCAGGCGCCAAATGCAGCAGACGAATATGACAGAGGGCGACGCAGCGGATACCGCCGGGCATGTTGCAGATGACACCTTGTGGTGTTTTTGCTGACTGTTTGGGCTGGTGCAATAGCAAACTGACAGGGCAACAAAGTTCACAAAAAAAGCCCCGCAAAGCGGGGCTGGTTTAGCATTGCAACACAAAAACCGTGGTTATGGGTTCTGATGGTCTTGCGCTTTGAGCGCCAGACCATCAGGCCGCCAGGTTGGGATCAGCATTGTACTCAGGGTTTTGGCGCAAAATAAAACGGCTTACGCTGTTGTTGTTTGCCGTTCAGTTCATTCATGGTGGCGGCATCAAATAAGCGGCCGTTCACCATAGTCAGCTCCACTTTGTCGCTGTCCTGAATGTTATTCAGTGGATTGCCGTTAATGACGATTAAATCAGCCAGTTTGCCTTCTTTGATAGAACCAAGCTGATGGTCCATACCAAAGGTTTTCGCCGGGTTGATAGTGGCGGTTTTTAGCGCCTGCAGCGGGCTCATGCCACCCTGGGCAAACATCCAGATCTCCCAGTGCGCACCTAAACTTTCCCGTTGACCATGGGCGCCAATATTGGTCAGCACCCCTAAGTCATTCAGTTCTTTAGCCGATTTGGCAATGCTGAAATGATTGTAGTGATGCAGCGGCGCTGTAGGGCGGCGCATACTGCGTGGACGCAGTTCATCCATAGGCACATATTGGCTTAAGCGCGGATGTTTCCACACTTCGGTTTTGTCGTACCAGTAGTTTTCACCCCAGATGCCGCCATAAGCCACCACTAAGGTTGGGGTGTAAGCGGTTTCACTTTGTTGCCACAGCTGTTTGACGTCGTCATAAAGTGCAGCTGCCGGCAGGCTGTGCTCCAGCGTGGTATGGCCATCCACCACCATACTCAGGTTATGTTGTAATAATGAACCACCCTCAGGCACCACCATCATCTCCAGCTCACGGGCGGCCTGAATAACCTGCTGGCGCTGCTCACGGCGGGGTTGGTTATAACTTTTTACCGAAAAGGCGCCGACTTTTTTCAGGCGTTCTAAATGAAATTTGGCATCATCCAGACTGTCGATATGCGAGGTGTAACCTGCGCCATAAGCACCATATAAAATAGTGCCGGTGGAAAAAATGCGTGGCCCGACAATAGCGCCGGTTTTTTGCATTTCACCGGCGGTAAAAATTTCCTGAGTATCATTGGATGGGTCGTGAATTGCGGTGACACCCAAAGCCAGACTGGCGTAGTTGGCGTAGTTTTGCTGCGGAATGATTTGATTGACACCCTGACTGCCGTGGGCGTGGGCGTCAAATAAACCCGGCATAATGGTTTTGCCTGTGATATCAATCACTTTGGCATTGGCAGGAATGCTAACGTCATTTTTGCTGCCGACAGCTTTGATCAGGTTATTTTCCACCAGCACCACACCGTTTTGAATCACGCTGCTGGTATCGTCACCTTCCATAGTGATCACCTGACCACCGACAAAAGCTGTCACCCCTTCTGGAATATAAGCTGCTGTTTTAAAACTGATATTCTGGCCATTTTTAGCAGCGAATTCTTTTTTGCTGCCTTTGTTGCTCTTGTCAAACTGAAGGTCGAACACTGAAGCAACATCGGCATGATAAAGCTCCGGGCCTAAGTTCCAATACAGTTGCTGACTGTTGCCGCTCCAGCTGATGTTTTCACCGGCGCGCACCGACAGTTGTTTTACCGGGAACTGGGTGTCGCTGCCGCTTAAATCCAGAGCAGCACCACGTTCGGCAAAAGGCGTCACATAGACTTTAAAGCGGTCGGCAAAAGCCACCAGCTTGCCGTTGGGCGATACTTTAAACTCGGTGCCGTATTTGGCTTTGTATAAAGTCCGTGCCTGCTGGGTTTTTAAATCGATGCTGAGCAGCGTTGGTTCATCACCATAATCCATGGCAAAAACCCTGTCGTTCCGCTCGCCAAAATGCGGCGCAAAACCTGTGCGGCTAATCAGCTCTGGCTCACCACCAGCGGCGTTTACCTGATATAAACCGGTGTTTAATGACCATTTTTTATCCAGCAAACTGCCGGCGCCGGCTTTGCGGAACACCAGAGTTTTACCATCCGGGCTAAAGGTAGGTTCGACATATTTGCCAGGCGTTTTTAATACGTCTGTGCTTTGATTTGTTGTTAAATCCAACACTTTGAGCATGCCTTGTTGTTCGTCATGCCAGCTGACATACACCAGCTTTTTACCGTCGCGGGAAAACTGCGGATAAAACTCAAAATGGCTTTGTTGGCTGGTCAGACGTTTTGGCGTGCCACCTTTGGCGTTGACACTGTATAAATGGCCAAGCGCCGAATACACTATGGTTTTGCCATCTGGCGATGCCTGCACAAAACGCAGCATTTTTACATCAACATCACTCTGGTTCAGGTTTTGTTGTACCCGAACCGCCGTTTGAATTTGTTTTTTGGTATTGATAGTAAAGGCAATATCGTCGACTTTATTGTTCTGAATATTCAGTTTATGAATTTTGCCACCGGCCCAAAACACAATATGCTGGTTATCCGGCGTAAAGCTGATGCTTGGGTAGACGCCATGAATAGCCCAGGTTTCCTGCATATCACGGTCGAGTTTGTCATACAGCTTTTTATGTTCACCTGTTTCTAAGTCGTATAAAAATAAGCTGGTCTGAAAATCAACACGGCGGATATAAGCCAGTTTTTTACCATCAGGTGACGGCGTTGGCCGCACAGCACCACCGGCGCCTTCCAGTAATATGTCGATTTTGCCGGTTTCGCGTTCAAACCTTTTAATGACATAAATACCCTGTTCAGAGTCTTTGCTGTAATGGAAGGTTTTGCCCGGGGTGTCGTCCTGGGAAAAATAAATATATTTACCGTCCGGTGAAAAAGCCGGTTCGCCTAAGTCTTTTTCATCATTGGCTTTGGCGGTTAACATCACGCCTGTGCCACCGGTTTTATGGTATTGCCATACTTCACCGGCGCCTAAAGAGCGGGTATTGGTAAAGTGTTTACGCGCTACAATAAATTCACCGTCCGGGCTCCAATCGGGGCTGTTTAATAAGCGGAAGGTCTCGTTAGTGACAGCCTTAGCATCAGAGCCATCGGTTTTCATCACCCAGATATTGTCGCCACCACCCTGATCGCTGGTATAAGCGATATAACGGCCATCCGGGCTGAATTTAGGCTGCATCTGCCAGCCAATATCCTGGGTCAGCTGTTTGGGTTTACCGCCGGAAATTGGCATGCTGTATAAATCACCCAACAAATCAAACACCACAGTTTTGCCATCCGGGCTGACATCCAGGTTCATCCAGGTACCTGAGCTGACATTAATATCGATGTTTTTAAACTGACCTTCAGGTTTATTCACGTCCCATTTGTTTTTATCGTCGCTGGCCTGTGCCGTGGCAACAGAAAGGGCGATGGCCAACAGGCTCAGCTGCAGAGGATGGCGTTTTTGCATTGGGGTTCCTTTAAGGGTGCTGTTGATTTGTTGTGTTATGGTGATTTTTGCCTGTAAGCGGCAATTTTGCTGCTGTTAACTTGCCACAGTTCAAGGCCGGCGATAAGGGCTTTTTTAGCCGGCTGCGTTGATGTGCCAGTGGTTGCCGATAAAGCGCTTAAGGCGGCCTGGTTTTTGCGGCATAATTGCGGTTTTCTGCTTGCCGGAGTCTTAAATGGATTCGCCTTGTATTGCCAGTTGTAAACTCAACGCCGATAAAATCTGCATCGGTTGTTATCGTCATATTGAAGAAATAGTCGACTGGAATAAACGCAGTGACGCTGAGCACGCGGCTATTTATCAAAAACTGGCCGAGCGTAAATTACAACTTGCCAATATGCCTGCCGATAGCACCAGCGCTATTACTCAGGCCGAATGGCAACAGGCCAAAGCGGCTATAGCTCTGAAAAAACAAAGCCAGCTTAGCTGAGCTTTTTACTCAAGAAAGTATTTTACTAAAGATGATGTTTTGCTAAAGATGGCGCTGCTGCCAAAGGCGCTGTTTCAGACAAAATTTGTGTCCCAACTAAAGATCAGGCAATAAAACACTGTTTTACCTGCAAATATTGCCACAAAATTTGCTAAATTAGCCTCAGCTATCATCTTTTAGCGACAGGCTGCCTGATAAGTTATTCTTTTTGAGCCGGCAACAGGGTTCGACACCCGGCAGAAAAACACAAGGAAAATTATGATTTTAGAAGCGGTCTGGATAGGTTTTGCCTTTAGCCTTGGCATGCTGGTGCGGTTAATTGGTTTGCCGCCTTTGGTGGGTTATTTAGCGGCTGGTTTTATGATCACTTTAAGCGCGTCTGAGCTCAATTTACCTGTTGGCAAACCTATTATCGACCATGTTTCTCACCTTGGTGTGTTGTTGCTGCTGTTTACCGTTGGTTTAAAACTCAATATCCGAAGCTTGGCTAAACCCGAAGTTTTGGGCGGCTCTTTCTTACATTTTGTAGTGTCGGCGCTGTTATATGCCCCGGTGATTTATCTGGCTTTTGAACCCGACTGGTATCATGCCCTGATGCTGGGCGCTGCTTTGGCTTTTTCCAGCACTGTGCTTGCCGCCAAGGTGCTGGAAGGTAAAAGGGAAATCCGCGCTTTTCACGGCCGGGTGGCAGTTGGCATTTTAATTATGCAGGACTTGTTTGCCATGGCGCTGATGAGTTTTTCGCAAGGGGTGACACCATCTCCCTGGGCGCTGCTGGTATTTGCCTTGCCGCTGCTGCGTCCACTGCTGTTTCGGGTATTAAACCTGACCGGCCACGACGATCTACAAATTTTATTTGGTGTTTTGCTGGCGGTGGTGCTGGGCGGTGGAGGTTTCCATCTGGTGGGTTTAAGTTCTGAGCTTGGCGCTCTGGTATTTGGCGCTTTATTGGCAAGTCACCCAAGAGCAGGGGAGCTGGCTAAAACCTTATGGGGCCTGAAAGAGTTTTTCTTGGTCGGTTTTTTCCTGAATATTGGTTTGGGTGGTTTACCCGACCAACAAGCCTGGGTATTTGCCATTTTAATGACCTTGTTATTGCCGCTGAAAGGCGCGTTGTTTTTTGCGTTATTAATTGCCTTCAGGCTGCGGGCCCGCAGTGCCTTTTTATCTGGCCTCACTTTAACCAACTACAGCGAATTTGCTTTGATAGTTGCCAGTGTTGCCATGCCGCAGTTTTTAATACCGCTGGCGCTGACAGTGGCGCTTTCTTTTGTGGTCTCGGCACCGTTAAACCGTTTAGCCCACCCGCTGTATGAAAAACTGGCGGGCCGGTTAATTCCCTTTGAACGTAATATTCGCCACCCCGACGAACAACCGGTGTCATTGGGTGATGCACAGGTGCTGATTATGGGTATGGGCCGCACCGGCACTGCCGCTTATGATTATTTGCAGCATAAAACCCATTTAGCGGCGCTGGACTCCGACCCGGCCAGGGTGCTGTTACATCAGGAAAAAGGCAACAATGTGTTTTTTGCCGACGCTGAAGATCAGATTTTCTGGCATGGTTTAGATATCAGTAAGTTACAAGCGGTGCTGTTATGTATGAGCGATTTAGAAGCCAAAATTATTGCCGCCCGTAAGCTGCGTGACGCCGGTTTTACCGGGCTTATCGTCTCCCACAGCATGCACCATGACGAAGCCAAAGCTATTATCGCCGCCGGCGCCGACCACACTTACCTGACCATGTCAGAAGCAGGTTTAGGTTTAGCCGAAAGGGTAAGGCAGCATATAGCGCTTTGATAACAATAAGCCAGGGAGCGGATTTTTAAATGTTAAACGAACATTTGTTGTTTTTTTTCTCGGCGCTGGGGGCTTTTAATGGCCTGGCTTTGGCGTTGTATTTATGGTTTGCCGGTAAAACCTCTGTGGCGCAGCGTGCGCTTAGCGTTTTGATTTTGATGGTCAGTGTACGCACCGGTAAATCTGTGGCCTTTTATTTTTTAACAGATACGCCGGCGCCTGTGATGCAGGCTGGTTTAACCGCTTGTTTACTCATTGGCCCGGCTTTGTATTTTTTTATCCGTACCAGCCTGTCAAACAGGGGCGCTTTGCCGTCTTTTGAGTGGGGACATGCAGCTGTGCTGCTTAGTACAACGCTCGCGCTGAATATTGTTTGGCCTTATCACGAGCATGCTGCGCTTTGGCATGCTGTGGTTGTCCGCATCGCCAACTGGCTTTGGTTGTTGTATCTGCTGGTGAGCACTGCTTTGTTAGTGCAACAACGGCATCGCTTGCCCTCGGGCAGTGCCAGACGGCTGCTGCTTGCTGTCACAACAGGGCTTTGGCTGATATGGCTGGCTTATTTCACTTCAGGTTTTACCTCTTATATTGTCGGGGCTTTGTCGTTCTCTTTTGTGCTTTATCTTTGTGTGGTGGTGGCCTGGGCCTGGCGTCAGGGGCAAGCGCCGGTGGAGCCTTATCAGGACAGACGTATTGCGCAGGCTGAGGCTGAGGCAGAGTTACAAACTCTGGCCGAT
Organism: Rheinheimera sp.; assembly: GCF_030824435.1. Classification (GTDB taxonomy): domain Bacteria; phylum Pseudomonadota; class Gammaproteobacteria; order Enterobacterales; family Alteromonadaceae; genus Pararheinheimera. The sequence goes on from NZ_JAVBXS010000026.1 coordinate 76,647, forward strand.
TTAATGACAAGCGAAAAACTTTATCTGGATCCCGGGCTTACACTGGCGCGGTTGTCGCGCCGTTTAGGTGTGCCTCAGGCAAGATTGTCGCAGCTATTGAATGACAATAACGGCACTTCGTTTAAACAATATGTGGCCAGGTTCAGGGTTGATGAAACTGAGCGCCTGTTGTTAGCGCAACCCAGCCAAACGCTGGAAGCCATTGCTGAAGCTGCCGGTTTTCAGTCGATGTCGACCTTTTATGCTGCCTTTAAAAAAGCCCATGGTTGTACCCCGGCTTTGTTCCGCGAACGTTATTTAACTGTGGTATAGCTACGGAAACAGGTTTTAGTAGTGCGAAAACAGCTGGTAATACATTGATTTAACAGATTTTCGCTTAGGGTGAAGGCTCCTTGAACAAAATGGAGCTTTTACCGTGATTTGGAAAAAATGTTATCAATTACTGCTTTGGCTGTTATTGGGCGGCTTGCTGAATATTGCCCTGGTCGGCCAGGCACAGGCCAGCCCGCCAGTTGTTACCTCTCAAGGCGCCAGCCTTCAGGAAAACAATAAAACCTATACCAATAGCACCGCTGAGCCCAGAGTGTTGTTTGTGCTGTCCAGTCAAAAATTCCACGGCAATTCCACTTTGCCGGCCAGCATCAGCTTTGGTGAAGTGGTGCATGCCTGGGATACCTTTTTTAAAGCAGGTTTTGTCGTTGATTTTGTCTCCCCATCAGGCGGCGCCGTACCTATTGATCGGTCCCGCCTTGGCGAAGCTTTAACACAAAGGCTGCAGGATAACCGCATTATGGCGGGGCTTAAAAATACCCGTTCGCCACAGCAGATTGATGCCAGCCGTTATCAGGCTGTGTATTACGTGGGCGGCAGCAATGCCATGTATCAGGTGGTAGATAATGAGCCTTTGCAGCAAATTGCGCGTTATATCTACGAAAAAAATGACGGCGTGATTTCGGCGGTTTGTCATGGCACTGCCGGTATCGTCAAATTAAAACTCAGCAATGGCCAATATTTGCTGGCAGGTAAAAGAGTGACGGGTTATCCGGAAGATTATGAAGATAAAACAGCGGCTTATTTTCAACACTTGCCGTTTTTAATGCGTCAGACCATTGAAGCCCATGGTGGTTTATTTAAAGCACCCCACCCGGAAAAAGCTTATATCGAAGTGGATGGCCGTCTTGTCACAGGCCAGAACTATCCGTCAGCGCCTTTAGTGGCCGCCGCAGTTGTAAAAATTCTGCAACAGCAACAACAAAAAACCACCACAGCCAAAAATTAATCATTGATTGGATAAAACAAAAGGAAATTTCGTGATGAACAGATTAACCAAAACATGTGTGATGACCTGCCTGGCACTGAGCCTGAGCCCGTTCTGTAATGCAGCTTTTGCCGCTTCAGCAGCCAGCAACAGCAATGCCAACGCTCTGCTACAACAACATCAAGAATACGCCGCTATTAACAGCACTATGCAAACCATGATGTCGGCTTTTGAACAAGGCAGCGCCGAAACCGCTTTTAAAGTCATAAAAAAAGATACTGTAGTAGTGGGTTATTCCGGCAAACAGCAAAAAATACTGAATATTTCAGGGGAAGAGTGGGCCAAAGGTTTTCAGCCTGCGCCGGATGAAGATAAGCGCCACCGTCAATATCAGATTTTAGATATCACCGACACTGGCGCCGTGGTGAAAGTGATGCTGGATTACCCACAATGGCAAGGTGTGGATTATCTGGCGATGACCAAAATAGACGGCCAGTGGCGGGTGGTGAGCAAATCATGGAGCGGCACGCGCAAAGAGGCCAAATAAACAAAAATAAAAGCCGAAGCAAAGGGACAAAATAAAAAACCGGCGTTAAGCCGGTTTTTATATTCTTATTCACAACAAGCGAAAAAGCTAAAAACTGTTAACTATCCTGACGTTGCAAAAAAGATTTAATTTCATCTTTAGCATGCAGAATATGGTCGCGCAGTTCGTTGCAGGCGGCTTCTACCTTGCCGGCCGCGCATAAATCCAGCAGTTTGCGGTGTTCGCTGCTGGCTTTTTCAATGCCACCGGCCAGTTGCAAATGCATACGGATATAACGGTCGGCGTTTTTATTCAGGTTATTCACCATATCGTGGCTTTGTGGTCTGTGTGCCACATAAAGACAATTGTGAAATTCGGTATTGAGTTCAGCCCAGCGATCGGCAGCATCCGGGCTTTGCAGCGCATCATCCAGCCTTAACAACGTCTGACGGGCTGTTGCCAGATGTTCTTCTGTTAAAAGTGGAATAGAGCGTGCCAATAAATCACACTCCAGCAAAGCTCTGAGCTCAAATAATTCATCAATCAGCTCAGGGCTGATTTGGGTGGCAGTGGCGCCTTTATGCGGCTCAAACTTCACCAGACCTTCGGCTTCCAGCTGCAACAAAGCTTCGCGGATCGGAATGCGGCTGACGTTTAGTTGTTCTGCCAATGCCGCCTGACGCAGCGGCTCTCCGGCTTTAATTTGACCGGATAAGATCTGGGCGCGAATTGCTTCTACAACAACTTGAGTTCTGGTTTTAAATTCGAGGGCCATAGCAAACTTGGTTGATAAATCATGGAACTAGTTTACTGACAACCAAAAAAAAGGCCAGCAACAGCTGACCTTTTGTTAAAAAAACACCAGCAACAGGTGCTTTTTTCGACAGTTTTGCCTTTAGTTTGCAGCCGGAAAATTCTGCCGGCATAAAGGCCGTAAAAAACGCTGCATAGCAGCCAGGCCAACTGAGGTACTGCGCACATCACTGGACGACGGAAAAGGCCCGCCATGTTGCATGCTGGCGCAGACTTCCACCCCTGTTGGCATTTGCGACAGAATAATACGACCCACCTGATATTCCAGTTGAGTTAACAGCGCCTGATGCACCGGCAAGCCAGCCTGGTACCCATGCACTGTTGCTGCCAGCTGGCCCGGGAGTTGTTCAATAAAAGCCTGCAGTTCAGTCAGACTGTGATAACGCACCACCAAAGCGCTGGGGCCAAAAATTTCATGCCAGAGTGATGGTGTGGCCAGAAGTTCTGTCAGGCTACAGCTAAACAACAAAGCGCTGGCCTGTTTGTCGGCGCTTAAGCCTGTTGCTAAGGTTTTAACCTGCAAAGCACGTTCTGAGGTTTGCGCCTGATATGTTTTATAAATACCAGGGTGTAATAAACTTTGCGCCGGAATTTGGGTAGTAGCGCTGATGGCGCTGTCCAGCAGCAACTCAGCAGCAGCTGTGTGCGGCAATAACCACAAACCTGGTTTAGTACAGAGCTGGCCACCGGAGCCTGTGGTAGAAGCCACCAGTTGCTGCGCCAGTTCAGTGGCGCTACTGAGCGCCAGTTCCGGTAAAATCAGCTGCGGGTTTAAGCTGCCAAGTTCGGCGTAACAGGGAATAGGTTCAGGCCTTTGATTGATAGAGTCTTTCAGTGCCATACCAACGCGAAAAGAGCCGGTAAAAGCCATGGCTTTAATGCGCGGATTTTTCACCAGCTGATGGCTGATATCGTAATTTTTGGCCTGTACCAGGCTGAGCACTGCCTTTGGCATTTCACAGAGTTCAATGGCGTGCACTAAAGCCTGCATCACTCTGTCGCTGGTGGCAGGGTGTGCGCTATGGGCTTTGACCACCACGCTGCATCCCGCTGCCAGCGCCGCTGCTGTGTCACCACCGGCCACACTAAAAGCCAGCGGAAAATTACTGGCAGCAAAAACGGCAACAGGGCCAAGTGGCAGTTGTCTGAGCTCAAGCTGCGGTCTGGGTGGCTGGCGCTCAGGTAAAGCATTATCGAGCACCACCACACCTTCAGGTTGTGTTTCTAAAGCTTGTGCAAACATCAGCAGCTGATTACAGGTGCGGTTCAGTTCACCTTGTAGACGCAGCTCAGTCAGCGCCGTTTCTTGTCTGGCAATGGCAATAATATCGCTGGCGGCAGCACGTAGCTCCTGCGCCATTTGTTTGAGCAATGCCGCACGCGCCAGCGCAGTTTTTTCGCGATAGCTTAAAAACGCCTGATGCGCCGCTTCACAGGCGTTATCCAGCTCAGTCGCCTGACATTCGGCAAAAAGCCAGGGCAAATGCTCAAAAGTAACGGCATTGACGGCGCTGAAACTATTGGGTTTTTCGGCTTGCCATTGGCCCTGAATATAATGTCGGCCGCTGATTTGCTGTGGTCTTAAGAGAGTTGTCTGCATATTAAATTACCTGAAAACCATAAGCATAAGGGTCGTTGTCATCGACTGTGATTTGATTGGCGCCAAACACCCGCGCCCAGCCCTGAATGCCAGGGATGATGGCTGCTTTGCCGGCTACTTCAGTGACAGCTTCAATGGTGCCAACAAACTGGCTGCCAATAAAACTTTCGTGCACAAAAGTATCACCCGGTTTTAATAAACTTTTGGCAAACAGTTGCGCCATTCTTGCTGAGGTACCAGTGCCACATGGGGATCTGTCTATGGCTTTATCGCCATAAAACACGGCATTGGCGGCGCTGGAGTCAGCGTTTTTGGGATGGCCTGTCCAGAGTAAATGTGACAAACCCCGTACTTTGTCATCCAGCGGATGTACACAATCAATCACTTTTCTGGCGGCTTCACGCACCACCGGGCTCCAGCGTAACAATTCGGCTGCGCTGTGGTGTTCAATACCTTTAAATTTGCCCTGGGGTTCAATAATGCCGTAGAAGTTACCGCCATAAGCCACATCCATCGTCATTTCACCCAATTCCGGCACCTCAAAGCGCACATTTTCGGCGTATAAAAACGACGGAATATTGGTGATTTTCACCGATGTCACTTTGTCACCTTGTTGCTGGTAACTCACTTTCAGCTGGCCGGCCGGTACATCAATAATCAGCTGACCCGGTGTTTTGGCTTTGACTAAACCAGCCTCCAGCGCTGCTGTCACTGTGCCTATAGTGCCGTGACCACACATCGGCAGGCAGCCGGAGGTTTCAATAAATAAAATAGAAAAATCGGCGTTGGCGGAGCAGGGCGGATACAAAAACGAACCCGACATCATGTCGTGGCCGCGTGGTTCAAACATTAATGCCTGACGGATCCAATCAAAACGTTCGATAAAATCCAGTCGTTTTTCACCCATAGTAGCGCCTTTGAGCTCTGGATGGCCCGAAGTGACCAGCCGCACCGGATTGCCACAGGTGTGGGCGTCAATGCAAAAAAATGTACCTTGTTTCATGCGCTGCTCCTTCGCTTTACAGCGTAAATTTACGCAGATCGGGGCGGGTGGCCATGGCTTGTTCAAACAAAGTAGCCACACGCTGACGTTCAGTACCGCTGAGTGCCAAACGTGGCGCACGTACAGTTTCAGAACCACGGCCAGCCAGTTGTTCAGCAAATTTAATACACTGCACCAAAGTTGGAATAGTGTCTAAACGCAGCAGCGGCAGGAACCAACGCCAGATCTCCAGCGCTTCAGCATAACGGCCTTGTTGTGCCAGTTTATAAATGGCCACTGACTCTTGCGGGAATACGTTGGTTAAACCTGAGATCCAACCTGTGCAGCCTAACATCAGGCTTTCCAGTGCTATGTCATCCACACCGCTGAATACGGTAAAACGGTTGCCAAATCTGTTATATAACTCACTGATACGACGGGTATCTTCGGTCGATTCTTTCACTGCAACTATGTTTGGCTGTGCAGCCAGAATTTCCATACTGTCGAGCGAAATATCGACACTGTAAGAAATTGGGTTGTTATACACCATCACAGGTAAAGCAGTGTTTTTGGCCACCTGTAATAAATGGTGAATAGCTTCGTGTGGCGCTGAGCGGTACACCATGCCTGGTAACACCATTAAACCGTCAATACCAATGGCTTCAGCGTCTTTGGCATATTGGGCAGCCAGTGCTGTGGTGGTTTCAGCCACACCTGAAATTAAAGGCACCCGGCCGTTGACTGCTTCTTTGGCGGCTGCGAGTACCTGACGTTTTTCCGCGGCAGACATAGAGCAGTTTTCACCCACAGTGCCACAAACGATGATGCCGTTGACACCTTCGTTGATCAGGCGGTCCAGCATTTGTTGGCTGGCGCTTAAGTTCAGCGACTCGTCGGCGTGAAATTGTGTACTGACAGCCGGGTACACACCTTTCCAGTTAACTTGCATATTTTTTTACTCCTGTGAATTCGAATGGGCATTGTGCTCTTGGCAACTGAATGGCATGCTAAGCGAAATGAAGATTGTATACAATATGCAAAAGAGGTTTTTTTATGCAGCCAATTTCTGAACGGCCAGCAACACAACACACAACTTTAAAAGAACAAGGCGCAGCTGCAGCGGATCCTCAGCAGATGGCTGATCAGGCAAGTGCACAAGCTGAGCATATTTCAGCTAAGCAGCAGGTGGTGGTGATTGGCGCCGGTGTTATTGGTCTGGTCACAGCCTGTCGTTTACAACAACAAGGCCATCCCGTGTTGTTGCTGGATGGCAAAGGTATAGGTCAGGGTTGTTCTTTTGGTAATGCCGGTCATTTGGCCACTGAGCAGATTTTCCCCTTGGCTGATCCGGCGTTATTGCCAAAACTGCCCGGATTTTTATTAGACCCTTTAGGTCCACTGGCAATAAGACCTCGTTATTTCTTTAAAGCGCTGCCGTTTTTTGTAAGGTTTATCAATCAGATGCGGCCAAGCCGGCGCAATGCCAATACCCTGGCGTTAAAACAATTATTGCAAGGTGCTATTCCGGCCTGGCAGCAGCTGGTGGCCGATGCTGGTTGTTCAGATTTATTAAAATGTGAAGGCAGTTTGCTGGTGTTTGAACAAACTGATTTTGCCGAAGTGGAGCAGGTGGCTTTGGCTTATGCCGGGCAGGGCGTGGCGCTGGAAATTCTTGACCAACAGCAGCTGCAAAGCAGGTATCCGGGCCTGGCCGCTACTGTACGTTATGCCATCTGGTTTAAGGAGGTTGGGCAAACACTGTCACCTCACTTGCTGAATCAGGCGTTATTTCAATGGTTTAAACATATGGGTGGGCGTTTTTTGCCACAAAATGTTGAGAAAATAAGCACCAGCCATGGTTTGTGTGTGCATTTGGCTACGCAAGCCATCAGTACGGAGCAGCTGGTGGTTTGCGCCGGGGTGCACAGCAAAATGCTGGTCGAGCAGCTGGGTTACAAATTGCCGATTGAAGCAGAGCGCGGTTATCACCTGATGACAAAACCAGCCACCACACCGTCATTACCTGTTGCTTCTTACGAGCGTAAAATGATTATGACACCGATGCAGGAAGGGCTGCGTTTGGCAGGCACAGTGGAGTTTGCCGGCACAACCCTTGCCGATAACTGGCAGCGTGCACAGCGGCTGCGTTTACATGGTGATGCTTTGTGGCCGGCGCTTGCCACAGCAGGCGCAGACATAAAAGCAAATTCAACGCCGACAGCTGCCACTTCTGATACAACAAGGCCGGCAGATTGTTGGTCGGGTATGCGACCTACCTTACCGGACTCTTTGCCGGTGATCAGTGGTTGTGAAGTACCTGGTTTGTGGTTTCATCTGGGGCATCAGCACCTGGGCTTAACCATGGCAGCAAGTTCAACCCGGCTGTTATTACAGCTGATGGCAAATCAACCTGGTGCCGCTGCATTGGCAGCGCCTTTTTGTTTACAGCGTTTTAGTTAAGCGGATTGTTGGCGCTTGGATTGATAATTCCGGCCAACGCCAACGCCAACGCCAACGCCAACGCCAACAGCTTCAGCTTCAGCACAAAAAGATCAAAAATTCCTTGTGCTGTTTCTGGCCGGGCTTGGTGTTTTGGCGCCTGACAACAGCTATGCCAGTCTGAAACCTGGCTGAATTACTGTCAGTAGTTTTAACAACTGTAACCGCAAATCTGCTGCCTGCTTATGCTCAAATCAGCCGCCAACTGAATGGATATGCCTCCTGCCACAGATCAGGCCAGTTTTTCTGCAAACAGGCATTGAATTTGCTTAACAAATTCTACAGCTTCAGATATTAACGAATATCGCCAAATTGTTGATTCTGAATAATTAAAAGAATGCCAGCAGGCAAAACCGCCAGAGCTGGTCAGATGATTGTGGGACTGTGCAGAGAGCCTGAGCCATGCAGATCCGAACGATGTTTTTTCTGGTAGTACTATTATTCGGCAGTGCCGCAGCCTGGCGTTTGTCCAGCATGTCGGACTTTCAACTGTTTGGCGCTTTGGTGCACAGAGTGGATACCGAATCCCCTTTGATAGCCCTCACTTTTGACGATGGCCCTACACCTGGCAAAACTGAACAAATTTTGCAAATTCTCGCCGCTGAACAAATACAAGCGACTTTTTTTCTGACCGGGCGCGAGCTTGAGCAACATCCCCAATTATTACAAAAAATTCTGGCGGCTGGTCATCAGGTTGGCAATCACAGTTATAGCCACCAGCGTATGTTATTTAAAACACCGGATTTTATTGCGGAAGAAATCGAAAAAACCGATGGGTTATTAAAAGCAGGTGGGGCGCCTGAACCTTATTTTTTCCGCCCGCCTTATGGCAAAAAATTGCTGTTATTGCCCTGGTATTTATCTGAACAAAAACGTTTGACTGTGACCTGGGATTTAGCGCCGGAAAATTATAACCAGCTGACCAAAGATCCGGCCAAACTCAGTGCTTTTACTGTACAGCAGGCCAAAGCGGGCTCAATTATTCTGCTGCACGTAATGTACGACAGCCGCAGCAATACCATGAAGGCGGTGCCCGATATTATCCGTGGGCTAAAGCAACGAGGTTTTCGTTTTGTCACAGTACAGGAATTATTGCGCCATCAGCCGGTAGGGTATTAACGCCGTTAATCCAGCGTGCCGGCTGCTAAAATTACGTCCTGCTGTTGTTGTAAACTCAGTAGGATGATCTGTTTTAACGCCGCCACCACCAGCTCTGCCGTCATGCTGGCACTGCCGGCAAAACGTACTGCCTGTGACGGTAAATAAGGAATATGCACAAAACCAGCCCTGACTTTAGGGGTTGTCGCCACAGCGTGCATCAGACCATAAAACACATGGTTGCAAACAAAGGTGCCGGCGCTGTACGAAATTTCCGCCGGAATACCTTGTTGCCTTAAACTTTGCAGAATTGCTTTTAGTGGCAAGGTGGAAAAATAAGCTGTGGCTCCTCCTGCAAACACCGGTTCGCCCAGAGGTTGATTGCCAGCATTGTCGGCAATACGTGCATCCTGATAATTAATCGCCACTTTTTCCAGACTGATGGCAGTGCGGCCACCTGCCTGACCCACAGCTATCACCAGCACAGGGTTCAGTTGTTGTATCGCAGCCTGCAGCACCTCGAGGCTTTGCGCAAAAACACACGGCAGTTCAATCGTTTGAACCTGTGTTTCTTCGTCTGGTTGCCAGCCTTGCAGTTGTTGTACTGCTTGCCAGGATGGATTAATACTTTCACCACCAAAAGGGGCAAAGCCGGTTAATAAAATAGGCTGTTTCATCTGTTGCTCCGGAGTTTATGTGGCTTTTTGTGCTGCGGCAGTTTGCTGTTTGCCCTGGTTGCAGCGCTAGAACGCCAGAAAATATAACAACACTATATTGGCAACCAACAACAACAGCGCCGTTGGAAACTGTGCTTTGATCACCAGATGGGGATCTTTAAGTTCCAGTAGCGCCGCCGGCACTATATTAAAGTTGGCTGCCATCGGCGTCATCAGGGTGCCGCAATAACCGCTAAACATACCAATGGCGGCCATCACCGCCGGATTCGCGCCGTGCTGCATCACCAAAAGCGGAATGCCAATACCGGCTGTGATCACCGGAAAAGCGGCAAAAGCATTGCCCATAATGATGGTAAAAAGCGCCATGCCAATGCTGTAAGCGCAAACCGCGACCATGCGTTCATCCACCGCCAGATAAGTTTCACTGAGGGCCGCCACTGCAGTACCAACACCGGCTTCATTAAATAACAATCCTAAAGTGGCCAGCAATTGCGGTAACAACACTGCCCAGCCCATAGCTTCCATCAGTCGTTTGGCTTCCAGTCCGGCCTGTACTGGCTTTTCTCTGGTCAAGCCACAAACTACGGGCAGACTGAGCACACAGGCTAAACCAAGACTGACCAGCGTCAGGTTTTTTGCATCAAGTAAGGCCCAGTCAGCCCCTTTAATTTCGCTAAGTACCAGCACACCAAACACCGTCAGCAATGGTATTAACAGCGGCGGCAGGAAAATCCAGCGCCCCAGTCTTTGCATTGACTGTGTCAACAGCTCAGGAGCCAGCGCTTTTTGGGCACTGGCTTTTAATGCTCCGGAGCCCGCCAGCAGCGCCAGTATCACCACAATAATACCCACCAGCATGTGCGGCAGAAAATCACCCACTAAAAACACCAACGCATAACAACCCCAGAAGGCGCCGGCAGCAAAACGATTGGGCAAAGTGCGGTCGCACAGGCTTAATAACGCAATCCACAACAACAATAAACCCAACAGCAGATATAAAAAACTGAGGGAAATCATGGTTTCACCTGCGGTTTTACGCTGGTGTTTTCAGCATTGGTTAAAAAGCCGGCGGCTTCTGCCGACACAGCAGCCTGCTGCAGTTTTAAAAGGCTGTGTTCGAACTGGCGCAGACGTAATGCATGAATAGCAAAAGCACAAAGCGCAGTAGGTATACCCCAAAGTGCAATATGCAAAGGGTCGGTTTCAATACCGGATTCACGCAAAAAAGTGTGCATCAGAACAATAGCGCCAAAAGCGACAAAAATATCTTCGCCAAAAAACAAACCTATATTGTCGGTGGCCGCCGCCATAGCCCGAACTTTTTGCCGGATCAGATCAGGCATGCCGGGCCAGCGTTGCTCTGCTATCGCTTCGCTCATTGGCGCTATTAAAGGCCTGACCATTTGCGGATGACCGCCCAGGCTGGTCAGGCCCAGGGCCGCTGTACTTTCCCGCACCGCCAGATACAAGGTTAAAAACTGTGATATGCCGGTTGTTTTGCGTTGTTGAATAAAAGCCTGTGCCTGCTGTTTTAAACCATGACGTTCAGCCAAACCAATAATGGCCAGCGGTAATAATAAAATCAGCGGCAAGGTGCGGGTTTTTAAAAATCCTTCCCCCAGTTCGGCCAGAATTTGTGAAAGCGGCATTATCGCAGCGAGACCAGTGGATATACCGGCCACAAGGACCACCAACACCGGATTAAAACGTAAGACAAAACCTAAAATCACCACCACAACACCACAAAGTGGCCAGTAATTTACGGCTGCCGTTTGTGTTAATTCAGTCAGCATTGTTGTCTCCTGAATCATTGTCTGCTGAAGGTCTGTCGCCAGATGCCGGTTGTATATTGATACCCGCCCCGGTTAAAGCCTGATAAAGCGCGGCGGCCAGCGCAACTGCATGCGGGCTGTCACCATGCAGACACAGGCTTTTTGCATCAAGCAGCAGTGTCCCTGCGGCCAGTTGCAGCGGCTGCTTTTGACAGATGCGCAGACTTTGAGCGATGGCGGCGTTGTTATCTAACAAAGCGCCGCTGTTGTGCCGTGCTATTAATGATCCGTCAATCTGATAACCGCGATCGGCAAAAGCTTCGGTAATAACGCGGATACCTTCAGATCCGGCCATCTTCGCAAGCACTGAGCCTGGTAATGTCATCAGAGCAAGGTTGGGACAAAGCCTGTGCAGCACTTCAAGCAACACCCGGGCTGTTATGGGGTCTTTGGCGGCCTGATTATATAAAGCACCATGTGGTTTGATATGACTGACAATGGCCTTTTCTTCGCGGCACAACTGTAAAAAATATTTCAGCTGCACCGTTAAACTATTGGCCAGTTCGTCGGCACTGAGCGTTATCACCTGCCGGCCAAAATTGATTTTATCCGGATAAGACGGATGGGCACCTATGGCAACACCGGCCTTTTTACAGCTTCTGATGGCGGCTCTGATTTGAGATTCAGTGCCGGCATGGGCGCCACAACTGATATTGGCCGACGATATCCAGGGAATAATGGCGTTGTCGTCGAAACCTTCACCAATATCGGCGTTTAAATCAATGTGCATGCGTCAGGTCCGGGCGGTTGTGGTTGAGGCACCTTAACAGCTTGGTATTTTTGCTGTAAATAGCAGCGGGGGTCCCTTTAACTGCCGGATACCGCTGTTGAACCCATCTGTCAGTTTAAATTGATACTTCAGGATGAAAGCCGGCAGCGGTTTAGGTACACTGCGCAGCTATTTAACAGCGTTGAGCCGCTTTAACGGCCTGATGTACAGAGGAGTGTGCACTGATGTTTTCCCGGAACAAACTGCAACTGCGACCGGCACTATTAGCTGACCTACCGGCACTTGCGGCCCTTGAATCACAACTTTTTGCAGATGTGGTCTATCCGGCGTTTTTTTTCCGGCAGGCTTATGATTTATGGCCCGATTTATTACAGCTTGCAGTGCAGGATGATAAATTACTTGGTTATATTCTGGCGGCACCGGCGCAGCAGGGACCGCAGGAAATAGGTATTTTGTCACTGGCAGTTGCCAAAGAAGCACAGGGGCAGGGCATAGGTAAATTATTACTGGCGACGCTGCTGGATAATGTGCCGGCCGAATGCAGCAAACTTTGGTTGACTGTGGCACCGGACAATAAAGCAGCGCTGGCGCTTTATCAGAAGTTTGGTTTTTTATGTGCAAAAACCGAAGCGGATTATTATGGCAAAGGTGAAGACCGCATGGTGTTGGTGAAGCAGCATCAGCGCTGAAATAACTGATTTTTTATGCTTAAAAAATACCAAAAACAAGGCCCCAGGCCGCGTCAATATTGAGTTTTCATCAAATGCTCGACGACTAGGGAAAGCCTCGCTATAATGCCGCGTCCTATTAAACAATGGATCTGGTTGACAGGTGCTGACGAAGCGAAACTACCAGATTTAAGCATGATGGCGTAAACCCCACGCCCGTTTTTGATTTTGAGGTAACAAGATGCAAGTTTCTGTTGAAACCACCCAGGGTTTAGAGCGCCGTGTCAATATCACGGTTCCGGCCGCTGCAATCAGCACTGAAGTAGAAAAAGAACTGCGCCAGATCGCTAAAAACCGCCGTATTGATGGTTTCCGTCCAGGCAAAGCGCCGGTCGCTATTATCAAAAAAATGTTTGGTCTGTCAGTGCTGCAAGATGTTGCTTCACGTCAGATGCAAAACCATTTTTATCAAGCCATTGTTTCGAACAAACTGAACCCTGCCGGCGCACCAACTTTTGCGCCAGGCCAACTGGCTGAAGGCAAAGACTTAGAATTCACTGCCACTTTTGAAGTGTATCCGGAAGTGAAGTTAGACGGTTTAGCAAAAATTGAAGTGACCAAACCAACAGTAGAAATTTCTGCTGATGACATGGCCAAAATGATTGAAACGCTGCGTAAACAACACGCAACCTGGGCTGCCAAAGATGGCGCTGCTGCCAATGGCGACCGCGTAAAAATGGACTTTGTTGGTTCAATCGACGGTACTGAATTTGACGGCGGCAAAGCCGAAGGTTTCAGCCTGGATTTAGGCCTGGGTCGGATGATCCCGGGTTTTGAAGAAGGTATTCTGGGTAAAAAAGCCGGCGAGCAGTTCACTATCGACGTGACTTTCCCAGCTGAATACCACGCTGAAGCTTTAAAAGGCAAAGCAGCTCAATTTGCGATTACACTGCAATCGGTAGAAGCTCAGGTGCTGCCTGAAGTAAACGAAGAGTTCGTAAAACTGTTTGGTTTAGCGGAAAACACTGTTGAAGCGCTGCACGCTGAAGTTCGCAAAAACATGGAACGTGAACTGAACCAGGCCATTAAAGGCAAGGTAAAAGAGCAGGTCATCAAAGGTTTATTAGCTGCTCACGAAGTTGACGTGCCACAAGCATTAATTGAAGGTGAAGTTGACGTATTACGTCGCCAGGCGCTGCAGCGTTTTGGTAACAACGTAAACGCCAAAAACCTGCCAGAGCTGCCAGCAGCACTGTTTGCTGATCAAGCCCGTGACCGCGTTAAAGTAGGTCTGCTGTTAGGTGAAGTGATCAAAACCAACAACCTGCAAGTGGATGACAGCCGCGTTCAGGCGTTAATTGCCAACATCGCTTCTGCTTATGAAGATCCGGCTGAAGTTGTGCAGTACTACAACAGCAACAAAGAGCTGTTGCAAGGCATGCGCAACGTAGCTTTAGAAGAGCAGGCCATTGACCTGGTGCTGGCTCAGGCTAAAGTGACTGAACAAGCTGCTAAGTTTGACGAGATCATGAATCCACAAGCTGCCAACTAAGATTGACTTTACTTAGTTAGACGGTTTTAATGGCTCGGGCAGCAGTGTTCGGGCCATTTTATTTTCTGCCGCATATTTTTCCTAGGGAATCCAGCTTATGGTGCTTGAGCGTAATATGAATGATTTAGTCAATGCCTTAGTCCCCATCGTCATCGAACAAACCGCTAAAGGTGAACGTTCTTTTGATATTTATTCACGCTTACTCAAAGAGCGGGTTATTTTTCTGACAGGCCAGGTAGAAGACCACATGGCCAACCTGATAGTAGCGCAGTTGTTGTTTCTGGAATCTGAAAATCCGGAAAAAGACATCTACATCTATATCAACTCGCCAGGTGGCTCGGTCACTGCCGGCCTCGCCATTTATGACACTATGCGCTATATCAAGTGTGATATTGCCACCGTTTGTGTTGGTCAGGCTGCCAGTATGGGCGCATTTTTGTTATCTGGTGGTACCAAAGGCAAAAGATATTGTTTACCTAATGCCCGGGTGATGATTCACCAGCCGTTGGGTGGTTTCCAGGGACAGGCAACTGATTTTGAAATCCATGCCCGCGAAATTCTGACCATCAAAGAAAAGTTAAACCGTCTGATGGCCGAGCACACAGGCAAAACCTACGAAGAAATTATCAACGGCACTGAACGTGATAATTTCTTAAGTGCACAGCAGGCCTTGGATTATGGTCTGGTTGATACCATATTAACCAAACGCGAAGCTAAATAATTGATTGGCGTCCTTTCCGGGAAGTGAAGGGCGCATTGTGAAAGAGGTAGTTCCATGTCTGATCACCGCACTGACGGCGACAAAAGCAGCAAGCTGTTGTATTGCTCCTTTTGCGGCAAATCACAACACGAAGTGCGTAAGTTGATCGCAGGTCCACAGGTATATATCTGTGATGAATGCGTTGACCTATGCAACGACATTATCCGTGAAGAAATCAAAGACATTTCACCAAAACGTGATGGCAATAAGCTGCCAACACCCCGTGAAATCCGTGCTCATCTGGATGATTATGTGATTGGCCAGGACCATGCAAAGAAGGTGTTAGCCGTTGCTGTGTACAACCATTACAAACGCCTTCGCAACGCGGGTAATAAACAGGATGTTGAGCTTGGTAAAAGTAACATTCTGCTGATTGGTCCAACCGGCAGTGGTAAAACTTTATTGGCCGAAACTTTAGCCCGTTTATTGGATGTGCCATTTACCATGGCTGATGCCACTACGTTAACCGAAGCAGGTTATGTTGGTGAAGACGTAGAAAACATCATCCAGAAATTGCTGCAAAAATGCGATTATGACGTTGAAAAAGCGCAACGTGGCATTGTTTACATCGACGAAATTGACAAAATTTCCCGTAAATCAGAAAACCCTTCTATTACCCGTGACGTGTCGGGTGAAGGTGTGCAGCAAGCCTTGCTGAAGCTGATTGAGGGCACAGTAGCGTCAGTGCCACCACAAGGTGGCCGTAAACATCCACAACAGGAATTTTTACAGGTTGATACCTCTAAAATTCTGTTTATCTGCGGTGGTGCTTTTGCGGGCCTTGATAAAATTATTGAACAGCGCAGTGCCAAGGGTTCCAGTATCGGTTTTGGTGCCGAAGTCAAAGCCAAAGAAGGTTCACGCTCATTAACGGAAAGTTTCCGTGATGTCGAGCCGGAAGACTTAGTGAAGTTTGGTTTAATTCCTGAGTTTATTGGTCGTCTGCCGGTATTGGCGACTCTGACAGAACTGGATTTAGCGGCTTTAATGCAAATTTTAAGTCAGCCGAAAAATGCGCTGGTCAAACAATTTGCGGCATTGTTCCAGATGGAGAATGTTGAACTTGAGTTCCGTGAAGATGCCCTCAAAGCCATAGCGCAAAAAGCGATGGAGCGCAAAACCGGTGCCCGTGGTTTACGTTCTATTGTCGAAGGTGTGTTACTCGATACCATGTACGACCTGCCATCGATGCAGGATGTCAGCAAAGTGGTGATTGATGAAACCGTGATTCGCGGTGAGTCGCAACCTATCCTGATTTATGAAAATCCGGAAAAGGCAGTGGCTGAATCCCACTAAAAAAACTGAAATTAAACGGGGGCTGCCAGCGAAGGTGCAACTCCGGCTTTCAGACCCAAAAGGAGCTTCGGCTCCTTTTTTCATTTTACTTTTTAACTGTTGTTGTGCGCTCTGGTGAACATAATCTAAGTTTTGTCCGTACAAAGCTTTGAATGAAACAACAAGGGTTTAAAAGCCTAATGTTTTCCAAGCATTTTTTCGGTCTGTGCATTGAAGTGGCAATTGCCGACCCCATATACTCCAATAATCACGCCTGCAGTAATTAATTCGAGAGAGACTAAATGACAGAAGCAACAGTCGAACGTTTGCACATGCCGGTTTTGGCGTTACGTGACGTTGTCGTCTATCCCCACATGGTGATCCCATTGTTTGTCGGGCGGGCGAAATCTATTAAATGCCTTGATGCCGCCATGGACAACGAAAAACAAATTTTCCTGGTCGCGCAAAAAGACGCCACGCTGGATGACCCGGTGGAAGCGGATTTGTTCCGGGTAGGTACAGTCGCCACCATTTTGCAGCTGCTTAAATTGCCGGATGGCACGGTCAAAGTGCTGGTAGAAGGTGGCCGTCGTGCCCGTCTAACCGACTTTACTGAAACTGAAAATCTGTTTATGGCGAATGTGGAAGTGATCCCAACGCCGGAAATGGACAGTCGGGAGCAGGAAGTATTCCTGCGTTCAGCGGTGAATCAGTTTGAAGGTTACATCAAACTGAATAAAAAAATTCCACCTGAAGTGTTAACGGCGCTGTCTGGTATCGACGACGCTGCGCGTCTTGCTGACACTATGGCGGCCCATATGCCGCTAAAAGTCGAAGACAAACAAAAAGTGCTGGAAATTATCGACGTCACTGAACGTCTTGAATTCCTGATGGCGATGATGGAAAGCGAAATTGACATTTTACAGGTCGAACGTCGCATCCGTGGTCGCGTGAAAAAACAGATGGAAAAAAGTCAGCGTGAGTATTACCTCAACGAGCAGATGAAAGCCATTCAGCGTGAACTGGGTGAACTCGACGACGCGCCGGACGAATTTGAAGCCATCAACCGCAAAATTGACGCTGCCCAAATGCCGGAAGAAGCCAAAACCAAAGCGTCGGCTGAACTCAGTAAACTAAAAATGATGTCGCCTATGTCGGCAGAAGCCACAGTGGTGCGCTCTTACATCGACTGGTTAACCCAGGTGCCGTGGAAACAACGTTCCAAGGTGAAAAAGAATCTGGCACTTGCCGAGGAAATTTTGAACAGTGACCATTATGGCCTGGACAAAGTGAAAGAACGTATTCTGGAGTATCTGGCTGTTCAGCAGCGTGTTAATAAGCTCAAAGGCCCGATTTTATGTTTAGTGGGTCCACCAGGTGTAGGTAAAACTTCCCTTGGGCAGTCTGTTGCCAAAGCAACAGGCCGCAAATATGTGCGTATGGCGCTGGGTGGCGTGCGGGATGAAGCGGAAATCCGTGGTCACCGCCGTACTTATATTGGTTCTATGCCTGGCAAAATTATCCAGAAAATGGCCAAGGTTGGTGTACGCAACCCGCTGTTTTTGCTGGATGAAATTGACAAAATGGCTTCGGATTTTCGCGGCGACCCAGCAGCAGCGTTGTTAGAAGTGCTGGATCCGGAGCAAAACTCGGCCTTTAGTGATCACTACCTGGAAGTGGATTACGACTTATCAGATGTGATGTTTTTTGCCACCAGTAACAGTCTGAATATTCCGGAAGCCTTGCTTGACCGGATGGAAGTGATTCGGTTGTCGGGTTATACCGAAGATGAAAAGCTGAACATCGCCAAACAGCACTTAATTAATAAACAGATTGAACGAAACGGCCTGAAAAAAGGTGAGCTGACCATTGAAGATAGCGCCATCATCGGCATTATCCGGTATTACACCCGTGAAGCCGGTGTGCGTAGTTTAGAACGTGAAATTTCTAAACTGTGCCGCAAAGCCGTCAAACAAATTCTGCTTGGCAAAGGCGGTAAACAGGTGGTGGTTAATCAGGCCAATCTGGAAGAATTCCTTGGTGTACAAAGGTTTGACTACGGTAAAGCCGAAGACAGCAATCGTATTGGTCAGGTCACTGGTTTGGCATGGACTTCAGTAGGTGGTGATTTATTAACTATCGAAGCCGCTGCTGTGGTGGGTAAAGGCAAACTGACCCATACAGGCTCGCTGGGTGATGTAATGAAAGAGTCGATTCAGGCCGCCATGACAGTGGTTCGTAGCCGCGCTGAAACGCTGCGCATCAACGAAGATTTTTACGAAAAACGCGATATTCATATTCACGTGCCTGAAGGTGCTACCCCTAAAGATGGTCCAAGTGCTGGTATTGCCATGGTCACAGCATTAGTGTCGGCATTAACAGGCAATCCGGTTCGGGCTGATGTGGCCATGACAGGTGAAATTACCTTGCGTGGTGAAGTATTGCCAATAGGTGGTTTAAAAGAAAAATTATTGGCAGCACATCGTGGTGGTATTAAACGCGTTTTGATCCCTCATGATAACGTTCGGGATTTAAAAGATATTCCGGATAACGTCAAAGGTGACATTGAAATTTGTCCGGTGAAGTGGATTGATGAGGTGTTGGAATTCGCTTTACAGGAGCCGCCAACAGGTATGTCTGTGTTAAATGTGGAAAAAACCAGCGTAAAAGCTAAAAAAACCCAAAAAAATGTGGTTTAGGGGCTTTTCAAACGCTCAGGCTGTGCTAATTTAGGGGCAGTTTCGTTCCAGCCCTTGTGTGACAAGGGCTGGCGGGACACCAAGAAATTTTCAAGTCCATTGTATTTGTGCTTGCAAGCGTTTCCGATGCTTGATATAACAAAGCCGACATTACAAGAATGTATTTACAATCTGGTTGTAGAAAATAATAACAATTGAAGGGGATGATATTGTGAACAAGTCTCAACTTATCGACAAAATTGCTGCTGGTGCAGACATTTCTAAAGCGGCAGCGGGTCGTTCTCTTG
>NZ_JAVBXS010000101.1 GCF_030824435.1 Rheinheimera sp.
CGCAGCATCAGCGAAGTTTTTGGCCAGGCCATTAGTGACGAACTGGCCCCTTCGCTTCAACGCTGTTTTTTGGGGGAACAAATTGAATACATTACCCCGGAACGTCATGGCCGCATTCTGAATCTTTGTTTTGTGCCACAAAAATCAGCGCAGAACAAAGTAGAGCACGTGGTGATAGTCGCCACCGATATCACCGAAAGCCATCTGCACCAGCGAAAAATTCAACAGGAACGTGACCGGCTGGACGCTATTATTCAGGGCACCAACCTCGGCACCTGGGAATGGAATATTCAAAGTGGTAAAACTTATTACAATTCCCGCTGGTATCAGATGTTAGGGCTGCCGGTAGAATCCCATACCACTATCGCCACCTGGGAAAAGTTGCTGCACCCGGACGACATGACACCTTCAACCGAAATGTTAAAACGGCATTTTGCCGGTTTATTACCTTTTTATGATGTGAAATTCCGCATGCGCCACAAAGATGGCCATTGGGTCTGGATCCATGCGGTTGGCCGGGTCACCAGTTGGGATCAGACAGGCCAACCTTTATTAATGTTTGGCACCCACACCGACATCAGTCAGGACAAAAAACGCGAAGCTGAAATGTCGGCAAACCGTTCCTGGCTGCAGGCTGTGGTGGATTCGTCCACCGAAGTGGCGATGATTTCGACCGACCCCAATGGCGTTATTCAGCTGTTTAACACCGGCGCCGAACGGATGTTGGGTTACAGTGCAACTGAGCTGGTCGGCAAACACAGTCCGTCCATCTTCCATGATGCGGCTGAAGTGACCCGAAGAGGCGAACAGCTCAGTCACCAATACAAAGAAAAAATTAGCGGTTTTGATACCTTTATTTATAACGCCAGGCAAGGAGTCAGTGAAACCCGGCAATGGACTTACATCTGTAAAAATGGCGAACGTAAGCAGGTTCGGCTCAGTGTGTCAGCAATGCGAAATGACGATGGCACAGCTTTAGGTTATCTGGGGGTTGCCGTTGACGTTACCCAGCTGGAACAACTCAACCACGCCTTATTACTCAGTGAACAACGTCACAGATCAATGCTGGAAAATCTTCCAGGCGTGGTGTACCGCTGTATTAACGACGACAACTGGACCATGTTGTTTATCAGTGATGAAGTGGAAAAACTTACAGGTTATCCGGCCAAAAATTTTATCCGCAACAGAGCCACCAGCTTTGCCGAAATTACCCTGCCCGAAGACGCTAGTCAAAACCGCCGGATAGTTGAACGTGAGCTGGCCAATCATAGTCGTTTTAGTGTGGAATTCCGCATCCGCCATGCTGACGGCTCTATCCGCTGGGTGCAGGAACTGGGCCGGGGCATCTTCGACCAGCATAACAAGTTGTTATATATCGACGGTTTTATCTGGGACGTGACGGCGCAAAAAGAAGCGCAGCTGGCACTCAGAGCCAGTGAACAGAAGTTGTCTTCTTTGTACCAGCTGGCGCCGCTTGCCATAGTACTTAGCCGTTTTGATGATGGCCTTATTCTGGACGCCAACCCGGAATTGCAGCAAATGTTGGGTTACAACCCCAAATCATTACAACGCAGCCGTTTTGCCGATCTGACGCCAGCCAGTTATGACGCGCAGGAACAACAACAGCTGACGTCTTTGCAACAAACCGGCCGGTATGGGCCTTATGAAAAAGAACTGTTACATCAGGACGGCCATCTGGTGCCTGTGGTGCAAAGTGGTGTGCTGATTGAAAGTGCCAGCGGTGAACAACAAACCTGGTCCATTATTCAGGATATTACCGAACACAAACGTATAGAGCAGATGAAAAATCAGTTTGTCTCCACAGTCAGCCACGAACTGCGTACCCCGCTGACAGCCATTTCCGGAGCTCTTGGCCTGATTGGCGGTGGAGCTTTAGGTGAAGTGCCTAAGCAGATGCAGAATATGTTGGCAATTGCACAGGAAAATAGCAATAAACTCAGTCAGTTAATTAATGACTTGCTCGATATCGATAAACTGGTGGCCGGCAAAATGCAGTTTGAATTTTCTTTGTGTTCTATCAAAGATTTATTACAACAAAGTGTATTGCACAACCAGCCTTACGCCGATAAATATCAGGCCAGCATTAGTTTGCAGGCAGAATCTGATGCCACTGTGCAGCTTGACCCTATGCGATTCCATCAGATCATGGCCAATTTGTTGTCTAACGCCGCCAAGTTTTCACCTGCCGGCAGCGAAATTGTGGTGCGTTTATATCAGTCGGGCGTTGAAATGGTGATTGAAGTGCTGGATGAGGGCCCTGGGATCAGCGCCGAATTTCAGCAACGTATGTTTGAAAAATTCTCCCAGGCCGATTCAGCGGATGCACGTAGTAAAGACGGTACCGGCCTGGGTTTAGCTATTGTAAAAGAACTGACCGAACGTATGCATGGCCAAATCAGTTACCAGCGTAGAAGCGAAGGCGGCAGTTGTTTTGCGTTACATTTCCCTACGCTGAAACCCGGCAGTTCGTTACACCGTGATGCCATTCTGGTGGTGGAAGACGACCCTGCTGTTGCCGGTTATATCAAGATGTTGCTGGAAACGTCCGGTTATCTGGTCAGTACAGCACATAGTCTGGCCAGTGCCCGCCGCGCGTTGAGTTTACGTAGTTTTGTTGCCATCACACTGGATCTGAATTTACCTGATGGCCACGCTTCGGCTTTTATCAGCGAACTTCGCAGCCAGAGCAATACCATCACTTTACCAATTCTGGTGATTTCTGTTGAAAAACAGGAAGGACAAACCCTTTACACAGGTTTTACTGCCTTCGACTGGTTAAATAAACCGGTGCAGGCACCTGATTTAATAGATAAAATTCATAAATTAGTGACGCCGGCCAAACCCAAAGTATTACATGTGGAAGACGACCCGGCATTAAGTGACTTGTTGCAACAACTCACCCTTGATGCCGCTACAACTGTCAGTGCAGCTTCGGTGGAAGAAGCCAGACAGCTGCTGCAACAACAGGATTTTGATCTGGTGGTACTGGATTTAGCTTTACCTGATGGCTCGGGCTGGGAATTATTGCCGCTCATCGCACAACAACATCAACATGTGCCGGTTCTGGTATGGTCGGCAGAGCAGATAACCGCAGAACAATGCGCCAAAGTTGATGCAGTGCTGGCAAAAGGCCAACACGCTATTCCACAACTGTTAGGCACTATTCATCAGCTACTGGCGCCGCAAAAACCTTGATCTGATTACGGCCGCCGGTTTTGGCCTGGTACAACGCCTGATCAGCCTGCTCTATCACCAGATCAGGCTGTAATTGCTGGTTGCTGCTGGCAATACCGGCACTGAAAGTACAATAAAAACTCTGACTATCAAAGCTAAATGGGAAACCAGCAAAAGATTCACGCAATTTATCAATCACACTAAAAGCTTTTTCCACCGGACAATCCGGCAATACCAATAAAAACTCTTCCCCGCCATAACGACCAATCATGTCGGTTTTGCGCAGTTGTTGTTTCAGTAAATTGGCCAGACTGGTGATCACCTGATCGCCGGTTAAATGACCATAACTGTCATTCACCTTTTTAAAATGATCAATGTCCAGCATCACCACACTCACCTGTTGCTGCGCTCTTTCACTACGCACCAGCTCAGCTGCCAGCCGTTCTTTAATATGAGCATGTTGCAGTAAGCCGGTCAGGCTGTCTTTGGTCATTACTTCTGCCAGCTGACGGGCGCGTTGAGCACGGGCAAAAATGGCAACCACCAAAGCATTGTCGGTAATAGGTTTGGTCAGGAAGTCATCGCCGGCCTTAATTAACACCGCCAACTGACGTTCGCTGTCCGTTTCTGACGACAAATAAATAATAGGCACACCCAACCATTCATCCTGCAAGCGGATAAGTTGCGCCAGCTCCGGGCCCGTACATTGGGGCATATTCACGTCAAGCAAAATGACGTCGGGGTGAAACTTACGCAAACCGGCAAAAATATCGGCCGGATTATTCAGAATTTCCGCTCTGAGCCCTGCAGTTTCCAGCACCAACGCATAATGCTTGGCCAGGAGTTGATCATCATCAACAATCAATACCCGAAAAGCGTCGCGCTGACGTCCAGCCAACAAACGTTGTAATCTGGCTTCCAGTGCCTGGGCATTCACAGGTTTGACAAAATACCCCAGAGCACCACTACGCACCGCCTTCAGGTAATAGCTAAAATCGTCATGGCCGCTGATCACAAAAAGCGGAACCTGCTCCGGCAATTGTTGTTGCATGCATTCAATAAAACCAAGACCGGATTCAATTTCTTCAGGTAGCTCAATATCAATAATCAGCGCATCGGGTAACTGGCGTTGTAGCGCAGTCTGCAACAAATGACTTTGTTGAAACCATTCAACCACATAACCAAAAGTAGACAGCGTCAGGCACAAATGCCGGGCCGTCTCGCCTTCGTCTTCCAGCAGATAAATTAAGGTTTGTTTTTTATCGGTATTTTTTTCAGCGACAGGCAACAGCCGCTGCTGCACCACCAAGCGTTTTTGCTGGCGCAACTGCGAAAAAATATGCCTGAAACTGTCAATTTGTTCTGCAGCTGGTGCTGCATGGTCGGCCAACCAGGTTTTGGCCTGCACTTCCAGCGCTTTGGCCGATTGTCCAAGTTCATGTAAACCAAAGGTACCGGCCGAACCTGCCAGCGTATGAAAACTTGCCAGCAGCTTTGCTACCAGAGGACGCCAGTCTGGCGTATTGTCCAACTGATCCAGTTGCTGTTGCAACAAAGGGAGCTCCTGTTGCAGCCTATCAAGATATTGCTGGTGCAACAGCGCAAGTTGCTGCTCAAGTTTCTCTTTTGCGTTAGTCATGCGTCCGCTTCGCTTTGTTCAGATGCCTTACTATAGCAAACTTCCCTGAACAACCAAGCGCTTACACCATATTCAGCACATCATAAACGCACCTGGAGCCCCTGTGCCAGGCTTTGACGGTATGTCAGGTACGAAGGTATGGCCCCTAACAACAATGCCAGCGTCATAAAAGCCGCCAACAAAATTGCACTGTGGTTATGCCAGGGCAACCACGAAATAACCAGACCATACTGGCTGCTTAACACAGGCCGGGCAGCTGCCAAACCGGCACAAAGCAATAATATAGCGCTGACCATACTGCCCAGGCTAATACATAAAACTTCCAGTTCAATCAGCCAGAATAATTGCCAGGGCCTGGCGCCAACGGCCCTTAAAATGGCCATTTCCCTCTGCCGTTCTTTCATCGCGGCCAGCAAAGTGGTCACCATACCAATCAGCGCTGCAATTAACACCAGCAAGGTCACCAGCAACAACATATTTTCGACCATCGCCAGCATTTGCCACAGTTCAGCCAGCGCGGCGCCAGGTAAAATGGCTGTTAAGGGTTCAGCTTTAAATTCATTAATTTGCCGCTGTATCGCAAAAGTAGCCACTTTCGATTTTAGCCCCAGCATAAATGCCGTCAGCACCTTAGGTTGCAGCTTCTTCAGTTGTTCTTCACTGAGCTTTGGCGTTTTGCCAAGCCTGGGTGTGCCCCCCTGCCATCCGAGATGAATGGCTTCAATACTTTCCAGACTGACATGCACACTCTGATCAACCGGCGTACCCGTTGGCGCCAGAATACCGACGACTGAAAATGGTTGATCTTTATGTTGGGTGAAGCTCACAGCGCCAACACCATGCGACAAAATAATCTGCGCTCCCAGCTGATACCCCAGTTTTTCAGCCACGGCAGCGCCAAGCACCACCTGATAAACACCGGCAAATGCTTGCCCTTGCGCAAAGGCAAGCTGTTGCTGCTGACCATAGCGGAAATACCGGAAATAATCGCCATTGGTGCCTATCACCCGAAAACCCCGGTGTGAATCGCCAAGCGCCATCGGAATAGCCCAGGCCACCTGTGGATGAGATGCCAACTGCTGATAATGCTGATAACTGATGTTATTGGTGGCATTGCCAAGCCTGAAAACCGAATACAACAATAAATTCAGCTGGCCGGAGCGTGCCCCCACTATTAAGTCGGTGCCGGACACTGTACTGGTAAAACTACGTTTGGCTTCCAGCCGCAAATGGTCGATACCAAGCAACAACGCAATACTGATAGTCAGCGACAATAAAGTCATCAGCACAGTACCGCGCCTGTGCCATAAACTTTGTCTGGCCAGAGTTAACAACATACTGCGCCCTCCGTGCCGTTGATGTTCTGACTCAGCGGTCGCACACCAGCTGCCAGCGCATCCATTTGTAATTGCCAGTGAAAATAATGCGCAAGCGCGGTGTCATGGCTGACAAAAAGCACAGTGGTACCACAACGGTCGGCTTCGTTTAACATGAGCCGGATAAAAGCATCTCTGTTATCGGCGTCCAGCGCTGAGGTGGGCTCGTCGGCAATCAGCAAAGCGGGTTCATTCAGCAAGGCTCTGGCAATAGCGACCCTCTGTTGTTGACCAACACTAAGCTGCACCGCTTGTTGTTGCCACAAATTCTCTTCAAGTCCCAATGCGCTGAGCAACATTTGTGCCCTTGGTCTTTTGCTGTCGCTGCTGTGACCGGCAAATTCAGCCGCCAGCAACACGTTATCCAGCACCGATAAATAACCGATTAAATTTAACTGCTGAAACACTACACCTATGTCGCGGGCGCGAATCAGGTCGCGACGTGCAGCAGTTTGTGGCTGAAACAACTGGCCATGAATGCTGATTTCACCACGGCTTATCGCATGAATACCGGACAACAAATTTAACAAGGTGGTTTTACCTGAGCCTGAAACGCCGCGGATAAACAGATGCTGGCCGACAGCAAGCTGAAAGTCAGGTAGCTGCAGACTAAAGGCATCTGGCCCCGGATAACTGAAATAAAAATTTTTGAGTTCAAGCGCGGGAAAATTCGGTTCTGCTGGCACAAGCATTCTCGGCAAAGTGATATGATAGGGCGTAATTATTACTTTATAACATAAGCGCGAGAGTAAGCTCCAATGTTCAAGCCGTTGTTGATAGGATTATTCCTGAGTCTGGTCGCATTCCAGACTTCTGCCGCCAAAAGCGAACAAGCGCAAAGTGCACAAGCTGCACAAACGCTGGAATGGACAGATTTATTACCGCCGGAAGATTTGGCCAAAATGGAAGCTTTGCCTGAGGTCAGCCACGAAGGTGGCGAAGGGGGTGGTTCTGCCATCAATAAACTGAATAAAGACGACCCTGCCAGCCAGGCCTGGGCTGAAGTACTGCAATCGGCCAAAGTGCGTGGCGAATTAAACGGCAAAAAAGTGCGGATCCCGGGTTTTGTTGTACCCATTGAATATGACGCCGATCAAAACATTACTGCGTTTTTTCTGGTGCCCTACTTTGGCGCCTGTATTCACGTGCCGCCACCACCGCCAAACCAGATTATTTTTGTGACCAATGCCAAAGGCTTAAAAGCCGATATGATTTATAACCCTTTCTGGCTGGAAGGCACTTTAACCACTGAAACCATGAGCCACGATTTAGCCAATTCGGCTTACAGCATTAAAGCCGACAAAATCAGTGAGTATGTCTACGAATAACGATTGTCGCCTTGTTAGAGCAATAAAAAGCCCCGTGAGCAGCGGGGCTTTTTTGTGTTATTTACAAGCTCCGGCGGCAAAACACCGCGGCTGGCATACCCTATTTATTGGCTAAATTTCAGCACTGACACTTCTGCTGACAGCTCTGCCACTCCGGCCTCACCGTTGACCAGATACTGTACGGTAATTCTTTCCAATGCCGGGCTTTGGCTGAATAAAGTGAAACTGATGTCAGACAACTTTAACGGCGCCTGACATAAAATCTGGAAATTTACATATAAATCAACATGGTCTTTCTCAGACCCCTGCTCCTGACGAAAATCCTGACCACTGATATTACAATTGGCCGCTGCCGCCAGGCTAAACCAAGCGCCACTTTTCAACATATCCAGCTGCTGTTGCTGCTGTTGTTGTTCGGCTGCATTGCCGGGCTGGTGTTCAAAACCAACAATATTGGCAGCAGCAGTATTTAACACCAACTCAGCTTCGTTACCATCAAGCACAAAAGTCAGGCTGGCTTTGCCATGCTGATGGGCGCCATGTTGTTCTTCAGCATGGCTCAATGCCGGGTTCAATAAGGCAACTACGGCCATAAAAGCAAGACTTAACCGCTTGCTCAGCACCAAATAGGAATTTTTCATCTAAGTCTCCCTGGCAGTAATTATTGTGCTGAATCATACCGCAACCAGAAGGCACTGCAATGCAGACATCCTATGGCTGAGACCTGCGAACAACAAAATCAGCCCATCTGTCCTGATCCTTCTGCGCTATCTGCCCGTAATTGCCGTATCAATGTTTTTGAGTGCCAGTTTGATTGTTATGGCAAAACTTATCCTGATCTTGGGTGATCAACTCAGCCCGGCCCTTGCCAGTTTGCGGCAGTGGCAACAAGGTGATGTGATTGTGCTGGCCGAAGTGCAGGCAGAGGCCGGTTATGTGCGCCATCACCAGCACAAAATAGTGCTGATTTTCAGCGCCATGCGTCACTTTGCCAACAGCCTGCGCGAGCAGGGTATGCAGGTGAAATATTTTCAGTATAAAGAGCGTATTGCGTCTTTATACGAAGCAGTTGCCAGCACTCTCAGTCAGCAGCCAGAGCTGACCGAAGTACTGTTGACTGAAGCGGCCGAATACCGGCTGGCGCAGGAAATTTCAGCATGGCCGACCTTGTTAAAAAGGCCGGTCACAGTGTTGCCGGACGACCGTTTTATTGCCAGCACCGACATGTTCCGGCGCTGGGCCGATGGCCGCAGCCAATTCAGAATGGAGTATTTTTACCGCGAAATGCGCCGCTACACCGGCCTGCTGATGAACGGCAACGAACCCGAAGGCGGCAAATGGAATTATGACCATGATAACCGCCAGAGTTGCCCGGCACATTTAGTGTTTCCAAAGCCAGAGCCTGTGGCAGCAGATGCGATCACAGCTGAAGTGATACAGCTGGTACAACAGGAATTTAGCGGCAATATAGGTGATGCAGGTACTTTTTGTCTCGCCGTCACTGGCAAGGACGCCAGGGCGGTTTTTCTTGATTTTGTCACGCATCAGCTCCCACTTTTTGGCCAGTATCAGGACGCGATGCAACTGGATCAGCCATTTTTATTCCACAGCATCAGCGCTATGTATCTGAATATTGGTTTGCTGGACGTACGCTGGATGTGTCAAAAAGTCGAGCAGGCTTACCGTGAAGGCAAGGTGCCGCTGAACGCTGCCGAGGGTTTTATCCGTCAGTTAATTGGCTGGCGTGAATATGTCCGGGGTTTGTACTGGCTGCTGATGCCAGACTATAAAACACACAACTATTTTGCTGCTGAAAGGGCTTTGCCTGCTTATTATTGGCATGGCAACACTTCAATGCGCTGTATGCAACAGGCTATCAGTCACACCATAAAGCACGCCTATTCACACCATATTCAACGGCTGATGATCACAGGCAATTTTGCGTTGTTGGCCGGATTGTCGGTGGCAGAAATGAATGAGTGGTATCTGGCGGTGTATGCCGATGCCTTTGAATGGGTGCAACTGCCAAACACCAGCGGCATGGCGCTGTTTGCCGATGGTGGTGTGCTGGCATCCAAACCTTATGCCGCCAGCGGCAATTACATCCAGCGGATGAGTAACTACTGCCAGCATTGTTCTTATCAGGTCAAAAAAGTCACAGGCGAAGGCGCCTGCCCTTTTAACGCTTTGTACTGGGATTTTCTGGCCAGAAATGAAGACAAACTTGCCACAAATGCCCGTATGCAACTGGCGTATCAGCAGTGGCGGCGAAAACCGGCCGAAGCACAACAAGCCATCCGCGATTATGCCAAAGAGCTGTTAATCAAACTGGAAAAACTCTGAACATGACCCGGCTGGTGCTGCTGAATCAGGCTATGCGTCTGACCGACAATATGCTGTTGCAACAACAAGGCGACTGTATGGCGGTGCTGCTGCTGGATAAAAACCAGTATCTGGGCCAGCAACACGGCATCGTCAGAGCAAGTTCATTAAAACTGGCACACAGTCTCTGGCTTGCCGAAGACTTTCGTTTACAACTTCAGCAGCTTCAGCTGCCATTATTATGTATGTTGGCAGATGCCAATACAGTACTACCCGCTCTTATCAAAGATTTTGGCATCAGCAGTGTGGTGATGGCCGAGCCTGTCGCGGCAGAAGAGCAACAGTTACTTCAGCTGGCAGCTCTATCAGTGCCTGTGTCTTGCCTGGATTTAAATTCATTATTGGCCGCAGAGCTTCGCCCTGATCTCAACACACTGCCCGACAGTTTCAGCAAATTCAGAAGCCAACGTGAACCAGAACTCAAGGTCAGTCCGGCTTTGTCTGCAGTGTCGGTTTCAGGACGCTGGTTGTCACCTGATGACATACAGGCGGCAACAACAACCTCTGTGACTGTTGATTTTGCAGCACAGTGGCAACAGACTTTGGCTGATCACCCACTGCCACAGCCCCAGGCCTTAGCGACAGAGCGGCAGCAGCAACAACAGTTTTTGGCTTATCTTTATGATAACCAGGCCATTTACCACTACAAAACCAGCCGCAACCAGTTTTGTGACCTGCCTTCAGACAAAGCATCCAGAGATACCACGCCGCTTTATGCCAGTTTTGTGTCAACAGCACTGAGCCATGGCACTTTATCTGTGCGCTGGTTATGGCAACAGATTTGTGTACTGGAAACAACAAAGGCTGGTAATGAGTCGACCTATTGGCTGAAATTTGAATTGCTTTGGCGTGAATATTTTCGCTGGCAACAGCGCAAATTTGGCGTATTGCTATTTTCTCATGCAGGTCTTGGCCGGCACCCGGTACCACAACCTCAGGGTGATATGGCACAACAACAACTGAAGTTTAGTCTGTGGTGTCAGGGGCAAACCGGGTTGCCACTGGTGGATGCCAATATGCGGCAGTTACAGGCAACGGGCCTGATGTCAAACCGCGGCCGCCAGCTGGTGGCCAGTTATCTCATTTATGATCTTGGCCTCGACTGGCGCTGGGGCGCTGCTTATTTTGAGCAACAGCTGCTCGATTATGATGTCGCGAGTAACTGGGGCAACTGGGCTTATATTGCCGGCGCCGGCACTGCAGCGGGTCGTTATTTTAATCAGCTGAAGCAGGCGCTGCAGTACGACAGCGACGCTTATTTTATTCGCCAACAGGTTAAAGAGCTTAGTGGTCTTGGGTTAGCGGCCCACCTGCCTTATCTGAGTGCCGCTGCAGCGCCCTGGCAACAACAACTGCAGGTACCACCAACAAAACCTGACTGGCAAAGCAGTCTGGCAAAACTCCGGCAACTGTTGCAGCTCAGATGATCACTATCGTCTGGTTTAAACGGGATTTACGTATTAGCGATCACGCTGCTCTTGCGGCTGCGGCACAACGCGGGCCAGTGTTGCCACTTTATATTATTGAACCGGATTACTGGCAACAGCCTGACACGTCGCTCAGACACTGGCAGTTTATCCGCGGCGCTTTGCTGGAGCTTGATCGGCAGCTACAACAACTTGGTCAAGCTTTGTTGGTGCAACGTGGACCGGCCAGTAAAGTATTACTGCAGCTGTGCCGGCAGTATCAGGCCAGTGCAGTGTTCAGCCATGAAGAAACCGGCAATTTATGGAGTTATCAACGCGATTTGGCCGTACAGCAGGCACTGGCGCAGCATGGTGTACTCTGGCAACAATTCCGGCAGTTTGCCGTATTCCGGCCGCTGAAAGACCGTGATTTATGGTTCAGTCAGGCGGATGCCTGGTTAAAAACGCCATTAATACAGACACCTGCCAAGTTGCCTCCGGTCACGTCACCACAACCCAATCTGGCGCTGCTGCTTGCGCAGCTGTCACCAGAAAGGCGTATTGACTTACCACCCTGCCAACAGACGCAACAGGCCACTGAACTGCACTCTACCCTTCACAGTTTTTTTCTCACAAGGTCGGGCAACTACCAAAAGCATATTTCTTATGCCGCCAGAGCCAGCCAAAGCTGCTCCAGACTCAGTCCTTTTTTAAGTTATGGCATGGTTAGCATGCGCGCTTTACAACAGCAATGCTGGCGCGAGATGCAACAACAACAGTCGCAGGGGCACAAAGCGGCGCTGGCAGCATTTTTCAGCAGATTACGTTGGCATTGTCATTTTATCCAGAAGCTGGAAGACGAACCCTTGATTGAAATGGCCAATATGCATCCGGGTTTTGATGGCATGCGGGAACAAGATTTCGCCCGTGAAAAGTTTGCCGCTTTTTGTGCGGGTCAAACCGGTTATCCCTTGATTGATGCAGCTATTCGCTGTCTGCTTAGTACCGGCTGGTTACATTTTCGCGGCCGCGCTATGTTGGTGGCTTTTGCAGCCTATCATCTGTGGTTACATTGGCGGCCAACAGCACTGTTTCTGGCGCAATGTTTTGTCGACTACGAACCCGGTATTCATTACCCACAAATTCAGATGCAATCGGGTACAACCTCTATTAACCCAAACCGCATCTATAACCCACTGAAACAAAGCCAGTTAAAAGATCCAAACGGGCATTTTATCCGGCGCTGGTGCCCTGAACTTGCGCAGCTACCTGACAGCTGGCTGCACAGCCCCTGGTTATTGCCGGTAAATTTACAACAGCGTTATGGTGTTTATCCGGATATCGACTATCCCATGCCGGTGGTACAGCTGGAGCAGGCCATGCGTCAAGCCAGAGCAAAATTATCGGCCTGGTCGGCCGGGCAGGACAAACTGCAGTGGCGTTTGGTACAACAACAGGTAATACAGCGCCATGCCAGTCGTAAAAGACCCGTCAAACAACAGGCAGGGCCACAGCAGTTATTGATCTTTGATGCAGAGTCAAAAGCAACTGACCACATTTAGTCGGCTGCGGCTTCACGCGGATACTGCAACTGAGTAGGGTTTTGTTGTTCCAGCCAATACACAGTACTGCTGATTTGCACCAGGGCAGCCTGGAAAAAATCTGGGTCAATACGCTGCCAGTCGTCGTCCTGTGTGTGGTAATCGGCATGTAAATCCACGCCAAAATACAAATATGGAATACCGGCACGACGGAATACACCATGATCACTGGCATTGCTCCAGTCGACGCTGGCACTGCCCCTGCTTTGATCACGCTGCTCATTGGCCAGCACTAAACGTACACCCGCTTGTTCGGTTCTTGGCATTGTTTTGATGGCAGGTAAACTACGTTTGCCAAGCAAATATAAACGATTGCGCCTTTCGCCCCGGCCAATCATATCCAGATTAATATTCAATAACATCTGCGCTGCCGGCACCGGAGGATTTGCCAAAAAAGCTCTGGCACCATCCAGACCATGCTCTTCCGCATCAGTGGCAACAAAAAGATAAGAATAAGCCGGGCACTGTTGCTTGAGCAAAGCAGCCAGATACAACAAACCAGCCACGCCAGAAGCGTTGTCATCTGCACCGTTATAAATGGTTTTTCCTCTGCTTTTCAGGTGATCATAATGGGCTGTCACCACAATATAAATGTCCGGATAAGAACAACCTTTTTGCATGGCAAACAGATTGACCCCCCGATGTTGGCTAAACCCCACTTTAAATGCAAAAGGCTGCCGATAATCTGTTGTCAACGCCTGCAGACCAATCTCATAAAAACGTTGTTGTATATATTGTTGTGCCAGCACACTGCCGGCGCTGCCACTGCTGCGCCCTGCCATCTCATCTGACGATAAAGTTTGTAAATCCTGCCAGGCGGCTTGCCATAACAAAGGTGGCATCTGTGCAACCTGTGTTGTGGACTGCGGCGAAACTTGTTGTGTAGATCCTTGCATGGGCTGAGTAGAAAATTCAGCTGTCAGCATAGCTGCTGCTGTTGGCAGAAATGCAGCCAGTGGAAATGGCAACAACAATAACAGCACCAAAGAGCAAAATCGGCTCTTTGGCGCTACACGATGTTTAGTCCTGTTTTGCCACTGCATTTAACATATCCAGTTTATGTTGATAACGCCGCCGCTCAGGCGCTGAGTCGGTATGGCGTTTAGCAGCTTGCAGATAATGACTTGCCTGCAGCAAATCCTGTTTCAGCACATAACTGCGCGCCAGACCAAAATAAGCTTCTGGCACATGAGGTTGCAATTTCAGGCTGCGGCGAAAATGTTTAATAGCGCTGTCGGCTTGCTGCCGCTCCAACGCTTCATTGCCTTGCATAATAAAATAATAGGGGTTATTCAGCCGTTTTTTCTCCACCTGTTGCTCCAGTGCAGTGGCCTCTTGCTGACGCCCTGTCAGCTCATACAACATTGCCAGATTCGACATGGTATTAGAATGTTCAGGCTCCAGCCTCAGACTGTGCAAATACACTTGTTCAGCCAGCGCTAACATGTCTTTTTTGCGATACAACACCGCCAGATTATTCCAGTTTTGCGCCAGTTGTGGTGCGGTGTTAATAGCGGCTTTGAGGTAGTGATAGGCCAAGTCATAATCACCGGCCATCATCGCGTCAGCGGCTTTATTGTTGTAAAACATTGCCACTATGCTTTGTTGGGGAATACGTGTTGCCTGTTGTCTTGCACGCTGTGGCACCATGTCAAAATCAATCAGATAACCATTGCCTCTTAACACCACAATATGTTGCGCTGAACTTCGGATTTTATTGGGATAAATCATCAGATTTACATGGCCGTTCAGCATGCTATTACCAGACCTGGTGATCCAATATTCCGGCACATCAACATCCTGAAAATGTGCGTCAAAACCAAGCTGTTGCGCCAGACTATAAGCCAAAATTGTCAACGACAAACAATTCGCTTCTTTTTTGGCATAAGTGTCGCTTGCTATCAGGGTTGCATTATTTACATATTCCAGCGGGTCGCCGTCACTACCAAAAATAAAAGTCAACAGCGCCAGGCTGCGCTCATCGGCATATTGATAAGGCAACACTTGCTGTCTGGCCTGAGCGACCACAGCTTCAGGTAAGGCAAAAATTTGTTGTTCGGTTTCTACAGGAATATTAATGGACTGAAATTCGCTGTCCTGTAACAACAATCCGGATGCAATATGCTGGCCGGAAGTTGCCGGCGTTTGCTGGCAGGCAGCAAGCAACAACAATGTTGTGACAGATAAAATTTTAATCGCAAAATGATGAATGACTGTAGGCATAACACACCTCAACTGCGGTTCACACATGCTTGAGTGTATACGTCTGTCATAACCATAGCTTGAATATTGTACAGAACAAATTGTGACAAAAAGTGTCACAACGGCAGCAATTTTTGCCAGCAGCAACATCATACAGCCCGATTGCGGCAAAACAATGTGAATGGCAGCACAACGCAGTGAGCAAGGTTAGCAACAACAGTATTGTGACCGCAAAAATTGCTGTGGATATGATGGGAAATTCTGAAGATTCCGCCGGCGTTCAAGCCAGTCTGATACAAAATGCAGATACAAAAAAACCAGCTTAAAAGCTGGTTAATTTGGTGCCTAGGGGGGGACTCGAACCCCCACGCCGCGAAGCGCTAACACCTGAAGCTAGTGTGTCTACCAATTCCACCACCGAGGCATGTGTTCTGCGTATTTTGCAATACGGCTTTATTTGTCAACGACTTTGGTGCCTAGGGGGGGACTCGAACCCCCACGCCGCGAAGCGCTAACACCTGAAGCTAGTGTGTCTACCAATTCCACCACCGAGGCATATGCCGCCGACGCCGTGC
>NZ_JAVBXS010000078.1 GCF_030824435.1 Rheinheimera sp.
CTTTGTCGCCAAAACCACCGTGTAAACAATGGCCATTGGCATTGAGATCAAGCTGAACCCATTGTTGTCCCAGTAAAAACCGGCCATGACGGATCCGGTTGGCATAACGGCCAACAGTGGCGCCTAAATAACAGCTGTCCTTGAGATACTCCGCTGCTGTTGGGTAACTTAAGGTCAGATTTTGGCCATAAAAACGAATGGCTTTGATATAAGCGCCAAAAGGCAACACTTCCACGGCAAGACCCGCATCGTTTTGCAGCAATATCACTTGCGGCGGCGGTGTGGTTTTGCCGCTGCCTGACATCTCCATAGCTGTTGGCGCAGTGTTGTCAGGCAGTGGCAAGGCCGGGTTCAGTTGATTCACAGCCGGGTTGCTCCCTGACTGGCTTCACACAAAAAAATATCGGCAACAAGGCCGGTCCGTTTCGGGTATTCACGCTTGACCAGCGCAGTAACATCCGCCACTAAAGCCTCTGGCAGCAGTGCCACCACACAACCGCCAAAACCACCGCCTGTCATACGCACACCACCTTGCTGGCCAATCACAATGCTGACCAGCTGCACCAGGCAGTCAATGGCCGGCACTGTAATTTCAAAATCCTGCTGCATTGACTGGTGCGACTGCGCCATTAAACGGCTTAATAAACGTATATCGCCTTGTTGCAGGGCTTTAGCGGCTTGTTCGGTGCGGTCGTTTTCACTGACCACATGGCGGGCACGTTTAGCTTCTAATGCCGACAACTTATATTGTTGCTGTTGCAGCTCCAGATAACTGATATCACGCAATGCCCTGATGCCGAGTTTTTGGGCAGCAGCTTCACATTGTTGCCGCCTTTCGTTATAAGCGCTGTCAACCAGACCCCGTTGTACGTTGGAGTTAATGATCAACACCACCAGGCCATCAGGAATAGTCACTGCTGTGCTGGTTAAACTGCGGGTATCAATCAGCAGTGCCTGGTGTTGCTGGCCTAAAGCACAAATCAGCTGATCCATAATGCCGCAGTGACAACCAACAAAATGGTTTTCGGCGTGCTGGCCGTTCAGGGCATTGTCGCGTCCCGACAAAACAAAACCGCTCAGATGGCTAAAACAAAGCCCAAGTGCCACCTCCAGCGAAGCCGACGAGCTTAAACCTGCGCCTTTGGGCACATTACCGCTGATGGCAATATCACCACCTTTGAGGGCATAACCTTGTTGCAATAAACTGTTGGCCACTCCCCGCACATAATTAGCCCAGCTATACACAGGGTGAGGTTCAATCGGAAAACGAAGCTCAAATTCGTCCTGCTGCTGATAATCCAGCGCCAGCACGCGGATTTTTTGTTGTTCGTTTGGCCTTGCCAACACCCAGGTATAAAAGTTAATGGCACAAGGCAACACAAAACCATCGTTATAGTCGGTATGTTCACCAATCAGATTCACCCGGCCGGGAGCCTGAAACGCCATGTTGTGTGCTTGTTGAAAATGGCTGGCAAAAGCCTGTTGTAAAGCCAATAACTGCGCCGGTACTTTAGCCATGGTCAACTCCTGTTGTGCCTGCTGTTGCCGCATAAGGCTGCGGGCCAGCTTGTTGATTTTTATAATGAATACCACTTTGGCTGCGCAATCTGGCAGCGGCTTGCTCCGGTGTCATATCTCTTTGGGTTTCAGCAAGCATTTCATACCCTACCATAAACTTTTTGATACTGGCTGAGCGCAGCAGCGGCGGATAAAAATGGGCATGCAGTTGCCAGTGGCTGATATCTTCCTGTTGCTCAGCCTGAGGCTGATAAGGTGCACCATGCCAGCCCATTGAATATGGAAAAGCACACTGAAACAGATTGTCATACCGAATGGTCAGTTGTTGCAGAATATCTGCCAGTGCCAGTTGTTGGGCATGGTTTAGCTGCTCCATCCGCGCCACCGGCGACAGCGGTAATAACAAAGTTTCAAAAGGCCAGCTGGCCCAATAAGGCACCACCACCAGCCAGTGTTCGTTTTGCACCACAATACGTTCCGCTTTTTGCAGCTCCACTGCGGCGTAATGCAACAACAGATTTTTACCGTGCTGGTGCAAATATTGCCGCTGCGCCACATCTGCTTTGGCAGGTAAAGTCGGCACAAAGTGACTGGCCCAAATCTGGCCGTGCGGGTGCGGGTTAGAACAACCGTTAATGGCCCCTTTGTTTTCAAATACCTGCACCCAGCAAAACTGCTGTGACAACTGTTGATATTGGTTTATCCAGCTGCGGATCAGTTGCAAAATCTGCAATTGGCTCAGCTGCGGCAAAGATTTGCTGTGGTCGTTGGAATAACAAATAACCCTGCTGGTGCCGCTGGCTGATTGCAATACAAATAAACCATCTTCATTGTGCTGATAAAGGGGGCCATCGGGCTTCAGCGCGGCAAAGTCGTTGGTAAAAACAAAAGGTGAGCGATAGTCAGGGTTTCGTTCGCCATTCACCCTCAGGTTACCGGCGCACAAATAACAGCTTTCATCATAAGCAGGCAAAGTGGCAAAGTCCGGCGTTTCCAGTTGGCCTTGCCAGGGCCTTTGGGCCCTATGGGGGGACACCAGCACCCAATCGCCGGTCAGCGGATTAAAACGCCGGTGCGGATGTTCAGTTACATCAAATAAAGGGCCGGCAAAGGCATGGTTGTCTGGTGCCTGAGTCATAAAATTTACCTCAGCAAGGCTCATGCTTCACCCCGTCCTGGCCTGTTGTGGCCTTGTCAGTTATGGGGCTGAGCTGAGGCTGCACGACAGGCCGCTGCTGTAACTGTTGTTGCCAGCGCCAGGCGTCGTCTGTCATTTGTTGTAAATCACGGCGGGCGGTAAAACCCAATAGTTGTTGTGCTTTGTCGGCACAGGCCACTGTACTTGGCAAGTCGCCTGGCCGTCTTGTGGTGATACGGTAAGGCAAAACCCGGCCACAAGATTGTTCAAAAGCTTGAATCACCTGCAGCACCGAATAACCCTGACCCCGGCCTAAGTTATACAGATGCACCCCCGGCTCAGCCTGATGTTGTTGCAACGCCAGCACATGGCCCTGTGCTACATCTTCCACATGAATATAATCCCGCACTCCTGTGCCATCCGCTGTTGGGTAGTCGTCGCCAAATACCTGAATTTCATCACGTTGTCCGCTGGCTACCTCTGCCACAAAAGGCAACAGATTATTGGGTGTGCCACAAGGCGCTTCCCCAAGCAACGCCGAATGGTGGGCACCGGCCGGGTTAAAATAACGCAATAAAATGACACTGAAAGCCGGGTTGGCCTGCTGCAGATCTTTTAGCATGGCTTCCACAAAATATTTGCTGCGGCCATAAGGACTGGCTGGTGCACAGGGGCTTTGTTCGTCCAGTGCGGTTGCAGAGGCGGCATAGACAGTGGCCGAGGAGCTAAACAATAAACAGGGCAGCTGATGTTTTTGCATCAGGCTGGCCAGCAGCAAGGTGCCATTAAAGTTGTGCTGATAATAATCTGCTGGTTGTAACCAGGATTCGCCCACAGCTTTTAACCCGGCAAAATGCATCACAGCGTCATAACGCTGTGTGCTTAAAAGCCGCTCCAGCAAAACTTCATCCCTGATATCTCCCTGAATAAATGACAGTTCAGCCGCCTCAGCAGATTGCGGTTGATACAGCTGACGGATACGCGAAACCACAGCAGCGTCACTGTTACTTAGATTATCCAGCAGCGTCACACTATGACCGGCCTGCAACAGCGCCAGTGCACAGTGTGACCCTATATAACCGGTGCCACCGGTCAGTAAAATTTTCATTGCTGCTCCCTTCAGGTTCCTGGCTTTGTATGGCGCAGAAGTTAGCGCCAGCGGCCAAAGCCCGTCAACGACAGATCCCTCAAAGGTTAGGAAGCAGGAATATTCAGCAGGAAAAGCACAGCCCCGGCCCGCTGATCAGCCTAAATGACAGTCTTTTGCCCTTGCCCGACCGGTTTTGTTCCTCAAGTCTGCACAGCTGGTGCTGAAAATTTCTGCTGCGAGCCGGCAGTTTTTCCGCTGCTTATTTTTCAAGAAACAGCCAGTGGATTTAAGGAGGCATCTGGTAGTTAAAAGGCGGATTAATAAAACCGTTCCAGCGTTGAACAACTTAAACAACAGGTTCTGGCGGGCGGCTTTTTGTACTGGATTGCCTGGCCGGATTTATTTATTACACGAGGCAACAGCATGAAAAAAACCTATCTGGCATTTCTGATAAGCTCGGCACTGGCGTGGCCAGTGGCTGCAGCTCAGCCCGGTGTCGCAGGCAATGGCGCAGTGCAAGACAGCAGCGCAGCTAAGGACAGCAGCACGGCCACCCAGGAAAAAACCAAAACAACAGCCAAAAAAAAAGCAGCAAAAAGCGAAACTGCGGTTGAGGTGATAAAAGTCACCGGCATTCGCAGCAGCTTAAAAGAAAGTCAGGAAATTAAAAAACTGGCTGACAACGTGATTGACGCCATAGTGGCCGAAGATATCGGCAAGTTCCCCGATGAAAACGTGGCCGAAGCGCTGCAGCGTATTCCGGGGGTCAGCGTGACCCGCTCCAACGGTGAAGGCCAGACAGTCACAGTGCGTGGTTTAACCGGCGACTACAACATCACCACCTTAAATGGCCGCAAACTGGCGTCCGACAACCCGTCACGCGATTTTAACTATGACGTGATTGCCTCTGAACTCATCAGCGGTGTGCAGGTGCATAAAACGCCACAAGGCCATTTACCGGAAGGCGGTATTGGTGCAGTGGTGAATGTACAAACCGCCCGTCCTCTGGATATTGGCAAATTTGTGATGTCGGGATCACTGAACAGCACTTATAACGAAAGGGCAGAAAGTAACGACCCCAGAGCCTCGTTTTTTATCAGCGACACTTTTAATGACGATACCTTTGGTGCTTTAGCTTCTATTACCCATTCTAATTACACCAACCGCCACGACAGTTATCAGGCCTGGAGCTTTAGCGAAAGGGCAGTGGATATTGGCCGTGACGGCGTGGTTGAACACAACGCAGTGCGATTCCCGGGTTATGCCCAGCTCACTTCTTATGAAGATGAAAGAACCCGCACCGGCGGCACCATGGCGCTGCAGTGGCGGCCAGCCAACAATATTGATGTCAATTTTGATGCTTTATACAGTGTGTACGACATTAATTCCCATGGTCGCCAGTTGTCGGTAGTGACTTATTCTGAATCCTGGTTACCGGCAAAAAATGGTGTTTATACCCATGTGGATGTGGCCGCCGATGGCTGGGCTAATCAGCTTGCCTGGAAAGGCCCGGCCTTGATGGACATAGTGGATACCAGAGCACCAAGACGCAACACCACTTATCAATATGGCGTGAACGTCAATTGGGTGCTGGACGACTTCACTTATACCTTTGATATTTCAAGTTCCGAAGCGCAAAACAAAAACAATGGCGACAACAAATATGTGGTAGCGCGTTCAGGTGTGGAATCGGCCAGCATTAACTGGAATAACGGCCAGGCGGTGCCTGATATTATTTTGTCGGAAGAAGTGACACCCAACAGTGTGTTTGGCGCCTGGTATACCAATACCGACGGCACTGGCGTGAATGACGCCACCCAAAATGCTGCCTTTACCGGTACCTGGGAAAACGACGGCCTGGTGAGCAAAGTGATGTTTGGCGCAGGACTGGACAGTCAGGAAAAAGAACGTATTACCCACCGCTCGCGTAATGCCTCTATTTTTGCCGGGGAAAACCTGGCCAAAATTAACGCCCCCCAGTCGGCTTTGGTGAACTTTTATGGCCATGAGTGGTGGCGTTTACCGGCCAACGCGCTGGATGCCGGCAATATCAGCAATTTTATGGGCGACACCAAAGCGCTGATCCCGGCCAACTGGGCCACGGTGAATATGGATAATCTGTATAAGTTCCTTGGGGAGCTGGACCCTGCCGCCGCCGATTTACTGAAAACCGATATCGCCAAGTCACAATCTTTTATTATTCAGGAAGACATTGCGCACGCTTTTGTTGAAATGAATATTGAAGATACGCTGCTCGACATGCCTTATCTGTTAAATCTTGGTTTGCGTTACACCCGCACTGATGTGCAGTCCAGCGGCCATAGCCAGAACATTCATAACCTGAAGTTTGGCCCTGACGGCAAGCCGGTTGATAACAGCTGGGAAGCAGTGCAGCCGGTGCAGGAAGATTCCGGTTATGAGGACATTTTGCCCAGCCTGAACTTTAAAATTAACCTGACGGACGAGGTGATTTTCCGCACCGCAGCCTCACAGGTGATTTCACGACCTTCGCTGAACGAACTGGCGCCTTATACCTATATCAATGTCAAACCTAATGATCAGGGGGTTCGTTATTACGAAACCCGCACACCGGGTTTAAAACCTTATACCGCTGACCAGTTTGATACCGCGCTGGAATGGTATTACCACGAAAGTGGCACTGTCACTTTTGCCACTTTTTACAAAGAAGTGGCCAGTTTTATCAAATGGGATAAAACCAGTGAAACCATTGATGGCCAGCCGTTTGAAGTCTGGAAACCTTATAACGACAGCAGTAAAACGGCGCGGATCCGCGGTTATGAGCTGGCGTTTTTGCAAACTTTCGATGAGATGTTGCCAGACTACTTAGCCGGTTTTGGTTTGCAGGCCAATTACACCTACAACGACAGTGTGTCCGGTGAAAAAGACGACCAGGGTAACGAAAAACCGTTCCGCGGTTTATCAAAAAACCAGACCAACCTGGTGGCCTTTTACGAAAACGACAAGTTTGAAGCCCGTATTGCCTATAACAACCGCTCTGGTTATTACGCCTGGGATAACTGGTCGGTGATTGGTGGGGTTTGGGTGGCCGAAGCGTTGCACAATAACAGCACCAGCTGGATGGATTTAGGCGTCAGTTATGACATTACCGACAACATCACTTTGCGTGGTGATGTGGCCAACCTGCAGGACAAAATTGATACCCGTTATTTAGGCCATCCGTCCCATATCCAGTATGCCGCCACTTATGGCCGCCGTTTTTCACTGGGGGTGCGGGCTAAATTTTAACCGGCAGTCATCTTGTTCCACCTGTAGTCCAATGTAGTTGTTACCAGTGTTTATGTTGTACACCTGGAGTTTGACCCGGCTTTTGCCGGGTCTTTTTTTTCTTAAAATGGCAGTGGCAGACTGCGGATTAATATTTTAGCTTTGATGGTGCCTGCGCAAATTTTGCATATACTGCCTGTGGTTAGCTACAAAAGGATCTGTTGTTGATGAAAACCCGCCACTCATATTGCCTTGTGCTGCTGGCCTTGTTGTTATCAGCCGCTGTTGTCAGGGCGACACCACAACAGGTGGTATATGCCTGGCCCAAAACTATGCAGCAAGATAAAAGAGGTGATTATCCTGTTGCTTTGTTAAAGCTGGCACTGGCGAAATCCGGTGGGCACTACCTGGCCAAACCCAGTGATTTTGTAATGACCCAATACCGTACCCTGAAACAGCTGGAGCTGGGGCAGGGCATTGATGTAGCCTGGACCATGACCAATCCACAGCGGGAACAACAATTAACTGCTGTGCGAATTCCAATCGACAGAGGGCTGATGGGCTGGCGTTTGTTGGCGATCAGGCAGCAGGACAAAGAACTGTTCCGCACCCTGGCCACGCCTGAGCAGCTGAAGTTGTTATTAACAGTGCAGGGCATTGACTGGCCGGACTATGACATTCTGAAAGCCAATGGTTTTGCGGTGTCAGCCAGCAATCATTTTGATGGCATGTACCAGATGTTATTTAAAGGCCGGGTGCGTTATTTTCCGCGTTCTGTCACTGAAATCTGGCCTGAGCTGGACACTCTTGCCAACAAAGAGCTGGCGGTAGCGCCTGAATGGGCGTTGCATTATCCAACGGCTTCATACTTTTTTGTGCGTAAATCTGACGTAAAACTGGCGCAGGCCATTGAAGACGGGCTGGAGCAAGCCATCAGTGACGGCAGTATGCAGCAACTCTTTGTGGCTTATTTTCAGCAGGCAATAGACAAAGCGGATTTCAACAACCGTCAGGTCATCAGGTTAACCAACCCGGTGCTGCCGGCACAAACGCCGTTACATCGTCCCGAATTATGGTTTGATCCCAAGACAGGATATTAGATGAACAGTCCTCTGAACATCAGGTTGTGGTTCCGGCAAAATATGGGTGCCAGGTTGGCATTGGTTTGTTTTGGCTGGAGTTTTCTGGCGGCTTTGCTGATTACCTTATGGCTGGTGCAACATGAAAAAAATGAAGCATTGCAACACGCCGAAGCTGAGCTGCATAAAATTTCACAAAGTTATCTGCCCGGTTTAAGCGACGCGCTCTGGACCATGGATCCACAAAGGTTAAGGTCACAACTGGAAGCGTTAAAACAATTTCCTGAGTTGGCGCGTATTGAGCTGACTGATGATAGTGGCAAGCTCACCCGCATTGATTTACGCCCGCTGCAACAATTGTTGCTGGAGCATCGTTATCCGCTGGAAGTGCAAATTCAGGGACAGCATTTTCAGCTGGGTGAACTGCATTTGATGGTGGATGCTGAAAGGTTAAATAACCAGATGTGGGAAACGGCCAATGCCGGTTTGTTAACTTCC
This sequence comes from Rheinheimera sp., assembly GCF_030824435.1. Taxonomy (GTDB): domain Bacteria; phylum Pseudomonadota; class Gammaproteobacteria; order Enterobacterales; family Alteromonadaceae; genus Pararheinheimera. The sequence continues at coordinate 8,570 of NZ_JAVBXS010000078.1, forward strand.
TTTTTTACGTTGTTTCTCAGTAGTTTACTGCTATTGCGTTTGTTTCATCGTTGGGTTACCCGGCAGTTGCATCAGTTGGCTTTATATGCCAGACAACTGAATGCTAATAATCTGTCGGCCAGTCTGGTGTTGCCAGACAGCACTTTTTACACCGACGATGAAATTGGCGCTATTGTCGACGCTTTTAACGGCATGCAACAACGACTGGCAAAAGAGCTGCAACACAGAACAGCGGTTGAAGAAGAGCTGAAGTCTTATCAGGCGGAGCTGGAACTGATGGTGGAACAAAGAACGGCGCAGCTGGCGGCTCAGACCAAACGGCTGGAACAACAATCTGTACTGCTGCAGGAACAAAATGCCGATTTAAATGCTTTTGCCCATACCGTCGCCCATGATTTAAAACACCCTTTAACCAATTTGATTGGCACGACCCGCCTGCTGACCGGGGTTGCAGCAGAGCTGGATACAGCACAACAACAAAAGTTTTTAACCGAAATTCTGACTGCGTCGCAGAAAATGAATGTGATGATTGATGCTTTGTTACAACTGGCGGCATTACATTCTGAAGTCGAAGTGACTAAAACCGACGTAGTCATTGAACAAACCATTGAAGAAGCAAAACATCACCTGCAACCGCTGATAGACGAATACCACAGTCAGATCCGGTTGTGTGGTCCTTTTCCTACAGTGAAAGCCCACCCGCAGTGGCTGGTGGAGATTTGGTTAAATTACCTGTCTAACGCCATTAAGTATGGCGGTAAACCAGCGGCCATTGAGATTGGCATTGACCCCATGACCAATGAAACCAAAGAGTGGCGCTTTTGGGTCAGGGATCATGGCGACGGCATTGCGGCAGACCAAAAGGATAAATTATTTGCTGAGTTTTCCAGACTGCACTCGGTCAGAGCCGACAGTCATGGTTTGGGTTTATCTATAGTGCGGCGTATTTGTCATAAGTTGGGGGGCAGCTGTGGTTATGAATCGGCCCCTGGTGGCGGCAGTAAATTCTGGTTTACTTTGCCCCTTACGGCCGCATCACGCTGAACAGCACATCACTGGCTCAGCGTAACATCTCTGCCGGTAAATAATAATCCAGCAGAATTTTTTGCAGCAGCCCCTGTTGTTGGTAACGTTTTATCGCCGCTTCTATTTGCAAAAATGCCTTTTTGTGGCGCTGATGGCAAATCAGGTTGTCGCGAATGGTTAAAGGCGAATATTTTTTGTCAAAAGGGAAATATTCGGTTAAACCCAGTTCACGGTAAGCCGCCAGCACATCCGGATAAAACACCAGGCTATAATTCACCCGGCCAGACATCAACATTTGCAGATTTTCCCTTTCACTGTTTACGGTATAAGACTGCATGGCATTGTCCAGAATACGCTGCATTTGTGCGTTCACCGGCACACCACGCACAATACTAATCAGATCTTTGCCAGAAATATCTGCAGCACTTTTCACCAAAGTGTGTTTGGGTCTGCTCAGTACTTTTACCATGGCGTAATTAAAGGGGCTGCTGCTGAGAATATCTTTGGCTAACAGCTGGCGTTCCGGCGCATCAAAGGTATCTAAACCAGGGGCATAACAGGCAAACTGACCACGGGCAAAGTCGTTTTTGGCCCTTTTCATTGGCAACACCACAATTTCATACTGGCTGGCAAGACCGGTGTCTTTCAGTATTTGCGACAACAACTGATAATAAACCCCGGCATCTGTCTGGGTTTGCCCCGCATCGGCCGGTGTATTAAATAAACCACTGAGTTGAGCCGCAGCTATCTGGTATTTATCCCCCTGTTGTGCCCACAACGGCATGCTGCCAAACAAAGCAATAAACCAGAGAAAACACCAATAAAACAACGGCATAATAGTCAATCCCTCGCAGAGTTTTTTGCATAATCAGCACAGCAGCATCATAACCTTATTTTTCATAAGGAATATACCAGGCTGAAGATATTGCCAACTTTGTTTTAACCGGCACTTGATGCAGTTTGGTTTTTATCAGGGGAGGCTTCCACACAATGGTGCTGGCCTATATATGCTGGCAGTTTATTTGGTTAAAACTGCAACTGTATTAAATAACTAAAAATAACCTTTGAGTGCACATGCGGTAATAAACTACCGTTTTAGTGAGGTATCTGGTTGGTTTTCGGTAGCAAACTACCACTTATTGCAACAAAGCAGCAGAGATGCCACTGTGCTGATACTGTGGTAAGAACAGGGCCTGAAAGGACGCGGGATTATAGATGTCATTTAAAGATAAGTTATTAGCGCTCTGTGTGGTGGTGGTCTGGGGCCTGAATTTTGTGGTCATTAAGGTTGGCGTTGAGCAGATGCCGCCGCTGTTACTGGCCGGCTTACGTTTTGTGCTGGTGGCTTTTCCGGCCATCTTTTTTGTAAAACGCCCTCAGCTGCCGCTGCGCTGGCTGGTTGCTTATGGCATGACCATCAGCTTTGGTCAGTTCGCATTTTTGTTTTTTGCCATCAAGCTTGGCATGCCGGTTGGCCTGGCTTCTGTGATGTTGCAGGCGCAGGTGTTTTTTACCATCTTGTTTGGCGTGTTGCTGCTGGCGGAAAAGTTGTGCTGGTACCATATCGCCGGCATGGTGGTAACTGTGTTTGGCATGGTTATTCTGGCAACCGCAGGCATGCAAGGCGAGGTCAGCCATATCAATGCCAGCCAGGTCGGGCTCACACCAGGCGATACAGCGGGGCGCATCACACTCACTACTATCATGTGTATTCTGGCCGCGGCGCTGTCCTGGGGCCTTGGTAATATCAGCAATAAAATTATTATGCGTGACTATCAAACCCCGGTGATGTCGTTGGTGGTGTGGAGTGCGCTGGTGCCTATAGCGCCGTTTCTGGCCTGCTCCTGGTTATTTGATGGCGTCGCCGTGATGACCGCCAGTTTGGCCAATATCACGCTGCCAACAGTACTGGCGCTCTGTTATTTAGCTTATATCGCCACTTTTATCGGTTACGGCATCTGGGGCAAGCTGCTCAGCCGCTACGAAACCTGGCGCGTTACACCACTCTCGTTGCTGGTACCTGTGGTAGGGATTTTCAGCGGCGCTTTGATCCTCGGCGAAAGGTTGTCGCCACAACAAATTCTCGGCGCGCTGGTGATTATTGTTGGCCTGCTGGTGAATGTGTTTGGTGGGTCGTTGCAACAGCGGTTGTTGCAAAGGACATAGCTGTTGCCTTTTAGCTTATGCCTGCGGCATGGCGTGGCTTTGTTTTCAGCTTGCAGCTGCTGGCGCTATGCGGAGACTCGCCTCCGCGGGCGAGTCACTTTTTGTGTCGACAAAAAGTGACACAAAAAACGACCCCGATGAGCCTTCGAAAGCCCGCTAAAAATCAAAAGTTTGAGGCGCCGCCTGTTTTTTAAAACCACGGGGCGACGGCTGCTAACGTCAGCCGCTTCAAACAGTTCGTCCGGTCACCGCGTGATTAAAACCTCAAACTTTCAATTTTTATCGGCTTGGCTAAACGGGGAAGGAGCGTTTTGACCCGAGTATTTCTGGTTTGAATAAAAGTTGTAGTTATGCTGAGTCAGGCAGTAGATAGATTGGCGCAGACTTGTTTGCTAACCGTGCTTGCAATATGGAGGTGAGTCATAGATTGCGTTTTGCTTAACTCAATTTGGGCATAGAAGCCCAACTTCAGTACACCGACATCAAAAGTTAAACTCATTAGTGGTCGCCGATGCTTATTTATTTGCTTTTTATCAACAAGATAGGCTTGTATGGAAAAGCAAAATTTTACCCCAGATACTGATGATCGTCCTATCGAACCAACCAGCGTCAACTACACCGTTCGCGCCTCCCGCGCTCACTCTTGAATGCTCACTAAGCAGTTCCTGCTGTTGGCTTTGAGCCAGGTTTTTGTCATTTATGAATATTGAATAAAATATACATTGTCACATTGTTTAAATCTTGTTGCTTTAATCTGCTTGAACTTTCATCAATTGAGACTTATGTATGCGACTAAAATCTTTTATTAATCAAATGGTTTTGTATGTGGCGGCATTGATGCTGATGTCGTCTCCACTTTTTGCCAGCCAGGCGCAAACTGCTGCGACAAGCGGCTTTTTGCTGTCAAAAAGTACTTTTTCTGCAACTGACAACATTGAGCTGACATTTTGGGGTGGCTCAGGCAGTTCGTCGGACTGGTTTGGTATTTATCCGCTTGGGGTTCAGCCGGGACAAAGGTCGGCCACCGACTGAAAATATATCAATAACAGCAGAGTGGCTTCGGCCACTGGCATTACCGGCAAAATAACATTTGCGGCGCAAAGCCTGCCGGCCGGGCGCTATAGTCTGTGGTTTTTAGCCAACAATGGTTATAGCCCTTTAGCACAGGCGGCGAATATTGAAGTGCTGGGAGCGGCCGCTCAAGCTGCGTTATCGCTGCAGGATGCTGAACTTGATCTTCAGCAGCCGCTTCAGGTTGACTTCACCAACCCTGATGCAACAGCCACTGACTGGCTGGGGGTTTATGCCAAAGGTGTGCAACCAGGCCCTGGCTCTGCCGCCTGGTTATATTTAAATGGCACTAAAACCGCAGGCGCCGCTGTTGGTAATGGTTCGCTGCAGATGGCATTGGCGCTGGGCGCAGGCCAATACGATGTATGGTTGTTGGCCAAAGATGGTTACAGCGCCAAGGCAGGTCCGGTCAGTTTTAGCATTAAAAACAACCAACCGCTTGCCTGGTTTCATCCGCAGTTTCGCATTTATCCGGCAGTGTCGGGGCAGCATTATCAGCTTAAACTGGCGGCTTACCTGCAAAAAAACTCCGCAGCATTTAGCATGAAAATATTGTCCGCCCCTGGCTGGTTAACTTTATCGCCTGACGGCATATTAAGCGGTTTGCCAAGCCATGCCGATGTTGGCCAGCAACAGCTGGTGGTGCGGGCGCTGGATAACGAACAACAAACTTTTGTGGATGCCACCATCACGCTGCCGGTACTTACTGCGCTGCAATATGAGCAAACAGCAGTAAGAATAATGACTTACAACGTCTGGCGTGCTTTTGGCCAGGTGGAGCAGGGTTATCAAAAAGGTCTGACATCTATTTTAACGGCACAAGCCGATATCATTGCTTTGCAGGAAGCGAATGTGGCTTTGGCAGCCAAACTGGCCGGGGATCTGGGTTGGTATCATGCTGTAGGCGCCTATCCGGGTATTCAAACCATCAGCCGTTTCCCGGTGGTAGACAGCACCAATATTGATTTTTCGCTGCTGGCTAAAATTAAACTGCCTTATCACAATAACTTGTTTATCTGGTTGGCCAACACCCATTTAGACCCACATTATTACGGGCCTTATGCGGCTGAACTTGCCGGTGCCAGCGCGCAGTCTGTGTTACAGGAAGAAAACCGCTCCAGCCGGTTGCCACAAATCCGCTTTTTGCTGCAGGGTTTACAGCCGTTGCTGGCCGGTGCCAAAGAAACCCCGGTATTACTGCTTGGCGATTTTAACGTGCCTTCTCATCTGGACTGGACAGCGGCCACAGCTGCCAAACGTAATGGTGTAGGGCAGGTTATCTGGCCAACCAGCGATGCAGTGCACAAAGCCGGTTTTAGCGATAGTTACCGAACGATCCATCCGGACCCTGTGCTTCAGCCAGGCAATACCTGGTCGCCGGTATTTAAAGGCACTGAACCTCAGGACAGGATTGACCGCATTTATTGGCAGGGTGCTGCGTTAAAACCAACAGCGGCCAGCACTTTTACCACCACAGTGCAAACAACGTTGGGGCGCGAAGGCAGTGCTATTGCCGCTGTGGCAAAGAACAGCTGGCCTTCTGATCATGCGGCTGTGTTCAGCGATATGGCGCTGCGTTACCACCCGGCTGATGTGGATAAAAATGGCCTGATTGATAGTCGCGACATCAGTTTATTCCGTCAGCAACTCAGTCTGGGCGCTTTAGCGCAAGTATATGATTTTAATAATGATGGTTTGGTAAGCCCGCTGGATGTACGCGCCATGATGGCGTTATGTCACAAGCCGCAATGTGCAAGCCAATAACAGTGCGCAAGCCAATAAAAAGTGTGTAAGTCATTCAAAAGAGATAAAACAACATGAAGTTTTTATTATTAATGTTAGGTCTGTTATGTAGCAACTTAGCGCAGGCAGCGCTTATTCAGTTACAACCTGAGCAGGGTTATGATCAGAACATCCGGAGTTATCAGCAGGGAGAAACCATACGCCTTGAGCTGAAAATCACGGATGTTACCGAACCCCTTGCGGCCTTCTGGACACAAATTATGTATCAGCCTGCGGGTTTAAAGTTGCAACACTGGGCCTTTGGCAATGGTTTAAATGCCGGCTCTGGCAGCCTGCAATTTGCCGAGCATAACGCAGCGGCCGGTTTTATTATGCTGGATGAATATACCTTTGCTGCAACAGATAAAACGCTGCTAGCTGCGGCGCAACAACCAGGTTTTGTGCTGGCGACTTTAACTTTTCAGGCGCTACAACCCGGCGATTTTCAGCTGGTGTTTAACCAAAACTGGTTGGGGGCAGAAAGTGTTGCCGGTCAGCTGATAAATACCCAGAGTGCCGATTTCACGCTAAAAGTAGCAGCAACAGAAGTGCCGGCACCGGCAACAGCTTTATTGCTGCTGGCAGGTATAACCCTGCTAAGCAGTCGCCGTGGCAGGCTGTGGCGTAACAACAAGGCCGGTAAATAACTTGCCGCTTATAGGGTGATGATATAAAACCCTGAAGCGTTTAAGTTGATTGCGCCGAAGTTTATGACGCTGAAGCTTATTACGCTGATAAACAGGCCCGGTTGGTTGTTTGCTCAGCCGGGCACTGTTTAGCAGTGCTTTGTGGGTTGTTCATCAGCGGGCGCAAGAAAATAAGCGGTGGGGCAGCTTGCAGCTGCTGGCGCTATGCGGAGACTCGCCTCCGCGGGCGAGTCACTTTTTGTGTCGACAAAAAGTGACGCAAAAAACGACCCCGGTGAGCCTTCGAAAGCCCGCTAAAAATCAAAAGTTTGAGGCGCCGCCAAAACTCAGCGGCTGCTAGCGTCAGCCGCTTCAAACAGTTGGCGTCTTAAAACCTCAAACTTTCAATTTTTATCGGCTCGGCTAAACGGGGA
>NZ_JAVBXS010000064.1 GCF_030824435.1 Rheinheimera sp.
AACCATGATGTACGTGGTTGACACTTTAATGGCTGGTCGTGTGAGTCCGGTGGATATGGCAGGTATAGCCGTGGCCTCTGCGTTATGGCTACCGATCATTTTGACTTTTCAGGGTTTGCTGTTAGCGCTCACCCCGATGATTGCGCAGCATTTTGGCGCAGGCCAAAAAAAGGAAGTCACTGCTGTGACTTTACAAGGTGCCTACCTTGCTTTTGCGTTAGCGCTGTTGGTATTTGCTTTAATGCAGTTTATCGCCGTCCCTGTTGGCATGATGGAGATGGACGATACACTGCGACAAAAAGCACTGGATTATATGGGCTACATTGCCTGGGGGGTTTTCCCTGCTGCAGGGTATATGGTGCTTCGTAACCTATTTGAAGGTATTGGTTATACCAAAGCCACGATGTGGATAAGTTTTGTTGGCATTCTGGTGAATATTCCCGCCAACTATGTGTTTATTTACGGCAAATTAGGCATGCCGGCTTTGGGCGGCGCCGGTTGTGGTGTGGCAACTTCCCTGGTATTTCTGGCACAGCTCATCGCCATCAGTATTTATGCACTTTCGAGTTCACGTACTGCCCCATACCGGCTGAAACTGCAAAGTTACAAGCCGAAAATCCGAGAGATCTGGCAAATCATTGCCCTTGGCACCCCTATTGCTTTTGCGATGTTTTTTGAGGTGACCTTATTTGCCTGTATCCCGCTGATGATTGTACATTTAGGGCCTACCGTGGTGGCTGCACACCAGATTGCCAATAATTACAGCGCTTTGGTATTTATGTTGCCGCTGAGTATGGGCATGGCAACCACCATCAGGGTTGGCCATCTGGCCGGCGCCATGGACGTAAGAGAGCTGCGCACAGCAATCAGCACTGCGATAGTGCTGGCTGTGATCATGGCCTTTGCCATTGCCGGTTTTACCTTTTTAACCCGCGGCTGGGTAGCGTCTTTGTATACGCCGGAGCCAACAGTCATTGCCATGGCAAGCTCAATTTTGATTCTGGCTTGTTTTTACCAAATTTCTGATGCTATCCAGGTGGTGTCAAGCTGCGCTTTACGTGGCCTGAAATACACCAAGCCCATATTTTTTATCACTTTTATTGCTTATTGGCCTATAGGTTTTGGTTTAGGCACTGTGCTTGGGCTGACAGACTGGCTGACACCAAAAATGGGGGCTCATGGTTTTTGGATAGGTATTATCGTCGGTTTGACAGTAGCAGCCGTATTACTGGCAATGATACTGAAACAACAACTGCACCGGATAGAAGATGGCCAACAACAAAAAGCTGCCGCAGGTTAAAACAGTGCAAAGCATACAACAGCCAAAAGTGATGCTTCTGCTGTTATTAGTGTTATTACCTTTTATTGGCAGTTGCAGTAAACCCGCTGCTGAGGATTTATGGCAGGATTATCATAGCCGGCTGGCCAGAGTTCTGGATTTACCCGAACTTCAGCCGGAGCTGGCAGCAGTACCGCCGCTGCCGCCGGTGCGGGAGCTTTATCAGACCTTAGCTGAAAACAAGCTGACGCTACTGGATTTAGTCGCACTTCGCAGCTGTGGGTTACAACAACTGGTGGCGGAGCGAAATAACAGCCTTGGCAAAACCATGACGCCGGCCAATCAACTGGGTTATGAATTGCAGCTGTTACATCAGCTGCAACCCTGCCTGCAACATCCGGCTTTGGACAGCGGTTTAAGAGCTCAACTTGCAGAAATCTACCGGCAAAAACAACAGGAATTGCCTGTTGTTGTTGATAACTTTTTCCTGACCGATCTGACGCTGCGCCAACAACTACAAGGCAGTCAGCGCAGTCTGCAAGCCGGAGAAACCTTGACTGTGGCACCAACAATGTCAGCATTGCGGGCTTTGGCCGATATGCAATACCAGCTGCACAGGCTCGATAACAAAACTATTGCCAGCACCAACGCCGGGGTGATTAATCAGCAAGTGGGCCAGCTTTACCAAAGCCAGTTGCTGGCAGACTGGCAATATAGTCTGAGACTGAATTACAGCTGGTTAAAGGCGCTGAATCAGCAACTGGAACACTTTGATCTGGATAAATTTTGTCAAAGGCCCCAGGCAAAACCCAAAGCAGAAATTCTGCGCAACATTTTGCTGCAACAATTTATCGGGAAAATTCAGCCTTATCTGGCGGAACTTGATGGCATAAGCCAGCAGCTGCAACCTTTGCTCAACCGCATGTACCAGCATAGCGCCATTAAAACTGCGTTTTATCAACGCACCGAAGCACAAAACATGGCGTTAAAAATACAACTGAGGCGCCATGTTGCATGGTGGCAGCAACTGCAACAACAATGTCAGGTAAAAATTGCGTCTAAGCAGGGCTAACAACAAACAAATCAGGTTCAGTGTCCCCTGGTTGCTATTTCGAACAAAATACCAGCGCTTGGCGGGCGGCGCCAAAAAATCACTTGCAATAGCCTGACAGCGAAAATACTATAGCGTCCGTTGTCAAAACCACCCTTTGGGTGAAATTGCAAAATGCGTCCTTAGCTCAGTTGGTTAGAGCACCACCTTGACATGGTGGGGGTCGGTGGTTCGAGTCCACTAGGACGCACCAAATTTTAAAACGCCAGTTTTAAAATGTTGTTATGACAACCAGCAATAATGTCTTTATGCGTCCTTAGCTCAGTTGGTTAGAGCACCACCTTGACATGGTGGGGGTCGGTGGTTCGAGTCCACTAGGACGCACCAAATTTAGTTTGCTTTCCTCTTGCACAAAATAACTGTTCTGATTGCAAACTTCAGTTCGTTCTCATTGCAGATAAAGTATGTTGTGCGACACACACTGACATCTGTTCCGGCTTTACAGCTATTAATGAATTTCCTTTGCCAGTTTCAACATCTGGGCGCTTAGATGAAATCCCTGCTCACGGGCTAATGTCAGGTTGACACGAAAAGAAATGCGGTTGGGTTCGGTAATAAGACCAAAATGGGCTCCTTTGCGAAATAACTCAGCACCTTCCACCACGGTCAACAAGCCGCTCTGACGTAATAACGGGTGCCATTGCGGCTCTTTGGCCAGACTGTCACTTACATAAAGGATGGTACATTTTTTGGCGTCTGTGACCCGTGACAATAATTTACTGTGCTCACCGTTTTGCTGCAAAGTAGCCTGCAGCGCAGCAAAAACCTTTGCGTCTCCTGCGACACAATAAAGATGTGCCGAAGGTGCATTCACCGACCACTGACTAAACTGAACAAAACGGTACAACAAGGCTGCTTTCAGCGCTGACTCATCCGCCTGAGCACTGAGCGGCAAAGTGCAACTGAGCACCAGCATCAGCATCAGCCTGAGCGCTTTCATTGGAAAAAATTCCAGCGTAAGGTTAATTCGGCGCTGCGCCCGGGCTGACGCAACAACAGACCAGTGGCTAAAGGCACATCAACGTAGCGCTGATTAAACAGATTCTTCACGCCAAACACCAGCGAAACATCTTTGTTGCCTTGCCAGGACAACAACATATCGTGCCTGGCAAAACCGGGCAATTCCCCTTGCACACTTTGTCTGGCCGAAGCGGCAAACAGCCGCCAGTTTAACTGCAAGTCGTCACGCCATAATGGCTGACTCAGATCCAGTTTCAGCAGCCGCTGTGGCGCATTGGTTAAATCCAGCTTGTCGCTGTTGTATCTGGCGCGCTGCACTGTGGCTGACATTTGTAATTGTGTGCCCTGTAGCCAGCGTTTGGTCGCCGTAGTTTCAAGCCCGGTCGCTGTAACTGCCCTGTCATTATAAAATTGCAGCACCGCACTCTGGCCAAAGGTACTGGTGATCATATTTTCCAGCTCTGAGTGATACAAGGTGGCAGACAAAGCCCAGTCAGACGCCAGTTGGCGCTGCCAGTTTGCTTCCAGGGTGCGGATAAGCTCGGATGCCGGCACACTCACCTGAAAAAACCTGTTGGTTTCCTGCTCGTATTCATTCGGCGCCCGAAACGCTGTGCCGTAACTGAGTTTCAGGCTCTGCCCGGCCGAGCTTTGCCAGACCCAGCCAACTTTAGGACTGAATTCACGCACATTTTGTGCTGTGTAGTCGTAACGAAAACCGCTAATAAGTCGGTGGGCCGGCAACAGCTGCCAGTCGTGTTGTAAATACAAACCTGCTCTGTTGTTGTCGCTACTGGCTTCTAGCAGCGGCATGACGTTTTGAATACTGAGCTGATAACTCTGGTGATGGTCTTTTTGTGCATCCACGCCAAACAACAGATGACTGGAGGCGTTTGGCTGATAGCTGAATCTCAGATCCAGATTGGTCCATTTGCCACGCACCACAAAATCATAAAAGTTGCTCTGCTGTGGGGCAGATAAAAATGGTGTCAGGGATCTGAAATAAAAACTATTGCTCGACAAATGACTGAACATTTCCAGCTTTTCGCTCAGGCTCAGGCCATGTTGCAGCGCTAGGAAATAATTGCGGTTTTCATCACGGGTAATGCCGGTTATAGCGCTGTTGCTCTCCAGCAACACTGGCTCTTCTCTGATACGGTCAACAGCAGCAAGCTGTAGGTGTAAACGACGATAACGATAACTACCGGCAATTTTACCGGTATTGTCATCATTTTGTGCTTGCTGTAACCAAAGCTGCTGGGGGGCATCGATGGCCGGAAAGGCGATATGGCGCCGCTGGCTTTGGCTCAATGCCAGCCAGCCTTCGTGGCCACTGTCATCACGCAGGCCATAAGACAAAGACAGCGCATTCTGATGCTGATTGTCGCCCGCCAGCGCCAGTTGCGCCCCCTGCAATTGATTGCCTCTTTTGGTAATGATATTAACCACGCCCAGGAAGGCGTTGTTGCCATATAAAGCCGAGCCACTGCCGGGACTGTATTCCACCCGGTCAATCAGTTGAGTGTCGATAAAAAAATCGCCGCCAATAATACCGGCATCATAAATGTTGTCATTGACCCTGCTGCCGTCCACCAGAAACAACAGACGGGAGTTATAGTCGCCTGGACGACCAATGCCTCTGGCCGTCAGATAACCAAAACTACTGTCGGTGCTGACATAAAGCCCTGGCAATAAACTTAATATTTCACCAAGGGTACGCAGACCAAAGCGTCTGATTTCTTCATCGGTCACCAGGTATGTCAGCTGCGGCGACTGACCGGCATTTTGCTGGTAACGGGCCGAGGTCGACACTTCAATACGGGCCGGATCAACACTGGTTTTTTGCTGCAGCAGCTCTTCCAGGCTTGGCAATTGTTGTGCTGTGCTGGCGCCGCTTAGCAGACAACAGCCAAGCAGCTTAATCAGCCTGATAGATCTGATAACCATTTTTACCTGCCCGTTTTGCTCTGTACATGGCCTCATCCGCCAGTTGTAATAAGGTCGACACTTCGTCACTGTGTTGTGGGCAAAGCGCTACACCTATACTTAGCCCAACCGGCATTTGTTGGTTTCTCACCCACAAAGGCTGACTGATCTGCGCCAATAACCGCTGACAAAGTTGCGAGGTTTGTTCAACAGTCACCTGCCTGGGCAACAACAAGGCAAACTCATCGCCACCGAGCCGGCATAAATAATCGTCAGCACGGATAGCGGCCTGAATACGCTGGCTAACCTGCACCAACACCTCATCACCTGCATCGTGACCAAAGTTGTCGTTTACATATTTAAAGTTATCAAGGTCAATAAAAAGCAAAGCCGACTTTTGGCCGGATTTCAGGCTGTCTGTCACCATCTGATGTAAAAGTTGACCAAAATAATGCCGGTTGGGCAATCCGGTCAGACTGTCGTATAACGCCAGATGCTCCAGCTGATCACCTCTTTGTGCTTGCTGCTCCAGCTGATCGCTTAATTCAGATTGCCAAATTTCGGCCCTTTTTAATAACTCATTAAACCCCTGGGTCAGGCTGCCAATTTCGTCGTTATCGACCACAGGCGCACGCAGCGCAAAATTACGTTCTTTAGCAACCCGCTCCGCCAGCGCAGATAATTCAACCAAAGGCAACAAGGCCTTTTTTTGCAACTTCACCAATAACCGCGCCGCCAGCAGATAAATCAGTGCCATCAGCGCTGACATAATCACGATGCCCTGAATAAACCAGTTCATCAGCTGATGCAAAGATTCACGCACATAAAGCACACCTTCAATTTTGCCTTTGACCAGCACCGGAGTTTTGATTTCAATTTCCAGGCCGCGATAACTGCGCTCAGTCAATGGGGCCTGGTTGTGTTGTTGCCAGGCTGGCGCCGGCAGTTCAGTCAGTGATGCAAACAATTGAGCTTGTGTGTTGTACAAAGCTATGGCAGTTAACTCACGTTGATTTGCCAATAATGCCAGTTCACGGTTTGCTTCCACCGGATCATTAAATACCAGCATGGCCGACACATTACGGGCAAGCTGCACTGCAGCCAGTTCAGCCGCGCTGCCCTGACGTTCTCTTGCTGTTAGCCATAACACTGTCGCAATCAGCACAAAGCTGAGCAGCATACTGACCAGCAGTACTGTCAGATTTTGGCGGGTGATTTTTTTTACCAGCGAATGGCGTGGTCTGACTGTAGTCAAAAGAGCCTCGATGTGGCGAATAAACCAGAATATGCTGTTTCCGTAAAAGAAAAAGCGCGCATATTCAAAAGATTAGAAGCTGACTTCTGGTTTTGCAACGTTTTGCCAGCATTTGTAAGTTGGATATAAAAACTGCAGCTGAGTCCACACTTAAAGATAAACGATTGCCATATTCTCAGAGTACAACAGCCGCAGTACTGATGGTACTGCGGCTAAAATAACCCGCCAGGGCTCTCAGTTTCAGTTAAAGCGGTCGGCATTCATCACTTTGGTCCATGCCTTGACAAAATCCTGGACAAACTTTTGTTTGCCATCGTGCTGGCCATACACTTCGGCATAAGCGCGCAGAATAGAGTTAGAGCCAAAAACTAAATCGACGCGGGTGGCCGTCCATTTCACCTGGCCGGTTTTACGCTCCACCAGTTGGTAAGAATTTTTGCCTGTGGGTTTCCAGCTGTAGGCCATATCGGTCAGGGTGACAAAAAAGTCGTTACTCAGCACACCCACATTGTGGGTGAACACACCATGGCTACTGTCGCCGTGGTTGGTGCCGAGTACACGCATGCCGCCCACTAAAGCGGTCATTTCGTGGGCGGTTAAGCCCATCAGCTGTGCACGGTCCAGCATCAGCTCTTCCGGCATCACGGCATAATCTTGTTTTTGCCAGTTGCGAAACGCATCATGCAAAGGCTCCAGCACGGCAAAAGAATCCACATCGGTTTGATCCTGAGTTGCATCACCCCGGCCCGGCATAAAAGGCACCACCACAGCCACACCTGCGGCTTTGGCTGCTTGCTCTACTGCCGCAGTGCCACCTAATACAATGAGATCGGCCAGGCTGATTTTTTTGGCAAGGCCAGATTGCAACTCAGTGAGTTTGTTCAGCACTTTAGTAAGGCGCGCAGGTTCATTACCAGACCAGTCTTTTTGTGGTGCCAACCGAATGCGGGCACCATTGGCACCACCCCGATAGTCAGAGCCACGGAAGGTTCTGGCGCTGTCCCATGCTGTTGCCACCAGCTCGGCAACTGTTAAACCAGTTGCAAGAACTTTTGCTTTTAAATCAGCAATTTCGGCATCTGTTAAACAATAATCCACTGTGGGCACCGGGTCTTGCCAGATCAAATCTTCGGCCGGCACATCAGCGCCTAAATAACGGCTTTTTGGCCCTAAATCGCGGTGGGTTAACTTAAACCAGGCGCGGGCAAATACATCCGAAAAATACGCCGGGTCGGCATAAAATTTTTCAGAAATTTTGCGGTACTCAGGGTCCATTTTCAGCGCCATATCGGCGTCTGTCATCATCGGCATCACGCGGATGGACGCATCTTCGACGTCGACCGGTTTATCCTGCTCTTTAATATTCACCGGCTGATATTGCCAGGCACCGGCCGGGCTTTTGGTCAGTTGCCAGTCGTAGCTCAGCAACAAATAAAAATAACCGTTGTCCCATTTGGTTGGCTCTGTGGTCCAGGCGCCTTCAATACCACTGGTGACAGTGTCGCGGCCTATGCCACGGCTTTGATGGTTCATCCAGCCAAAACCCTGTTCATGAATGTCAGCACCTTCAGGTGCTGGCCCTAAGTTGCCGGCATTGCCGTTACCATGGGCTTTACCCACTGTGTGGCCACCGGCCGTTAATGCCACTGTTTCTTCGTCGTTCATCGCCATGCGAGCAAAAGTTTCCCGCATATCTCTGGCGGTTTTCAGTGGGTCCGGTTTGCCGTCCACCCCTTCAGGGTTGACATAAATCAGCCCCATCATCACAGCGGCCAGCGGGTTATCTAAGTCTCGTTCGCCACTATAACGGCTGTGTTCACCGCCGGAAGGTGCCAGCCATTCACGCTCTGAGCCCCAATAAATGTCTTTTTCCGGATGCCAGATGTCCTCGCGGCCACCGGCAAAACCAAAGGTTTTCAGACCCATAGATTCATAAGCCATATTACCGGCCAAAATCATTAAATCGGCCCATGACAATTTGTTGCCGTATTTTTGTTTAATGGGCCATAACAAGCGTCGGGCTTTGTCGAGGTTACCATTGTCCGGCCAGCTGTTCAGCGGCGCAAAACGCTGGTTACCGGTGCCTGCGCCACCACGGCCATCGGCAATACGGTAAGTACCGGCGCTGTGCCAGGCCATGCGGATCATCAAACCACCATAGTGGCCCCAGTCGGCCGGCCACCAGTCCTGACTTTGTGTCATCAGGGCTTTTAAATCGTTTTTAACGGCGTTTAAATCCAAAGATAAAAAGGCTTGTTTGTAGTTAAAGTCGGGATCCATCGGATTGGTTTTGCGATCATGCTGATGCAGAATGTCGAGATTCAGCGCTTTGGGCCACCAGTTCATACTGGCACTGGCGGCATTGCTATTAGCCCCGTGCATCACCGGGCATTTGCCTTTGGCTGATTGATTGTTGTCCATGGTTTTTATCCTTTGGTTGAGCATTTAAAAATGCAGGCTTTGCAGTTGCCATTAAAGGTAGACCCTAATTGCAATTTTCTAAATTAACTTTTATCAAAGAATTCAATCGGTTTTATTGATTAAAATTACCGGCGAAGGTTAAAAATGCGGAAAAATACAGGGCTGCCAACCGCTGTTTCAGCCATATACCGTGCCTGAAACAGCGTGGTGCAAAACAGCAGGGCAACACTACCGAATAGTGTTTGATATTGGTTTTTGCTGTTTTGTTGTTATTACCGTTATTGCAAACTGTTGCCTGCCGCATCCAGCACTTGTACATCCACTGCGATACCCTGACGCACACTTTGGGTGACGACACAGAAGTTTTCAAACTGCGCCAAAGCACGTTCCAGATGCGGCATGCTGTCGCTGCTATTGCCAAGCTTTAACACCACATCAAGCTTGCCAATACGCCAGCGCCCTTCCTGACGCTCCAGCGCACCTTTGACAGTTGCAGAAACAGTGCCGGGATCTTCTTTAAATTTGCGGATCGCAAACACCAGGCTGGCCGCCAGACAATTGGCCACACTTGCCGCCAATAACCGGGCTGGATTTGGCCCTTCACCCAGGCCAAGCGGCTCGGGCTCGTCAGAGAAGAGTTGCCCCATGTCGCCAAAATCAACCAAAAACTTATAACCTTCCACCAGCGTTAACTGTACCGAAAACTGTGGGCTTTCTGTTTGTTCTGCCATTTTGGCCTCCGTTGTTTTAATTACTATGTAATGCGTGTGACTTTGTGGTTGCCATAACCTTAGCTTGTGCTGACCAAATGACCATTCACCATAGGACGCGCCCCAAGATCACATGGCATTGTCTTTTTTGTCGTTGATTGCCTGATATTGCTCAATCACTCAACAGGGTTTTATTGCTGCTGTCCGGTATTCACCTGCCTTCACCAGCCCTTGTGCGTCAGCGCACGGATAATCAAGCAGCGCTCTGCCATCTTATATCTTCCTGCATCAGCGCAATATTGCCGGCCAGGCAGGAACTTCGGGGGATCTATGGAACCAACAGACAATTTTAAAAGCAACCTTGGCAACAAAGCTGATCAGGCAGCACAAAATATGAATAGTCTGATCAACAATGCATCTGATGCCTTGCATCCGGCTATTGATAACTTAACCTCTAAAGCCCACAGCACTGTGGATAATCTGGCAAAAGCTGCCAATCAGGGCATGGAAAACTTTGATGTGCGCGCTGAACAATTCAGTAAAGCCAGCGCCCGTGCCGGCACTGCCATTCGTAGTCAGCTGCAACAAAGACCTGTGATGATTTTGGGTATCGCCGTTGCATCAGGTGTGGTGCTGAGCTGGTTATTTAAATCACGCCGTCATGCAAAGTCTCATGACTGAAAAAACTGAAGCCCAGAGTGCAACCACAACAACAACGGTTGGTGAAACCAGTACAACAACGCCTGCTGAACAAGGTTTGTTCAGTCAGGTTGCGCTGTACTGGCGGCAACTGAAAACAGAGTCGGTACAGCAGCTGCAGTTATTTACACTGGAAGCTCAGCTGGCTGCCGAAAGTCTGGTGGCTATCTGGTTATTGGCGTTAAGTGCGGCATTGCTGCTGATTGGCATCTGGTTGTTATTGCATCTGGCGTTATGGCAAGGCTTAAAAGCCTCAGGTCTTGCCGACTGGCAGGCGCTATTGTTGGCTTTTGTTGTTCAGCTATTGCTGCTGACTTTATGCTTATGGCGTATCCGCTATCACAGCAGGTTTTTACGTTTTAACCAGACGATCAATAGTTTCATGCCGTCACCTGCAACACCAAAGCGGCAAGACAGCTAAAACTTCTGTGTTGTCGCCAGGTTTGTTGAGCTGATGCCTGTGACAACACAATAAAACTCAATCAAGCTGAAGGTCATTTTGCATGTCAAAACCCGGTATATGGCCAAACCAAGTTGCCCTTCGGAGTGAGGTTGAACTTCGGGATAAAGTTAAGCTTCAGAATAAAATTGCATTTTGTGTGTTGCAGCTGCAACAGGAGCGCAGCAGAAGGCGTCAGCTTGGTCAGTTGCTGCACCACAACATCAAAAGAAGATTACCGGCAACAGCCTTGGCGCTGGCTCTGGCAGTGCCTTGCTACTTTTATCTGCATAACTGGCTGAACAGACAACCTACAGCAGCGGCACCACAACACCATCAGCAGACAACTCCAGCGAGGCGTTGGCATATTCAGTCTTTTTTTACGTTATTGGTCAGTATTCACAGTATCTGGCAAACCACCAAACAGCTGGTTCACAGCAATTGCCGGCCATCAGGCAGGCAAAATTCAGCAAGCAATATAAAAAAATCAGCATAAGTGCAGGCTGATGCTGATTTGATCTGGTGATTTGGCCGCTAAAATCCCTGAAGACCATTTGAGGTCACACCCACAGCAGGGCTGCGGGTGTGACCAAAGCAACAATAGTTAACTCAGTTTACTGCCATAGTGGCTATGCACCGACCTTTCCCAGTCGACATCCTGCATATTTGGCCAGTGGCCTTTGTCAAAACCTGGCGCCGTTTTTAACCGTTCAACATCAACATCCAGTACAAAACATTGTTGCACTGTGTCCAGTGTTAACGAACGCCACGGCACTGCAAAAAGTTTTTCGCTCAGCCCAAGATAAGTACTAAAAGACAACACAGCATAAGCCACCCGGCCTGTGCCCACTTCCAGCATAATTTCTTTAATATCACCCAGTGACTGGCCTGCTTTGTTCACCACATTGTTGCCAATCAGGGTTTCCGCGCCCATCAGATAAGGCCCGGGGCCATTGGCCATCAGTGGTGTGGCAAATTGTGGGCTTTTATACATTCCGTAAATATCACGTTCCTGATAACTCATCATGCTTCCCTCTTTGTTGCGCTTGCAAAACGCTGTTTAACTTGCGTTTTACAATGCCCGGAACCGGACATCAGTCTGAGTTTGAATGACTTCAGCTTTTGCTTCTGTTCGCTGCGCCGCTAAGTTGGAAAAAGTAAGTCGGGAATTGTTATGCAGGTCCCGCAACAGCACTCTGAACAGCAATCCGAATAACTGCTTCGAGCCGGACAAGCCGTTATTTGGCAGATAATTCCAACCAACTGACGGTAAGGTGGCGCCAATCAGTGTTGGGTGCGACAGCGCACCGAACAAGTCCGCTCAGCCTTTTACACTACAACAGCAAAAGAGCATCTCAAACTATTGGAGCCCATCTATGAGTTTAACGACGCTGTTGATCGTGTTTTTAGTGTTGATTTTTATTGGTGCTTTACCCACCTGGCCCTATAGCCGCAGCTGGGGTTATCGCCCCGGCAGTGCCCTTGGTTTATTGCTGGTTATTTTTATCATTCTTTTACTCACAGGCCGGATCTGACCCTGATATGGCTTGATTTGTCTGTGTTCTACTTGTTATCAACATGGAGCTCAATCTTATGAAAACATTGAAAGTTTTTGGGATTTTCCTACTGGCGCTGAGTTTGGTCAATCTGTCCGGCTGCGCCTCAAAACCCAATCAGGAAGGTACAGGCGAATATCTGGACGACACTGTGATCACCACCAGAGTTAAGGCCGCCATTCTGGGTGAAAAAACCCTGAGTGTGGCCGAAATTAATGTCGAAACCTTTAAAGGTATTGTGCAGCTCAGTGGTTTTGTAAAATCGGCCGACGACATCAATACCGCCATGCGTATTACCCGTTCTATCAGCGGTGTGGTGTCGGTGAAAAATGATATGCGGGTGAAATAACCAAAAGCTGCTTTGGTATTAGCCCAGCGGCCGGTATTCCCTTGTTCGCTCTGTTGTCTGTCTGACAGGCAATGCCGGCAACCTTAATGAACGCTTGATGCCCGATGGAGTTCAGATGACCACAGTGTTGCAACCTGACGACCTTACCGGAAATACTAATCTGCTGTTGAACAGCCTGAGTGCTGGCGAGCAGCAGTTGTTTTTTGCTGACTGTGAACTGGTGCAGCTGGAATTTGGCAATCAGCTTTGTCACCCCAATGAAAACTACCGTTTTTTGTATTTTCCATTAACTGGTTTTATTTCGTTAATCGCCAAACTCAAAGGCCATCCGCCGCTGGAAATGGGCTTGATTGGTTTTGAAGGGATGTTAGGCGCAACACTGGTGCTGCAAAATCGTCAGGTGCCGCTGGAGGCCATAGTACAGGGTGAAGGTCAGGCCTGGCGTATACCTGTGGTGTTGTTTGAACTTTTTTTAACCACGCATCCGCATCTGCGCACTGTGCTGCACTGCTATTTATTTCAACTGATGACGCAATTGTCGGCAAACGCCGTTTGTGCCCATTTTCATCAGATTGAAGAGCGACTGGCGCGTTGGCTATTAATGAGCCAGGACCGCAGTCAGCAACACGAATTGTATTTAACCCATCAGTTTCTGGCCGAAATGCTGGGCGTTCGCCGCAGCGGAATTACCGTAGCAGCCGGTGATTTGCAGCTTAAAGGGCTGATCCACTACCAGCGGGGTCATGTCAAAATTCTCGACCGGCCAGGTTTATTACAACAAAGTTGTGCCTGCTATCAGGGGATTAGCCCACCCTAGGCGTTTCAGGCAATAACCCTACTGGTATTGTGTTTATAAAAGTGCCACTCTGTGCGCTAACGCACACTGTGCCAACAAATTATCCATATACTGGCGTTGTAAGTTTTTCTTTACCAGACCGGACAAGGATTGCAGATGCCCATAGTGTATAAACCAGAATTAAACCGCTTGTTATGCGAGCTGCCGGACGAAGTAAAAGAACGTATTTTTCCTCACCTTGAGCTGGTGCCTCTGACTTTGGGTCAGGTGATCAGCGAAGCTGGTTCTAAATTACGTTATGTTTATTTTCCAACCGACTCCATTATTTCTTTGTTATATGTGATGGAAAACGGCTCTTCAGCCGAGATTGCCGTGGTGGGTAACGATGGTATGGTTGGGGTTGCCTTGTTTATGGGCGGCGAAAGCACCACCAGCAGAGCCGTGGTGCAAAGTGGTGGTTTTGCTTACCGTTTATTCGGCCAGCGGCTTAAAGATGAATTTAACCGCCATGGGCCTTTATTGCATTTATTGTTGCGTTATAGCCAGGTGCTGCTGACCCAGATGGCACAAACGGCTGTTTGTAACCGCCATCATAGTATTGAGCAGCAATTATGCCGCTGGTTGTTGTTGTCGATAGACCGGCTGAACGGCGATCACTTGCATATGACCCAGGAGTTAATTGCCAATATGCTGGGGGTCAGGCGTGAAGGTGTGACAGATGCCGCCGGTAAATTGCAAAAACTTGGCATTATTAATTACAGCCGCGGCCATATTCAGGTAATGAACCGCAAATTATTGGAAGAAAACTGCTGCGAATGTTATGACGTGGTTAAGCAGGAATCTTTACGGCTGATGCCAGATGACCATCACTGCAGCCGCTGATAACCTGGTTTTGTTGTGAAGGTGTTTATTTATCATTTACTGCATTATTTACTGCATTATTTACCGCGTTATGTACTGCACATTGTTATCAAAAAATGTGCATCAAAAATGTCAGCTTAAACAACAGCACACAACAGCTGACATTTCAGTTGTTGTGCGCTGTTTATTAAGCTGTTGTTGTGCATTGAAAACTGACTTGTCGCCACAGCCCTTTACAACTGCAACTCAGTCGCAGACTTGTAGTGATTGATCAGAACTTTTTATTATTCATACCGGCGCTGACGTTGTAACACAATACGACCGGCTGACCCTTTTGAGTTTTTGTTCTGATGCATTTGGGTTAAGGGGTTCACAGAACCATTAAACACAAAACAGCCCCCACCCTGTGCTTTGGCCTGATACATCGCCTGATCAGCAGCGAGCGTCAAATCACTGATAGTGTCACCGTCAGCCGGATACAACGCGATGCCCAGACTGCCGCTTAGTTCAAATACCTGGCCATCCAGCTGCAGCGGCGCTGCGATGGCTTTGATGATTTTACCGGCAATGGCACTGGCATCAGACACCTGCAACAACACCGGCAATAACAAGACAAATTCATCACCACCATAACGGCATAAAGTATCACTGCTGCGGATGCTCTGCTGTAACCGCTGACTCACAGACTGCAGCACGGCATCACCGGTAGAGTGACCAAAATGGTCATTAATACTTTTAAAATGGTCCAGATCAATAAACAACAAAGCCAATAATTGCCCTGAACGTTGCGCCTGACGCAGCGCCTGTAAAAATCTGTCCTGTAACAACAATCTGTTGGGGGTGTTGGTCAGACCGTCGTACTGGCTCTGATGTTTTAAAACTTCCAGATGTGCATTGTCGGCAGCAATCTGGGCTCTGGCTGCCCTGAGCGCTTGTTTTAACGCCAGATTTTCTTCCTTTAGTGCAGCGAGCCAGTCACTGTCAGATTGACTGGCTTTGTGCGCAGGTAACACTTTTGTTGCTGTTTGTGTCGCTTGTGCCGGTCTTTTACCACCAGATGTGCCGGCTGTTACAGCTTCCTTTTGCAATACCATTGTCGGTTTTCTCCTTATGCTGAGTTTATCTGTTGCTCTGCTGAGTGCATTTGTGAAGCAACCCCCGGGGCTACAACAAAGCTGCCAGCCGACAACGTCGTCTGACAATACCGCTTCACAGTAGACAGCAAACAGTTAAAG
>NZ_JAVBXS010000034.1 GCF_030824435.1 Rheinheimera sp.
GACCACGAAAGCCCAACCCGTATTGTGATAGTGCCACGCTCCAACCGTATTGACGTTGAGCAACTGATGCAACATTTGTTCGCCACCACAGATTTAGAAAAATCTTACCGGGTGAACCTGAATATTCTAGGTTTAGATCAAAGACCTAGAGTAAAAAATCTGCTGGAAATTCTGCGGGAATGGCTGATTTTCCGCCGTGACACTGTGACTCGTCGTTTGCAATATCGCCTCGATAAAGTGCTGGACCGCATCCATGTGCTGGAAGGTTTGTTAATCGCCTTTTTAAATATCGACGAAGTTATTCGTATTATCCGCGAAAACGACGAACCAAAACCCGTGCTGATTGCCCATTTTGGTATTACCGAACGTCAGGCTGAAGCCATTCTTGAGCTGAAATTACGTCATTTAGCCAAACTTGAAGAAATGAAAATCCGCGGTGAGCTGGACGAACTTTCCAAAGAGCGTGACAAGCTGCAAAGCATTTTAGGTTCAGAGAAAAAACTCACCAAATTGATTCGTGATGAGTTAGAAGCAGACGCTTTAAAATACGGGGATAACAGACGTAGTCCGCTGGTGTCCCGTGGGGAAGCCAAAGCCCTGAGTGAAAAAGAGTTATTGCCAAGCGAAGCAGTGACAGTGGTGTTATCGGACAAAGGTTGGGTGCGTTGTGCCAAAGGCCACGATATTGACGGCAACAGCCTGCAATACAAAGCCGGTGATGGTTATAAATCCTCTGCTATTGGCCGCAGTAATCAATATGCCGCTTTTATTGACTCAAGCGGTCGCAGTTTTGCCGCTGAAGCCCACGACTTACCTTCAGCCCGTGGTCAGGGTGAACCTTTAACCGGTCGTTTTACTCTGGTGGCCGGTGAAACTTTTGAGCATGTGCTGATGGCCGAAGACAACCAGCAGCTGCTGCTGGCCAGTGACGCCGGTTATGGTTTTGTGGCAAGTTTTAGTGATTTACTCAGCCGCAACAAAGCAGGTAAAACGCTGTTGTCTTTACCTACAGGTGCCAAAGTATTAACGCCTTTACCTATCAGTCAGCCGGAAACGGATCAGGTGGTGGCCATTTCCAACGAAGGCCGCATGCTGGTGTTTCCTATTGCAGAATTACCCAAACTCAGCAAAGGGAAAGGCAACAAAATTATCAGTATTCCATCTGCCCGCGCTGCGAGCAGGGAAGAATATGTCAAGTTACTGGCTGTGGTACCGGCTGACTCTGGTATCACCCTGGTGGCAGGTAAACGCAAGATGACCATCAAGGCCGCCGATCTGGCGCATTATGTCGGTGAACGTGGTCGTCGCGGGAATAAACTCCCCCGTGGTTTACAACGTATTGACGAATTGCTGGTGGGTGAAGTGGAATAACACTAAAAATGTCGTCTGATAACAGCGGATAGCCACTTTATCAGCACAGATCAAACCAGAACCCTGATAAGAAGCCGCTATACTAAGCGGCTTTTTTTATTTGTTGAGGGTTTGGTGTGCTCGCTTTGATCCGTATTTTTTTGTTGTTGTGTTTTATTGTGATTGCTTCCAGCATAGGCCTGTTGATTTGTCTGGTGCGGCCGTTCCGCGCCGAAAACGTTGGTCTGTTTGCCAGTTGGTATGGCAAGGCCAGTTTGATCTTTGGTGTCAAAGTAGAAATCAGGTACCACCCTGATGTAAAGGCAGCTATGCCTTGTGTTTTTGTTGCCAACCATCAAAACAATTATGATCTTTTTACTATCAGTGGTGCTTTGCTGAAAGGCACAGTGACCATTGGCAAAAAGAGCCTGAAATTTATCCCGTTTTTTGGTCAACTGTATTGGCTCAGCGGCAATATTCTGATTGACCGAAACAATAAAAGCCGCGCCGTTGGCACCATGCAGGGCGCCGTTGAACGTATCAACAAAGATAAAGTGTCGGTGTGGGTATTTCCGGAAGGGACCCGCAGTTATGGCCGTGGTTTATTGCCATTTAAAACCGGTGCTTTTCATATTGCCCAGCAAGCCGGTGTGCCTATAGTGCCTATTTGTATGAGCCAGACTCAGGGCAACATTAAGCTGAACCGCTGGAATAACGGCCGTATTATTATTGAAGTCATGGCGCCTTTAATGCCGGAAGATTTTGCCGTGCCAGTGCGGGAAGTAGCCGAACAGGTGCGTAACCTGATGCAGGAAAAAATCAGCGCCCTTGATAGCGAAGTCGCCAGCGATTACACTGCCGCACAGAGCAAAGTTACAGGATAATCTTATGGAAAACTGGCAGGAATTTACCGACGACACCATCAACGCATTATTGGAAGATGGCAGTGATCCGGACGCGGAATATACAATTGAACACCATTTTTATCACCCTGACTTTGCCAAACTGGAAAAAGTCGCGGTTGAAGTGTTTAAATTGGGTTTTGAAGTGACAGACGCCGAAGAAGTTGAATTTGAAGATGGTGGTAGCGCCTGGGTATTTGACGCTATTCGCGAACAGTCTTTAGATGCAGCCAATATCACAGCTGACGCTATTAAGCTGGAACAACTGGCGCAAAAATTTGGCGTGGAATATGACGGTTGGGGCACCTATTTTGAAGGTGAAGACGACGGTTATGATGAAGACGACGAAGAATAATTAAATCTTCTGTGCTGCAAAACCCGGCTGATGCCGGGTTAATTTTATGTACAGGATGTACGGTACACCGGCAATGCAGGAGCAATTGTCGGAGATGCTTTCTGTTCAGCAGATCTTCTCAGTGTTGCCGCACGGCTACCCTGCCTGGATGAGTTAAAAGGTTAGCGCTCAAGCACTATCAGTTTATATCGTTAAAATGAAGCGCCGATACTCAGTTTCTGGCGTAAGTCTTTAATATCAAAAGATACTCTGGGTTGGCGTGGTAAATAAGCTTCCATATCGGTCAGGTTATAGTCATAAGACCAGGACAGCCGGATTTGGTCACTGAGCCGGTAACGCAAGCCGGTATTTGACACCAGCTCATAATTAAAACTCAGATAAGACAGTGGCTGATTTAATAACTTCATCAAATTGCCTTCGCTGTAAAACTCCAGTGGCCAGCGCTCAAACTGATATTGAAGGTCCCATTCCAGCGCAGCGAAATGATAAGACAATGAAGTACTTGCCAGCAAATTTCGCAGTGGCTCAGTATCCCGGAACGAAGCGCGTTTAAGGCCGGCCATCAGGCTCAGATCCAGTTGCAGCTGTTTTTCCTGAAATACGGCATAACCAGGTCCGGTACTGATATCAATATTTTTATAATCAGCGGCCAGATAGTTGTATTGATAGTCGCTGGTCAGACGCCAGAACAGCCGCTGTTCCAGGTAATAATCAATGCCGGGGCTTAATTTATACTGATGGGTTTTTGGCGCTTGTTCTTTCATTTCATAGTCATAAAGCAGGTCGAATACACCGCGCCAGGCTGTTTTCTGGTATTCGGCTGAGCCCGTCAGATTGAGCAAACTGGCATTTTGTTTGCCATGTCTGCTACTGGCGCTGACATCAATCTCCAATGACCAGTCGCTCGCCTTCTTTGCCGGTGTGCTGGTCATCACCTTGTTGTGATCTAGCTGCTTTACAGACCCAGCATTCAGTTGTTGTATTTGTTTGATATCAGCACGCTGAATAACAATGGCGGTGCTGTAAGAAGGCTGAAGGGTCACGACATCTGCTGTCTGTGTCAGGATTTGGCCTGTCAGTTGATCACCATTGTGCAGCTGCAGGCGGCTGAGTCTGGTTTGTTGTGCCTGTAGCTCAGTGCACATAAAGCATAACAAGCAAAACAACACCAGCATTCGTATCAAGATAAAAACCTGCATTGCGGGAAAAGCACAAGTCTGCCACAAGGGCTGTGGCAGAGCCAGTCAGTAAAAAGCACAGCTAAAAAGCCAAAATAAAAGCCAGCACTAAGCTGGCTTTTATCATAAAGCTGTTTCTGGCTTTTTCGCCTCAGCGCTTGTTACAGCGCAAGGTAAATAAAACCACCAAAAGCAAGCCCTGCAGCTATCAGGCAATAAGGCAACTGAGTAATGGCATGGGATATCAGATTACAGCCGGAGCCCTGAGCTGCCAGTACAGTGGAATCACTGTAAAAACAAGCCTGAGAGCCAAAAGATGCCGCTGAAAGCAAAGCACCAATTACCAGCGGAATATCGGCATTTACCGCATGTGCCAACGGCATCACAATAGGAATAGACACCGCAAAAATGCCCCATGACGAACCAGTGGCAAATGACAATATTGCCATAGCAACAAAAACCAAAGCCGGTAACATCTGGGCTGTCATATAAGGGCTAAGATTTTCAATCACATATTGTGGCAACAACAACTTGTCACAAACATCTTTAAAAATAAAAGCGGCAATCACAGTGCTGATGGCAGGCAACATGGTTTTAAAACCATTCATCATCACGTCCATCATTTCGCTGACGCTCATCAGACGCTGCACGCCGTAATACACTATGGTCAGCAATAAGGTAGCAATAACACCTTTGAGTACATCAGGTTCGCTTAATGAGTTACCCAACACTATGGTAAAGAAAATCAGCGATAACATAGGCACGGCAAAGTTGTGCACTTTGCCGTGTTTGTTGCCACTTTCAAATTCTTCTTCAATAGATTGCATGGCGTATTCATCACTGGTGTGATGCGGCATCTGCTGTGAAGCATGATGGCTCTGGCCATGATTGGCGATTTTGGGTTGCTGTTCGGCCAACTCAGATTCAAAAGGACGGCCTGCCTGGGTTTCCAGCTCCGCTTTTTTCATCGGGCCTAAATCCGGCATCAGTTTCAGCGCCACCAGCATCACCATCAACACGGCAAGCCATGGGTAAAACATATAAGGAATAGCCTGAATATATACCGAAATGCCCTGGCCTTTTTCAGCGATATTATTGTCTTCCAGCAAACCACCAAAAAATACTGCCCAGGTGGAAATTGGGATAATCACACAAATAGGCGCTGCTGTGGAATCAACAATATAAGCCAGCTTTTGCCGCGAAATTTTATATTTGTCGGTGACACGTTTCATCGCTTCACCGACAGTCAGGGCATTGAGGTAATCATCAACAAATATAATGACGCCAAGTACAAAGGTCATAAACATCGATGAACGTTGACCCGTGGCCAGTTGTGAACCAAGGCGGCCAAAAGCCAGAGCGCCACCTGTGTGGATCAACAAGCCAATCAAAGCGCCAAAACCACCACAGACCAGAATTAACCAGCCAATAGTTTCGTCTTGCATCACATTGACGGAAATTTCAGAAAAATTATTCAGTGCTTGTGTTGGGCTTAGCATCAATAAACCAACAACGGCACCTACGACCAAAGCCAGAATGGGTCTTTTTAACCAGACTGCAACGGCCATGACAACAATAGGAGGGATTAAACTTAACGCGCTGGGTGAATCCATCAGGGGTTCCTTACAAAAAACTCCAGGTGACTGGCAACATTACACCACGATGCTTCGGAAAAGCCCGATCATCGTCTGATTTCACTCGGGCTGATGCAGATTTTGGCCTGCGGGCCTTTGTAGTTATTTTGGCTTTTTTTACACAATTTCGCAGAAATTGCGGCCGGATATGATAACAAAATTTGTCATAGCTTCAACGATTGATTCAGTTTCGCCCAAAGTTTTTGCCTGTTGTTTTTCAGACGAGGGCGTTGGTAACAAAATGGCGGAAAACAGCCATAAGCATTGTGGGCTGCAGGCTGAAAACAGCGGCAGATTTTTTATGTTTGCTTTTGAGTGGACAGGGCTTTAAGCAACAAGGCAAGACGCTGCCAGCTGCAGCGTCTGCCAGTGAAAATCAGACTTCGAGATTATCAATCAGTCTGGTATTACCAAGGTAAGCGGCCAGCAGAATCACCAGCGGTTTATCATGACTGGTGGCCAGCTCCAGATTTTGCCGGTCACAAATATGCAGATAATCAGGGCGAAAACCGGCCTGGCTCAGTGCCTCTTTGGCCTGTTGCTCCAGCATCCTAAAATCCTGATAACCCTGAGTAATTTGTTGTTGCAGCCATAACAGCTGCTGATAAATTACAGGGGCAACGGCACGTTGTTCCGCCGTTAAATAACCATTGCGTGAACTCAGCGCCAGGCCATCGGCTGCTCTTTCAGTATCAATGCCTATAATGTTGATATCAAAAGATAAATCGCTGGTGAACTGACGAATAACCGCCAGTTGCTGGTAGTCTTTTTTACCAAAAAGCGCAATATCAGGTTGCACCAGATTAAATAGTTTGGTGACTATAGTGGCCACACCACGAAAGTGCCCGGGTCTGCTGGCACCACAATGCTGGTCGCCAATTTTTGGTACTTCCACCGCAGTTTGTGCAGCCAGACCCCTTGGATACATCAGCTCTGGTGTTGGGGTAAATACAGCATCTGCACCATGCGTAATTAAGCCGGCACAATCCGCTTCTAAGGTGCGTGGGTATTTTGCTAAATCTTCGTTGGCGCCAAACTGCATTGGATTCACAAAAATACTGACAATCACTTTATCAGCACGGCTTTTGGCTTCATCCACCAGTTTAAAATGGCCACTGTGCAAATTGCCCATGGTGGGCACAAAAGCCACCGTCAAACCAGCCTGACGCCAGGCTTTGACTGTTGCTCTGAGCAATGCGACTTCAGTGATAATTTGCATGAACCTACTCCGGAATAAAGGCTGGTTGGAACAAGAACCCGTTAGTTAAAACTATGCTCAGCGCCTGGAAAAGCACCTTGTTTCACATCGTCAATATATTTGCTGATGGCTCTTTTAATATCACCGGTTTCCTGCAGGAAGTTTTTCGAAAACTTCGGAATATAACCGCTGCTGATGCCGAGTAAATCGTGCATCACTAAAATCTGGCCGTCGGTGTCTTTGCCGGCGCCAATACCAATCACCGGAATATGCACAGCTTCGCTGATGCGTTTGGCAAGGGCAGACGGAATACATTCCACCACCAGCAGCTGAGCGCCAGCGCCTTGTAAATCAATGGCTTGTTGTAAAATATGGTCGGCAGCTGCGCTGTCGCGGCCCTGTACTTTAAAACCACCAAACACATGCACCGACTGAGGCGTTAAACCAATGTGGCCACAGACAGGCACACCACGTTCGGTCAGAGCTTTAATAGTGGGTAATAAAAACTCACCGCCTTCCAGTTTCACCATATTGGCACCCGCCTGCATTAACGGTGTGGCATTGGCAAAAGCCTGCTCCGTCGTTGCGTAACTCATAAAAGGCATGTCGGCAATCACAAAAGCCTGAGGTGCACCGGCCCGAACAGAGCGGGTGTGATAAGCAATTTCAGCGGTAGTAACAGGTAATGTGTCCGGGTGGCCTTGCAGCACCATGCCCAATGAGTCGCCAATTAACAGCACTTCTACACCGGCATCGGCAAAAAGTTTGGCAAAACTGGCGTCATAAGCGGTTAACGCCGTGATTTTTTCGCCTTGTTGCTTCAGTTTCAGCAACTGCGATGTGGTAATTTTTGCCATGTTGTCCTCATCCGACCATTGGTTGAAAGCGCGCAAGATCGCACAAGTTGCCAACATCTGCAACTGACAGTTGTTGCTTTAGCAGACAAATATTAGCGGGCAAGTGGCTGCTGGCTTTTTCATTCGCTTGAAGCCAAATAAGCGTTAAGTGATATTCGGTGCGGGCTGCAACACCGTCAGGCCATTGGCTGGCACTTGTGTGAGCAGCTGTTGCAACAAAGTGCCGTCCGGTAATTGTAAATCAGCTTGGATTTCGGCCAGTGGATACAATACAAACTCACGGTTTTTCATGCCGTAATGCGGCACTGTTAACCTGGCTGTATTGATACACTGCTCACCAAACAACAAAATATCTAAATCCAGCGTGCGGGGGCCCCAGCGTTCATCTTTACGTTGCCGGCCTTGCTCCAGTTCGATGTGTTGTAAAGCGTCCAGCAATTGTTCAGCGGTTAACTCAGTGCGAAGGGCGGCAACTGCATTGACATAATCTGGCTGATCTTGTGGCCCCATAGGTTTGGAGCCATAAAAAGACGAAACAGCTACCAGCTCAGTGGCCTTAATGTTTTTCAGCGCCAACACCGCCTGTTGCAGTTGCAACAAAGGCTCTGACAAATTGGCGCCAAGGCCGATATAACACAGAATACTGCTGTTGTTATCTGTCATTTTTATCTGCCATTTTTTTCTGTCATTAGCCGTTATTCCGTGCCAGGTGCTGCGGCCGGGCGGCGACGGGCCGGTGGTTTACGGCGGCGTTTCGGTTTGGCTTCTAATCCTTCTTTACCCAGACTTGCCACTAAAACTTCGCGGTCAGCTTCATCGGCCAACTGGAATCTTTGCCACCACAGCGCCAGTTCAGTTAAAGCCCCACCTTCAGCGGCAGCTCTTTGTTGCAGGAAGTCAAAAGCACCGCGGAATTTTGGCAGCTCGAGCAATTTAAAAGCACGACGGCCGGCTCTTTTCGTTAAGCGGCATTGCAAAGACCAGATATCACGAATGCTCATGCTAAAACGTTTTGGAATGGCAATAGTACGCTGCACATCGTCCAGTATTTCGGTCATGGCAATATTCAGTGCATCAATTTCATTCAGGCCACTTTCGACCAGCAAAGTTTGCATACGGCGCTCGACCGGATACCACAGCAGCGCGGCATAAACAAAAGCCGGCGTGACAGGTTTATCCTGCGCTACACGTTCGTCGGTATTCTGTAAGGCGTTGGCAATCAGGTTAAAAGCTTTGCTTTCGCTGTCTTGTTTGAGCACTTTATGCAGTTGTGGCAGCAGTTGTTTTAAAATGCCGCTGTCGCGCATCAGCACGAAATTGTCAAAAGCTTTACCGGCCATAAAAAGTTTCAGGCTTTCGTCAAACAAACGCGCCGCCGGAATGTTTTTCAGAAGCACAGCCAGTTCGGCAATAGGGGCGGCTGTTTCTGGTGCTATGTCCATATTCAGTTTGGTGGCAAAACGCACAGCTCTGAGCATGCGCACCGGATCTTCACGGTAGCGTGTTTCAGGGTCACCAATCAGCTCAATACGGCGGTTTTGAATGGCTTCAACCCCATTGGCAAAGTCGTAAATGGCAAAATCATTGACCGAATAATATAAAGCGTTGATGGTGAAATCACGACGTTCGGCGTCTTCTTCAATAGTGCCGTACACATTGTCACGTAAAATCTGGCCATGGTCACTGCGCACGCCCGTTGGCACTGTTTCTTCGTCTTCACCACCACTGTGGTGACCACGGAAAGTAGCGACTTCAATAATTTCGCGACCAAACACCACATGAGCAAGGCGGAAACGGCGGCCAATCAGCCGGCAGTTTTTAAATACCTGCCGCACCTGATCCGGATGGGCATTGGTGACCACGTCAAAATCTTTCGGTTGTTGGCCCATTAACAAATCGCGGATACAACCACCGACCAGATAAGCTTCATATCCGGCATCGTTCAGGCGGTACAAGACTTTCAGCGCATTAGGGCTGATATCTTTGCGTGAAACACCATGTTGATCGCGTGTCAGCACTTTCATCGCTGGCAATACGGCAGACTGGTGATCCGGATTCAGTTTTGGACCTTTTTGTTTGCTGCGCTCCGGCCTTGGTTTACGGCGGGTGGCTTCATCATGGAAGTTTTTCTGCGGTGGCCGGCTTGCAGCGCTGGGATTATACTGGCGCTCTGCTTCTGCAGATTGAGTTTCCTGTTCGGTAACAGCCAGATTTTTAATGGTTTTTCTGCCTAATTTGCGACGGCAAAAATCGAGTACTCGGGAAATAATGGTGGTTCTCCTATACACAGAATGGGCAGGGCGCTGATTAATGCCTGATAAGGCCACTGCCAAACGAAAAAAAACGTGGCTATCTTACCGCAGACTGGCGAAAAAATGAATGAAATCGCCGGGTTTTGTCTTTTTGTCTGGCTGCAGGTGATTTTGCTATCGCTTAAATACCATAATCTCTTTCTACTTTGCAGATCCTGGTTTTAAAGTGGCTATACCACTTTTCATGGCCGAGTTTTTGCGCTTCCAGATGTGCAAGGTTGTTTTTCCAGTTTTTAATGGCTTCCAGTGAATCCCAATAAGACACCGTAATACCCAGGCCATCCCGTGCTGACTCCATACCTAAAAAGCCCGGTTGCTCTGCTGCCAGCTGCACCATCTTGTTGGCCATGTCGGCATAACCTTCATTGATGCCGGTACGTACCGAGCTAAAAATAACGGCGTAATAAGGCGGTTCTGGCGTTTGGGCAATCATCGACATGGCGTTCTCCTGGTGTTCCCTGAACTTGTGGTGTTTGACACTGCTTATCAGCTGCTGACTAACACTTCCTGCTGTTTTGGCACCTGACTCAGCTGCCAGTGCTTAAGCGCCCAAGCCAGCAGTTCTGCCACTGTAGCTTGTTGCAGCTCAGACGGTGGCGGATGCCCCAATAAAGTAAGCGCTGCGACCATACTTTGGGCAGGCTGCTGAGCACCGATATCGCTGGCATGGTTTTGTTTACTGAGTTTATGGCCTGGTGCTGTCACCGCCAGGGGCAAATGGCCATATTCGGGAGGCGTTTTGCCGAGTAACTGACACAAAGCCTGTTGCCTGGTCGTCATCTCCAGTAAGTCGGCGCCGCGGATCACCTGGCTAATTTGCTGGTCGATATCATCCAACACCACCACCAACTGATAAGCAAAAAGGCCGTCGCGCCTTTTGACAATATAATGCTCCTGCGTGATGGCGGCAGGCACCTGCACCATACCAAAAACTAAATCCTGAAACTCAGTCGCAACAGGGCCAGGTATTAAACGCCAGGCCAAAGGTTCGCGATGAAGGCCTTTGTGCTGACAACAACCATCATAAATGCCGCCAAGCTGGGCTATGCGGGCGCGGCTACAGTCACAACCATAAATAAGCTGCTTTGCGACAAGTTCGTTAAAGTGATGTTGATAAAGGGCAAGGCGCTCTGTTTGGTAAGTTTCGGTTTGGTCCCAATAAAGGCCAAATTGTTCCAGCGTCCGCATAATGCTGCTGTCGGCGCCAGGTTTTATCCGGGTGGTGTCGATGTCTTCAATACGCAGCAGCCACTGGCCGCCTTGTGATTTAGCCTGCAGATAACTGCCAAGGGCTGCTACCAGGGAGCCAAAATGCAAAGGGCCGGATGGCGATGGCGCAAACCGGCCCCTGTAACGGGTAACGTCGATGGTCATATTAACCGCCGAGTTGTTTTTCCTTGATCTCCGCCAGAGTTTTACAGTCGATACACATATCAGCTGTAGGGCGGGCTTCTAACCTTTTGATACCAATTTCAATACCGCAGGTATCACAATAACCGAAGTCGTCATCTTCGATTTTTTGTAAGGTTTTTTCAATTTTTTTCAAAAGCTTACGTTCACGATCACGGGCACGCAGCTCTAAACTGAATTCTTCTTCCTGGGCAGCACGGTCAACCGGATCAGGGAAATTGGCAGCTTCGTCGGCCATATGGTTTTTGGTGCGGTCCACTTCTTCACGCAACTGTTGACGCCAGGCATCGAGAATCTTGCGGAAATGGTCCAGCTGCTTCGGGTTCATATATTCTTCGCCCGGAGCGTCCTGATAAGGGGTGACGCCTGCTAAAGCTAACAGTCCCAGTGCTTTATTAGTTTTGCCTTCTGGCATGGTAATCTCCTGTAAAACAGTGCCAAGCAAAAAGATGGCGGCTATAGATAGCAGAATAACAGCACCATCGCAATCACTATGAAAAAAGCCGGCGAAGTATACAGACAGAGTCTTGCTTCGTCACCTTAATTTAGGGTTTGCTCTCACCTGGTAAAAATGAACGTTACAATCTAGACCAGTTTTTCGCCCTTGTGAATTAAATTATGTGGTTTTAACCTGAACCGGATTTATTGTTGGCTTAGCCCCAAATCGCCCGGCCAACAGAAGTTGGCAACATCTCAGCCGTAGTTGGCACAACAACAGGCAACAAGAACAACAATATAAAGGAAGAAAATGATGGAATTGTGGTGGGCTTATTTAATTTTAGGTGGTGCTGTTGGCTTTTTTGCCGGCCTGCTGGGGGTTGGTGGCGGTGGTATTATGGTGCCAGTGCTGACCAGTTTATTTATTGCGACTAATGTTGCGCCCGGTCAGCAGGTGCATCTGGCGCTGGCAACATCAATGGCCGCTATTATTGTCACTTCTTTTGCCAGCGCCCGCAGCCATCATCAGCATCAGGCTGTGCTCTGGCCTGTGGTTTGGCGCATGAGCCCGGGTATTGTGGTCGGTACTTTAGCGGCGGCTATGCTGGCATCAAAGGTTTCTTCTTATTATCTGGCGCTGTTTTTTTGCATTTTTATGTTTTATGTCGCTTTGCAGCTGCTGCTGAATATTAAACCTAAAGCCAACCGCACTTTGCCTGGCACCGCTGCAACTGCTGCTGTTGGGGTGGGTATTGGCGGTATTTCTGCTTTGGTGGCCATAGGAGGCGGTTCTTTAACTGTGCCTTTTTTAACCTGGTGTAATGTAAAAGTGCAACAGGCCATTGGCACATCGGCAGCCCTGGGTTTACCTATTGCGCTTAGTGGTACCCTGGGTTACGCGCTCAGTGGTGAACTCAATGCAGCGCCTCAGCATGCAGAGTTGCCATGGGGATCTATAGGTTATGTGTATCTGCCAGTTGTGCTGCTGATTTCAGTGGTCAGTTATTTTACCGCGCCTTTAGGGGTGAAACTGGCGCATCGTTTACCCGTTGCTGTGCTGAAAAAAATCTTTGCCATTCTGCTCTTGAGCTTAAGTGCCAAAATGGTGCATGCGGTATTGTTATTGCCGCATTAAACAAAACCCAGCAGCTTAAAATCTGGATGGGAATCTGCGGTCAGCTTGTTGATTTATCCGGTTTTGTTGTTGCTGTGATGTCCCGATTTGCTTTGGTTTAGGGCTGTAAACTTCAAAAGCTGCTGTGGTACACTCCCGCCACTCTTTCCTGCTTTTATTCTGGAATTTTTATGACTCAACTGTTGCAAATTACCCTGACCAACACAGCTGCCGACGAACGTTTTGGTAAAAATCCGGCGTTAACACCAACCCAAGAAGGTTATCAAATTCATCAGCCTGTGGTTGACGAGCTAAGAGCCATTCAAAAAGCCGGCCGCACTTTAGACGGTTTGGGTTTGCAACAAGTGCAGCTTTCAGGCGACAACTGGACAACAGATAAACAATGGGCTTTTTATCAGGGTTTTTGTTCTGCGAAAAAGCTCGGTGGTGTCAGCTGGGCCGGCACCGAGCAGGAAATCAACCAACTGGTGCAGTTGCAACAGTGTTTTGCCTGGGCGAAAAAACAAATTAACCAGACACCGGAAGATTTATCCCCTCAAACTTTATGTGCTGAAGCGGCATTTTTTTTAGAAGCTGTGGCACCGCGTGGCAGCATCAGTTACCGCACTCTGGTGGGTGATGAATTATTAGCTGATGGCTGGATTGGTTTGCATGCGGTTGGTCGTGGCAGTGACAGAGCGCCAGCCATGCTGGTGCTGGATTTTAACCCAACAGGTCATGCTGATGCGCCAGTTGCAGCTGCGCTGGTGGGTAAAGGCATTACTTTTGACAGCGGTGGTTATTCCATTAAAGCGTCCGAAGGCATGCTCACCATGAAGTGTGACATGGGCGGCGCCGCGACTGTCACAGCAGCTTTGGCTTTGGCTATTTTGCAGGGCCTGCAAAAACGGGTGCAGCTGGTATTGTGCTGCGCAGAAAACCTGATCAACGGCCGTGCTTATAAACTGGGCGACATTTTAAAATATAAAAACGGCGTGTCAGTGGAAGTGGTGAACACTGACGCTGAAGGCCGGCTGGTGCTGGCGGATGGCCTGATGTGCGCCGCCGCATCCGGCGCACCTTTAGTCATAGACGCCGCTACTTTAACAGGCGCAGCCATGATGGCAGTGGGTACTGAATACAACGCGTTGTTTGCGCTGGATAAAGAGCTGCAAAACCGCGTGCTGGCTTATGCCGGTGAAGTTGCAGAGCCGGCATGGCCTTTACCGCTGGAGCGCTGGCATCAACAACAATGCCCTTCCCCTTATGCTGACACTGCCAACAGCAGACCGGTAAAAGGTGGTGGTACCGGTGGTGCCAGCAATGCTGCTGGTTTTTTAAGCCGTTTTGTCGGCAATGACGGCAAAGGTTGGTTGCATATCGATTTAGCCGCCGCTTTCCATAATACCGCCAATGGTTTTTGGGGTGCTGGTGCCACAGGTACCGGCATTCGTTTAGTTGCAAAAACCTTACTGGCGGAGACGGCCTGATGGATAAGGCCAGCTGCCATCAAACGCAGCTGGCCGGTTTTTAGCAGGACTATGCCGTGACTTTACCTGTTGCTGAGATTTGTGCAGCCCTGAGCAGCCAGCTACAACAAAACAATCGTGTGTTATTAACGGCGCCGCCCGGCGCCGGTAAATCGACGTATCTTCCGCTTTATCTATTACAGCACCCTGATTTTGCTGATAAACACATCATTATGCTGGAGCCGCGCCGGTTGGCGGCCAAAAGTATTGCGGCTTATCTGGCAACTCAGCTGGGGGAAGCTGTAGGTCAGAGCATCGGTTATCAAATAAAAGGTGAACAAGAGCGCAGCGCTAAAACCCGGTTGCTGATTGTGACCGAAGGGGTGCTGGTGCGTAAAATTCAGCAAGACCCTGAGCTTGCCGGTATAGATTTATTGATTTTTGACGAGTTCCACGAACGTTCGTTACAAGCCGACTTAGCTTTGGCGTTAAGCCTTGAAGTACAACAACTGAATGAACAGCTGAAGTTGCTGGTGATGTCGGCCACTTTAGCGGGTGCCGAATTATCCGACAAACTACAGGCACCTTTGTTACAAAGTGAAGGCCGCAGTTTCCCGGTGGAAGTGCGTTATCAAAGCCCGACTCAGGAAGAATTGTGGTTACAGGCCGCCCGTTTGTCCCGTCAGTTGCTTCTGGAGCATCAGGGCAGTCAGCTGGTGTTTTTGCCGGGGCAAGCTGAAATAGAAAGGGCAAGTGATTATTTAATACAGCAGCAACTGCCAGCAGATGTAGACGTATTTGCGCTGCTTGGCAGTTTAACTTTGGTGCAGCAGCAACAAGCCATCAAAGCTTCTATGCCTGGCAGGCGTAAAATAGTGCTGGCCACCAATGTGGCGGAAACAAGTTTAACCATAGACGGCATTGTTGTTGTGATTGACAGCGGGGTGGCACGTCAGGCGGTTTATCAGCCCAAACTCGGTTTTAGCAAACTGGACACTATACAAATCAGTCAGGCATCAGCGGTGCAACGTGCTGGTCGCGCCGGTCGGTTAGCACCTGGTTTTTGTTACCGGCTGGACACTCCGGAAAAATGGGCACGCCGCCCTGCCTTTACTACCCCTGATATTCTGCAAGCTGACCTAATAGGCTTAAGGCTGGAGATTGCTGGCTGGGGCGCAAAGGTAGAGGATTTATTCTGGCTGGACCCACCGCCCAAAGCCCAGCTTGCGGCTGCTGAGCAGTGTTTACGCTGGTTGGGTGCTTTGGATAAAGAACAACAACTCACTTCCCATGGCCGCGCCATGTTAAAGCTGCCAACAGAACCCCGGCTGGCTTCGATGTTGTTGCATGCCAAAAGGTTTGTGGCAGAAGGTTACCCGGCAGCGCCGGCACTGGCTGCATTAATGGCGGCGCTGCTTGAACAAAATAAAAGGGCCGGCAGTTGTGATTTAACGGCGCAGCTGAAATACGCTTCTGGTCCTGTGTTGCAACAGGCAAAATTATTACTGCAACAACTCGGTTTTAGCAGCGATTTATTAAAACAAAACCTGCCGGAACAGCTTTGTGGTTTGTTGTTAAGTTTTGCTTTTCCCGACCGTATAGCGCAGCAGCGCGGTCAGGGATATTTATTGGCGAACGGCACCGGCGCTGTGTTGCCGCCCGATGATGCACTTTCGCACAGCCCTTATTTAGTGGTGGCCGATTTACGGCTTTTTGGCAAAGATGCACAAATCAGCTCTGCCTGCACTTTTAGCCTTGATGAATTACAAAGTCACTGGTCGCCTCAGATTGAAACAGAACGTCATTTTGCTTTTGATGAACAAAACGGTCGTTTTATTGCCGAGCAGCGGCAGCGTTTTGGTGCTTTGGTATTAAAACGGCAGAATATCAGCACGGCATTAAGCCCGGCGGATAAAAGTCTGGCCTGGCTCGACTTAATACAAAAACGGGGTTTGTCGGTGCTGAACTGGACGGAAGCGGCGCTGAATTTAAAACACCGTATTTTGCTGGCAGCAAGGTTACAACCGCAGGCACAGTGGCCGGATTGTGCTGATAACGCTTTATTGGCTGATGCTGCCAGCTGGCTTGCACCTTATCTGAGTGAAATCAATAACCTGACGGCTTTGCAAAAACTCGATCTGCGTCAGTTATTGTGGCAGCGGTTAAGTTATGCGCAGCAGCTGGCGCTGAATAAATTATTGCCAGCCAGCTGGCGTTCAGTGTTGGGCACAGATATTACGCTGCTTTATAGCGCCGACGCTGATAGTCAGCACGGCGTCAGTATGGCTATCAGGCTGCAGGAAATGTTTGGTCAGTCCGGCACACCGACAGTGGCCAACGGTGCCATAGCGGTCACCGTCACTTTGTTATCACCGTCGAAGCAGCCGTTACAGCTGACCCGCGATTTACCCAGTTTCTGGCAAAACGCTTATCAGGATGTCAAAAAAGAAATGCGTGGTCGTTACCCCAAACATTTCTGGCCGGACAATCCGCTGGAAGCGATGCCGACCAATAAAACCAAAAAAGCGATGCAAAAATGACAGTAAAAAAAAGCCGGGCGAAAAAAGCCAAACCTCTCAATCCACTGGTTAAAACCATCGGCTGGTTTTGCCTGAAAGCCGCGCTGGTGCTGCTGCTGACGTTATTTATTTACCTGATTTATCTCGACAGTAAAATTACCACTTTGTTTTCCGGCCAAAAATGGCAGGTGCCAGCCCAGTTGTATGCCAGAGCTTTAAGCCTGAACCCGGGCCGGCACCTGTCGCAGGCGCAAATGGTTGCGGAGCTGAAACGGCTGCAATACAGCGCTGATCCAAGGCTGAACGGACCAGGCCAATACCATGTGGATGGTAATACGGTGTCAGTGTATCGCCGTGCTTTTGATTTCCCGTCCGGTCATCAGGTGGCGACTTTATTTCATGTCAGTTTTGCCGGTGATTTTGTGCAGGCACTGAGCGCCGGCCAGGAGCGTAAAAAGCTGGCATCTGCGCTGCTGGAGCCGCAGTTGTTACAGCATCTGGTGGCGGCCGAGCAGGAAGATCGTGAGTTAATTCAGTTGTCCAAAGTGCCACGCACCATCAAAGACACTTTGTTGCTGGTGGAAGACCGTGATTTTTACAGCCACCACGGCGTGTCACTCTGGTCTGTGGTACGTGCGGCATGGGTGAATATGCTGGCCGGTAAAACTGTGCAGGGTGGTTCGACTTTAACCCAGCAGCTGGCAAAAAATATGTATACCAATCAGCAGCGTAGTTATCTGCGTAAGGTCAATGAAGCTTTAATAGCATTGGTGCTGGATTACCGTTACAGCAAAGACCAGATTTTAGAAGCTTATATGAATGAAATATCCTTAGGGCAGTTTAAAGCCAACCCAGTACATGGCCTGGGTCTTGGTAGCAAACTGTATTTTGGTAAACCGCTGGCTGAACTGCGGCCTCACGAATATGCGCTGTTGATAGGTGTTATCAAAGGGCCATCTTTTTATGACCCACGCCGTTTTCCCAAAAGAGCTGAAGACAGACGTGATCTCATTCTGGGCATGATGCGTGACCATGGTTTACTGGATGAAACCCAGTGGCGGGCGGCAACAGACAGGCCACTGGATGTGATACCGCTGGGTGAACATTTAAAAGGCCGGTTTCCGGCTTATATCGACAAAGTGCGGCAGGAGCTGCGCGCCATTATCAAAGATAAATCCCAGCTGGAAAACGGCATCCGGGTCTTCACTTATTTAGACCCTATGGCGCAGCAGGCGGCCGAGCAGGCGGTGTTAAACCGGCTTGGCAAGCTGGACAACAACATTGAAGCCGCCATGGTTGTGACCGATTACCAGCAAGGTGCACTCAAAGCCATAGTGGGCGGGCGCAATACCACTTTTGCCGGTTATAACAGGGCCATGTCCGCACAAAGACAAATTGGCAGCATTATTAAACCTGTGGTTTATCTGACCGCTTTAATGCAGCCAAGCCGTTTTCATTTAGGTACTGTGCTTGCCGACACACCGCTGAACTTAAAAAGTGGTGGCCGCAACTGGCAACCGCTGAACTACGACAAAAAATTCCGTGGCAATGTACCGCTGATTCAGGCATTGAGTGAATCTTTAAATATTCCGACTGTGCGGCTGGGTTTACAACTTGGATTGCCGGCACTTGGGCAAAGTTTGCAAAAACTCGGTTTGGAACGTGAAGTGAAGTTACAACCATCTTCATTGTTAGGGGCGGTGGAAATGAGTCCGCTGGAAGTGGCACAGTTGTATCAGACCATTGCCAATAAAGGGCAATATCTGGAGCTTGCCGCAATTTCAGCAGTAACAGGTCAATTGGGTGAACCGGTTTATCAGCGTAAAGCCAAAGCGCAAGCAAAAGTTGACAGTTCAGCCAGCTATTTATTGCAATACGCGCTGCAACAAGCCACACAAACAGGCACGGCACAAAGCCTGTCGCAGCAATTTCCACGGCAGCGTTTTGCCGGTAAAACCGGCACTTCCAGTGATTATCGTGACAGTTGGTTTACAGGTTTTGATCATGAAACAGGCGTCACAGTCTGGTTGGGGCGTGATGATAATAAAGAAATTGGTTTGACGGGTGGTAGTGGAGCCTTACCTGTTTTTTCTAATTATTTTCAACAGCTTGGTGCAAATTCTTTATTCCGTGGTGTGCCTGAAAATGTGACGAAACAGTTCATTAGCAAGCACAGCGGCCGCTTTGTATCAGAATCTTGCGTTAACGTATTGTTATTACCTGTAATTTGGGTTGAAATGCCAATGCAGACCAGTTGTGATTAATTTGTCATCAGTGATATGAGTAGGCTATGTCATCCAAACCAGAACAACATCTAAAAGTCGGTGATTGGTGGTACCTGCCACAACAGGATAAGTTAGTGAAGTTCAGCGAGGTAGGTGAAATCACCGCCACCGCCGATCTGGATAATTTATGCCAGAAAGCGATGAATTATTTTATCGTGAATGCCGGACGTTTAATTACCCGGGATGAAATACTGGCAGATGTCTGGGGTGTCAGAGACGTTTCTGACGGTCGTATTTCCCGTGTGATTAGGGTGTTAAGAGTGGCGCTGGGCGATGACAGCCGTGAACCCACTTATATTGAAACCATCCCCAAACGCGGTTTTCGTTTTATTGCGCCTGTCGCTGAAGTTGTGCTGGCACAAGGAGCTGAATTTAACACGGCGCAAGTGGAGTTAAATCCGCTGGCGGTCACGGCGACTGCGCAGGTCAGGCCCAAACGCTCTTCCTGGCTCAGGACCATGGGGCTGATTTTTTTGTTGGGTTGTGGTTTGTTGTATCTGGGCTGGCGTTATCTGTATTTGCCGCAACAAGAAGGCAGTACAGTGCCTTTTGCCCGTTTTGATGCCATCTCCAGCATGATTGGTCTGGAATATAATGCAGCTGTCAGTCCTGACGGTCAGCATATTGTTTATAACCATTTATTGCCCGATTACGAAACCGTGGAGCTGGTGCTGCAAAATCTGCAGAATTTTGAAACCAGGGTGTTGTTAAGCGGCAAAGATTTATTATCCGGCCCAAGCTGGAGCCCGGATGGGCAAAAAATTGCTTATCAGCATATTGTCGATGACAAACAATGTGAAATTCGCATCATGACACTGGATGCCGGCAAAACGGCGATGGTGAAAGATGATTTGCTGACAAATTGCGGTGCCAAAAGTATTGGTGGGCGCTTAAGCTGGTCACCTGATGGCGCTTATCTGGTGTATCCGCATACGCCGGATGGACTACAAAATTCAGTGTTAATGTTATACCCCTTTGCCGGTGGTCAGCAGGAGCAACTGACTACACCACCACAAACCAGTCAGGGTGATTTTGCCGTGCGTTTTTCCAAAAAAGGCGATCAGCTGGCCTTTATCCGCGATGACGGTGGTGCTGCAGGTCAAATATGGATTATGGATCTGGCCAGTCGCTCCAGTCGGTTATTAGTGCAGCTCAGTGGCAGTTATCCGATGAATATCGATTGGTATGATAATGACAGCAAAATTATTTATCCAACCAGCAGCGCCACACTC
Organism: Rheinheimera sp.; assembly: GCF_030824435.1. GTDB lineage: Bacteria > Pseudomonadota > Gammaproteobacteria > Enterobacterales > Alteromonadaceae > Pararheinheimera. The sequence goes on from NZ_JAVBXS010000034.1 coordinate 20,254, forward strand.
TCTGTGGTTGATATAAAAACCGGTCAGAGCCAAGTGTTATTGAATACTTTTGATCCTGTGGCCGATACGCTGGTCAGTCAGCAAGGGCGTATTTATTCCACTGTAGGGCAATATCGCAAAACCAATATTCTGAAAGTGGATAATCCGTTATTTCACGCGGAGCCAAAAACAGAACAAGTATTTCAGTCCAGCCGCAGTGAAACTATTGCCGAAATGAATCCGGTGGAAGGTGGTCCGGCAGCTGTACTGACCAGCCGTTCCGGTTTACCACAAATCTGGTTGTATTATCCGGATGGCAGGCAACAACAAATCAGTAATTTTACTGAAACTATTATTTCCAAAGGCATGGAGTTTTCGCCTGATGGTCGTCATCTGCTGGCAAATATTGGCAATGAAGTCTGGTTATTTGCTGAAGGCGAACCCGCACTAAAATTGACCAGAACCGAACAAAGTGCCCGTGATCCAGGCTGGAGCCATGACGGCAAGTTTATTTATTTTTCCAGCAGCAATAATGGCCGCTGGCAGATTATGAAAGTGAATATCAAAACGCTGGAGCAGGAGCTTTATGCCGCAGATCTGGATTATTTTAAAGAAAGTCCGGATGGACTGTATCAGGTCGGTCGCCGCATCAGTGATTCAGGCTATCAATTAAAGCGAAAAGACGGAGCTGTGCTGGATTTACCGGTGGAATCTTCTGGTTTTGCTCCGCCACAGATGATACTGCGCGCTGGGTATTTATATTTCAGTCAGCGTATTCATGAGAACAAAACCAGGATCCACGCTTACGATCTGCAAACAGGCAAAGTGCAGGATTTAAAATTGGAAATGAATTTTTCATTAAAAAGATTTTCTGTCAGCATCAATGAAAAATATGTTTATTCGTTACAGGGAACACCAGGAGATATGGATATTGTTGAAGTCAAAGTGCCTTAGCAATTTTTATCATGCTTTTGTTGGTTTTTCGTCAGGTATAACAGTGCTTTATCGCTATTAATGGTGGTGCTCGTTTTACACCAACAAGGAGAACACCATGAATAAATTATTATTAGTGATTGCACTGTCAACTGTAACTTGTTTTGCACCTGTAACTTTAGCTGTAGCGCCAGAAACACCAGAAGTTCCTGCTGAGCAAAATCAACAACCTCCGTTGGAGCCAAATGTTGAAGCAGATTGCAAGTATGTAGTTCCACACTGCGATTCTATGTAATAACTGCGCTTCCAATTTGCAAAGGTAAATTAAATCAGTGCTTTAAATACTCAAGTTAAATCACTGGTTACAAAAACCTTCTCTTAAAACACGCAGTCTTTGTTGTATACTCCCCGCAGAACTTCTGCCGGGGAGGCTGCTGTGCATCTTGCCGAACCTTATCTCTGTTTTGCCAACTGGCGCTATGACCAAGCTGCCGGCCGCCTGATATTGGCTGTCACACCTGAACAACAGTTCCGGCTTGAGCCTAGACTGCATCAGTTATTAAATTATTTTCTGGCTCACCCGATGCAGATTATCTCCAAAAATCAGCTGATGGATGATGTCTGGCCGGATACCGAAGGTACAGATGCTGCCGTGATGCGTGCTGTTGCCAGTTTGCGGAAAATTCTGCAACCAGGTCTGATTGACGGCCCTTGTATTGAAACCTTATCAAAAAGAGGTTACCGCTGGACTCTGGCTATTGAACAGCAGCTGCCGGTCGAATCTATATTGCCAGCAGTGGCTTTGCCCACCGAATCACCTCAGGCGCCCCCCATGTTGTGGCCAGAAGCCAGAATGCATCCGGAACATGCAACTTTGTGGCAGACAGAAGTTCATCGCAGGGAACAACACCAAAAAACCAGCCAACGCTGGCCTTATATGCTGGCCAGTGCACTGTTGTTGTTCTGTTTATTATTTGGTTTTGCCATGTTTTTGTTAAATGCCGGTTTGCAGGCGCGACAGCCGGTATATAACAGCATGCTTAATTTTAGTGCGCTCAAAGGGCAGGAAAAAGCTGCGCTGGTGTCAAAGGATGGCAGCCTGGTATTTTATCAGTATCGGGCGCCAGAGCAGCGCAATTGGCAATGGTTACAACACAACAGCAAAAACCACAAAAAAAAGCTGTCCAGCGATAGTTTTACCGCTATTAGTAATGCTGTATGGCTGGACGCAAAGCATTTTGTTTTTCAGGCGACAGCAGCTGGTCAATGCCATTTTTATCGTCAGCATATTGAGGTAGCAAAATACAAACCAGAGCCGCTTGCGCCTTGTGCCCAAGTGATCACCAAGGGGCTGGCGCGGGATAAACAACGTTTATACTGGTTGGCACAGGACCCAAAAACAGGTCAGGTGCAGCTGTGGCAGCAGGTTCTGGCTGAACTTGGTACCAACAAAGCGCCGCTGTTGTTATATCAGTTTGCCCCGCAATACCGCCGGCCACAACATCTGCATCTGCAGGATGGGCAGTTGTATCTGGTTGTCGAAAAAGACTTTTATTCAAACTCGTTAGTACAGTTTGATTTATCTTTGCATTCAGTACGCTGGCTGAAAGATTTTGCTTTTAGCATTACCGATGTCGGTGACTGGCAAGACAACAGTTTATTGTTAAGTTCGTTTGATGCTTTAGTGTTGTTTCGTTTATCTTCCGGCAAAGTGATCCGGCTTCAGACAGCACAAAATGGTTTTTATCAAGCGCAGCGGCTAGGTGAGCAGCTGTTAACCTCCTATGAAGAAAGTCATAACAGCGACCTGGCTGCACTATCATTGGCTAATTCGGCTGCTGTGACGCAGTTGCCCTGGCTGCATAGCAGTAAAAATGAACTGAAGCTGGCAGCAAGTAGCGAGCAGGTTGCTTTTGTGTCCGAGCGCTCAGGCAGCAGCCAAATTTGGTTATACCAGCAGCAGCTGCTACGGCAACTGACCCATTTGCAGGGGCAAAGACAAATTCAGCAGCTGTTGTGGTGGCAACAACAACTTTATGCGCTGATTGATTTACAGCTGTATCAGGTTAGTTTGTCGGATGGCAGTTTGCAGTTGCAGGACATCAGGCGGCCGGCGCAGCTTGCCGCCTGTGACAATAAGCTGTACTGGACACAATGGACAGATAAAGGCTGGCAGCTATGGCAAAAAGACGGTGCCGGTGCAATACAGATGTTATTGGCGGATGTAACCGGGGTGCGTTGTGCTCAGTCAGGCAATCTGGTGTTACAACAGCTGGGGTCTGTGCAGTTACAGTTATGGTCGCCACAAACTGGCAAATTTCAGTTATTGCCAGTTCAGCTTGATTGGCGACAGACGGCGCCGGAACAATGGTTGAGCCGGCAAGATGGTTTGTATTGGTTGGCGCAACAAGAAGGGATCACCACCTTATGGCGGCTGCGCTGGCATCAGAGTACTGCTGAGCAGTTGAAACTGCCGCCAGCCATAGAGCCGGTAGCGCTTTATGGCGACTATAAAGGTGATACCCTTTATTATCAGTTGTTGCACAACCGTCAGATTGACATCGGCTGGTTAAGCCAAACAAAAAAGCCGTCACAATGACGGCTTTTTTACCCTTTTATGTCAGCTCAGAGTTTGGCAAAAGCCCGATCAGCAGCGGCAATAGTGGCAGCTAAATCGGCATCGCTGTGCGCCAGGCTTAAAAAACCGGCTTCATAAGCAGAAGGCGCCAGATACACTCCTTCAGCTAACATCAGGTGGAAAAACTTTTTAAAAGCTTCAATGTCACATTGCGTTGCTTCGGCGTAGCTGCTGATGTTTTGTGCTTTGGTGAAAAACAAGCCAAACATGCCACCCACCTGATTCACTGAAAAAGGCACATTGTGTTTGGCGGCCGCAGCTGTTAAACCCGCCAGCAACTGTGAAGTTTTGGCGGTTAATGTTTCATAAACACCGGCTTTGCTGATTTCTTTTAAAGCCGCTAAACCTGCCGCCATGGCAATAGGGTTGCCCGACAAAGTACCGGCCTGATAGACAGGGCCAAGCGGCGCTATATGATGCATAATTTCTTTTTTGCCACCAAAAGCACCCACCGGCATACCACCACCAATAATTTTGCCCAAAGTAGTCAAATCCGGTTTTACACCGTAATAAGCCTGAGCACCACCCAGCGCTACCCGAAAGCCTGTCATTACTTCGTCAAAAATAAGCACAGCGCCATATTGGTCACATAAATCGCGTAAACCCTGCAGATAACCTGGTTTTGGCGGGATACAGTTCATATTGCCTGCTACTGGCTCCACAATGACACAAGCAATATCAGCGCCTTTTTCGGCAAATAAAGCACTGAGTTGTTCAAGGTTATTAAACTCGCAGGTGAGGGTGTATTTGGCAAAATCAGCAGGCACACCAGGGGAATTGGGCACCCCCAAAGTTAAAGCGCCTGAGCCGGCTTTGACCAACAAAGAGTCGGCATGGCCGTGGTAACAACCTTCAAATTTCACTATGGTGTCGCGGCCGGTATAACCACGCGCCAGGCGGATAGCACTCATGGTGGCTTCAGTGCCTGAACTGACCATCCGGACCATTTCCATCGAAGGCACTAAAGATGTAACCAGCTCTGCCATTTCAATTTCAGCAGGGCAAGGCGCACCAAAACTTAAGCCTTTTTCGGCAGCTTTAATCACAGCTTCGCGGATAGCAGGGTGGTTATGACCCAGCAACATCGGGCCCCAGGAGCCGATATAGTCGATATATTGTTTACCATCAACGTCATAAATATAAGCGCCGTCGGCACGGTCGATAAACACCGGTGTGCCGCCCACATGCTTAAAAGCCCGCACCGGTGAATTCACGCCACCAGGTATGGTTTTTTGCGCGCGGCTAAAAAGTTGTTCAGATAAAGTAGTCATTACAAAAATTCCTGAATGCAAAAGCGCAGCTGGTGCTGCGCGTTAAAATGGTTAGCCCTGCAATTTGATTAAATTCAATTCGATGCAGTGCAGGTGCTGCTTAGCCTTTATTGGAATACCCTTTGTTGGAATACCATGGCACATCCTTTTCGTATTTGCTGACCAGGTTTTCTACACCCAAAGTTAAGGCAAATAACGCCATCCGCACCAGCACGCCGTTGTCGGCCTGGCGGAAAATCGCCAGATTCGGGTTTAAATTCAGATCGTTATCCAGCTCATTGGCTTCAAGGCGCGAATCCCGTGGTAGCGGATGCATAATCACCGTATTCGATTTGCAGTGCTGAGTATAAATCTGCTGATTGAGTCTGAACTTACCACGGTATTTATTCGCTTCTTCCTGCGATGGAAAACGCTCTTCCTGAATACGGGTCTGGTACACAATATCGGCATTAATATTACCAGCCAGCTGATCGGTAATAGTCACCTGATGACCGGCATTTTCAATAGTGGCAATAATGTCATCCGGCATCGCCAGCTCGTTTGGCGCTATCAGGGTAAATTTGATGTTTTTATATAAGGCCAGCAGTTTGGACAAAGAATGCACGGTGCGGCCAAATTTTAAATCACCAATCATGGCAATGTGCATACCATCAATTTTTTGTGCTGAAGCGGCCAGCTCACGCTCTATGGTAAATAAATCCAATAACGCCTGAGTCGGGTGTTCATTGGCACCGTCACCACCGTTTAATACCGGCACCCGGCTACCTTCAGCAAATTCAGCCACAGAACCGGCCTGCGGGTGGCGCATCGCTATCACGTCGCTGTAGCTGCTGATGACTCTGGCTGTATCGAATAAAGATTCACCTTTAGACAAAGCCGACGACTGCATACCTGTGGTTTCGCGGACTTCGCCACCCAGCAGGTTAAAGGCACAACCAAAGCTGACGCGGGTACGGGTGCTGGGTTCAAAAAACAGGTTTCCCAGAATGGCGCCGTCCAGCACTGTGGTGCGCTTTTTACGGTAAGCATAAGGTTCCATGCTTTGTGCTATCTGGAAAATATGTTGAATACTGTCGCGGTCGAATTGTTTCACCGAAAGGATATGTTCGCCTTTGAAGCTCATCTTGGGTGCCTATTGCTTGGAGTGACAGAAAGCGGCACTAGGCCGCTGAACTGGCGCGCAGTATAACAAAGTCAGGCGCTAAACACGAAGGGCATCAAACAGGTTTCATCACCGCCAATAAAATAATGGCAAACATCACCAGCACCGGTAATTCATTAAAAATACGGTAAAAACGCGGGCTTTTTTGATTACGGTTGTGTTTAAAGTCGGCCAGCAATTTAAAACAATAACCATGATAACCATACAGAAAAATTACCAGCAGTAGTTTGTAATGCAACCAGTGACTGGCTTTAAACCAGGCGCCGCCATAGCTGTGGATCAAAAGCACACCAAACAACAACGTCAGCACGGCAAAAGGCGTGACAAAATACAATAAGCGCCTTTCCATGGTTTTAAAAATGGCGTCCACTTCAGCCGATTGATTGCCAGCGTGGTAGACAAATAAACGTGGCAGGTAAAAAATTCCGGCAAACCAGGCCACCATAAAACCTATATGCAAACCTTTATACAGTAGTAATAACGACATTGTGGTTCCTGTTACAGTAAATTATTTTGCCGCATCAATAAGCTGCGGACTTGCTCCCACAGCACTAAACCAAGTGGCTGATGTGCGTCTTCATCATCATAAATCAACACAGCGCCTTCACGCTGATCACCAAGTTCAGCAAACACTTCCGCCATAGTGGCCTGATGACTGAGCGCTGCCACAGGTAAAAACTTCAGTGAGCTTTCGCCTGTCATCGACATAGAAACATCATAACTGGCCAGCTGATAATGTTGATCCACGGCATAACTGCGTTTAATCAGCAAAGGTTGTTGCACCGGCATATTGTCCAGTGCCTGAATCACCTGCGCATCTGTTGGATTGTCCAGTACCTGATAATCCTGTTGCAACATGGCAAGTACGCCCACTTTTTGCAGTACATCATCGGCCGGCGATAATTTGTAAGGCAGCTGCATAAAATCCAGTTGTTGCAGGAAGATTGATTTGGTCTGGAAAAACTGCACCGCAGTCACATAAGACGCGGTGATCACCAGCATGGCCGGCACCGCAAGTTCAGGGTTGGCAGCAAGTTCGGTCACTGCCATTAAAGCCGCCAGTGGTGCATGTAAGGTGGCGGCCATCATACCGGCCATGCCAAGCACAGCATAGGTTCCTGCTACTGAATGATCGCCCATCACCAGACCTGGTAAAAAGGCCAATAAAGTGCCCATCACAATACCAATACCAAACACAGGGCCAACAATACCACCGGGCACACCCAGGCCAAGGGCGGCAACGGTCAGAATAATTTTGGCGAGGAAAATAGCAAACAGCAGCGTCAACTCAGCAGGAGCTGTCACCGCATAATGAATAGCACCGGTTTCTGCGCCCAAAGCTTGTGGTACCAGATAACCAATGCCAGCGGTAATAAAAGCAGCCAGACCCAGGCGCAAAGCCAGATGCCAGCTTTTAAAAACGGTCATGGTTTTCATCAGGCTTTTATTAAAAAAAGTGGCAACAACACCCATGGCAATACCGCATAAAGCCAGATAAGGCAGATGCCAGTTACTTAATGAAATCATCGTAATAGAAGCTAAATCATTGCCTTCGCCAAATACAGCGCGGGTGGCAAGAGCACCTGCCATAGAAGCCAGCATAATGGGCACAAACACATGAATACGGTATTCGCGCAGCACCACTTCCATCACAAAAATAACAGCAGCCAAAGGGGTGTTAAAAGAAGCTGAAATACCAGCGGCTATGCCACAACCGGCCAGAATACGGATGCTGTTATAAGGTAAACGCAGATAAGAACCTAGCGTGCTGGCGCCAAAAGCACCCAAATGCACTGAAGGGCCTTCGCGCCCTACCGAAAAACCAGCCGACAATGCGGTAATGCCACCGACAAACTGATGCAGGGTGTTTTTCAGCGGCATCATGCCGTATTTCACTTTAATACGGTGGATCACAAAAGGAATGCCAAGCCGGTAATGGCGCAGGCCAATCAACAAACCCAGCAGGCTGATAAGCACTGCAGCAACAAAAGGCAGCAGCGCCCTTTCAATATCAGGTAGGGTGGTGAAGTCATCACTGTGCTGCAAATACAGCGCCTGAATGCCCATAATGGCAAGGCGGAATAAAATAATGAGGCCAGACGCAATCAGGCCACCGGCAAGGCCAAGCAGACATAATTGCAGAGAGGTGACGGGTAAAGCCAGCCGGCGCCGCAGCGGTGGTAGCCATAAACGCCAGGATTTCATGCTAAAGTACCGGCAAAAAGAAAACTGAATCACTAACATAACACTTTGAGTGCTTTGATGAAACTTCAACAATTAACCTTATGGCTAGGCCTGCACCGGAAGCAGTTATTGATCATAACGGCAACAGCCTGTGTCGCCGCGCTGGCTGGTTGGCGATTAGGCAACCTGGCACTGGTTCAGCAACAACAGCAGTTAAGCACTGAGGTGGAGTTGTTACAGCAACAGTTGCAGCAAAAAGAACAAGCGCTGGCAGCACAAATGAAACAAAGTGATTATTTGACGGCTGAGCTGGCAGTTGAACGCAACACCATAGCGCTGCAACAACAAGATCTAAAAGCTGAACAACAAAAACTGTTTGATACCCGCAAAGAACTGGCGTTTTACCAGAAAATTATTTCGCCGGATTTGCAGGCCAACAGCTTAATTATTGAAAGTTTCAGTCTGACCAAAGGCAGTGCTGTGGGCAGTTATAAATTTAATCTGGTGTTAATAGAGCAGGACAAACAGAAAAATTTTGCCAAGGGCCAGATCAGCCTCAGTCTGAAAGGGGTAAAACAAAACAAAAAAACCAGCATCGATTTGCTCAAACTGGCAGGTTTTGCCAAAGCGGACCGGCGTTTTAGCTTTAAACATTTTCAGATTTTTGAAGGTGAATTTGTATTGCCAGCTGCTTTTGTGCCGGAAGAAGTTGAAGTGACAGTGGCTGTGCCGGCCAGTCGTGGTTTAAAAGCGGCGAAGGTCAGCAAAACCTTATTATGGAATGAAGCACTGCCCGGTGAAATACTTGAATAAATTAGTCAGGTATTAGATAATTTGCGCCCATTTTCCAGCTGAGGTTAAGCAATGTCTGAAGTTCAGGTTCCGATTCAATTTACGGATGCGGCCGCCAATAAAGTGCTTACGCTCATTACTGATGAAGAAAATCCGGCATTAAAACTGCGTGTTTATGTAACAGGTGGTGGTTGTTCTGGTTTTCAATACGGTTTTACTTTTGACGAAAAAGTCAACGATGGCGACTTCACAGTCGAAAAAAACGGTGTGGTGATGGTTGTTGATCCGATGAGTTTGCAGTATTTGATGGGTGGTACCGTCGATTACACTGATGGCCTGCAAGGTAGTCGTTTTATTGTACAAAACCCAAATGCAACCACCACTTGTGGTTGTGGTTCCAGCTTCTCCGTTTAATCCGCTATTTGGCCGGTTCTGAGCCTCATCAGAACTGGTCTGTTCTGTTTGTTTTTCCGGCATTTATTTTTTTGTACCGATAGCTCAGTAGATCTTTCTGCGTTAAGATGTCGCCGATTTTATAACATCAATTTCACAGTTGTGTGTTATTTGCCCTTTACCTGTGTGCTATTTGTACAGTGTTTTGCGGCACGTTTTTAAGTGTTTGTTTATTTCTTGTTTTATATCAGTTAGATAAACTTCGTGGTTGCTGGCAGATACAAATTTTAACGTCTGTAACTGTACGCTCGTCGCATCCTATGGTTTAATTAACTGATATTTATTGCTTATTGGCGCGCCAATAAGGTTTGGATTTTGATTTGGCAGGAAGTGTTTGACATAAAAAAAGCGACTAACGCTGGGAGAAGAAAACGTTATGAAAGGTACTAAAAGCGTCATTTCTGACGAGAACAAAAGACTGTGTTTATGGTTAAAGCGGCAAAGACAGGATAAAGGCCACACCATGCGTAGTCTGTCTGAAGTATTGGGTACCCCACATTCATTTATTGGAAAAGTTGAGAACCAGGAGCGTCGCCTGGATGTGGTGGAGTTTGTCCGGTATTGTCAGGCACTGGAAGTAGACCCAGCGGACGGATTAAGACAGGTACTGAGTCAGGCATAAGACTCGGTAGCTGAAACAAAAAGGCCGCAATGAATTGCGGCCTTTTTGTTTTTGGGTTTTGTCGTCAGGTAATCAATCACCTGGAAAAGACCATATCATTGCACTGCCTGTCGTTTTTTCAGCTGCTTTACGATGGCCCACAATAACAATAATCCAGGGATCACCATCAAGGATGTGATCAGGAAAAACAAGCTCCAGTTGCCACCCAGCATATCCACCATGCTACCGCCCAGTGAAGCCACAGTAGTACGGCCAAAATTGCCAATTGAAGCTAACAGCGCATATTGGCTGGCGGAAAAAGCCACCCCGGTAAAGCTGGTCAGAAAGGCCACAAAAGCGACAATAGAAAAGGCGGTAGTAAAGTTATCCAGTAAAATGGTCCAGAGCAGCAGGTTTTCATCCGGTCCCACCTCTGCAATCCAGGCAAACATCAGGTTGCTGGCGGCCATGGTAATGCCCCCCAATACCAAACCTTTGATCACACCAAAACGCACATTCAGTAAACTGCCAAGCAGGGTAAATGCCATAGTTGCACCCCAGCCAATCAGCTTGGAATATTCGGCAATTTGTTCGTTGCTAAAACCTACTTCACGATAAAACTGAATCGACATCCGGCCCAAAAAGGCTTCACCGAGTTTAAATACAAACACAAAACTAATCAGCAGCAGCGCTAAGGTCATGCCGTTGCGGCGGAAAAACTCAGCAAAAGGTTCCACCACTGTGACAGTAAGCCATAACAGCGCAGGGTGTTGTAATGAATGTTGATAACGTTCAGCGGCTTTTTGCTGTAATAAATCTCTGTTACTGAGTGGCTCTTTGACCATCAGCGTCAGCGCTGCCAGCAACAGCCACATCAACGCCATACCCAGATAAACAGCCGGCCAGCCCCAGCTGTCGGCATAATGGAACGCAAAATAACCGGGCAACGAATAACCAGTCCACCAGCCCATTACACCCAAGGCTGCGGCTGCCGGTAGTTTGTTCTGATTTTGCCCAATAATATCGATGCGATAACCATCAATAGCCACATCTTGTGTCGCAGCGGCTAACGCAATCAGCAAGGCCAATAACGAGGTCCACAACAAACTAAAACCCGGGTTGGTAAAAGCGATAGCACAAGTGGCCAGCATAATGACCAGTTGCATGCTTATTACCCAGCTACGGCGTTGTCCGAGTTTTTGTTGTAAATAAGGTAAATGTAAGCGGTCGACCAGCGGTGCCCATAAAAAATTCAAGGCAAAAACTGCAGTGACTGAGCCAAAATAACCAATAGCAGCGCGCGATAGATTGGCATCTTTTAACCAGCCACTCATGGCAGATCCAATCAGCACCCATGGAAAGCCGGAAGAACAACCAAGCAAGAAAATATAAAACAATCGAATATCACGGTATTGCTGCAAAGCAGCGCGAAAGCCAGTCGGGGCTACAACTTCAGACATGCGGGCATTACTCCAGCGACAGGCGCAGCAAAAGATGATTGGGTGATGAGTGTTGCAGGCTGCACCTTAACAAAGTGCTTGGGTTGATGAAAGTGGCAAGAAGGCAAAAAGCAACGATAAAAAGTGCAAAATGCAATAAGCAAAACCAGAGGTTATTTTTTGTTGTGTTTTTTGGCAGTTGTCAGGGCCTGATGCCAACACAATCGTGGGGTAATCTGGTTTTGCCACGCAGATAACCCAGACAATGTTGCAGCTGACGACGTAACATACGGTCGTGACGCAAGTCTTGTTCAGACCAGAACTCCAGTTGATACAACACATGCCAGAACACCTGTTCGCGGAATGTTGCCGGAATCTGTTGGCTGATTTTTAACTGTGCCCATTCTTCCAGCGTGTCCCAGACGAACAAATGTAATTCGCGATGTGGTAACTGACCACGGAAAAACCGTGACACAAAATAAATCAACTGCTGTGATTTATCGTCGATAAACGACTCTAACATGATGTTTGCCCTGATACCGGCGACCCAGATCGCTGAGGTTAACTTCACTGTTAACGACAAGTCTCTTACTGCAGACTCAATGATCCGACGCCCCATTAGCATTTGCTAAATAAGGGCATCGTTAGGGCAAGTATAGCGGGCTTTATTGGGCTGGCAGTAAAATTACCCTGGTTAATACCAATGGTTTTTTTGGTACGTTTTCCCAGCCTAAGGTTTCGTTGAAACCGGTTTCAAGGGTTTTAATTTTATCAAAGACTTCCGTGCCTTCGACCACAGAGCCAAAGACGGCATAACCCCAGTTTTTACCTGGATCCAGACTTGGATTGTCATTTAAATTAAAGAAAAACTGGCTGGTGCCACTGTGCGGATCATTCTGACGAGCCATAGCAATGGTGTATAAACGGTTTTTTACGCCATTGCCCGATTCATTAAACACAGGTTTTAAATCTTTGACTGGTTTCAGATCTTTGTCATAACCACCACCTTGTAACACAAACTCTGGTTCCAGCCGGTGAAACAAAGTGCCGTCGTATGCTTTTTTCTCGACATAACTTAAAAAGTTATTCACCGTCAGTGGTGCTTTGCTGCGATCCAGCTCAACCACAATATTACCGGCTGTAGTTTCAAAGCGTACCCGTGGGAACAGGTTATCTTTTTGCAAAAACTCACCGGCAGCCTGAACGCCGGTGCTAAGCAAAATAAAAGCGGCTACAAAGCTTTTCCACATCTTTTAATTCCTCAGGAATTCCTGCCAGCTTGGGTCGCGCAGCAGGTTGCCAATGACCTGTTCGGTTAACACTCTGAGTTCACGTTCTGCAACTGCAGTGTCTAACTTAAATGGGCCGGAAAAACTGCTTTTACCGCTGTAACTTTTATTAAAAGAACCAGAATCACGTTCGATCAACACTGTCAGTTCCACATTGTTTTTGACGATGTGTTCAACGGTACGAAGTTCAGCATTGGCTTCAAGCTGGTTAATCTGAATAGTCACTACCACAGGTTCAGCCCCTGACACCTGTGCACCTTGTTTGCTCAGCGCATCGGTCAGTACATCCTGCAGTTGTTGTGGCAGGTTGTTGCTTGTTGGATATGAATTAACCTTGTCACCGTCACGCATAATTAAAGTGCCGTTTGTCGGTCTGTTATCCTGCACATTCAGGCTAAAAGCCACACCGTTCAGCTGATTGCTTTGATTCCAGAACACCTGTGGCGCCACAATAAAGGATGGAACCGGATTGCTGCAGGCGGTCAGCGCCAGCATGGATGCTAAAACTAAAGAACGCATTTTTATTTCCTTTTAATGGCTTCTAAGATGGTAAATTTTGCATTACTGGCCACATGAATACAACCGCCAAACAGTCGGGCCAGTTTTTCGCTGTAGGCCAGATGGCGATTGGCAACGATGCGTAGTCTGCCATTTTTCTTCAACACACGCCGTGCATCAGCGAACATTTGCCAGGCAATATGATCAGTGACAGCATTTTGTTGATGAAAAGGCGGATTACAGATAATAAAATCTGCCGAATTGTCCGCTTGTTGGCTTAAACAGTCATCCACCACAAATTCGGCCTGTGGTAATAAATCAGCCTGGTTGGCCATTAAAGTCAAACGGGCGGAATCAACAGCCATATAAGATTCATCGCTAAACAGCAGCTGCAGTTGTGGTTGCTTTTTTAATAAAGCCAAGCCCAGCACACCATTACCACAACCGAGATCAATGGCTTTTTGGCCTGGCGCACAAACCGGAATATGTTCCAGTAAAAAACGCGCGCCTATATCCAGTTGTTCACGCGAAAACACATTGGCGTGATTGACTACATCAATGCCCTCTGCCGGCCACTGCAATGGAAATTGTGGTGTTAAAGGGCTTGGTTGTGTTGGGTCTATAGTGCTGGTGATTAGCCGGCACTTTTTCACCGTTAAAGAAGCTGTGGTTGGCCCCAGCTCCTGCTGAAAAATAGCCAGCAAATTTGGTGTGATGTCTTTGGCTTTGGCGCTGGCATAAATACGGGTGCTGGCTGGCAGTTGTTGTTTTAACTGCCGCAGCTGATAACGTAAAAAACTGTGATTATTCGGTAGCTTGATCAGCACCATACTGGCCGCAGGTAATGGCTCCAGGCTGCTGATTTGTGTTACCAGTTTCAGGTCCAATTGGTTCTGCGCAAAATTATGTGCAGTCGCCAGTTGCGATAAATAAGAATCCGAACTTTGCACTGGTGCGTATCTGGCTAAAGCACAAGCCAGAGCTCCAAACTGGTCGTTAAGCAGCAACAACTGTTCCTGTTGTGTAGCCAGCATCGGCAACACTGTGTTCAGTAACAACTCGTCAGCTGCATCCCATGCCTGTAAACTACGGTTTTTCTGCTCCGGTGGATAACGATCCAACTGCAGGGTCAGGCCAGCTATCTGGCATAAATTGGTCATAACGTCACAACAGTCAGCAAAAAGGGGGCTATTTTGCCAGACTTGGCCCAGAGCGACAACCAAGCAACAGCGCAGCGGCAGCCACAGCAATTTTTGTTGCCGCAAGCCGAACTCTGGTTGTGGAAACAATGGTTACCCACAGAGCGTGCACAAGCTTATTTCAGCAGACTGCAGCAGGAGCTGAACTGGCAACAACCGCAGTTGTGGCTCTTTGGCAAAGCAGTGTGTATCCCAAGACGGCAGGTCTGGATGGGGGATGCCCATTGCAGCTATCGTTATTCCGGAGTCACTTTTCAGCCAGAACCCTGGCACCCGCTGGTATGGCAGCTGACACTGTGGGTGAACCGCCAACTGAAGCAGCAGTTTAATGCGGTACTGTTAAATTTGTATCAGCAGGGGGATGATCATATGGGGTGGCACAGCGATGATGAACCGGAACTTGGCATTGCTCCTGATATTGCTTCTTTAAGCCTGGGTCAAAGCCGGCGCTTTGATTTAAAACATAAAACAGCAGATCACCAGCTCAGTCTTATGCTGGAAGATGGTGACTTATTACTGATGAGAGCACCTTGTCAGCAGTTCTGGCAGCACAGAGTACCGAAGCAGGCAAAGGCCGGTTCAGCGCGGCTTAACTTAACTTTTCGTTATATCAAATCTGCGCCATAGACTGCCCTAAAGGGCTTTGGCAAGTGAAAATTTATATCTTTTTTTGCGTGCAAACTGCTGCTGACAAGCGACAACACGGCAACTAAAGTACAGATAAACCTGTAAACAGAAGGGACGACAGCAATGTTAATTCACACCTCAATAGAGCAGAAATTGTTAAGCGCCTTCGAGCCGGTTTTTTTGGATGTGATTGATGAGAGTCATATGCATAGCGTAGCTCCGGGGGCCGAGTCACACTTTAAAGTGGTGATAGTAACGCCGGCTTTTGATGGTATGCGATTATTGGCACGTCACAGAGCTGTGAATGCCGTAGTGGCTGCAGAGCTTGCTGAAAAAATTCATGCTTTGGCTTTACACACTTACACGCCAGCTGAATGGTATGAATATTATGCGGAGAAACCACCGGCTTCGCCAAAGTGTTTTGGTGGTTCTAAAAGGGAAAAAGCCGAACTTTAATCGCCAAAATGCCGTAGAGCAGAGTCTCGGTAGACAAAAAGCGCTTCGGCGCTTTTTTTGTGCCCGGTTATGCTGCCATCAGCATTTATGATGAACGCTGACTTCAATGCAATAGCGGCTTTTAACTAAAAAGCGTGACTGCAGCCCTGACTGTCAGCTTGTTGTGCATGCAAACTCAATGAACAGCACTTATGGCCGCAGGAACGACATAAGGATGCTGTGTATCATCCGTGTTGTTGATGTTTTGCTAAACTTCCAGCCATCAGGACCGCCAGAACTATTCAGGGTTACTGCTTTTTCGCTGCAGTTCAATGCTGATCAGACCTGTTTGTCGTGGTAAAGTTTTACACTAACGGCAATTTTCACCAACTACAGGTTCTGTTCTTATGGTTATTCAACCAAAAATTCGTGGATTTATCTGCACCAATGCCCATCCGGTGGGCTGTGCTGAGCATGTGCAGGAACAAATCGATTACGTTAAAAAGCATGGTGCTGTTAGCAACGGACCCAAAAATGTATTAATTATTGGGGCTTCGACAGGTTATGGTCTGGCGTCACGCATTACCGCGGCTTTTGGTTCTGGTGCTAAGACTTTAGGTATTTTTTTTGAAAAAGAAGCCTCTGAAGGCAAAACCGGTTCGGCCGGTTGGTATAACACTGCTGCATTTGAAAAAGCTGCTGATGCCGAAGGTTTATGGAATAAACATTTAAACGGTGATGCTTTTACCGATGAGATGAAATCCAAAGCAATCGACATTATTCAAAGTGAAATGGGTAAAATTGATTTGGTGGTGTACAGCCTTGCCGCACCTCGTCGCAAAGACCCGGTTACAGGCGAAATTTACAGTTCAGTATTAAAGCCAATTGGTCAGGCTTATACCGCCAAAAACCTCAATACCAGTAAACGCGAAATTGAAGAAGTTTCTGTTGAACCGGCCAATGACGATGAAATTTTTAATACGGTCAAAGTGATGGGCGGTGAAGATTGGGAACGATGGTTAGATCAACTGCACGCCGCCGGTGTACTGGCCGAAAATTGCCAGACCGTGGCTTATACCTATATTGGTAAAGAACTGACCTGGCCTATTTATGGTAAAGCCACTATCGGCCGTGCTAAAGAAGATTTAGACCGTGCTGCAACTGCCATCACAACTAAACTGGCCGCGCAAAAAGGTCATGCATATGTGGCTTCATTAAAAGCGCTGGTCACTCAGGCAAGTTCTGCCATTCCAATTATGCCGTTATATATTTCTGTGTTGTACCGGGTGATGAAAGCAGAAGGCAGCCATGAAGGTTGTATTGAACAAATTTACGGTTTGTTCCGCACCGGTTTATACAATGCAGCACGCCAGCTCGACGATGCCGGCCGTTTGCGAATGGACGGTAAAGAGTTATCTGACCACATTCAGGCCAAAGTTGCGGCTTTATGGGCGCAAGTTGAAACACACAACATTGATGAATTAACCGATTATAAAGGTTATCATCAGGAATTCTTACGTTTATTTGGCTTTGGTTACAGCCACGTCGACTACGACGCGGATGTCTCACCGATGGTGACACTGGCTAATTTAGCTTAAGATAATAGAGCCGCCAATTGAGGCGGCTTTTGTTTGCGCAAGTGGGTAACACAAGAATAACAAGAACTGGCAATTTCACGGCAGAATCAGCATAAATGCGGTTAACAGCTTGCACATCCTGCTTTATCAGGCAAAGGATGCAAACTTGACTACACTTGGCTGCAACTGTGCAAAGTGCGGCAGAATTTTGTTATTTATCATAGCTGGCCTGTGGGTTTAATGCTAAAATCCGCCGCTATGTACGTGTATCTGGTGAAATCAGGTTGAGTTTCAGCCCAATTTCGCCAGGTGCGCTGCCAGGCGAGCAGCTGAAAAACCAGGCCCTGTTTCTTCCCGTTAAAGTAGTGCAAGTACGTATGATTAAAATCAAAAAAGGATTGGACATTCCCCTGTCGGGCAGTCCTAAACAAGTGATTCATGACGGCCCTGCTGTCAAATCGGTCGCTGTACTGGGTGAAGAGTATGTCGGTATGCGTCCAACCATGCTGGTTGAGGTTGGCGATAAAGTAAAAAAAGGTCAGGGTCTTTTTGAAGACAAAAAAAATCCTGGTGTCAAATTTACTGCCGCTATTTCCGGTACTGTTACTCACATCAATCGTGGTGCTAAACGTGTGCTGCAGTCTGTTGTCATCGAAGCCGATGGTAGCAATGAAGCTGTTGAGTTTACTGCATTTTCTGCAGACAAACTGACAAGCTTAGACGCTGCAGTGGTGAAGCAACAACTGTTGGATTCTGGTTTGTGGACAGCGTTTCGCACCCGTCCTTTCAGCCAGGTTCCGGCAATTGACAGTACTCCACGTGCGATTTTTGTGACTGCGATGGATACCAACCCTCTGGCCGCGGATCCAACAGTGGTGATTGCCGCTGCTGCTGATGCATTCCAGCATGGTTTGACAGTGTTAACGCAACTCTCAGATGCTAAAGTGTTTTTATGCAAAGCAGCTGGCGCGCAAATCAGTGCCCCAGCCAAAGTGCAGGTAGAAGAGTTTGCAGGCCCACATCCAGCCGGTTTACCAGGAACACATATCCACTATCTTGAACCTGTATCGATGACCAAAATTGTTTGGCACATTAATTATCAGGACGTGATAGCTATTGGTAAATTGTTTACCAGTGGCCAATTGGATACCAGCCGTGTTATTTCGCTGGCCGGTCCTGTAGTGAATAATCCACGTTTAATCAAAACTGTACTTGGTGCTGCGACAGCGGATCTGGTTTCAGGTGAGCTGGCTGAAGGTCAACACCGTATCATTTCAGGCTCAGTGTTAGCAGGTAAAGTTGCCACAGGTGTTCACGCTTACCTTGGTCGTTTCCATAACCAGATTTCCGTTCTGGCAGAAGGTTACGAAAAAGAGTTTTTAGGCTGGATTACCCCTGGTGCTCAGAAATTCTCGGTTACCCGTGCTTATTTGTCGCATTTGTCGCCAAAACGCCTGTTTAACATGACAACCAGCACCAACGGTTCAGACCGCGCCATGGTACCAATCGGCAACTATGAACGTGTGATGCCACTGGATATTTTGCCAACCTTGTTGTTGCGCGATTTATTGGTTGGTGACACTGACGGTGCAATTTCCTTGGGTTGTTTGGAACTGGATGAAGAAGACTTAGCGTTATGTACCTTTGTCTGCCCTGGTAAATATGACTACGGTGTGGCACTGCGCGACGCTCTGACGACCATCCAGAAGGAAGGCTAAGATGAGTTTAAAGCATTATTTAGAAAGTATTGAGCCAAGCTTTGAAAAAGGCGGCAAGTATGAAAAGTGGTATGCCTTATATGAAGCTGTGGCCACTATTCTGTATACACCGGGTAAAGTCACCAAGTCTGCCACTCATGTGCGCGACAGTATTGACCTGAAACGGATCATGATTTTTGTCTGGTTAATGTTATTCCCTGCCATGTTCTTTGGCATGTTTAACATTGGTCACCAGGCTGCATCAGTGTTATCTGCAACTGTCACTCTGCCGGATACCTGGCAAGTGGCTTTATTCCAGATGCTCGGTGGTGAACTGACGGCTGAATCGGGTTGGGGCAGTAAAATGTGGTATGGCGCCTGCTGGTTCCTGCCAATTTATGCCACCGTATTTATTGTCGGCGGTTTTTGGGAAGTGTTATTTGCTTCTATCCGTAAACACGAAATTAACGAAGGTTTTTTCGTTTCTTCTATTTTGTTTGCGTTGATCCTGCCTGCAACTATTCCGCTGTGGCAAGCGGCTTTAGGTATCACCTTTGGTATCGTCATTGCGAAAGAAGTGTTTGGTGGTACTGGCCGTAACTTCTTAAACCCGGCTTTAGCTGGCCGTGCTTTCCTGTTTTTTGCCTATCCGGCACAAATTTCAGGTGACAAAGTATGGACTGTTGCTGACGGTTATGCCGGTGCAACCTGGTTATCAAAAGCAGCCAATGGTGAAGTGACTGATTGGTCTGTTAACCAACAATGGTGGGATGCGTTCTACGGTTTTATCCCAGGTTCTGTTGGTGAAACTTCAACTTTGGCCCTGATGATTGGTGGTCTGGCACTGATTTATTTCCGCATTGCTTCCTGGCGTATTGTTGCTGGTGTGATGGTCGGTACTGTGTTCTTTGCAACTATGTTCAATCTGATAGGTTCTGACACCAACGCTATGTTTGCGATGCCTTGGTACTGGCACGTAGTGCTGGGCGGTTTTGCCATTGGTATGTTCTTTATGGCAACAGATCCAGTGTCTGCTTCATTTACCGACTCTGGTAAATGGGCTTATGGCATTTTAATTGGTTTTATGGTTGTGATGATTCGTGTGGTGAACCCGGCATATCCGGAAGGCATGATGCTGGCGATTCTGTTCGCTAACCTGTTCGCACCATTGTTTGATTTTATGGTTGCACAAGGCAACATCAAGCGGAGGCTGGCACGTAATGTCTAATAATAACGAAAGCATCGGCAAGACCTTCGGTGTTGTGATTGGCTTATGTCTGGTCTGTGCAATTATCGTAGCAACAGCTGCGGTTCAGTTACGTCCAAAACAAGTGGAAAACAAACTGGTTGATGCTCAGAAAAATATTCTGGTGGCAACAGGTTTGTTGACTGGCGACGACGTAAAAACACTGTTTAGTAAACATGTGCAGGAACGTCTGGTTGATTTGGATACCGGTGAATTTGTTGATCAGGATCCGGCTAAATACGACTACCGCAAAGCAATGAAAGACGTAGCCCTCAGTGATGCACTTGCTGCTGCTGATGACAAAGCGTCAATCAAACGTCGCGCTAAAGTTGCGCCTGTTTATTTTGCTTATAACGATGGCATTGAATCAGGCAAGTTGTCAGCCATAGTGCTGCCAGTTCACGGTTATGGCCTTTGGTCAACAATGCATGCGTTTTTGGCATTAGATGTGGATGGCACCACTATTAAAGGGGTGAACTTCTACGAACACGCTGAAACGCCCGGCTTAGGTGGGGAAGTGCAGAATCCAAAATGGGTTGCTCAGTTTGTTGGTAAGAAAATTACTGACGACGCCGGTAATCCAGCTATCAAGGTACTTAAACCAGGTAACGCGGCACCGGATTCTGTCACTGATGTTGATGGTCTGTCTGGTGCGACTTTAACCAGTAACGGTGTTCAATATACGTTCGAATTCTGGACCGGCGCCAAAGGCTTTGCCCCATTCCTGGCTAAAGTTCGTCAAGGAGCATTAAACAATGGCTAATGCAAAAGAAATGAAAGCACTGGTCTTTGGACCTGTGTTTGCTAATAACCCAATTGCATTGCAGGTACTGGGTATTTGTTCTGCGCTGGCAGTAACAACCAAACTGGAAAAAGCCCTGGTAATGGGCGTAGCCCTTACTTTAGTAACGGCTTTCTCCAGTATGTTTATCTCTATGATCCGTAACCATATTCCATCAAGCGTGCGGATCATTGTGCAAATGACCATTATCGCTTCATTGGTTATTGTGGTTGACCAAATTCTGAAAGCTTATGCCTACAACGTGGCTAAAGAGTTATCGGTATTTGTTGGCTTGATCATCACCAACTGTATCGTTATGGGTCGTGCTGAAGCTTATGCGATGAAGAGCCCGCCACTGATGTCGTTCCTGGACGGTATCGGTAATGGTTTAGGCTACACAGTATTACTGGTGATTGTCGCCGTGATCCGTGAATTGTTTGGTTCTGGTACTTTATTTGGTGTTGAAATTCTGCCTTTGATCAGTGCTGGCGGCTGGTATCAGCCAATGGGTCTGTTATTAATGCCACCTAGTGCATTCTTTATTATCGGCCTGTTGATTTGGGTGCTGCGGACTTTCCGTCCTGAGCAACAAGAGAAACACTAAGGAGTCATGACATGGAACATTATTTAAGTTTATTTGTCCGTGCCGTGTTTATTGATAACTTAGCGTTATCTTTTTTCCTCGGTATGTGTACTTTTATCGCAATTTCCAAGCAGGTCAAAACTGCGTTCAGTTTAGGTATTGCTGTGACCGTGGTATTGGCACTGGCAGTTCCGGTGAACCAGATTGTGTACCACAAATTGCTGGCGCCGGGTGCTCTGGCCTGGTTAGGTTTTCCTGATGCAGATCTGAGTTTCCTTGGTTTTATCACTTATATCGGTGTTATTGCTGCGCTGGTGCAGGTGTTGGAAATGTTTCTGGATAAATATGTTCCTTCGCTTTACAACGCGCTGGGGATTTTCCTGCCTTTAATCACTGTAAACTGTGCCATTTTTGGTGGTGTAGCCTTTATGGTTGAGCGTGATTATAACTTTAGCGAAAGTGTAGTGTTTGGTTTAGGCAGTGGTATTGGCTGGACTCTGGCCATCACGCTGATGGCTGCTGTCAGTGAAAAACTGAAATATGCCGACATGCCACATGCGCTGCGGGGTTTAGGTTCGCGCTTTATTATGGTTGGTTTGATGGGATTGGGCTTTATGTCCTTCTCCGGCGTGTCGTTATAAGGCCGATTGAAAGGAAAACATTATGATTGATTCGCAAATTCTGCTGGGTGTTGGCATGTTCACCTTACTGGTGGTTGCTCTGGTTGTCATGATTTTGGCGGCTAAAGCAAAACTGGTATCTTCCGGTGAAATCACCATCAGCATTAACGGTGATCCGGCAAAAGCTATTAAAACAGGCGCTGGCGGCAAACTGCTTGGCGTGTTAGCTGATAAAGGTATTTTCCTGTCATCAGCCTGTGGTGGTGGTGGTTCTTGTGGCCAATGCCGTGTGCATGTGCACTCTGGCGGTGGTGATGTGTTGCCGGTTGAATTTGGCCATCTGACTAAAGGTGAACGTCGTGAAGGTTGTCGTTTAGCTTGTCAGGTTGCTGTCAAAACCGACATGGACATTGAAGTTGAACCGGAAATTTTTGGTATCAAAAAGTGGGCTTGTTCTGTTATTTCTAATGACAACAAAGCAACCTTTATTAAAGAACTGAAGTTGCAGATCCCTGATGGTGAGTCTGTGCCATTCCGCGCTGGTGGTTATATTCAGATTGAAGCACCGGCTCACCATGTAAAATATGCCGACTTTGATATTCCGGCTGAATACCGTGGTGACTGGGAACGCTTTAAGTTCTTCACTTTAGAATCAAAAGTGGATGAAGAAACTATCCGTGCTTATTCAATGGCAAACTATCCGGAAGAAGAAGGCATCATCATGTTAAACGTGCGGATCGCAACACCTCCGCCAAATAACCTGACTTTGCCTTGCGGTAAAATGTCTTCTTATATCTGGAGCCTGAAGGCCGGCGATAAAGTGACTATTTCTGGTCCATTTGGTGAATTCTTCGCTAAAGATACAGACGCTGAAATGGTATTTATCGGTGGTGGTGCAGGTATGGCACCAATGCGTTCACACATTTTTGACCAGCTGCGCCGGTTAAAATCTAAACGCAAAATTACTTTCTGGTATGGTGCCCGCTCTAAACGCGAAATGTTCTATGTAGAAGATTTTGATATGTTGCAGGCGGAAAACGAAAACTTTAAGTGGCACGTTGCGTTGTCTGATCCACAACCGGAAGACAACTGGACGGGTTACACAGGTTTTATCCACAATGTCATTTTTGAAAACTACCTGAAAAATCACAAAGCTCCTGAAGATTGTGAATTTTATATGTGTGGTCCACCAATGATGAATAAAGCTGTTATCAATATGCTGAAAGATTTAGGCGTAGAAGATGACAACATCCTGCTGGATGACTTCGGTGGTTAATCACTGAACACAAAAAAGCCAACCGCTAGGTTGGCTTTTTTTTTGTGTCAGCCACTTTGTCAAAGCAGTATGGTGATGCAAAGCAAAGCAAAGCAAAGCAAAGCAAAGCAAATTGAGTTGGGGTTCAGTCCGGAACATTGTTACAATGCGAGTCGTTATTCGCCAGCGTATCGGGCTTGGCGTTGTGCTGTGATGAGGTTGTTATGGAAATTTTTATTCTTACTTTTATCGTACTGTTGGTTGTTTTTGCGGCCATGGCTATCGGCTACATGGTGCAACGTAAAACAATAGCAGGCAGTTGTGGTGGTTTAGGTGCGTTAGGAATAGAAAAAGCCTGTGACTGTGATACGCCTTGTGAAAAGCGCCAGGAGCGGATGCGCAAAGAAAAAGAGTGGCAGGACAATAAAATTATCTGAGTCTGAAATCAGGCCGGTGTTTTAACCGGCCTTTTTACTTTTAGCGCAACCAACTTAAAACCTTATGTCAGAAACGGTAGCCAATACTGAGCTTGGCTGTAGTAATATTTTCTCCTTTATCAGCAAAATATTGAATTGCTTCAATACGGCCAAACCAATGGTCACTGAAATTACCTTCCACACCTAAACCAAATAATAAATCTGTCGATTTGTCTTTGTAGGCACAACCTGTGGCACGTTGTAACACTGTGCCCTGATTGTTGATAAGACGAAAATCGGCCTGAATATAAGCCGTCTGATTACAAGTACTTTGGCCCTGACTGTAGCTCATAGAGTCGATATCGTTATAGGCAATACCGGCACGATAAAACAGCGTGGCGGCAGGATTAATCGCAGTTTTTCCAAGAGCTGACAGGGTAAATCCCTTGTTCTGATAACCATTGTCCCAGCCAATTTCTGCTGCAGAACTGTTTGAAACTGTATAAGGATGAATCACCTTTTTATCAATCAGCTGGTCATAACTAAATTCAAAATTCCAGCTGTTATTTAGCTGATAACCTATCCCCAAACTACTGCCAGAGCCCTGCCGGTTTATCGGCTTTGCTACTTTACTGTAATAGATGCCGCTCGTCAGATAGATATCTGCACTGCTGTGTGCACTAAAGGTAAAAGCGGCGCTTAGCAGTACAGATATCGCGAGCGTTGTTTGTTTCATGTGGTGCTCCTTGCGTTGTTGCTACATTGATTTGTTATGTTAACTTGTTGCTGTAAATTATTGTTTTTAAATCATTAGCGCAAGATGAACGAGTTGTTTCTCTTGTGTGCCGGCTGTTGTGATGGTGACGGCCATTGTTAAAACTCACCGTGGCGCTCTTTGTAGCGAAGTGCTGACAGCCAGCATCAAGCGCTACAGCTTTCTGACTTGTACTGACTCATTGCGTGCCGGATAATGCCGGTACTTTTAGCAGAAGGATAATTAAAACAATGGCTTTACCTATTCCTTATGCAGTAACTGATGTTGCTGCAGCTCTTTTGGACCCGCAGGCAGATGCTTTTATTCTGGTCGCCGCAGACCCGATGTCAGTACCAGACGCAGCCTTGGCTCAGTTTATCCGCCAGGCCGCAGGTATAGATAAGCGTGTTGGCAACGAAACCCTGTTATTACATTGCGCGCTGGTGCCAGGACAGAAATTAATCATTGCGCCTTCAGGTGCTTTGCATCGTGATTTTGACGATGTGCGCTGTTTTGCTGATGTTGCTAAACAGGCCGTAACTTTGGCCAAAAATGCCGGCGCACGTTGCCCTGTGGTTTGGGTGCAGGCGCCGGCGGAACATACTTATTCCAGAGCCACCGAAGTGGTTTATCTGGCGATGGCACAGGCCTTGTGGCAGCCGCTGGAAGGTCGTGAAGCTTTAGGACAGGACAAAGTAGAGCCTGTGGCTGCTATTGGTGTTGTTGGTATTGACGAGACTGAAGCACATTATTTATCTGCAGTGGAGGCAGGCCGGCGCCTGGCCCGCGATTTATGCGGCACCGAGCCTGAGCGTATGGCGCCACGCCGTTTTGCGGATTATTGTGTAAAAGCTTTTGACGGCAGCGCAGTGCGGGTTCAGGTTGAAACCGATGTTGATAAATTATTGGCTGAATATCCATTATTAATGGCCGTTGCCCGCAGCTCGTTGCAGGTTGACCGGCATAAGCCAGCAGTGATCCGGCTGGAGTATCAGGGCGAAGGTGAAATTACCGAAACGCTGTTATTTGCCGGTAAAGGCCTGGTGTATGACACTGGCGGCGCCGATTTAAAAATTAACGGTGGTATGGCGGGTATGAGCCGGGATAAAGGTGGTGCTGCTGCTGTTGCCGGTTTTATGCAGAGTATTGCACTGCTCAAACCAAAAGGTATCCGGGTGATTGCGGAAATTGGTGCTGTACGCAACAGCATTGGTTCAGACGCTTTTGTACCTGATGAAATTATTAAAAGTCATGCCGGCGTGCGGGTTCGTATCGGCAATACAGATGCAGAAGGCCGCCTGGTGCTGGCCGATTTAATGTCGCATCTGCGTGAAGATGCAGCGAAGGCTGTGAATCCGACTTTGTTCTCTGTGGCAACCTTAACTGGTCATGCCGCCCGTGCTGTTGGTCCTTATACTGCATTGGTGGAAAATGGTGCTGCACTGCGTCGTCACTTATCGGCGAAGCTTGCTGCTGTTGGTGATATCTGGGGTGACCCAAGTGAAGTGTCACGCAGTCGCCGGGAAGATTTCAGTTTTATCAAAGCAAGAAGTTGTGCTGATGATGTGTTGAGCTGCAATAACGCACCTTCCTCTGTGACTGCCCGTGGTCACCAGTTCCCTATGGCGTTCCTGGTGGTCGCTTCAGGGCTGGATCAGGCTTCGGCACAAGCGGCGACTCCGTTACCTTATGTGCATATTGATATTGCCGGTAGTGGAGTTGACGGTGGCGACTGGCAACATGGTAAACCTTCTGCGTCCCCTGTGGTGGCTTTAGCCGCACATTACCTGCTGTAAATTTGTGCTGAAACAATAACCTGCATTGTCTCTGTCAATGCAGGGTATTGTTGATCCAATTCCCTCTCCTGGTTGTATTGTCTTGCTGTTGTTTTTATTTTAGTAATTGCTGAATCAAAACCTGCCTGCAGGTTTTTTAAGCGGCAAATGTCTACCTTAGGAGCTTTTATGCGTTTGTTTACAGTTTTGGCAGTATCACTACTGGCGTTTTATAGCATGGCAGCGGAAAAAGACCGTTTTGCAGATGTGCAAATTCAGGCAAAACCGCTGGCCGGGAACATTTATATGCTGACAGGTTCAGGTGGCAATATGGCGGCTGTGACAGGGCCACAAGGCGTGTTATTGGTAGACGCTCAGTTTGCTGAACTTGCTGCAAAAATTCAGACAACACTGCAGGAGATTTCTGCCAACGGCAAAATTGCCACCCTGGTGAACACACACCACCACGCAGACCATGTCAGTGGCAACAAGGTGCTGGGGCAGGGCGTTGCTATTATTGCTCACCAGAACGTTTATCAACGTTTAAAGACCGATGAAAAATTTGATAAAAAAGGTTTACCTACTGTGCTGTTGCAACAGCCGCTGGCGCTGAATATCAATAATGTGGCGCTGGAGCTTATTCCAATGCCGGTCAGTCATACCGATGGTGATTTGGTGGTGTGGTTTAAAGAAGCGAATGTGCTGCATACCGGCGATTTGATGTTTGCAGGCCGTTTTCCTTTTATTGATGTCAAAAGTGGCGGTTCTGTTGCAGGTTATATTGAAAACACCAAACAGCTGATCGCAAAAATTGACGACCAGACCCAGGTGATACCAGGTCACGGTGAGCTCACCGATAAAGCAGGCCTTCGCCAAAGTTTGTTGATGATGGAGCAGACGCTGGCTTTGGTGCAGTCTTATAAAAAAGCAGGTCTGAGTCTGGAGCAAGCCGTAGCAAAAGGTTTGGGTGATAAATATAAAAGCTGGCACTGGAATTTTATTACGGAACAACGCTGGATAGAAACTTTATACCAGGCGGAATAACAACAAAGACTGAGGCTTTTTTGTATTTTTGCCGGCCAATAGCTGAGGCTGATCAGACCGCTATTGACCGGCCAGCAGTTGTTGTTGCCGTATCAGCCCGCCTGTAACAGCTATCAGCAACAGCGAACAGTGGAGAATAGCCTGATAAAGCTGTTGTGAGTGGCGGCATAGCTCGGTATGCTGCTTATATCTAAGCATAAACAGTTGGTAACGGACCCAGGGACAGATGAGATTACGCGAAACGCTGGTGATTTACATGTTTCCGTTATTGGTGCTGCCCACTGTATTATTCGGCTACCTTGCTTATCATTTCAGTTCTTCCAGTTATTCACAACAAGCCTTTATTCAGGTCGCCCGCCACCTGGGTGCACAACAACAAAAAATTGAACAATTTTTCAGTACTCAGCAGCAGGTGTTGTCCACTCTGGTGCAAACGGATCAATTGCAGCAGTACCTGAAAACAGGGGCTGCAGTGGACGCTCAGAACCTCAATCTGTTGCTGGAACGTATGCAACAAAGAGACAACGACCTGCAGCAAATCAGATTGTTAAAGCTCAATGGCGAAATCAGTTTGTCAGTGCCGTCATTACATTTGCCTAATCAGGGCAATCAACGTTTTCGCAGTAATTATTTTTCCTTTTTACAGGCCATGGTGGAAGATCAGGGCATTTTTATCGCCAGAGAAACCGATCTGAATGAACTGAAAGTGGTGGTCGCGCAAAAAGTGTATCAGCCAGCCCAAAGTAGTGCCGACTTAAACCGGCTCTGGGGTTATTTGGTGATCAGCCTGGATCTGCGGCTGCTGGATCTGGTTGTGCAGAATAAGTTATTAAATCAACATGTAAATTTACTGGTCAGTAATACAGGTGTCATTGCCTATTCGGATAAAGTAAATCTGATAGGCAGTGCTTTTGCCCCAACCAATTTCCGCCAGATCCAACAGGCCATTGATGCAGACAAACTGCATCAGGTGACTTTGCTTGGTAAACCTATGCTGGTACTGGCAGGTCAATTGCCGGGCGACTTTATGTTGCTCAGTGCCCTGGATGAAAAAGAGTTATTGGCTGAACATGACCTGTTACCTGTGTTGTTGTTCAGTGGCAGTTTAATTTTTGCAATAGGTTTGCCGCTGCTTTGTTATTGGCTATTGGTGAAATACATTTTTGAACCAATTAAAGTGCTGACCGAAGCAAAAACTGCAGTAGGCCGTGGTGATCTCAGCACCTTATTGACGGTAACAAAACAGGATGAACTGGGTGACATGTTTGCCGCTTTTAATGTCATGGTGCGCCAGCTAAGGGTGTATCGTGAAAGAGAAAGGGCTTATAAACAGTTGCTGGAAGACAAGGTACAACAAAGGACTCAGGATCTGGCATTGGCCAACAGCAATCTGGCTCAGGCCAACCAGGAACTGATCCAGGCACGCGAAACCGCCGAACAAGCAAACCGGCTGAAGAGTGTGTTTCTGGCCAATATGAGTCATGAAATCCGCACCCCGCTTACTGCCATTATTGGTTTTAGCGAACAGGCGCTGGTGGAAACCGACAAAGAAAAGCTGGCTGATTATCTGCAGCGGGTTTTGCGTAGTGGTGATCACTTGTTAAGCCTGATTAATGACATTCTTGATTTATCAAAAATTGAAGCGGAAAAACTTGAGCTTTCCAGCCAGACTTTTAACTTCCTGCAAATGCTGGACGATATATATCAACAAACCCAAAGTCAGGCCGAAGCCAAGCAATTGCAGTGTCTGCTGGAATTAAATTATCCGTTGCCACAGTTTTTGCGTACCGACGAACTGAGATTTCGCCAGGTGTTATTAAATCTGACCAGCAATGCCCTGAAGTTTACCCAGCGTGGCAAAGTGGTGATCCACGTCAGTTATCTGGTGGGGCAGGAGCAGCTGGTGATCAAAATTAAAGATACCGGCATTGGTATGAGCTCCGAAGAGCTGGGCAAATTATTTCAGCCTTTTGTGCAGGCTGATGCCACTGTGACCCGCAATTTTGGTGGCACTGGCCTTGGTCTGGTGATTTCGAAAAAGCTGATGCAGGAAATGCAGGGTGACATCAGGGTGGAAAGTGTAAAAGGCATCGGCAGTTGTTTTGAAATTATCATGAACTGTGAAACACAACATCTGAGTCTGGTGGACAGTTATGAACAACCTGTCGGCCAGAACCTTGAACCTGAAGCTATTCACAGTCACAAGGTGAAGGTGCTGGTGGCTGAAGACAACACCGACAACCAGTTGCTGGTTTCAGTGTTACTGCGCAAAATTGACGCTGAATTTACCATGGTTTCCAATGGTCATCAGGCGGTAGAACAATTGTTGCGCCATGAATTTGACCTGGTATTTATGGATATGCAAATGCCGGAAATGGGTGGAGAAGAAGCCACCAGATTGATTCGTCATGCCGGCATTGAGGTGCCTGTGGTGGCCTTAACTGCTAACGTGATGCGGGAAGATCATCAGAGATATTTGCAGGCCGGTTGTCAGGCGCTGCTGGCAAAACCGATAGTACAAAAGGACTTTTACGCCATGATTAAACAATACACCCACAAAGAACGCACACTGGAAGAAGAATTAGCCATGCGGTTGGAACAGGACCCGGCCATTATTGCGTTAAAACGTGACTTTGCTGAACGTTTGCCGGCACAACTTGATGATCTGCAACAACTGCAGCAACAAGGTGATCTGGCAAAATTACAATATGAAGCCCACAGTCTGAAAGGTTGTGCCGGCAGCATGGGATTTCCGGAAATTACCCAACTGGCTGCAGAACTTGAATTGTCGGCCAAAACAGCGGATGTGCTGGCATGTCAGCTGTTGATCAGCAGAATGCAGCAGTCTGTCAGACCCAAATCCGGGGTTCAGGCTTAACCCCGCAGTTACAGAAGTATATATGAATCAACTTTTTGAATTACATCCGCAGCTGGCGAAAGATTCGGTCTGGCTGGCTGACTGGCCTTTGTGCCAGCTAAGATTAATCAAGGATAAAAACTATCCATGGTTTTTGCTGGTACCAAGACGCAGTGGTGCCCGCGACATTATTGATTTATCCGCCGAAGATCAGCTGATGTTATGGCAGGAAAGCAGTCGTCTCAGTCTGTTATTACGTGATGAATATCACCCTGACAAACTGAATGTGGCAGCCCTTGGCAATATGGTGCCACAACTGCATTTACATCATATAGCGCGTTTTAGCGCTGATCTTGCCTGGCCTGCGCCTGTGTGGGGTAAACATGCTCCAATGCCATACCAGGATGCTGAGCTGGTAACTTTATGTCAGCGCTGGGCTGTCCTGGCACAACAAGGGAACTGATATGTCTGCACAACATGCATTAATGACATTGCTGATGGAAAAACTGGCCACCAATATGCTGGTACTACCCACTTTGCCGGAAATTGCGGTACGGGTACGCCAGGCAGCTGATGATCCCGATATTAATCTGCATGCGATGTCTGAAGTGATTGCATTGGATCCGGCGCTGGCGGCACGGATGATCAAAATTGCCAACAGCGCTTTTATCGGACGCAGTATCAAAGTGTCAACGCTGAATCAGGCTGTTACCCGAATTGGCTTAAGCCAGGTGAAAAATATTGCCACTGCGATGGCGCTGGAACAACTCTTTATCAGCCATACCGCGGAAGTTGCGGCCACTATGGCCGATTTATGGCGTGACACTGTGCAGGTGACCTGTGTGGCTATGTCGTGCCTGAAAATGTATTTACCCAAACATAAACACGATAACCTGAATCTTGATACTTTGACATTGGCGGCGCTGGTGCATCGTATTGGGGTGTTGCCTATTCTGGTGGAAGCGGAAAAATACCCGGAAGTGTTTGCCGAGCCGGCTTTTCTACAAAAAGCGACCGAAGAGCTGGCGTCCCGTATTGGAGTGGCCATTATGCGACGCTGGGATTTTGCTGAGACCTTTATTGAAGTGGTCAGCCAGTGGCGGCAACCTTTGTGTGACGACACTGTGCACTACACCGATTTTGTCCGGCTTGGACTGTTATCGTTAGACTTTTACCGTGACAGAAGAGACAGCGACAGGCTGATAGAACATTATCTGAAACAAGGGCTTATTCCTAACCGCAATTTTATGCAGGACCCTCAGATCGCCGACGCTGTGGCAGAAGCCAAAACTTTGTTTATGTAACAACATTCCGATTGGGCTGGCCACAACCTCAGTCTGAGCTGATGGCTACCTACCAACCCAAACAAAAAAGCCACTGCTGTTCACAGTGGCTTTTTCATCTGATTTTATTAGGGTCTGTTGACCATCGGGGGTATGTTTTTGCAGCTGTTCGGCTGGCATTTATACCAGGCAGCGTCCGCGATGTGTAGTTATTCTACATGAGCGGACGCTAACGCCGTAAAAAGGTCAGCCAAACGCTGCCCGAAGGGTTCAACCGGGAAGACGCCAGCCCTTTGTGGCCTGCATGGATGCAGGTCAGGGGCGTGAGCAGGACGCGCAAGCTTCACTCGTCACTCGCTTAGACGGCAAGCCGGGCACCGCGTGCTTCGTGGCTCCTTGCGCGGGCTGGCGGCTCCAGATTGAACAAAATTCACACACCAAAGGTCAACAGCCCTTGGTAAATTGTGTTTTATTCAGCGCTGACCGACTGGCGAATGGCCTTTAACACAGTGGCCAGCTCGTTTGCCATCACAAGCAAATCTGCATCCAGACGCAACACCATGTCATCCCAGCCCAATTCATCATTGCTATTGGCCAGCATTTCATGAAACCGCAGTTTTTTCAGGCTGCCATCTTCACACACCATCAGACTGATTTGGTTTTCCAGCGCCAGCTCCAGTTTGGTCACCAGCTTGTCTTCCAGATGACTTTGTACTTCAGCTGCTGTCAGCAGGTGATTGCTGAATTTGACTTTGGCACCTTCTTCATCCGGCGCTTTGAGTTCAGCTTCGTTGCCGAGCACAAAACCTTGTGGCAGGCCGGTATTGGTTAACCACTGTTGCATCGCCAGATTTAGCTGATTCTGGTCAATCCAGGGTAACGCCGGTAATGAGCCTAAAGTCTTACGTAATAAACTTAACACTTCCTCAGCACGACCCGCTGAGCTGCTATTGACGATAAACCATTGATTTTGGGCATCATATAAAGCTGTGGTGACACTGGAGCGGCTAAAGGCGCGTGGTAACAACATTTGCACCAGCTCTTCTTTTAAGGCGTTTTTTTCTTTGCGGCCAAGTGGCCGGCCTTTTTCCGCTTCCAGCGCATCAATTTTCGGTTGCAACTCTTCGTTAATCACAGCCGCAGGCAACACTTTTTCCTGACGTTTCACCGCGAATAAATGCAAATGCGCCTGCTGGTGGTGATATTGTTTGATGCTGTGATGCAGCGGATAGGTAAAACCCATTTTAACGGCTTCCTGGCCGGTGCAGGGGCTGAATTTATGCTCTTGCAGTGCACGTTCCAGTGCTTCGGGTTCCAGATTTAACGCTTCGGTAATTTGATAAACACGCAGATTTTTAAACCACATAACTCACTTCACATCGGATCCAGGCAAAAAAAGCAGTATACCTGTAACAGTGCGGGGCACAACCTGCAGTTGGCGTCCGACTGGCCGGATGCTGAAGATTACAGCAATAACAGCGCAGTAAACTGCGCCTTTTTATGAGCGTTTCAGCATTTTCGGAAAGCGGATATGGTACGCCAGGCCATGACCTGGTTCACTTTTCACCTGAATACTTCCGCCTAAAGTCTGGCGCACCAGATTGTAGGTAATATGTGTGCCCAGGCCACTGCCTCCCTGGTCTCTTTTGGTGGTAAAAAATGGATGGAACAGTTTTTCCAGCTGCTCAGGCGTCAGGCCCTTGCCATTGTCGGCGTAGTTAATATCCACCACATTGCCTTCATCCACCACAGTGATATTGATATTCCCTTCTTCCATCTCTTCAAAACCATGGATCAGCGAATTCATCAGCAAATTGGTAAAAATCTGCGAAATAGCGCCGGCCGGACAACTTAAGGTCAGGTTTTCCGGGCAATTCACTTCAATATGATGTTTGGTCTTTTTAAAATGCGGCTGCAATGAACGGATAATTTCATTGAGATATTCATGCAGTTGTATAGTGCGGATAGCTTCGCTGGTCTGATCCACCGCAATTTGTTTAAAGCTGGCAATCAGCTCAGAAGCGCGGATAAGGTTGGTATTTAAAAGTTCTGTGCCTTGTTTGGCTTCTTCAATAAAATGTTCCAGCGCCTTGGGTGACAGACTTTTTTCCTGATAGGCATGTTCAAGTGCCGCCAATTTTTCTGCCAGAAAACTGGTGGCTGTGACACCGATACCAACAGGTGTATTCACTTCGTGGGTAATGCCTGCCACCAGACCACCTAAAGCGGCCATTTTTTCTGATTGCACCAACCGGTCCTGCGCCTGACGTAAGTCATTAACCAGCTTTTCCAGCTCTGTTTGTTTGCTGCGCAACGCTTCTTCAGTGTGGCGGCGGCGTTCAATTTCTTCACGCAAAGCTTGTTGTTTTACTTCAAGCTCTTGCTTTTGTTGCTGTAAATCCATCATGGCCTGACTCAGGCCAGAAGTTTTGCGTGCAACTTCCTGCTCGAGAATAAGATTATGCTGGTCGAGTTTTTCGTTGGACTGCAACAGTTGTTTTTGGGTGTTTTCCAGCTGACCTTTGTAATCCTGTACCCTGGCTATCAGGCGGTTAAAAGCGTCGGCCATCACGCTCAGTTCGTTGGTATCGCCGTGCTGAATTTCTACCTTGGCGCCGTCCAGGTTATCCAGTTCCAATTCTTCAATCTGCTGGGTCAGTTCTGCCAAAGGAAGAGTCAGTTGTTTGCGAAAAGCGATTAAAAACAAAATAATCAAAAATGTAGTTTTCAGCAGCGCGTTACCAATCAGGAAATAAATACCCACTTTAATTCTGTCCAGCACTATGGTGCGGCTGGAGAACAAGGTGACATCACCCACCTGAGTGGCACGGCCGGAAAATTCAAAAATCAGCGGAAAGGTATAACCAAATAAACCGGATTGTTGTTCGGTCAGACGCACCCCTTCTTTCACCAGCTGATTGCTGTACCTTTCGCTAATGTCGACATACTGGCCAAGCTGGGTGATCACAGCGCCGCTGTCGTCACGTACTATGATGCCTTCAATAGAAGGAATAGCCAGCAGACCGTCAGCAATAATTAAAGCCTGAGTGGTGTTCAGCTCCCAGATAGCGCGGGTTAAGCTGCCGGAGATGGTTTGTTGAAGGGTGGACAGTTCGCCGTTGATATGATTTTTGGTATTAAAGTACTCTGCAACAATCTGACCTACAGTGACGACAAAAGTTAAAATAAAATAAACCGACAAAACTTTGGTCAGCAGTTTTCTGGATAAACTTTTTTGCTGCATCTGACTACCTGTGCTTTCAGCGGGGTGTGTATCACCTGATGCTGTAAAATTAGCTAAAAAAAACAACAATTAAAATAGCAAAATCAGATTAAGTTCCGCCATTTACTACTTTATGTCAATTCACTGGTATTTCGCCGCTATTTATCAGGTTTTTTCCACCGAACTATAGCTGAGATTTATCTTTGTCGAAAATCACAGCGGTATTGTTAATAGAAACGCAAAGCTGTGTCGATTTATTGGCGATCTGTTGCATTAGGCGGGTCAACTGGTTATATTTTGCCCGTAACTTCGCATAAATATTAGAATTATTATAACGGAGCTTTAGCGAATGGCGTTGCCGGTACTAATTTGTGATGACTCTATACTGGCGCGTAAGCAAGTACGTAAAAGTTTGCCAGAATCTTTTGATGCCGAGTTTCAAACCGCAGCCAATGGGCTGGAAGCTTTGACCATTTTACGTAGTCAGGAAATTGGTTTGGTTTTTCTTGATTTAACCATGCCGGAACTGGATGGCATCGGTGTGCTTGAAGCGATCAAAGCCGAACATATCGATTGTTTTGTTATTGTGATTTCTGCCGATATTCAACCAGAGATGCAAAAGCGGGTGATGGAGCTTGGTGCTCTGGCTTTTATTCATAAACCGGTGAATGAAGAAAAGCTCAGCGGCATCTTAAAACAATACGGATTGATATGACCAATCTCGGCTTTAGCGAAGAACAACGCGACTGTTTGCAGGAAATTATCAATGTCGCTATGGGGTTAGCCAGCGATAAACTGGCGCGTTTTCTGAATACTTTTGTGCACTTAAGAGTGCCTTCTATTGCTTTGGTGGGCGCCAGCCTTATTCCGGCTGAGTTTGAAAGCCGTTACCGCGACACTGAAGCTGCTTTGGTCAGTCAGGGTTTTTTTGGCAATGAAGGGGTGCGTGGTGAAGCCATAGTGCTTTATCAGATGGAAAACGCCCATAAAATTTCAGCGTTGTTAGGTTATGACGTGGGGGATGTGTCTGAAATTGAGATGCTTACCGATATCAGCTCTATTTTAACCACCACCTTTTTAAACGGTTTAGCCCAGCAGCTGGAAAACAGTTTGTCCTACAGTGCGCCCAGAGTCTTGTCATCAACTAATGGTGATTTATCCGGCATGCTGAAAAATACCTCTTTTCACTGGGAACACGCTTTAAAAGTGGATATCAGCTATCAGCTGGTTGATCACTCTTTTAACTGCGACATGATTTTGTTGATCCCTGGTGAAGCCGTCAGCAATATTAAAACAATTCTTGATCGGATCCTGGAAGCTTATTGATGTCTCAAGCCTGGTTAAGTAGTCCCATCCTGGCGCAACTCAACAGCGGCGTAATAGTGATAGATGATGAATACCAAATTCATTATGTAAATGCCTTTATTGAACGCCATGCCAGTGTGCAGTTAACTGACATTCAGGGAAAATCATTATTCAGTGTTTTTGCCGATTTACCCGAAGCCTGGCTCAAACGTAAACTGATGAGTGTGCTGGATTTAAAAACACCGGCTTTTAGCAGCTGGGAGCAACGCCAGTATATTTTTAAGTTGCCCCATTTGCGTCCTATCACCAGCGCCAGCCAATATATGGCGCAAAATTGCACTATGTTACCGCTTGAAGCTTCGCACACTGAACAACAGCTGATCTGTATTTTGATTGAAGACGCCACCGATGCTTTTGTGTATCAACAACATCTGAGTAAAACGCTGATTGAACTGGAAAAAGCCAACCGACAGGATGGCCTGACCAAGGTATTAAACCGCCGCTTCTGGGAAGAACAGCTCAAACAGGAAATTCACCGGGCGCAGCGTTACCAGCATCCGTTGTCGTTATTGTTGTTTGATTTGGATAAATTTAAAGATTTAAACGACAAATATGGCCACTTAGGCGGTGATTTTGTGTTGGTGGAGCTGGCTTCATTTATTAGCAGTCTGCTAAGAGACTCTGATTTATTAGGTCGTTATGGCGGTGAAGAGTTTGGCATTATTTTGCCGGACACACCTCTTGCAGGTGCAGTGGAAGTTGCAGAACGTATTTGCAAAGCCGTTGCTGAACATCCGATGTTGTTTAATCAGCAAACCATTCGTGCCAGTGTCAGTATTGGCGTTGCCGAATTTGCCCCAAAACAACATCTGTTGCATGACGATTTAATCCGCTCTGCCGATATCGCACTTTATAACGCCAAAAGAGCCGGCCGTAACAGAGCCTGTATTTTCCAGCACGGTTTAAGCGACTATCAGAAAAAGGCCAATTAAAGTACCCATTTCGTTGTAACTGAAGAACATTTGAAAGTTTTCTAAACATTTAGATTGACAGACGTCTAAAACTTTGAGCATATAGACAGTATGAAAACTACACATATCAATACCACCACCATTATTATCACCACCACCCTTACCGGGTAGGAGGTCGGCGGCGTATTGTCTTAAAAAGGCCCGTGACCTCACCAGTCACGGGCCTTTTGCGTTTCTTTACAGGAGAAATTTTATGAGGGTGCTGAAGTTTGGTGGTTCGTCATTAGCGTCGGTTGAACGTTTTTTAGAAGTTGCCGGCATTGTAAAACAACAACTTAGCGCAGAGCCTGTTGGTCTTGTGCTCTCAGCCCCCCAGGGTGTGACCAATTTATTGGTGGAGCTGACCGACTTAGCCTTTTTGGGCACTGACTATTTGCCGCTGCTACAACAATGGCAACAGCGGCTGGAGACTTTGCAGCTACAAGCCAAAGCTCAGCTGTTAGCAGCGGATAACGAAGCGCTGACTCTGGTGCGTGAGCAGCAGTTTGCCCAGTTATCGGCGCAGTTGCAGGGTGTTGCTTTATTACAATATTGCCCGGATCACATTAAAGCGCGCATCCTCGGTTTGGGCGAACAATTTAGTGTTGCTTTAATGACAGGTCTGTTGAAATACCTGCACATTGACACTGTCGCACTGGACTCAGTTGCCTGTGTAAAAAGTCAGGGTGATTACTTAAATGCGGTTGCTGATATTCCGGCATCCGAAGCGGCTTTAAGCGCTGCTGTTGCGAAACAGCAGGCGCAGGTGTATGTGATGGCTGGTTTTGTGTCCAGCAACAGCAACGGTGAACTTTGCCTGCTCGGTCGCAACGGCTCTGATTATTCGGCCGCTATAGTTGCCGCCAGTATCCGCGCCAGTGTGTGTGAAATCTGGACAGATGTAGATGGTGTTTATAGCGCCGACCCACGTCAGGTAAAACAAGCACAGCTGATTGACCATCTGTCGTATGACGAAGCCATGGAATTGTCGTATTTTGGCGCTAAAGTGCTGCATCCAAAAACCATAGGCCCGTTGGCCCGTTACCAAATTCCCTGTTATATCAAAAACACTTTAAACCCATCAGCACCCGGCACTTGTATCGACGCCAACAATAACGGTGATTCGCTGGTGAAAGGCATTTCCAGCCTGGAACATCTGGCGCTGATCACCGTATCTGGCCCAGGCCTCAAGGGTGTGGTGGGCATGGCATCGCGCGTTTTTGCCACTATGGCGCGTGAGCAGGTATCGGTCAGTTTAATTACCCAGTCGTCCAGTGAATTCAGCATCAGTTTTTGTGTGGCGCAGCTGGATTTGGCTATTGCGAAAAAAGCACTGGAAACTGAATTTGAACTGGAGCTGCAAGGCAAGTTATTGAGGCCTTTGGCGATTCAGTCGGATATGGCCATTGTCAGTTTAGTGGGTGATGGCATGCGCCAGCACCGTGGTGTCGCCGCCAAGTTTTTTGCCTCTTTATCTCAGGCGCGGGTCAATATTGTGGCTATAGCGCAGGACTCGTCAGAACGTTCAATTTCAGCTGTGGTAGAGCAAAAGTCCTGCCGTAATGCGGTGAAAGTCTGTCATGAAAACTTCTTTAGCCATGTGCCGAGTATTGATGTGTTTCTGGTTGGTTGTGGTGTGGTGGGCAGCGAACTGCTGGCGCAATTTGAACGTCAGCAACAGTTTTTAAAACAACGCAACGTGCGCCTGACTGTCTATGGTATTGCTAATTCCAAAGCGCTGCTGCTGGATGCCGAAGGTGTGAATTTAGCCAACTGGCAACAACGGATGGACGGGCAAAAACAGCAGTTTAGTCTGGCCGCGCTCAGTCAGTTTGTGCAGGACAATCATTTAACCAATCCGGTATTGATTGATTGCACCAGCGCTGAAGCTGTGGCCATGCAATATGCCGATTTCCTGGCTGCCGGTTTTCATGTGGTCACGCCGAACAAAAAAGCCAATACCGCCAGTCTCAGTTATTACCGGCAGCTGCGTTTGGTGGCACAACAACACCGCCGTCGTTTTTTATATGAAACCACTGTAGGTGCCGGTTTGCCGGTGATTGATACGCTGCAGGGGTTACTCAACGCCGGTGACGAGTTAATGGCTTTTGAAGGCATTTTGTCCGGCTCCTTATCGTATATGTTTGGCGAGCTGGAGCAGGGCGTGGCGCTTTCTGATGTCACAGCCAAAGCCAAAGCTATGGGCTTTACTGAGCCAGACCCACGGGATGATTTATCTGGTATGGACGTGGCCCGTAAGCTATTGATCCTGGCGCGCGAGTCGGGGTTACAGCTGGATTTGTGTGATGTGACAGTGGAATCTGTGTTGCCAAACGATTTTGCACCAGGCGCCTCTGTTGCGGACTTTATGGCGCAACTGCCAGAGCTGAACAGCTGGTTTGCCGACAAAGTGGCTGCCGCTAAAAGTGAAGGCAAGGTACTGCGTTATATCGGTGAAATTGCCAATGGCCAGTGCAAGGTGTCGGTCAAAGCTTTGGATATTAACCATCCGCTTGCCAAAGTGAAAGACGGTGAAAATGCCTTGGCTATTCATACCCGTTATTACCAGCCTATTCCTTTTGTATTAAGGGGTTATGGTGCCGGTGCTGCGGTCACAGCGGCCGGTGTCTTTGGTGATGTGATGCGTACCCTTGGCTGGCAGCAGGAGATGTAAATCATGAAGTCGTATTTTGCACCAGCTTCAACCGGCAATTTTTCGGTTGGGTTTGACTTGCTGGGTGCTGCTTTTGCGCCCGTGAATGGTGAGTTATTGGGGGATGAGCTGGTGATAGAAGGCGAGGCGGCAGAACTTACACTGCGCCTTAGTGGCCGTTATGTACATCAGTTGCCTGGTGATGCGGCGGACAATCTGGTGGTGAGCTGTTTTTACGCTTTTGAAAAAAAGCTGGGTAAACCCTTACCACGCCTGAGTTTACACCTGAAAAAACATCTGCCGGTTGGCAGTGGTTTGGGCTCCAGCGCTTGTTCTATTGTGGTGGCCTGTTTTGCCTTTAACGACTATTTTGGCAAACCACTGAATGATTATGAGCTGCTGCAACTGACGGCCGAATGTGAAGGGGGTGTCAGTGGCGCCGTGCATTATGACAATGTGGCACCTTCTTTAGTGGGTGGCTTGTTGTTAATGTTACCGGAGAGTCCGTTATTGTACCGGCCTTTGCCCTGGTTCTCACACTGGAAAGTGGTGCTTTGTTATCCGGGTACTGTGCTTTCTACCAAAGCAGCCCGTGAAGTATTGCCCAAAGCGTTGAGCCTGAAACACAGCATTGCTTTTGCCGGCAATCTGGCTCGTTTTGTGTCGGCGCTATATGCCAAAGATGAAAACGAAGCTTTTGCTTCATTGCAGGATTTAGTGGCAGAGCCGGCCCGTTTACCTTTGATCCCGGAACTCAGCGCCATTCGTGCGGCGTTAATGGCACAGGGTATTGGCCATGTGGGCATTTCCGGCGCTGGCCCAACTTTGTTTGCGGTTTGTCAGAATGACGAACAGGCCGCATTTGCTTGCGCTTATTTCAGGCAACATTATGAAAAAAATCAGGATGCCATGACTCATATCTGCACTTTAGAGCAGCAGGGCGCGCGGGTGTTATCAAATCAGTCAGTACAGGATTAAGCAGATGATGTTACGTAATATCAAAGTTCCGGCACAACAAGTGAGTTTTTTAGAGGCTGTGCGTATTGGTTTAGGTGAGCAGCAGGGGCTGTTTTTTCCGGATAGCTGGCCAAAACTGGATGTAGATGCTTTGTTGGCGATGCCTTTTGCCAAGCGTAGCGCCGCTATTTTACAGGCCTTGATTGGTGACGAATTGCCCGAAGCTGAGTTGTCGGCGCTGGTCGCTGAAGCTTTTACTTTCCCGGCGCCGCTATCTGCAGTTACCGACAATGTCGCTTGTTTAGAGTTATTCCACGGCCCGACTTTAGCTTTTAAAGACTTTGGTGGCCGTTTTATGGCGCGCGCTTTAATGGCGTCGCAACAGCGCTCTGGCGTGAAAAAAACCACTATTGTGACCGCAACCTCAGGTGACACCGGCGCAGCTGTTGCCCATGCTTTTTATCAACAAGCTGGGGTTGATGTGGTGATTTTGTTCCCGAAAGGCAAAATCAGTGTGTTGCAGGAAAAACTCTTTACCACTTTAGGCAAAAACATTCACACCCTGGCGGTGGATGGTGATTTTGACCAGTGTCAGGCGCTGGTGAAAGAAGTGTTTAACGACCGTGCTTTAGTAGAGAAACTCAATATCAACTCAGCAAACTCTATTAATATCAGCCGTTTATTTGCGCAGATTTGTTATTATTTTGAAGCTGTTGCTCAGGTGCCTGCTGAAAAACGCCAGAATATTGTGGTGTCAGTGCCAAGCGGCAACTTTGGTAATTTAACGGCCGGTTTAATTGCCAAAGTATTGGGTTTGCCAATTAAACGCATGATAGCCGCCACCAACAGCAACGACACTGTGCCAAGGTACTGGCAACACGGGGTGTGGCAGGTCAAACCAACAGTGGCCACTTTGTCTAATGCCATGGATGTCAGCGCGCCCAATAACTGGCCAAGGGTGGAAGATTTATTGGCGCAAGGCGTGATTTGCCGCGACGATTTAAGCACCGCCATGGTCGATGAAGAAGATACCCAGTTATCGATGCGCCAGTTGTCGCAGTTGGGTTATTTATCTGAGCCTCATGCCGCTGTGGCGTATCGTGCGTTAAAACGCGAATTGCAGCCGGGTGAATTTGGGATTTTCCTGGGCACTGCCCATCCGGCTAAGTTTAAAGAGCAGGTGGAAAATATCCTTGGTAGCCCAATAGCTCTGCCACCAGAATTAGCTGCTGTTGCCGGCGAACCAAGTTTAGCTGTCGACATGGCGGCAGATTTTGTAGAATTGCGCACAAAGTTACTTGCTCTTGCTGAATAAGCGGAGATTATCAGGAAAATAACTGTGCATTTAAGCTGGCATGACGTGATAGGGGCTGAAAAAACGCAGCCCTATTTTCAAAAAACTATCGACACTGTAAAACAAGCACGGGCTGCCGGTGAGGTGATTTACCCGCCGGAAGCCGATGTGTTTACTGCTTTTAAGCTGACAGATTTTGCCAATTTAAAAGTGGTGATCATAGGGCAGGACCCTTATCACGGCCCCAATCAGGCGCATGGTTTGTCGTTTTCAGTGCGCCAGGGCGTGGCCATTCCGCCTTCACTGCGCAATATGTATAAAGAGTTGGCGCTGGAATATACAGATTTTCAAATGCCAAAACACGGTTGTTTAGAAAGTTGGGCGACACAGGGTGTGTTGTTGTTAAATACCGTGCTGACAGTTGTGGCCAATCAGCCCAATTCCCACCGTGAGCTGGGTTGGGAGCAATTTACCGACAATGTCATCCGGGCCATCAGCGACAAAGCTGAGCCTGTGGTGTTTTTGCTCTGGGGTTCGCATGCCATTAAAAAGCAACGTTTGATCAACGCGGCAAAACATCAGATTTTAACGGCGCCGCATCCGTCGCCTTTGTCAGCGCACCGGGGCTTTTTGGGTTGTGGTCACTTTGCCAAAGCCAATCAGATATTAACAGCCTGGGGCAAAAGCCCAATCGACTGGCAGATCCGCTAACAGCCTTGCCTGAAGATATATTGACGAAATAACATCAAAAACAGCATCAGCGCCAAACTGATGCTGTTTTTGTTTCAGGAAATGCCGGAGGCTAAAAAGCAAAAAGCCCAACTTCAGAAGGTTGGGCTTTGGTTGCTAAATCAGCTGTTCCAGTAATTCGTCGTCGAGGGTTAAATCTATGTCTTCCAGTTCCTTGCGCAGTCGCTGCCGCTCTTTGACCGCTTCAATTTCGCGCCATTTGCGTTTGACCGCTCTGCCGCTTTTTGCCGCTGGCCGCTCCAACATGTTCAGTAAGTCCTCAAAGCTTTCCATACTGCACCTCGCTGAGTTGTTGTTATTTTCGCCAAAATTGATATCACACTTTTTAGCAAAATAAAATAGTCAGATGACAGAAAAATGAAGGCCGGATGAACAATAAATGCAAAAAGCAAAAAGGAAAATTAACGCGGATAAAAGGTACAAAAAATCAGCTTTAGCGCAGCGTAAAAAAGGGCAGTAAAATTACTGCCCTTATCTTTATAACAATCAATAATTTATTGCTGGAACAGCTTTATTAACCTGCTGGTAGAGGCATCAAATTGATGTTGTTGTTGACCGGACAACACCTGATAAATAGGCGTGGATAACTGTTTACCCAGCTCAACGCCCCATTGATCAAAAGAGTTAATATCCCACAGAACACCCTGCACAAAGACTTTATGTTCATACAACGCAATAAGCGCACCCAGATAATAAGGTGATAACTCAGGCAATAACAAAGTGTTACTTGGTTTATTGCCTGGCGACGCTTTATGCGACGCCAGCCGTGTTGCATCTTCGGCACTGCCACCTGCCGCCAGTACTTCGGCATGGGCCTCGCTGATGGTTTTACCTTGCATCAGCGCCTGGGTCTGGGCAAAACAATGGGCAGCAAGGCGCTGATGGTGATCGGTTAAATCATGCGCAGCCTGAATGGGCAGAATAAAGTCGGCCGGTACCGCCAAAGCACTTTGATGCAGCAGCTGATGGTAAGCATGTTGACCATTGGTGCCAGCGTCACCCCAAATCACAGGGGCAGTGGCAAGTTCCAGGCTGTTGCCTTGTGCGTCGACACTTT
Organism: Rheinheimera sp.; assembly: GCF_030824435.1. GTDB lineage: Bacteria > Pseudomonadota > Gammaproteobacteria > Enterobacterales > Alteromonadaceae > Pararheinheimera. The sequence goes on from NZ_JAVBXS010000034.1 coordinate 63,891, forward strand.
TGCCGTTGCTTTCCATATCCAGTTGCTGCACATAAGAAGGCAACAAACGTAAATAATGGCTGTAAGGCAACAGCGCATGGTTTTGACAACCATGAGCGTTGATATACCACACACCTAACAGCGCCAGAATCACTGGCATATTTTCGGCAAGTGGCGCCTGGTTAAAATGTTGATCCATCGCATAAGCGCCGGCCAGCAATTGCTGGAACTGCGTTACACCCAACATTAAACAGAGTGGAAAACCTATGGCCGACCACAATGAATAGCGGCCACCAACCCAGTCCCACATCGGCAGAATATGTTCAGGGATAATGCCAAATTCAGCAGCAGCTTTGATATTGGATGAAGTGGCCCAAAAGTGTTTGGCAATGGCGTTTTTATCAGCGCCGTTGTCGAGGAACCACTGGCGTATCGCCAGCGCATTTTGTTTGGTTTCTTCAGTACCAAAAGATTTGGACGCGACAAACACCAGGGTAGTAGCAGGATCCAACCCTTTGACCACATCATGCACCACTGCACCGTCAATATTACCGGCAAAGTGAATTTGTACCGGGCTGATGTTGTAGGGAGTTAAAGCCTCAACCGCCATTTGTGGGCCCAGTAAAGAACCACCAATGCCAATCCAGATAAGGTCGGTGATGGGTTCACCGCTATAACCTAAATATTGTGAGTTATTAAGTGCAGTGACCAGCTGATGCATTTGGGCATGACAATCAGCAATTTCGCTGCTGATGTCAGCGCCATCCAGGCTCAGATTGGCAGTCACAGGCGCACGCAATGCTGTATGCCAGACACTGCGCTGTTCGGTGTTGTTTATTTTGTCGCCGGCAAACATCTGCGCTTTTTTCTGCGTAAGCGGGCTTTGTTCGGCCAGACTCAGCAGTTGTTGCCAAATTGCATCTGTGATCAGATTTTTCGAATAATCCAGTTCAATGCCACAGGCATTTAACGCAAAACGCTCAGCACGGCTTGGATCTTTGGCAAATTCTGCACGCAAATCCAGCGGTTGTTTTGCCAGAGTACGCAATTCGCTCCAGACAGCAGACGACATAAAAACTCCTGTTATTTGATAGGCCCTGATGGCCGCGCTGTTTTATTGCAGCGCAGCGCTTATGACTTGTTCCAGTTTGCGCTGGTCGATGGCAAATTTACGGATACCTTCAGCCAGTTTTTCGGTGGCCATGGCGTCTTCGTTGAGTGCCCAGCGGAATTCTGTTTCTGTTAAAGCAGCAGGAGCTGTGGTGCTGGCGCCTGTGTCGCGTAAATGTACGGTCAGTTCACCCTGTTGTTTACTCAGTTCATCCAACAGCGCCGGAGCTATGGTTAAACGGTCACAACCGGCCAGTGCCAGTACTTCACCAATGTTACGGAAGCTCGCACCCATCACAATGGTGTTATGGCCATGCTGTTTAAAATAACGGTAAATTTCCCGCACTGAAATCACACCAGGGTCGGTTTCAGCGTCGTAGCTTTGACCTGTAGATGCTTTGTACCAATCCAGAATACGGCCAACAAAAGGGGAAATCAGAAAGACACCGGATTCTGCACAAGCACGGGCCTGACACATATGGAATAACAGCGTCAGGTTACATTGAATACCTTGTTGCTCAAGTACTTTTGCCGCCTGAATACCTTCCCAGGTGGAGGCAATTTTAATCAGGATTTTGTCGGTGCCAATGCCGTTTTCCTGATACAAAGCAACCAGTTGTTTAGCTTTAGCGATAGTCGCTTGCGTATTAAAACTTAAGCGGGCATCCACTTCGGTGGAGACACGGCCAGGCACCAGTTTGCTGATGGCAGTACCCACATCAACGGCAAATTTGTCAGAAGCCAGGCTTAACTGCGCTGTGGCATCAGCTGTTTTGCTTTTGGCATAAGCGGCCGCAGCGGCCAATAATGGCTTGGCAAATTCCAGCTGACTGGCGTTGAGTAATAACGAAGGGTTGGTGGTGGCATCTACCGGTCGGAATTGTTCAATAGCAGTGAGGTCGCCGCTATCAACAACCACAGTAGTCACAGCTTTTAATTGATCTAATAAAGTGCTCATATTGTTTTATTACCGTTATTTGGTCAGCTTTTTGCTGAAATTGCATTCAATTCTAAATATTTGTAGGAAAATTACAACATATTTGCCCATTAATCGGGTTTGTTGCCGGATGAACTGCGGTTTGCAACAAATGCGGCGGCCTTGTGATATTGGCCTGCCATTATAGTAGTCCTAGTTTGTGCTGCTGCGACCCAATATCAATGCTGCCTGCTGTTATTTATCAGGTTACAAATGTTTTGTGTCGTTGATATGAAAGCCGTTGCGACTGTGATACCTGGCAGAGGGGCGACGACTATGCAAGTCGGATGGCCGCTGGTGTTGACTGCTTTGTTATTGCACCCTCAGGTCCGGGCCATTCTGCTCTGGCAATTCTGAGCCAGCCATTTTGCTCACAACCAGCGTTGATTTTGCCATTGAAGAGGGCGCCCGCAAAGTGGCTGGCGGCTCTATTTATGTCAAAGTTGCAGTTTTTATGCAGATTTGCTGAAACAACAGACTGCAGCTGCTTAGCCGTCACAAGCTTTGCCTGAGAGCGGCCTTTTGTTATAGTCGCGCCCCATTGTTGTTATTGCCGGAACCAGACAGATGTTGATGGTCGTTTCACCCGCCAAAGATTTGGATTATCAGACACCAGCCCCGCAGTTTGAGGTTAGCCAACCTGAGCTGCTGAGCCACAGCAGCGACCTTATTCAGGTCTGTCGTGGTTTAACACCTGTGCAGTTATCAACACTGATGCATATCAGCGACAAGCTGGCCGGTTTAAATGCCGCCCGTTTTGCGCAGTGGCAACTGCCTTTTACCCAGGATAATGCCAAAGCAGCCATGTTTGCTTTTAATGGTGATGTGTATCAGGGGCTGGATGCAGGCACTTTAACGGCGGACGATGTGCATTATGCCCAGCAACACTTACGCATTTTAAGTGGGCTTTATGGCGTGTTAAAACCACTGGATCTGATGCAAGCCTACCGGCTGGAAATGGGTACTGCTTTGGCTAACCCGAGGGGCGCTAATTTGTATCAGTTCTGGGGCAATATAGTGACAGAGCAGCTGAATCAGCAGCTGGAAACACTCAATTCACCGGTACTATTGGATTTAGCGTCACAGGAATATTTTAAAGTGGTGAAACCTAAACTGCTGGCGCGCCCTGTGCTGAATGTGCAGTTTAAAGATTTTAAAAACGGTGATTATAAAATTATCAGTTTTTTTGCCAAAAAAGCCCGTGGCCTGATGGCACGTTATGTCATCCAGCAGCGTGTGCAGCAAGTAGAAGCACTCAAAGACTTTAACCTGGGCGGTTATCAATTCAGTAGCAGCCATTCAAGCGCAGCCCAATTGGTGTTTTTGCGGAAAGAAGCAAACGCCTGATCCGTATTGCGGCTTGTTGCCGTTTATACAACCTCAATTAATGTTCTGCTTATTTTGTGCTGTGCCGCTAAAAATAGCGGCTGCGCTTTAGTGGCCAGTTTTGCTAAAATACTGGCCTGACCTTTATTTGGAATCCACGATGAAATTTCCCGGCCGCCGTAAACTGAAGCATTATTTCCCGGTCTCCCAGCCAAAATTACAATTACCCAGCTTTGAAGTGCGGCCTGAACTGGACACTTATGTGGTGGGGTTGGATCAGACGATTGTGGATGTGATTGCCAATGTGTCGGACGAATTTTTAGAAAAATATAATATTGGCAAAGGTTTATCGAACCTGGTTGAACACGGCAAAGCCGATTTGATTTATCAGGAGCTGGTACAAAACGGCGCTATTTCTGATCATTTTGCCGGTGGCACCATTGGCAATACTATTCACAACTATTCAGTGCTGGCGGATGATAAATCTGTGCTGTTGGGGGTGATGTCGGCCAATATCCAGCTGGGTAGTCCGGCTTATCATTATTTATGTCATACCAGCTCCAAAGTGGATATGAACCATTTGCAGGGTGTTGTTGGTGATATTGGCCGTGGTATCACTATGATCACGCCGGATGGCGAACGTACTTTTGTGATAGATCCGGGTGAAATGGACGCTTTAACACCAGCTTATATCCCGGAAGATATTATTGCCGGAGCCGCTGCTGTTGTCGTCAGCGCTTATCCACTTCGCGCCTCTGGCCAGCCCATTCAGCAGGCAATGCAACGTTTGTTGCAGGTGGCCAAAGCACACAATGTGCCTGTGGTAATGAGCCTTGGTACTAAACATTTAGTGGAAGAACACCGTGAGCTTATTCTGGCAACAGTGCGTGATTATGTCGACGTGCTGGCAATGAATGAACTGGAAGCCGAAGCTTTAACAGGTTTTTCCGACCCATTGCAGGCCGCTGAAGCTGCGCTGGAGCTGACGGATATGGTGTTGGTGACAGCAGGGCCTGAAGGTTTGTATTTATGTGGTTATACCGACGAAGCAGGCCAACGTGAAACCACCAATCCGATTAAATCCGGCACTATTGCCGACTACAACCAATACGAATTCAGCCGTCCGGTGCAAAAACAATATTGCAAACAGCCGGTGAAAGTTTATTCGCATATCGACCCTTATTTAGGCGGGCCAGAACGTATTAAAAACACCAATGGTGCCGGTGATGGTGCTTTAGCTGCGATTTTGCATGATATTGCCGCCAACCATTACCATCGTCATGCCTTGCCGCTGTCGAGCAAACATGAACTGCCTTATCTGGCTTATTCGTCTTTTGCCCAAATTTGTAAATATGCCAACAGGGTCAGTTACGCCATTCTGGTACAAAATGCCCCGCGTTTATCACGTGGTTTACCAGAAAAAGAAGACAGTCTGGAAGAAGCCTACTGGGAGCGTTGATTTTATTTTTGGATCAACAACTTAGATTGTCCTTATCAAAGACCGCCGCCAGGCGGTTTTTTATTGACCGACAGATTTTGCAGCTTTAACGCATTCGGTTGTATTGCAGGTGTTGCGTCTTTATAGTGAGCCAGATTTTTTGCCGGAAGCGGATTCGGGCAAAACCACATTTTATGTAATAGCTGCCCAGGTCGCTGTTGCACTCTGTTGAAGATGGAAAACTGATGACTCTGTTTGTTAGAAACTTGCTGCTGCCACTTTGTCTGGCCACTTTTGGCTTACAGGCCGCTGATATTGCCATACCAAGGGTGAGCAGCCCGATTGAAGTGGATGGCGATTTAACCGAAAACGTCTGGCAACAGGCCAAAGCTGTTGAGCTGGTATACAACACCTGGCCAGCCGAAAACACCCCGGCACCTGTTAAAACCACAGCTTATGTGATGGAAGACGGTGAATATTTTTACGTCAGTTTTGTGGCTGAAGATCCCAATCCTGAACAGATCCGCGCTTTTTATCGTGACCGTGACAAAATCTGGAATGACGACAATGTCGGGATCAAAATAGACACTTACAACGACAGCAAACTGGCTTATCAGTTTTTTATTAATCCTTTTGGTGTGCAAGCCGATGCCATTGAAAATGAAATCACCAAAATGGAAAGTGATGCCTGGGATGGTATCTGGCACAGTGCCGGCAAAATCACTGCCGAAGGTTATCAGGTGGAAGTGGCGATTCCGCTTCGGATGTTAAATTTTAACGACCGGCTGGCGCAGCAACAATGGAAGCTGGAGCTGCTGCGTTTTTACCCACGTGATGTACGCAACCGTATTTCCAGCAATAAAATTGAACGCCACGACCCTTGCTGGATTTGTCAGATGTCCACTGCCACTGGTTTTGCCGGTGCCAAACAAGGCAACCATTTTACTTTGGTGCCAGCTTTGGTGATGGGCGCCAATCAACAAAGAGATGTTGCTGCCGCTGATAAATCGGACTGGCAAACTGACAATAATGTTGAACCAAGTCTGGACGTCAAATGGGGCATCACGCCGGATATTAGTTTAAATGCCACTTTAAACCCGGATTTTTCCCAGGTAGAAGCGGACGAGGCCCAGGTGTCGGTTAATGATACTTTTGCGTTGTTTTTTGCCGAAAAACGGGCATTTTTCCTCGATAATGCCGACTATTTTTCCTCACCTATGGACCTGGTTTATACCCGCAATGTGTCATCACCTGACGCTGGTGTGAAGTTAACAGGTCGCCATAACCAGCAGTCTTTTGCTTTTTTTGCCGCCAACGACAAAAGCACCACTTTTATTGTGCCTGGTAATGTCAGCTCAGATATCGCCACTTTAGACGAAAAAAGTGAAAACGCAGTGCTCAGATATCGTTTTGATATGACACCACAGTTGTCGCTCGGCTGGATCAGCACCCTGCGCCAAAGTGAGGATTATCACAACTTTGTGCATGGTCTGGACTTAAAATACCAGTGGACTGCCCAGGATAAGTTTATTGCCCAGTTGCTTAGAAGTAACAGCCAATATCCAACAGAACTGGCTGCTTTATTGAGCGACGAAGCCGGTCTCAGGGCCAAAGATCAGGCCTTTAGCGACACAGCGCAGTATCTGGCTTATGAACATGAAAACCGTAACTGGAGCTGGTACAGCAGGTATCAGGGCCTGAGTGAAGGTTTTCGTGCGGATATGGGGTATATGCCACAAACCGACACCAATAAAATGGTGCATGGCGGCACTTACCAGTGGTTTTCCGACTCACCATGGTGGAACAGATTTCAGATCTGGGGTGACTGGGATATCAGTCACAACGACAAAAGCGAACTGCTGGAAAAAGAAACGGAAATTGAGTTTCAACTCTGGGGGGCACAACAGGCTTATGGTTTTATCGGCCTGACCGGTCGTGACAGAGTGGGCAGCAGATTGGATGGCAGTATCTTGCGTATTGATGCCAATACCGGACTTTTTGCTGAACGTTTGTTGTCTGCCGGTGCTGAAGTACAACCCTGGTCCGGTGTGTTTTTAGCTTTTGAAGCTGAAACCGGCGACAAACTGGATTTTCGCAATAACAGGTTAGGGGATGGTTTAGAGCTTGCGCCAGAGCTGCGCTGGAATGTGGATGCCCATATGCAGGTGCAGGCCCGCCATACCTACCGTACGCTGGATGCTATGGGGGCTGAAGTATTTACCGCCAATCTGACCGACTTAAGGTTGAGTTATCAGTTTTCAGTACGCAGTTTCCTGCGGCTGGCGTTAATTTATTCCGATATTCAGCGTAACCCGCGCAACAACACTGGCACAGTGGTTGAGCGTGATAAAACGCTGGGTTCACAGCTGTTGTATTCGTATAAACTCAATCCGCAGACGTTATTTTTTGCAGGTTACAGCGACAACGCCTTTAGTGATGATGAAGTGGACGACTTAACGCGAGACCAAAGATCGGTGTTTCTGAAGTTTAGTTACGCCTGGATGTTGTAAGCAGCTTCCAGGAAAAATTCAGCGCTGCAGTGGCAAATACAACGCCGCTGTGGCGCCGCCTGTTGGGCTTTGTTCCAGCACAAAACGGCCCTGATGTTTTTCTGCGACCCGCTGTACTATCGATAACCCCAACCCATGGTGTTCTATCTGATCATCCTGTTGTGCCTGATGCTGCCAGCCCGGACCATCATCCTGTACTTTCAGCACCAGCTCCATACCGGTTTGGCCTGGTGTGATACCGGCACTTAATACCACTTCTGTCCTGGCAAAACGCAGCGCATTGCTCAGCAGATTATTCACAGCTCTGTCCAGTAATTGCTGATCGGCCACTATGCTGAGCTTATCGTCAGCCAGCAGATGCAACTGCAGGCAGCTGTGTTCCAGATAAGGTTGCAGCAGCTGACTCAGGTAGGTTTTAAGCTGGATCTGGCTTAAACACAATTCAGCGTCAAGGTAGCCACTTTGTGCCAGACGCAGATATTCATAAACATTCGATTCTATCTCTTTGACATTGTTATTAATTTGCTCGCGGAACTGCTCAATTTTATCGGCATGTAATAAGTGGCTGATAAATTTCAGCCGTGCCAAAGGTGTTTTAATATCGTGACAAACAGTTTCGGCCATCTCAGCCTGAAAGCGGTTCAGTTGTTCAATACGGCTGGTCATATTACGCAGTGACTGCGCCAGCGGTGCAAGATAAGAGCGGGTCGACAACACAAAGTCAGGGAACTTGCCAAACCTGATATCAGCCAAAGCGCTGTTATGCAGCACTTCGACATCTCTGAATAAATTACGGCTGATCCGAAACAGCAAAAACAACAGTAAAAAATAAAACAAATAAGCGACATCCAGCTCAAAAGAGGCGGGGGCGGGCCAGTTCAGCTGGTTCAGGCACAATAACTCACCACTTTGTTCAACACTGCAGAGCATTTGTTGGCCACTGCTGTCGGTGAGTGGAATAATGCTGCCGGCGCCTTGATTCATGACTCCTTGCCAGAAGCCGGCCGGATAGACCAAAAACAACGAATCATCGCAGCTTGGCGCCTGATCGACTGAACAGCTTAAGGCTTTGTTGTGTTGCCGCAGTTTTTGCACCGCATCCAGCACCAGTCTGGCATCCACCGAAGGGGAGTGCTGCAGCTGTTGTAACTGATACAGCTGATTAAGGCTAAATGCCAGCAATAACACAGTGCTGGTCAGCACCAGATAAAAACGCAGTAGCGGCGAGCTAAACAGCAGAGGAATTTTCATAAGACAGGTAATATCCTTCACCCCAGGCGGTGACTATATTCCACTTGGCGTCTATTGCCTGTAGTTTTTTCCGCAAGCGGGAAACCCGGCCGTCTATGGTGCGGTCCATACCATCATAATCGCGTCCCAGCTGTTCGCGGAACAACCAGTCCCGGCTGACAATTTTGCCAAAATGCTCCAGCAAGGTTTGCAGCAACTTCAATTCGGCACTGGTCAGTGGCAGCGACTGCCCGGCCAATGTTGCACTGCGGCACTGTTTATCCAGCTCCAGATTAAATTGCTGCCACTTGGTTTTGGTTTCTGCCAGTTCCTTTAGCTGTTGTTTTGGCAAAAACACCTGAATTTTGGCCAATAACAACCTTGGATCCAAGGGTTTGAGCAGGTAATCCTGAGCACCAAGACCAAGCCCGGTTAACTGATGTTGTAACTGGGTCTGGGCTGTCATAAACAAAATAGGACCCGGATAGCTGTGGCGGATTTGCGCTACAAAATCAAAACCGCTTTGTCCAGGTAACATCACGTCACACAACAACAAATCAATGTTCTGCTGGCTCAGCAGCAGCTGGGCTTTTTGGCTGTGACTGGCAAGGCTCACCACATATCCTTCCTGCTGTAAAAAGTCTTTGGTCAGGCGCGCCAGAGCCACATCATCTTCCAGCAGCAGAATATGAAAACTCATCAGAAAATACTCCAGCTCAGCCGTCTGGGCGATACTGCGGATATTTCAGCTTGTTGCAGATATTTAATGGTTTTGCTGGCAACCAAAGTTTTATGATGATGGTGCCGCAGTTCCAGTACCAGGTTAGTGTCCATGTCCACAGACAAAGTGTAATTGTTGATATCAGTGCCACACACCAGGGCCCGACCCGGTTGTTGTTGTTGGTTTAAACACACCGGAACCGGAAAGTGCCAGCTGATCGACAACTCTATTTTGCAACTTTGTTGTTTGGCACTGATACAGGCTTGTGGCAGCACACTAAAATTGTTGTCTTGTGCCCAGGACAGCGCACTGAACAGTAATAAGCTGGCTGGATAAACCGCCTTTACCATGACCAGAGTACTCCGGCAAACCAGATATCATGCTGGCGTTTCTGGAAATATAAGCTGTCGCGATAGGCGGTTGGCAGCCATTCCCGGCGCCAGTTTAATAGCAGTCTGGTTTTGTTGGGCAACTGATAACTGCTTTCCAGTTTTAAGGCGGGCAGCCATTGGCTGCCGGGTTGATACAGATAAAACCTTTTGTCTGGTTGTCTTGACGAAAACGCTTTGCTGTCATCCGGGCCTACACCGAAATAATAGTTGCTGTAGTTTGATGATAAATAACGATATTCTGAAGTTATCGCCATTGTAACCGGGCCTGTTTGCCACAGATAGCGTATTTTATGCTGCCATTCCAGCCCATGATGCACGTTACTTACATCTTGTTGTAGTGCACTGGCAAATTGCCAGTTGGCTTTGTCGTAAAACAGGCTGAAACCCGCCAGATAACTGAAGTGCCGCCTTGTTGGCGTAAACAGCTCATCCAGCTGGCTGCTGGTTGGCACTACAAACAGTTTTTTGGAGTGAATAAGGCCACGCAATAACGAATCTTTCAGTGGGTTCTGCCGAAGCAGCAAAGCATCAAAACTTTGTTTAGCTGTGATGTCCAGCAAAAAACCATCCTGTTGCCAGAGGTTATAACCCGGATCTAAATTTTCCAGATAAAAACGCTGCCGGTAATAACTAAAGCGTGGTACCAGATAAAGTGGGGTGCTTTCACCCTGATGTAAAATATTGCCATATTGACCAAAACCAACGGCAAGCGACACTTGCGCTCTGCTCAGCTCGTTTTGTTGCAAGTTGCTGTCAGCACTCAGCTGCTGTGTAAACAAGCAACAGAACAACAGGATAAAAAGTTTCAGACTTAATGGAGCCAATGTGGTTATCAGATAACACGAATCATGTGTTAAGAATAACCAGATTTTCCCGCAACTGCATAGTAAATTATCAGTGGTTTCTAATTAAGGTAAAATTAAAAGTTTAATAAAAATAACAACATATATAAATGTTGTAAGCCAAAATCTGCGCTTGTCAGCTGATTGTTAGATGATGACTGGCAAAAATTTTGTATGCACCTTGTTGCGTGCCATCAGGCTGGGCGGCGCTTTTTGCGTTTTGCTATTGGTTGCAGCCAGCAAAAGCTGGCTGCAACCAATAGCGGCTGTGACGCCGGCCGCTGGTGTTGGCCAGTTCAGCCTTGTGCCGGGCTGTTACACTAAAAAGCGCGGGCTTCAGGTGCGGTAGCTACCCACTAATTGATCAAGTTCAGCGGCAAGTCTGGCCAAATCCCGGGTAATTTGTGAGGCCTGCTCTGTACCAGTGGCAGTTTCCTGGGCAATCAACACTATCTGATGCACATTCTGGTTAATGGTTTCAGACACTGTGGTTTGTTGTTCAGCAGCGCTGGCAATCTGGTTGTTCATATCGTTGATGGTGGCCACTGCCTGCTGGATTTCGCCCAATGCCTGCTCCACTTTGCCTGCTTCCAGCACTGTATGTTGGCTTTGATCTTTAATTTGGCTGATGGCCTGTACAGCTTCACCGGCGCCCTGTTGCAGGCGGCCAATCATCTTATTAATTTCATCTGTGCTGCTGGCGGTGCGGGCAGCCAGAGTGCGGACTTCGTCAGCAACCACTGCAAAACCCCGGCCTTGTTCACCGGCACGGGCCGCTTCAATGGCGGCGTTCAGTGCCAACAGATTGGTTTGGTCGGCAATACCGCGGATCACTTCCAGCACGCCACCAATATTTTGTGATTCACTGCCGACAGCAGCTATCACCTGCACACCTTTTTCCACCTGCTGTTCCAGGCTGTTGATCACTGTGATGGCGCCATCAAGCAGCCGCGCTGAACGTTCTACCTGCTGATTGGCCTGATGAGCAGCCTGTGCTGCGCCACTGGCGCTGTTGGCAACGTCTTGTGCTGTAGTGGCCATTTCGTGCATGGCGGTTGCCACCTGGTCACTTTCGGCATGTTGGGTTTGTACACCCTGTTCTGTGTTGTGCATCAGTTTTGCCAGTTCGTCACCTGAGCTGCGTAACAAAGTGACAGAACCCCGGACATTGGTGACCAGAGCTGCAACTTTGCCGGCAAAAGCATTAAAAGCGTCAGCCAGAGCTCCCAGTTCGTGACCCTGGCTATTGTCGAGACGGCGGCTTAAATCTCCGTCGCCACTGGCAATGTCCTGCATGGCCGCTACTGCACCACTTAAAGGTTTGGTGATGCTGCCGGCAAAAAATACGCCAAAAGCCGCCATCACCGCGACCAGCAGAGTGGCCACCAGCACAGATTGAATAAGGCCGGCCCGCACTTCTTCGGCACTTTTTTGTTGTAAAGTGGCAATGTTTTGTTCCAAATCGTCAATATAAAAACCTGTGGCCAGCACCCAGTCGGTGCCTGTTAATAATACTGCTTTGGCCAGTTTAGGTGCCGGTGTTGTGCTGCCGGGGCGAGGCCAGTTGTATTGCACATAATCACCGCCTTTATTGGCTGCCGCCAGATATTCCTGCACCAAAAACCGGCCTTCCGGGCTTTTTGATTGCAGGAAATTTTTGCCTTCACGCTCCGGATTGTCAGCACTGACGACCTGCACTCCGGCTTTGTCATAGACAAAAAAGTAGTTTTTGCCATTGTCGTATCTCAGACTGCGCAAAATGGTTTTTTTCTGTTCAACATCTGTTGTTGCTGCCGTTGCTGTGGCCGCCAGTTCTAAAAAGGCATCCAGTTGTGCCCGTCTTTCCTGGTACAAAGACTCTTTTAACTGGGCCGCCCCCTGAGTGGCAACTGAGTGATTGTGACTGATGGACAGTCCTGTTAATGCCAGTGCCAATAACAACACCGGCAGTATCGCCAATAACAAAATCCGGTGACGAATGGAGATGTGTTTGATCATAAAACAGTCCTTCTTTAACGCAGTGGCAAAGCCGCAATGATGTTGGTATCGGCATAAAAATCAGCGTGTTATGCCAGGTGTCAGTGCTGATGACGACGTAACAGTTTGTCTATTTCCGGTGCTGAAACACGAGCCTGCAACCTCAGGTTGTCCAACTGACCTGACGCCTGCCATTGTTGCAATAGCTTGTCCACCTGCTGCTGCAATTGTGGTTGATAAAACCCTATCCGGTATTGCACCCTGGGCAATACATCAAAACTTTGCACCAGGCTTGTTGGTTGTTTCAGCTCAGCAAGCCGGCGGTAAAAAGTATTTTTGTCGAGGATCAACAGTTGTGTGCGGCCTTTTAACAACATTTGCACGGCCTGAGTATGGTCCATCACTTCCTGATAAGCTTTGGCTTCTGCGCTGATCTTATAAAAATCAGTACCAAACACATGGCGGGCATTTTGAAAAGTTGTAATGGAATAATGTTTTAAATCAGATATTTGGCTAACCTTGCTTTTCAGGCTGGTTAAAGCAAATACCTGATTATTAAAAGTGGTATAAGGGCAGCTGTAATACAACGTCGGATTTGCCGGTCCTGACTGGCGGGTGGCCAGATGCAGTTTTTGCTGCGCCAATAATTCCGCCAATTTGGCATAAGGCGCCATCACAAAGTTTATTTCATAACCAAGTTGGGTCAGCAGATGATAGGTAAGCAGCACTTCAAAGGTATAAGAGCTGCCCTGTGGACTTTTGTTGATCTGGTCGTTGTACCCTATCCCCACCTGTAGCAGGGGTCTGGCGCTCCCGGTTGCAGGCATCAGCGACCAAAGCAGCAAAACAGCAGCCAGTAATAGGGAAAAATGCCGGCTTAACAGCTTGATTGTCATCAGTTTCCGCAAGCGAATCATACACAGTGTTTTAGCCTAGCAGAAAAGTTGCCGTCATAATGTACAAATCTGTGCAGTCAAGCCGGCGGCGATTTGTGTTGAGATGTTCCGGTTTTTTTGCCGCAGCGCCGTTATGTAGTAGGACTCTTGCCAGGGCGGTATTCCGGCAGAGATGGCCTTTGACACTGTGTCGTTTTTGCACATTTTGCTACAGTTTTTTTGCCCGGTAGCAGGTATAACTGCGGCGTCAATAATGTTGACACTTCTGTTGTATGGAACCTTTAGATAAAGCTGCAAAGCGATGTCTTTTTATGCCGTCCCTTGGGGCGGCTTTTTTCTTTTTGTAAGGATTCGGGCGGGAATTGCGGCAAAAGCTGATAAAACCTATGTTGTCCGGCTCTGGTGGCACTATCAGCGCCAGTGTCTGGAGCGGATTGGGAATGCCGGAATGCAAAACGCTTTTAAGGACAGCATAAAAAAATGACAGTGTTTGACACTGCCATTTTTTAGGTAAAAGTGCTGCTGTCGCTATTGCCTGGGCAAAGCTCAGTTTGCTGTTACAGCCATGGTTGCTGAGTGAAGCTCAGTACTTTGCAGAAAAAGCTTAACCTCTTGCTTTGGCTGCCTTTTTCAGCGCTTTTTTCTTGGCAACTGATTTTGGTTTTTTCACTTTACCTGGTGCTTTGGCTTCTTTGTGTTTCGGGCGCAGTTCTTCAATGACACGGCGTTTTAACGCTTGTTCTGTATAACGCTCTACTTTACCAACCACACCAATGTCGTGGGCTTCCACCAAAGATATAGCCACACCTTTTTTACCGGCACGGCCGGTACGGCCAATACGGTGCACGTAAATGTCGGCAGTGCGTGGCATATCGTAGTTAATCACATGGCTGATATCGTCGATATCCAGGCCTCGGGCAGCGACGTCTGTTGCCAGTAAAATACGTACCTGGCCGTTGCTAAAACGCGAAACTGCCTGCATCCGTTTGTCTTGTGGCATTTCACCTTGTAGCCAGCAGCATTTTAAGCCGGCAGCTTCAAGTAAACCGCTTAAAGTGGCTAAACGCTCGCGGGTTTTAACAAACACAATAACTTTTGTAAAATCAGGTTGTTGCAGTAAATGTTTTAATAAAGCCAGCTTGTGATCAGCGTCGTCCGCTAAATGGATCCACTGGGTAATTTTACCCATTTCACGGCGGGGGGGCGCAGCTTCCAGCAATAACGGCTCTTTCAGTGCCCGTTGGGAAAAACGGCTGATGGCAACACCTTCCAGCGTGGCGGAAATCAGCATGGTTTGACGACGGCGTTTGGCTTCTAAAATAATGCGGTCCATCTCACCAACAAAACCCATGTCCAGCATGCGGTCGGCTTCATCAAGAATTAACACTTCCACTTCGTCGGCATGGAAACTTTCTTCATTCATGTATTCAATCAGACGGCCCGGTGTTGCCACCAGAATGTCGTTGTTTTTTTCCAGCGTTTCTTTATGGCTGCCGTAGTTAATACCACCGGTAATCACACCGGCGTTTAACTCGGTAAATTGGGTTAAAAGTTTAATTTGTTCAAAAATCTGAAAAGCCAGCTCGCGGGTTGGCGTCATGATCAACACCCGTGCAAAACCCGGGTCACGGCGTGGGAAATCAATCAGATATTGAATAGCCGGCAACAAAAAGGCCAGGGTTTTTCCTGTGCCTGTTGGTGCGCTTGCCAGAATATCCCGGCCTTCCATGGCTGGCGGAATGGCCAGTTGCTGGATGCTGGTTGGTTTGGAAAAGCCGCCGAAGGTCAGCGCTTTATTGATGTCATCATCAAACTGAAAATCGGCAAATGAGGTTATTTCTACTTGGCTGATATCGTCAGTCACAGTCGCAGTACCTTTTTAAACAAATCATTAAGTTAACTTTAGTCGGGCAAGCGCTCTGTGACATCATGCGGGCTGACAACCTGATGGTGGATGCCGTACACTGCTTGCGGTTTGAGGTCGCACAACAGCAACCTCACTGAATTTAGTTGATCCCCGGGTGTGTTATGAGCGCTGGTTTTCGCTGTAAACAATTTTATGTCGATCACGACGCCTGTGCGATGAAAGTCGGCACTGACGCTTTATTATTAGGCGCCTGGGCAGAAGTACCACAAAAAGGCGCCATTCTTGATATAGGTTGCGGCAGCGGCATTTTAAGTCTGATGCTGGCACAACGTACACTACCATCTGTGATACTGGACGCCGTTGAACTCGACAGCGCAGCTGCCACTCAGGCCAAAAGCAATGTCAGCCAAAGTTTATGGGCAAACAGGATCCGGGTGATCGAACGCGACATTCTAACCTATCCGGATAGTTGTGACCATCTGGATCACAGGCGCTATCAGCTGATTATCAGTAATCCGCCATTTTTTGCCGCAGCCTTAGTTTCCAAAGATCAACAACGTGCCAAAGCCAGACACACAGATTCATTGTCTTTTGCCGCTTTATTGGCAACCGCAGCTTTATTATTGGCAGACGATGGCCTTTTTAGTCTGATATTACCTTGTGAAGCCGCTGAACAGTTGTTGCAGCTGGCCCTTGCCAGTGGCTGGTGCTTACAGCGCCGCACTCTGGTCAGCACTCTGCCTGGCAAAATGCCAATCCGCACATTATTGACCTTAAGCCGCAGCAACCAACTGATAGCTCCAACACCAACTTCGCCGGTGGACGCGCAAAACACGAACGAAGATACTTTGGTGATCCATCAGGCAGATGGCGGTTACAGTGAACAATACCGCTGGTTACTCCGTGATTTTTATCTGAAGTTTTAAGGAAAAGAGCGATGGATAAGCTGCCGTTAAGCCCGGGGGAATTTCGTTTGCTGAATTTGCAGCAACAAGGTTTATTGCGCAAAAACAAAGGCAAAGCCGGAACACTGAAAAGCATCCAGCAACTGAGTTATGTGCAGATTGACTCTATCAATGTGGTGCAAAGGGCACATCACCATGTGCTGGCAAGCAGAGTGGTTGATTATCAACCGGTCTGGCTGGATGAACTGCTGGCAAAAAAACAGATTTTTGAATATTGGTCCCATGCGGCGGCTTATTTGCCGATGGCTGATTATCGTTTTAGCTTGTATCGCAAGCAGCAACTGTTAGAAGGCAAAAAACACTGGTTTGATGTCAATCAGCAGCAAATGCGTGAAGTGCTCGCTCGTATTCGTAGCGAAGGGCCACTCAAAGCCGGCGATTTTGCCGCTACTACCGCCAAAAATGGCCCCTGGTGGGACTGGCAACCGGCTAAACAAGCGCTGGAGCAGTTGTTTATGCAAGGCGAGCTGATGGTGGTGCGCCGTGACAAATTTCAAAAAGTGTTTGATTTAACTGAAAGAGTACTGCCACCAGGTCTGGATTGCCGTGTACCGGACGACCATGAATTTGCCGCGCATCTGGTCGAAAAATACCTACAAAGTCATGGTTTTGGCTCAGTGGCGC
Organism: Rheinheimera sp.; assembly: GCF_030824435.1. Lineage (GTDB taxonomy): Bacteria > Pseudomonadota > Gammaproteobacteria > Enterobacterales > Alteromonadaceae > Pararheinheimera. The sequence continues at coordinate 80,744 of NZ_JAVBXS010000034.1, forward strand.
AAATCTGTTATCTGCGCTCCGGCATCAAAGCTGCTGTTGAACAATGTCTGTTGCAACTAGTGGAAGCGGGTAAACTGACGCCTTTTAACTATCAGAATCAGCGTTATTTCTGGCAAAACGATTTATTACCGCCCAGTCGGGCGCAAAAACAAATCTGCTTATTAAACCCCTTTGATAATTTGCTGATCCAGCGCCAGCGGCTGCAACACTGGTTTGATTTTGATTATCAAATTGAAGTTTATGTACCTGAAGCAAAACGTAAAATTGGTTATTACAGCTTGCCGGTTTTATATGGCAGAGATTTTATTGGCCAGCTGGATGTGAAAGCCGAACGCAAAAGCGGCGTGTTGTTATTACAACATTTAGTATTGTTGCCAGAGGTAAAGCTCACTGCTGAGCTTGCTTTGGCTTTAAAGCAGGCGCTGTCAGATTATGCCCGTTTTAATGGTTGTAACTCTGTGGCGCTGGTGAAAGCCAGTGAACCCATCAGACTGTGGTGGCAGCAGTCCGGCCTTGCCGCTGATTTAGCTTTGTTGTCGCTGCCGGCATAAATAATGGTTTTTAAGTAATAAAAAAGGCGCCTCAGGCGCCTTTTCCAATCAATATCATTGATACAAAGTGTTTAGCTTGAGCTGCGTGCTTTTAACGTTTCAATCACTGGAGATGAGGCAAAACCATTGCTGGCGGCCCATTCAGCATCACCCATTTTGGCAATAAAGCTGCCTGGTAACTGTTTGATAATAAATTCTGCTGTGTCAGCTGCGTTGTGTTTGATAGCAAAGCGGATCATCGGTAAACCGTCACAAGTCACACCGTCGTACACATTTTTCAGACGCAGGCGGCTGTCAGATAAAGTCTTACGCAGATTGTTTTTATCATTGGCGGCAATGTATGAACACAGAGATTCAGCGACCTGATCACCAGCGGTTGCAGTGGTAGTTACAAATGGTGTAGCGAATACAGCAATCAGAGGTAAAAATTTTAATTTCATGGCCAGCTCCGGTTCCAGGGTTGTTTGCAATCAAGGCAAAATGGATCAGAAGTGGCAGTCAGAGGAGAACACTCAGGCACAACAACAGCAATAAGCTGATGTGGTGTTCTGACATCGTCTGTTGACGACGGTAACCCAGCTATCATGAGTAACTCATTGAATTACTTTTAGATCTGTGGCTTTGCGTGTTCAGTCTTTCGACTGACTTGCCCTTCAGTGGCGCGCATTCTATGCAAAGCTTTGTACCTGTGCAAGAGATTTTTTAACATTTCTGCTTTTTTTCTGCACAGTTCAGACCAGCAGCGGCGTTCAGGCTGATTAGGCCAGTTCTGCCATTTCATCCAGCAACTGGTTCAGCCAGCGGATCAATCGCTCGTCGGTCTGGTCGTATTGGTTTTCCTCATCCAGCGCCAGGCCATAAAACCATTCACCATCTTCGGTGACAGCTTTGGAGCTGATATAGTCATAACCTTCGGTCGACCAAAAACCAATACGCTGACAATTTTGCTCGCTGATGGCCTGGTGCAACATACCAACAGCATCTAAAAACCATTCAGCATAACCAAGTTGATCGCCCATACCATAAATGGCCACAATTTTGCCGTTCAGATCAACAGCAGCGATGTCATCCCATTGTGCTTCCCAGTCTTCCTGCAGTTCGCCAAAATCCCAGGTAGAAATGCCAAGAATAAGGACGTCATAACCTGCCATAGTAGCCAGAGGCTGCGTTTTTAAATTATGAAGTGTTACACTGCTGCCAGCCGGTAAAGCAGGATCAGCATTAAGTAACACCTGAATTTTTTCCGCCACCATTTCGGTGTAACAGGTGGTCGAACCGTAAAAAACCGCAATTTTTAATGACATAACAAACCTGCGTCAGGTTATTTTTTGAAGCTGGGCGGCAGTTTAACAGATGACAGTGTCCGCTCAAAGCAAGGTACTGCAGCAAAATGCGCAGGCTGCAAAAGGTGCCGCAGCAATAAGGTGAAGTATGACAACAGCAGCTGTCACAGCAGATAACAAGCCGGTGTTGGCACCCGCTACTTTGGCGCTTATTCAGCGTTTTTTGGATCAGCTGTGGCTGGAGAAAGGTGTCAGTGCCCATACACTCGCCGCTTATGGCACTGATTTACGTAAATTTGCCACATTTGCCGCAACACAGCAGTATCTGTTGCCGGATGTCAGCACTGATGTGCTGAACCATTATCTGGCGTATCGCCATGATCTGGGGCTACAAGCCCGCAGCACGGCGAGAGCGCTCAGCAGTTTGCGGCGTTTTTATCAGTGGTTACATCAACAAAAACTCTGCCTTGAAAATCCGGTGGCGTTATTGCTGAATCCAAAAATTGGTATCAGTTTGCCCAAGTCGTTGTCTGAGGCCGATGTTGATGCCTTATTGACAGCACCTGATGTCAATGATGTGATCCAGTTTCGCGACAAAGTGATGCTGGAAGTGCTGTATGCGGCAGGTTTGCGGGTTAGTGAACTTTGTAGTTTAACCATGCAACAACTGAATTTACGTCAGGGCGTGATAAGGGTGCTTGGCAAAGGCAGTAAAGAGCGGCTGGTGCCAATAGGTGAAGTGGCCAGTGAATGGTTGCAGCGTTATTTGCTGCAAGGCCGGGGTTTATTGTTGCAACAACAGTCTGATGTGTTGTTTCCAAGCAACAGAGGCTGTGAAATGACAAGACAGACCTTCTGGCACCGGATAAAATTTTATGCGCAGCGCGCTGGTATTAGCGCACCTTTGTCACCACATACGTTAAGGCACGCCTTTGCCACTCACCTGTTGAACCATGGCGCTGATTTGCGGGTCGTACAGATGTTATTAGGGCATAGCGATTTATCCACCACACAAATTTATACACATGTAGCGCAGACACGCTTGCAAAAGATCCACCAACAACATCATCCTCGAGGCTGATGTACTGATGAATAAAAACGGGAATAAAACGATGAAAATGATGGTTGTAAGCCTGATGATGGCGATGGTGACGGCGCAGGCTTTTGCAGTACCGGCAAAACTGCCACAAGGTACAGAATTACAGACATCACTGGCCGCGCTTGGCCTTAAAGTGAATTCGGTAGCAGATTCAGTGGTACCTGGCGTGCAGCAGGTGTTGACCGATAAAGGGTTATTTTTTGCCGCCAATAATGGTCAGTTTTTAATTGAAGGCAATATTTACGATTTAAAAAACAAACAGTTAGTTAACGACTCTATATTGCAGGATGTGCGTAAAGCCGGGGTCAGCAAGTTAAAAAATTCCAGCATTGAATTTAAAGCAAAAGCGGAAAAATATGTGGTGACAGTCTTTACCGACACCAGCTGTGGTTATTGCCGTAAGTTGCATAACGAAATGCAGACTTATCTGGATAAAGGCATCACGGTACGTTATCTGGCTTTCCCGCGCGGTGGTGTGCCGAGCGAAACTTACAGCGAATTACAATCTATCTGGTGTGCTGACGACAAACAGCAGGCAATGAATCAGGCCAAAGCAGGTCGTAAAATTGCGCCTGTCCAATGTGCCAATAATGTCGCAGAACAATATGAAACAGGACAGAGTTTTGGCATCAGCGGTACACCAGCCATAGTGCTGCCGGATGGCACCTTGATCCCTGGTTATCAGCCCGCCGAAGCGCTGGTGGCAACTCTTGCCAATCTGGCTAAATAAGCCAGCTGCATGACATTCAGCCAAAAAAGATTACAGGTCCGCCCGGTGCAAACCGAAGCGGCCTTTTTGTTGCCTGTGCATCCGGTGTTGCAGCGGCTCTATGCGCACCGTGGTATTGGGTTGCCAGCACAGCTGCAGCGCTCTGCCGCAAATTTATTACCTTACCAGCAGCTTAAAGGCATCAACGAAGCGGCGGCTATATTAGTCAGCGCCCTTGAACAACAACAGAAAATTGTCATAGTCGGTGATTTTGATGCCGATGGCGCCACCAGCACCGCTGTGTTGCTGGCCGGCTTAACAGCTTTTGGTTTTTTAAATTTACAGTCGCTGGTGCCCAACAGGTTTGCTTTTGGTTATGGTTTGTCAGCAGAAATGGCTGAACTTGCAATCCGGGAAGGGGCGCAGCTCATTATTACCGTCGATAACGGCATTTCCGCTATTGAAGGGGTGGCAGTTGCCAAAAAAGCCGGCGTGAAGGTACTGGTAACAGACCACCATCTGGCGGGCAGCGAATTACCGGCTGCCGATGCTATTGTCAATCCTAATCAGCCTGGTTGTCCTTTTGCCAGTAAAGCGCTGGCGGGTGTTGGTGTTGCTTTTTATCTGTTGCTGGCACTCAGAGCAGCACTTCGTGACAAAGGGCATTTTGCCAATATGGCTGAACCTAATCTGGCCGATTTATTGGATTTAGTGGCGCTTGGCACTGTAGCCGATGTGGTGCCGCTGGATAGCAACAACCGTATTCTGGTGCATCAGGGTTTGCAGCGGATCAGAGCAGGTAAAGTGCGGCCTGGTATTCAGGCGTTGATTGATGTTGCCAACCGTAAAGCGGAAAAACTGACGGCACAGGATTTTGGTTTTGCGTTAGCGCCAAGGTTAAACGCAGCCGGCAGGCTGGATGATATGTCGTTGGGCATTGCCTGTTTGTTGTCACCTGATCTGAATACCGCAAGGCGTTTGGCGGCTGAGCTGGACAGTCTGAATTTATCGCGTCGTGAAATAGAACAAGGCATGCAGGCTGAAGCTTTAGCGTTTTTGCAACGTTTGTCTTTTAAAGACAACGAATTACCGGATTGTTTGTGTTTATATCAAGGCGACTGGCATCAGGGCGTGATTGGTATTCTGGCAGGACGGGTGAAAGAGTTGTACCACAGACCTGTGATTGCTTTTGCCAGAGGTGACGATGGTGAGCTCAAAGGTTCAGCCCGTTCTATTCATGGTGTACATATCCGTGATCTGCTGGAAGAAATATCCAGTCAACATCCTGGTTTAATTAAAAAGTTTGGCGGCCATGCCATGGCGGCGGGTTTGACCATTGCTGAAGCAGAGCTTGCCACTTTTCAGCAGGTGCTCAGTACTGTTGCCAAAAAATACCTGACACCCGAGCTGCTGACGGCTGTGATTTATACCGATGGTGAATTGGCAGCTGAACATCTTACTGTTGAAATGGCTGACTTGCTGCAACAGGCCGGCCCATGGGGACAGGCGTTTCCTGAACCGGTGTTTGAAGGGCAGTTTAAACTGGTGCAACAGCGTTTATTATCCGATAAACATTTAAAAATGATGTTACAGGCCAGTGACGGTAAGCTGGTGGATGCCATCTGGTTTAATGCTGACAATAAAGCCTGGCCGAACGCCAGTGTGCAGCAAGTGCAGTTGGCTTATCAGCTGGATATCAACGACTTTCGTGAACAACAAAACCTGCAGCTGCTGGTGCGGCAGATGGTGGCAATCTAGGTTTTAGCCGCTGACTATGGCAGCGGCAACTCAGGCGCTGTTGCTTGCCGCAGCTGTCGAAGACTGCTAAAACTTATCAACACAAGACAACAAATCCCCAGGCGTAACGCATTCATGACCCAGGTGCCATCGTTCGCTCCAGGCGGAACTCCCCCAAGGCAAGGCCCGCAATTATTAGCCTTACAGGCACAAATTCTGGCTTCTCCTTTGTTGTTTGCCAGCGATACCCTCAAAGCCTGGCAGTTTCTGACCGAACAAATCAGCCATGCATTATATGCCGACAGAGTCAGTGTCTGGTTATTCTGTGAAGCAGATGTATTGCAATGCATTGATTTATTTCAGTATCAAAGTAAATCTCACCAACAGGGTACCAGCCTGCAACGCAGTAAATACCCCCGTTATTTTCAGGCGTTAAGTCAGGACGTGTTAATTAGCGCTTTTGATGCAGCACAACATCCGGCAACTGCTGAGTTTAATGATGGTTATCTGCAGTCTGCCGATATCTGTTCGATGCTGGATGCGGTGATCCAGTCGGATCAGGGTTTGTGTGGCGTGATTTGTGTTGAGCAGGTGCGCAATAAAAGGCACTGGACAGTGGACGAACAACATTTTGTCACTGCTATGGCCTCTGTTGCCAGTACAGTACATACCTTCAGCCAGCATTTGCTTTTGCAGCAGGATTATCAGTTGTCGCTGGCACGTCAGGATATGGCCAGTCGCCACGCCCGTATTGGTTTTTGGGAAGCCAATATGGGTTCAGGTGAACTCTGGTGGTCGCCGATGGTGTATGAGATTTTTGGCGTGGATCCGAAGCTGACGACACCGGACAGAGCGCTGTTTTACCGCTGTATTCATCCGGAAGATATGGCGTTGGTGCTAAACAGTGAAGCATTGGCCGCCAAAGGTGGTGAACATAATGTGATTCACCGTATTGTGTTACCGGGCGGTACAGTGCGCTGGGTACATGAAATGGCCAAATGGACAGCGCCCGATGGAGTGCAGGGCGCCAGGCTGATAGGTTCGGTGCAGGATATTACCGAGCAACAACACATTCGTTGTGAGCTGCAGCAATTTTTTACCTTGTCACGGGATATTCTTTGTATCGCCAATGATGACAATTATTTTGAAAGGGTTAATGCGGCATTTTGCCGGATTTTGGGATACAGCGAAGCAGAACTGTTAAGCAGACCTTTTACTGATTTTATTCATCCGGCAGATTTAGCGCCAACCGAAGATGTTGTCATCGACATTCATCAGGGCAATGCCGCTTCGGGTTTTATTAACCGTTACCTGCATAAAGAAGGTCATTATGTCACTTTGCAGTGGTCCTCTATCCGTGATCCTGCCACTTGCAAAATTTATGCTTCAGCTCAGGATATTACCGAAAGACAACATCTGGAACAGCTGAAACACGAATTTGTTTCTACTGTCAGCCACGAGCTGCGCACGCCGTTAACCTCTATCAGCGGTGCCTTGGCTTTGGTGTTGTCCGGTTGTCTTGGGCCTTTATCAGGGCAGATGTTACATATGCTGCAGCTGGCTAATAATAACTGTCAGCGGTTGACCAGCCTTATCAACGATCTGCTGGATATTGAAAAACTCTCAGCCGGTATGATGCAGTTTGAATTGCAGCGCCATGCCGTGGTCAGTCTGGTACAACAAAGTGTGGCCGACAATGCCCAATATGGGCAGGCACGTCATGTTACCCTTGCATTGCACTTTACCGACAGTGCGCAGCTGCTGCATATCCAGATTGATAAGTACCGTTTTGCGCAAATAATGGCAAATCTGATTTCAAATGCGGTGAAGTTTTCGCCCTCCGATGCCGAGGTTGTGATTAGCGTGGAGCAGGCACAACAGCAAGTGAAGATCTGTGTGACAGACTCTGGTTGTGGTATACCTGATGAGTTTAAAACTCTTATCTTTCAGCGTTTTTCACAGGCAGATGCCAGCGACTCCCGGCAAAAGGGCGGTACCGGACTTGGTCTGGCTTTGTCCAAACAACTCACAGAATCGATGCAGGGCAGCATTGGTTTTACGTCAGCACCGGGCGAAGGCACGTGTTTTTATCTGTTGTTTCCGCTGTCAACATCAGTGACAGACTGAATAAAAACAACAAGGCCAGCTTTGCTGGCCTTGTCCGGTATCAGCCCCATTGGCAGGGGACAGTTTTGCAATTTCGGAATGACTTAATAACCACTGACATCCAACCGGCCGTTACTGCTAACTTTGCCATTACAGGATGCTGTTGGCGCGGCCTGACTCAGAATGCCGTTTTTCACCTGCATATGGCTTGCTGCCGGATTTAATGCTTTATATAAAGCAGCTGCGCCCGAAACATGAGGTGTAGCCATCGAGGTGCCGCTATAACTGGCATAAGCAGAAATCACTTTGCCTTTGGATGATTTTGGCACCGTCGACATCACAGCTGAACCCGGTGCACAAATATCCACTGTGCTGCTGCCGTAGCTTGAAAACGAACTCATAGCACCGCTGCTGGTAATTGAAGCCACTGCAATCAGGTTGTTATTTGGATATTCAGCCGGGTAACAATTGGAGCCGCTGTCGCAGTTGTAAGCATCATTACCGGCTGCGGCAATAAACAACATGCCGGCAGCATCAGCCCGGCCAATGGCATCCTGCAACGCCTGAGAAAAACCACCACCACCCCAGCTGTTGCTGGTGCCAATCATATTGAGGTTGTGACGGGTTTTCATGTCGGTCATATAATCAACAGCCTTCACTGCATTAGCTGTGGTACCACCTCTGTTACCGAGGAACTTGGCATTAAATAGTTTGACGCTCCAGCAGACACCTGCCACGCCTTTGGCGTTACCGCCAACACCACCAATGGTGCCGGCAACATGAGTGCCGTGGTCATCACCTGCACCATCAAACACTGAGTTATCATTGCCGGCAAAGTCCCAGCCATACACATCGTCGACATAACCGTTGCCATCGTTGTCAATGCCATCACCTGCAACTTCACCCGGATTTTTGCCGGCATTGGCGGCTAAATCTTCGTGGCTGAACATATAACCTTCGTCAATAATACCAACCCAGACATCACCACAAGCTGTGTTACCACCGGCCCATTGTTCAGCGGCTTGTGAGCCGTATTGATTGGCCGGACTGCTGCCGTCGCCATACATACCCCATAAAGCGCCGCTGCTGTAATAAGTGTCGTTGCTGGTCGCTGCATGGTTGTAAATCCAGTTGGGTTCAACAAAAGCAACTGCCGGGTCTGAACTTAAGGTTTGAATGGCCTGTTGCAAGGATTTGCCCTGGGGCACTCTGACCAGCTGCAAATCGCCTTGTTTGTCACGGCGCTGATGCGCTGCCAATAAAACCTCAGCTGGTGTCGCGGCAATTTTACCCAGCGCTTGCTGTTTTAAACCTGCACCTGCACCCGCTTTGTATTGAATGATCAGTTCCTGAGCAACATGGGCTTTACCGGCCTGCAAAGCGGCCAATACTTTAGCTGAATGTTCTGAACTGATTGCCCCTGGTGCGGCGCAGGCAAAAATAACGGCAAGACTGAGTTTGTTATAACTGGGCATAAAATGATCCTCTGGCTCGATATCCACTGTGTTTATCACACGACAAAGACGATGCCATCACCAGACGAACCTTTTTTGTTACAACCGTCGTTGGATGTTAGTCGTCAGAATATTGTATACATTTGTAACTAATCTTATTTAAATTAGTAAAACATCTTTGACTTGGCAAGCTGTTCGTCAGGTTGAACATACTGGTAAAACCAGCAAAAACTGTTGCCGTTTATCAACAGCTTCACAAGCCGCACTGGTAATTCGCTGCCACTCTTGTTGGTTTTGTTGTTGCCGCTGCTGTCCGACCCGGTCATTTGCTGCAGTAGCAATAGGAAATGGCTGCACCCGCTGCTGAAATTTTGCTACAATTGCCGCCTTATTTTTAAGGCGCATTTAAAAATCATGTTTGAAGTCAACCCAGTTTATAACAGTATCAAAGACTTAACTGAACGCACTAACGTGCTTCGGGGGTATCTTTGACTACGATGCCAAAAAAGAAAAGTTAGAAGAAGTCTCGCGCGAACTTGAAGATTCAGCGGTCTGGAATAATCCGGAAAAAGCTCAGGCTTTAGGCAAAGAACGTTCAGCGCTGGAGCAGATTGTCGGTACTATCGACAAACTGGATCAGGGGCTGGAGGACGTTGCTGGCCTGGTTGAACTCGCGGTTGAAGCAGAAGACGAAGATACTTTTGTTGAAGCCCAGGCGGAATTAGCTGATCTGGAAGCGCAACTGGCAAAGCTGGAATTCCGTCGTATGTTTTCCGGTAAAAGCGACCCAAGCGATTGTTATCTCGATATTCAGTCTGGTTCTGGCGGCACCGAAGCTCAGGACTGGGCCAGCATGCTGATGCGGATGTATTTACGCTGGGGTGAAGCCAAAGGTTTTAAACCTGAACTGTATGAAGTGACAGATGGTGACGTAGCCGGTATTAAAGGTTGTACCATCAAGTTCACCGGCGAATATGCTTATGGCTGGTTACGGACTGAAACCGGTGTACACCGTTTAGTGCGTAAAAGTCCGTTTGACTCAGGTAACCGCCGCCACACCTCTTTTGCGTCAGTGTTTGTGTCGCCTGAAGTTGACGACGATATTGAAATCGAAATTAACCCGGCTGATTTGCGGATTGATACCTACCGCGCTTCGGGCGCTGGTGGTCAGCACGTTAACAGAACAGACTCTGCGGTGCGTATTACCCACTTGCCCACCAACATAGTGGTGCAGTGCCAAAACGACAGGTCACAACATAAAAACCGCGACAATGCTTACAAACAACTGCGCGCTAAGTTGTATGAGTTTGAATTGCAAAAACAAAATGCCGAAAAACAAGCGCTGGAAGATACCAAATCGGATATCGGCTGGGGCAGTCAAATCCGTTCTTATGTGCTGGATGACTCGCGGATTAAAGATTTGCGTACCGGTGTGGAAACCCGCAATACCCAGTCGGTATTAGACGGTGACCTCGACAAATTTATTGAAGCCAGCTTAAAAGCCGGTTTGTAATTTAGCTTAAAATCAGGAACTTACTATGTCTGAACAGAATACTCCTATTGAAGAACATCAGGACGTTAACAAACTGATTGCTGAGCGTAAACATAAGCTGGCCGGATTACGTGAACTGGGCAATGCCTTTCCCAATGATTTTCGTCGTGACGCCACTTCTGATCAAATTCTGGCGCAATACGAGCACCTGAGCAAAGAAGAGCTGGAAGAAAAGAAAATCCGCGTGACAGTGGCAGGCCGTATGATGCTGCGCCGCATTATGGGTAAAGCCAGTTTCACGACTATTCAGGATGTTGGCGGCAAACTGCAACTTTATGTTGCCCGCGACAGCCTGGCGGAAAACGTCTACAACGAAGGTTTTAAAAAGTGGGACTTAGGCGATATCGTTGGCGGTAGCGGCGTGTTGTTTAAAACCCAGACTGGTGAACTCACCGTATGGCTGGATGAAATCCGCTTATTGACCAAAGCATTACGCCCACTGCCGGACAAATTCCACGGTTTAACGGACCAGGAAGCTTGTTACCGTCAGCGTTATTTAGACTTAATTGTGAACGACCAGTCGCGCAAAACCTTTTTAATCCGTTCAAAAACTGTGGCTTATATCCGTCAGTTTTTTAACAGCAAAGGCTTTTTAGAAGTAGAAACCCCAATGCTGCAAAGCATTCCTGGTGGTGCTTCGGCCCGTCCATTCGAGACACACCACAATGCTTTAGACATGCAAATGTTCTTGCGTATTGCCCCTGAGCTGTATTTAAAACGCTTAGTGGTGGGTGGTTTTGAAAAAGTATTTGAGCTGAACCGTAACTTCCGTAACGAAGGTGTTTCAACCCGGCATAACCCTGAATTTACCATGCTGGAATTTTACTGGGCTTATGCCGATTACAACGACCTGATGGACTTAACCGAAGAGTTATTCCGTGGTCTGGCGTTGTCTGTGCTTGGGACTACTGAAGTGCCGTACCAGGGTCATATCTTTGATTTTGGTAAACCTTTTGCGCGCATGTCAGTGACTGAATCTATTTTGCACTACAACCCGGAAGTGAAAATTGAGCAGTTAACAGGCCGTGAAGCTGTTGCTGAATTTGCCAAATCTTTAGGCATTGAAGTCAAAGCCAACTATGGCCATGGCCGTATTCTGATGGAAGTGTTTGATGAGCTTGTTGAAACCAAGCTGCAACAACCCACTTTTATCACTGAATATCCGGCAGAAATTTCGCCTTTGGCCCGCCGTAATGACGACAATCCGGAAATTACTGACCGTTTTGAGTTTTTTATCGGTGGTCGTGAATTAGGCAACGGTTTTAGCGAACTGAACGATGCTGAAGATCAGGCTGCCCGTTTCCACGAGCAAGTGGCGCAAAAAGCCGCTGGTGATGACGAAGCCATGTTCTATGACGAAGATTATGTCACAGCGCTGGAACATGGTTTACCACCAACTGCCGGTCAGGGTATTGGTATCGACCGTCTGGTGATGTTATTGGCCGACGCACCAAGTATCCGTGATGTCATTTTGTTCCCGCATATGCGTCATACAGACAAACACGGCAGCTAATACAAACTGTTGCTTAGCAAAAAACCGGCTTGATGCCGGTTTTTTTATGCCGTTTTTCAGGCAAAGGGCAGCAAAAACAATAAAAAACAGCCGAAGCTGCGTGAACGTTTTGCCGCTGAAGTGATGCCCGGCGCCGGATAAATTTGACAAAAAACTGGCTGTTTTGCTTGTTCAATGCGTAGTGTTATAAAACCACAGTCCTTGGAGCTTCTGATGTTTAACTGGTTAAAACCTGATCCTGTTAAAAAATTACGGCGTCAATACGATGCCAAACTGGAACAAGCCATGTTGGCACAACGCAGTGGTAACCTGCGTTTATTTGCCGACCTTACAGCGGAAAGTGAAGCATTGTGGCAACAGCTTGAAGTGCTGATGGCTGCAGAAAAAACAAAATAACCTCGTAATTCTGTATTTAATTCAGAAACTTACTTCGCAAATATTTTTAGTTTACTCTGATGTTTTCGCGGCAATTATTGCTGTCAGCTGCTATACCCTTTTACAGGGAATTTGTTTGTATGTGCTGCCAAAAACAAGG
>NZ_JAVBXS010000061.1 GCF_030824435.1 Rheinheimera sp.
CTGCTGCTTGCCGTCACAGACGATGGCCCTGGTTGTGGTCTGCACCAGGACCACAACTACAGTTCAGGCGTTGGTCTTGCCAATATCAGAAACCGGCTGCACCAACATTTTGGTGACAAAGCCAGTCTGGTGATCAAGGCGCTGCCAACAGGTTTTCAGGTAAATATTTGTTTGCCATGGCAGGGCTGAATCTGATGACAACTTCTTTGTGGTCAACCCAACCCCAACACAGATTCTGGTATTTTCACCTGCTGTATTGGCTGTTATATCTGCTGTTGAAATATACCCATGTGGCCATACTGGTGCCGCTGCAGGGGGACGACGCCTGGCCCTTTATAGTCAGTTATACCGTCATCACAACCCTGGGTTTATTGATAACAGGCTGGCTTGGTCATCGGGATTTAATGGCCAGTTATAGCCTGGCACAACAGTTAAAACGGCTGTTGTATTGGTTAATACCACTGTTTTTTGCGCTGTTAGTGTTGCGTCAGCGCCTGCTGGAATTTTATGCGCTGGAGCTGGACAAGAGTATGTCTTGGTTTGACATACTGATTGGCACCCCGCAACTGGTGTTTTTACCGCTGGCTGGCTGGACAGCTGTGTTTATGTTGATCAAAGCCAATCAGCTGTATCAGCGTGAGTTTATTGCGCAGCAGGCGCTGTTAAATCAGGCCAGAGCAGCCCGGCTCAAAGTGCTGCGTTATCAGCTGAACCCACATTTTATGTTTAATACCTTAAATGCGCTGAATTCGCTGATCGTCAGTCGCCAGGGTCTGCAAGCCGAAGAGCTGATCCAGCATTTGTCGACCTTCCTGCGCCATTCACTCAAAAACAAAGACGACAATCTGGTGCCGCTGCCGCAAGAGCTGGACGCTTTAACTGCTTATCTGGCCATCCAGCAACTGCGTTTTGGCAAAAGACTGGTGCTGAACTGGCAACTGCAAACCTTGCCCAAATTACAAATTCCGCCTTTGTTATTACAACCTCTGGCTGAAAATGCCGTGTTATACACAGTGGCGGAAATTTCAGGTGAGGTACAACTGGATATTTCGTTCAGTTGTGACGACAAAGAACTGAAAATTACCTTGTGCCGCGTGCCTGCTATCACAGCACCTACAACTGAAACTGCAGTCTGGCCCGCCAGCCTGAGTCAGTTAGCAGAACGGCTGGATTTAATGTTTGGCGCCAAAGCAAAGCTGCAGTTGCAGTTATCGGGCGGCGCTTTTTACAGTGAACTCTGTTTACCTCTGGAGTCTTTATATGTCGACCATTAATCTGGTGATTGCCGACGATGAGCCTTTGGCCATCAGCAATCTGAAAGCCAAACTGGCCAATTACCCTAATCTGAATATTCTGGCTTGTTTTGACAACGGCGACGACACGCTGCAATACCTGCAACAGCATCAGAACCAGGTAGATTTAGTGTTTCTGGATATTCAGATGCCGGGTTTAAAAGGTATAGATATTCTGAAACAACTGAATAAAGAGTCAGCAATGGCAGCACCTTTGCTGATATTGGTCACGGCTTATGAACAATATGCTTTTTCTGCTTTTGAACATTTTGCTTTTGATTATTTGCTCAAACCGGTTTCGCGCCAGCGCCTGGCGCAGTGTTTATTGGACGCCCGCACTGCGCTGGACAAACAACCTGAGTTGCCAGCCAACACCAACCATAAATTGTCATTTCGCACCGGCGCTTCCACTTTATTGCTGGACGACATCGACATTATGCTGATTGAAGCTGCAGGTAACTATATGTGTATTCAAACCTTAAGTGAAAGTCTGGTGATCCGCGAAACCATTAAAGAACTGCTGCAACGGCTGCCGCCCCATATAGTACAAATTCACCGCTCTACCCTGGTGAATTTGCATCATGTGCATAAAGTGCAACCCATCAACAATGACTATCAGTTCAGGTTGTCCGACGGCAAAGTGGTGAACGCATCCAGGCGTTATAAACAAAACTGGAGCAAACAGTTAGGCGAACTATAAAGCAGACCTCTGACTTTGTGCGGTCAAAAGAACAAGGCAACTCCAGGGCAAACAAAAACATAAATATCCCGGTAAGTTCACAAACAACAGCCTCAACAGCTGGCTAAAGGTGAAACCGGTACATTGTAAGCAGAAGTTGCGGCTTATGACTTACAGCACAAGGCCGTGATAAAGTCCGGCCATGTTTTTGTTATTGAACCCCTACTGTGATGACAACTGTTAAATTCACCCCAGGCAAAACCCTGCTTGGTCTCGCTATAGCTGCAGTGATTGCTGCAGCGGTATTTTATGCTTATGTTTTGTGGCAACAACAAAACCCCAAAACGGCAGGTCCGGTTAAGATCAGCGCCTTGCCGCAACAAATCTGGATAGAAGCAGCTGACAGCAGCCAAACCTTAAACTTTGATTTTTTACTGGAAAATCAAGGCGACACCACTATTGGCATCGACAGCATTGAACTCAGCGCTTACGACAGCAACAACAAATTGGTGTTGCGCCGCAGCATAGACAGCAATGGTTTTGCTCCAAGTATTGAAACCCTGCCAGGCCGGGTCATGGCGCCAGGTAGCCGCACTCTGGTATTTAACCCTTTTCACAGTTTCAGGCCAGATATTGAATTACACCGGCTGCAGTTTGATTTTAGCCTGAGCATTGTTAACGAAGCGCCGGATACCAAAGCCAGCATCAGTATCGAACCCCGGGTTTATCAGGGCAAAACCGCCTTATCGCTGCCGCTGAAAGGCAAAATGATAGTGCATGATGGCCATGATTATTACGCCCACCACCGCAGATTAAATACCGAACATCCCGCCGCCAAAGAGCTTGGGCTGACGCAAAACTTTATGCGGTATAGCCTGGATTTAAACAGCACCAATCAGGACTTTGAATTTTTCAGTGGCAAAGGCGCTAAAAACGAAGACTGGTACGCCTGGGGTCAGCCGGTTTACGCTACGGGTGACGGTGTGATAGTGGCAGCGGTAGATCTGGAGCCGGACAATATCCGGGGTGGCGAAAGTTTTTTCCGGCCGGAAAAATTAACCAGCAACCCGATGCACTTTTATGGCAACTATCTGGTGATTGACCATGGCAACGGCGAATTTAGTCTGCTGGGTCACCTGCAACAAGGCAGCTTGCAGGTAAAAACCGGCGACAAAGTCAGCAGCGGTCAGGCGCTGGCCAAAATGGGCAACTCAGGCAGCTCCAATAACCCACACTTGCATTATGAACTGCGCACAGGCACAGATCTGAAAGTAGAAGGTTTACCGGCCAGCTTCCGCAATTATCGCCGGCACTCAGGCGCCAAAACGCAGGAAGTAGCCGCAGGCCCGGTCGACACAGGTGACTTGCTGGAAAACAACTAAAACAGCCGGCAATACAAGGTATTTCCCTGAGGGCTTAACAAAATTAAGCCCTTTTTATTTGGCTTTATTGCCGGTTTTGTCCCTACTTTTCTACCTGTTATCACTTCGCCCCAAAGTGCCACCCGCTAGCCACATCAAGTCGGTTTTTAACCGCCTGCCACAGCAGAATAGCGTTATGGCACTGCTTAACCTCAAGCAGCACCATCCCTGAAACCTAAAAGGATCTTGATGATGAAAACTACCTTATTTGTAACCAGTCTGTTGTTGAGCGTTGTGGTTAATCTGCCGGCTCAGGCCTCAGTCAGCACCAGCGATATCAACAGCACCGTGGCAAAAATTTGTCAAAATACTGCTGACGATGACCGGCTTGGCCTGCTGCATACGTTAAAAGAACACCACATCAGCCGCAAAGCTGCAGTTACTAAAGTGGTGTGTAATGGTCAACCGCTGCTGGATTTTGCCCGCGCCGAACAGGCCAACAAAGTGGTGAAATTACTGGAGCCAACAGAACGCCGTTTGCGTGGCACTGTCACTATTCAGGACGTCACTGCCACCCCATAACAGAATACAACCAACACCATTGCAGTTTCAGGGGGCAGTCTGACTGGTTCAGCAGACTGCCACTGAAGAACAGCTGCTGTCAGCAACTGCAGTGCAGCGCCACAACAACACTTTTTGCTGCCGGCACCATCCGTTGCCTGCTCAGTTATCCGCATCAAACTGTTTTCCTTAAGATTGCCTTAAGTTTGCCCGCCTAAGCTCCTGTTATCAGCTACAAGGAGCCTGCATGAAACTGTTGTACAGCCTGTTGTTTTTAAGTGTTTTTCCCGCCTTTAGTCAGGAGCCGCCTGCGCAGATAACACCGCAGATCCCGTTGCAGCAATTATCCGGCAAAGTGGTATTGCTGGATTTTTGGGCCTCCTGGTGTGGGCCTTGCCGGCAATCTTTCCCCTGGTTGAATCAAATGCAGCAGAAATATGGCGCTGCAGGGCTGGTGATCCTGGCCATTAACGAAGATGAAGAGCGTGCTGATGCTGAGTTATTCCTGAAAAAATACCCGGCGCAATTCAGGCTGTTGTTTGACCCCAAAGGCGAACTGGCCTCGCAATATCAGCTGCAAGGCATGCCCACCAGTATTTTTCTGGATCGCAAAGGCCAAATCCGTTTTAGCCATGCCGGTTTTTTTGACAGCAAAACCACTGATTACGAACGCGAAATTCAGCAATTATTGCAAGAGGACACAAAATGAGCATAAAAATAAATAATAAAATCAAAATCTTGATTACAGCATTGGCGCTGTCGCAATTGGCGGCCTGCGCCAGCCTCGACAATGTAAAACCCTGGCAACGCGGCACCCTGGCAAAAAAAGAAATGCAGCTCAATTCAGCCGGCCTCGACAACGCTTTAGACGATCATATTTATTTCAGTAAAGAAGGTTCCAGCGGCGGCCGTAGTTTTGCAGGCGGAGGTTGTGGATGCAATTAAGCAAAACCGGCAGTATCAGCGCGGCTTTAGCCGCTGCCACCTGCACTTTATTGTCTGGCAACGCTGTAGCAGCCGACAGCAGTAAAACGGACGCCTTGATTGAAGGCTGGCAATTTAACTCAGCTTTGCTGTATTACGGCGAAACCGACAGAGTCAAAGCGGCCGAAGCCATTTTAAGTGCCCGTGGTGATTTTGGGGATGATAAATTTCTAAACTTAAATCTGGTGCTGGATACCCTGACCGGCGCTTCGGCAACTGGCGCTGTGGCTCAGCCCGATGCTCAGACTTTTACCCGGCCATCAGGTGCAGGCAGTTACACCACAGCAGCAGGTGCCACCCCTTTAGATGACACCTTCCACGACACACGGGTGCAGCTGGATGCCAGCTGGGAGCAGCCGTTAAGCAGCAATTACCGTGGCACTGTTGGCGGCCATTTTTCCAAAGAATATGACTATTTATCTTTGGGCATCAACGGCAATATCGCCCGCGATTTTAACCACAAAAACACCACGCTGTCGGTTGGCACTGCATTCAGCCACGACAGCATTAACCCTGAAGGCGGCATACCTTCGGCTTTTACGCCGATGCTGTTTCGCAACAATTTTGCCAGTGAAAACGCTTATCAGCAGGCTTTTGACGGCAGTCGCCGCACCGACAGTGACACTAAAACCACGGCTGAGCTGCTGTTTGGCGTCACACAAATTATTAACCCCAACTGGTTGATGCAGTTGAATTATTCTATTGCCAAAGCCGATGGTTATTTGTCGGACCCTTTTAAAGTGTTGAGTGTGGTGAATAACAATGGCATCACCCAACAAAACCTGTACGAACAAAGGCCGGATGCCCGCACCAAACAAAGTTTGTATTGGCAGAATAAATGGCATTTAAGCGGTAGCTATCTGGATTTATCTTACCGTTATATGTGGGACGACTGGAGCCTGAATTCGCACACGGCTGACGCGCGTTGGCGTTTTCCGCTGGCTGGCAACTGGTATATCGAACCACACGCCCGTTATTACACTCAGGATGAAGCAGAGTTTTATCAGCCATTTTTAAGTGAGGGTATGCCACTGCCGGCATTTGCCAGCGCCGACTACCGTATTGGCCAGATGGACGCTTACACTGTTGGCGCAAAAGTGGGCACAGTGCTGGATGGCGGCCATGATTTTGCGGTGCGGCTGGAATATTATCAGCAAAACCCAAATAACCCTGGTGTCGAGTTGCCGGACGCGCTGAAAAACCTGGAGCTGTTTGGTGATGTTAAAGCCGTGATGTTACAGGTGAGTTATTCGTTTTAAGCTGTCAGTTTGCTGACATTTTGTGAAGAAGGCGGGTGGTCACAACATCCGCCTTCTTTTTATTCCGGCAGCTATATGTCAGCATCAGTATAAAGTCCCAGAATGAGCAGATAAATGAGCACAATTGCTGTAAATAAAACTGCAAAAATTGAACTGCAAGCCACCAGTTACGGCTGGCTTGGCAGCTTTAAAGCGATGGCAAGCCCTTGTGAAATTCTGCTGGAGGGTGTGACTAAAACCCAGGCCGAACAACTCACCACAATGGCCGCTCTGGAAGCCTGGCGTATTGAACAAAAATACAGCCGCTACCGCAGTGACTCGGTATTAAGCCGAATTAATCAAACATTTAATTGCTGGCAACAGCTCGATGACGAAACAGCTGCGCTGCTGGAGTTTGCCCGCACCTGTTATCAGCTGTCAGATGGTTTATTTGATATCACCTCAGGCGTGCTTAGAAAAGTCTGGCATTTTGATGGTTCTGACCATATCCCCGATGCCGAAGCAGTGGCGGCTTTATTGCCCCTGATCGGTTTTGACAAGCTGGGTTTTCAGCAGCTGGAGCAGGAACAGCCTGAGACCAACCATACAGCAGCAACCAGCCAGCACAAGGCTCAACTGCAACTTTGGTTACCCCAGGGCATGGAGCTCGATTTAGGTGGTATTGCCAAAGAGTATGCGGTGGATAAAGTGGCGCAGCTTTTGGCCGCAGCCACGACAGCACCAAACACAACATCACAAGGCACATCAGCAGCTCCGGCAATGGTGGTGAATTTCGGCGGAGATATGCTGGCCGTGCGGCCCAAAACATCCGACAAGCCATGGCGTATTGGCATTGAACATCCGGGCAAACCGGATGAACCCGCTATGTTAGTGGCGCTCACTGCTGGCGCGCTGGCCACCAGCGGCGACGCCAGACGTTTTTTACAAAAAGACGGCATACGTTATAGCCATATCCTCAACCCCAAAACCGGCTGGCCAGTGCCCAATGCGCCCCGCTCTGTCACAGTATCAGCCCCAAGCTGTGTGATGGCCGGTTTATTGGCCACCACAGCACTGTTGCAAGGCGCTGGCGCTGAAGCTTTTTTACAACAACAAGGCCTGAAGTTTTGGCTGATCCCATAAGTAGAGCCAGCATTGCTGTGGTTTTGGATAAGGGAATGGATAAAAGAGCTGCTATTTACCGCTCATAACAAATATTTTAGTTACAACCAGACTAAACCTGCATAAGGCTTAGTTTTTAATGCACTTAACCTGCTTTGTAAATTGCCACAATGAGCTTCCAGTTTGTGACCGTCCGGGTCTAAGAAATATACCGAGTTGCCTTCACTGGAGTTTTGTTTCCATTCAACAATACCGGCATCTTTGAGTTTTTTAGTAAATACAGCAAAATCCTGCACGGTAATATCAAAGGCAATATGCGAATAATCCTGCGCCGGCGCCACCTGATCGCTGGACAAACAAAACCAAATATCACCCAGCGTTAAATAAGCGCCCGCATCCCAACGCACCACAGCTTTCATGCCAACAAACTCAGTGTAAAACTTCAGCGATCTGTCTAAATCACTCACAGCAATAGTGATATGGTTTAAGCCTTGCAGCATAGATATTCCTTATCAAACAACACAATCAACAAAAGTTATCAGAATAAGCATTGGAATGATTTACCTAAAGAAGCGAAAGCGAAACAAGATGTGACCCTCATTGCCTATCATCCTGCACATTATCCCATTAAATGTGGTGCAACCCTGCTTAATTGCTTATATACACACAGACTGGCATAAGCATCATTTGCAGCATAGAGCTTTTGCGATGCTGATAATGGAAAGGCAGACCAATTGGACAAGGTCGTTTTTTTTGATTTTGCCAGGTATTGCCCAAGCACAACAGCCACAGCAGTTTGCAGCCCTACTTTTTGTTGGTAACCAAGCCGCCTGACTAGGCCTGACAATTCAATACCGGAGCGTAACCTGGCACCCAATTTATTCAATATAGGTCCTCTGTCAGATTTTAATCCGAAGCCTACTTTAAATAATGTTTCCGATTGAATAATTTCGATAAGCAAGTTGTTGCCTGCCTTATGATGTGGCATAAACAAAAAAGCATGATTTTCCGTTGATACCTGCAAAACATGTGGGCCTGTGCTTGGCTGGTTGGCTACAAAATTTGGTTTACTCTCAGTGTCAAAACCTACATAGGTTGATTTTAGTATTTCCTCTTGTGCAAAAATGACATCTGCAGCCGATTCAACCAGGCGAATTTTTTCTAAAGGTAATCCGTCAAACTTTGGTAGTTCCCGGATGTCTTCTTTTGTGGGTCTTGCAAGGAACTGATGACTTTCCATATGCACCTTTTAATCCGACTAAATTGAAGTGATTTACCACGCGTTGCGACTTGTACCGGAAAAACCAGAAACAATCTATAACTCAATTTTGTGCGGCCTTTTTTAGTTATCACCAGACTAAAACCGAATAAGGTTTATTAACGCAACCAACCGGCTTTGTAAATCACCGCAGCGTGCTTCAGGTTTGTAATTCGGCTGCCATCAGCCATAAAAAAAGCCAGGCATAACCTGGCTCTTCACAAAAACACTAAAAGTTAAAAGGCGATATTAACCCTTCACAACCTTAGCGCGGCGTGGTTTGCCTTTAGGTTGGGCGTTACCGGCAGCAGCTTGATCAATAATAGTTTCAGACTTTTTATTCGAGCGGCCTGAAACTACTTTGCGTGAGATGCTTTTTAATAAAGACTCGCGGTTGCTGACTTCAAAACCTGGTTTGATAATACGTTGAATTTTGCTGCCAATCAGTTTTTGAATACGTTCTAACGTCAGTTCTTCTTCGCGGCTGACAAAAGACAGTGCCTGACCAGCAGCACCAGCACGACCGGTACGACCAATGCGGTGTACATAATCTTCCGGCAAATACGGCAGGTTAAAATTCACTACGTAATCAAGGCCTTGAATATCTAAACCACGGGCAGCTACTTCAGTGGCTATCAGCACCTGTAACTTGGCCGATTTAAAATCGGCGATGGCACGGCGGCGCGCGCCCTGGCTTTTATCACCGTGGCAAACAGCGGCGTTAATTTTGCGTTGTTGCAAGCCAGCCAATAAACGGTCGGCCTGCTCTTTGGTACTGGTAAACACCAGCACCTGAAACCAGTTTTGCTCGTTGAGCAGCTGCTCAAATAATTCAATTTTGCGGCTTTCTTCCACCGCATACACCACATGGTGCACTGTGTCGGCGGTGCTGTTGACCTTCGCCACTTTAATTTGCTGATGGTTATGCAGAATTTTATGTGATAACTCGTTGACCGCAGGCGACGTCGTTGCAGAAAACAACAAAGTCTGGCGTTTGCTGGCTGTCATTTGAATCAGTTTCAGCACATCGGCGCTAAAACCCATATCCAGCATCCGGTCGGCTTCATCCAGCACCACAAATTCGGCGTCGCTTAAAATCACATTGCCAAGCGACATATGCTCTAACAAACGGCCCGGTGTGCTGATCACTATATCAACACCCTTGCTTAGTTTATTGGCCTGGCCACCCATTTTTACGCCACCGTATAAAGCGGTAACGCTCAGTGGCAAATATTTGGCATAAGCGCCGATAGCTTCGGCAATTTGTTCAGCCAGTTCGCGGGTTGGCGTTAAAATAAGCGCGCGTGGCCGTTTTTCCGCTGTGGCTTTGGGTGCATCTAACATGCGTTGTAACAGCGGAATGGCAAAAGCGGCGGTTTTGCCGGTGCCGGTTTGCGCTGTCACCTGTAAATCTTTACCACGACGCGCCGGCACTATGGCCTGGGCCTGTACCGGGGTCATTTCGCTGTAGCCACACTCTATCAGAGCACGCTGTAAATCCGGCGCTAAATCTAAAGATGAAAATTGCATAAAAAATCCTCTGTAGAATTGCTACAGTCAAAAAGTTGGGGGCGAAATATACAGCATTTTGGCCGCGCTGCGGAGCATTGTTTTTGTTTGTCTGCATCAGGCTGTTACTTTGCCGCCGAAAAAAGCAGCTAAGGCTATGGCGACAAAGTAAAAATGCGACGCAGCTTTTATAAACTGCGGCAGGGTATCTGGCGTGTAATGCAGCTTATTCAGCGTCGTTATGGTTGTCGCGTGGCTGATGTTTACAGGCTCTGGCCAGAATCTCCACATAAACAGCCGGCAGCTGCTGTTCAAAAGCAGCATCAATATGTTTATTAATTTCAGAGGTAAAGATTTTTTCTGCCGTATCCACTGCAGCGCCAAACCGACAATCAAAAGTCCAATAATCCATACCTGCTGGCAGCGGCTTACGGCGTTCTCTGGCCAGATATTTTTTAATTTCAAACTTAATCAAATCTGCCAAACGGGCAGGTTGCAGTTTAGCGTCGGTTAAAGCGAAGGTTTTTTTCATTGGAATTCTCAGGGATGGTGGTAAGGCACGGGCGGCTACAAGCGCGGCATTCTACATCATTCGCCACAACGCAGCGCCAATATTCTCAGTATTTGGCAAAATCAGGCACTGAGCATAGCGGATACTTTACATAAAAGCGCGTAACTAAAGTAATACGCGCTTCAGGTAACGCTTTGTGTATGATGTCGCTTTGCTGATAAAAATGCAGCAGCGCGGCACGCACGGATTCAGCTGTCGGTTTAAAACTGAAATAAGAAACACAACCCGTCACAAAGTCCGCTGCGCGGACTTATCCGATTGTTCATTAATTAACTGGTCGACTAAAGCCAAACCATCAAGGTAACGCTTATTTTCGGAGTAAATAGATAAGCGCAGTATCTGAATATAATACTTTTCCTCGACAGAGAAATTATCAGATTTTAGCAACCGCAACGCGGCCTCTTCCCCTTGTTTAATACGATTATTAAGATATGCTGCCTTTAAAACAAAATAATTAAAAAAATCTTTATCCGACGGACTCACATCTAGACGATTAAAATCATTATTCAGTTGCGATATTGTTTCCCAGTCTTTGTCGTTTTTACTATCGACAAACTTCATCACCTGTTTCAAATTATCCCAGCCAACGCGTGTTCCACTATGTTTTGGATTTGGTGCTGCCCCAGCAATAGAGAAATTTAAAATTTGAATTTTTGCATCCAACAGTGATTTTTTCTGTGCAATATCAAGTTTATTGTATTTCGTCGGAGGGGTTTCATACAGAGACATCCCGATCGCTTTAGTTGCACTATTGTCACGCTTGTCGAAATTCTGCAAGAACTTGATATAGAGTGTTCTTGCAGCGCTGCTTTTAATTAGATTCTTTGAGATGCAGTCTTTTGATTTCATTACTATAAGTCCAACATTTCCGCCGGCAATTGGCTGGGTTGGCACATTAAAACTCTTATCGCAGAATGTGGTTATTTCTTGATGGTATGTTGATATTTCCTGTGGATTCTTGTGGTAAGCACTTGTAATGGCTTCAACACCACGGAGATGATACTGCAAGGCTGTACCTGCGCCTGAACCTATGGTATTCACCCAATATTTAAAACCTGGTTGGTCATAATCACCATAAACCCCATTAGCAATATTCCAGGCGTGTTGCTCTACAAACAAATGGTAAGTATCGTTCGGAATATCTTTAGACTGAATAGCCTTTAGCAGATGATTCTGCGCCAGCTGTGGATCCGTTGCTTTTGTGTTGTTGTATGCCTGATATGCTTCTGCGTATGTTAAACCATCTTCATTTTTTGTTGCAGCACAACCAGACAACAATAAAGAACACAATGCAGAAAGTGATACGATCTGGAATATTTTAATCATTTCAACCAAATTATTAACAAAAAATAACATACTACCCAGCTAAAAAAACAGAAGCAAGGAAAAGACCTGACATGCACCTTAAGGCACTTGTTAAATCTGCAATAAGAACAGCGGCAAAACTGCGAGGTGCATGCGGGGGCAAATATCGACGGGGTCAGGTTTTAACTTCCACGGAACGGATAAAATCAGGCAAGAAACAATGTATGACCCTTTGCTTCACTCGATTTACCACAAAATCAGCTGCGGTCTGGCTTAACCTCTCAGGCTTTTTTGCTGATTTTGATGTAATGAGCGGATGAATAAAGCAACTTTATTGAAAAAAGCCCTGCGCCAACCCAGGCTGTCACCAGCCATCGGCAACCAGTATCTTCGGCCATTTGTGCCTTTGGCGCTCTTTATTGCACACGGGTTTTGCAGTTCCCTATTGTTGGTTTTAGTTGTGGCGCTTTACGGCAAAAACAAAACTCAGCACCCGGCGTTGTTATTTTGCTGTTGGCAATACCACAAAAAAACCAGCAGAAAAGCCAGATTGCTCAGGATAAACAGGCTAACTCTCAGTGCAGGTTGTAACCCAAAGTACTGAGTAGCAACAAACAAAATGGCACTTAAGATCAGTTGAGCGCCAAAAACAACACTCTGCGACAGCACAGCCACCTTTGCCACCGGTGCCATTTGTTGATACATCAATAACCACATCACACTCACAACCAATGCCAGCAGGCTGTAAAATAGCAAATGCTGCGCTGTCAGCGCCTTCAATAACAAAGCGCTGACACAAAGTAAGCCCGCCCATCCCATCATCATTTGCATATAAAAATTCCCGTGTGCCGCAGAGCACAACACCATAACGCCACCACGCCCGGCAGCAGTTGTTCCATTTCGATAGTGAAGTGATATATAACCAACAAAGAAGCTTAATATTGCCAGAAGATTAAATTGTGGTAACTGCTATTGTTGACAGCTTTATCCCGCACCAAATCGGGTCATTACATTCGCTCAAACCGCCCAGTCTGCCCAGATCCGACAAGAACCTTAGTTTTATCTTCGTTTTAACCAAATGCCTGTCAAATTATCCAGCAAAGAAAGTGCAAGAAAATGAAAACCGGCTTCCGCACCAGTCGTCATAAAAAAAGCAAGCAAATATCACAATTCCGACATTTAAATTTCACATTTTTGCCTTAAGTTCTGAACGCCGGTTGCGGCTTTGGATTTGTTGCATATTCAACACTTTTACCCACCAAATACTGCAATATTGCCGATAAAACCCCGTTTTATTGCTGATAGCCGCCGGCAAAAACATCGCAGAAGTAACCATCAGTTGCTGCTGGCCTGAAACCATACCTATAAGAGCAATAACATGACCCAGCTGAACCGCCGTGATTTTTTGAAAATGTCCGCTTTATTAACAGGCTCAGCCTGGCTGACTACCGTCAGCGGCTGTCTTGGCAGCAATGACAGCCTGCCAAAAAATGCCACCCAAATCCGTTTTGACCATGGTGTTGCCAGTGGCGACCCGCTGCAGGACAGAGTGATTCTGTGGACCCGCGCCACCCCTGCCGAGCCGGTCAGTAGTGTGGCGTTGTTACTGGAGCTTGCCAGCAACAGCGACTTTACCGAAGATGTGCAACGTATCAGGGTAGAAGCCCGCCAACAAGCCGATTATTGTTGCAAAGTGGATGTTACAGGGCTGATGCCGGGCAAAAGTTATTATTACCGCTTTGCCGACCGGCAAAGCCGCTCGGCCACTGGCCACACTAAAACCCTGCCATCTGGCAGCCCGGAAAAACTTCAGCTGGCTGTCGTCAGTTGCAGCAACTACCCTGCTGGTTATTTCCATGTTTATCAAGAGCTTGCTGCCCGTAAAGAACTGGACGCCGTGTTGCATCTGGGCGATTACATTTACGAATATGCCACTGATGGTTATGCCGGTGAAGACGCTGTTAAAATGGGGCGCACTTTAGCGGCCGATAACAATAACGAAATTATCAGCTTAACCGACTATCGCCGCCGTTATGCCCACTACCGTACCGATATGGCGCTGCAAAAAGCCCATCAACAACATGCATTTTTGCTGGTATGGGATGACCACGAAGTGTGTAACGACGCCTGGCTGAGTGGTGCCGAAAATCACCAGGCGAATGAAGGCAATTACCAGGCCCGTAAACTGGCGGCGTTGCAGGCTTATTTTGAATGGATGCCAATAAGACCGCAGGTTGACGCCGGTAAAGCTTTGTACCGCCATTTCCGTTTTGGTGATTTACTCAGTATTTATATGCTGGACACCCGCCTTGAAGCGCGCAGTCAGCCGCTGGATTACGCCAACTACATCAGTGCGGCCGGTTTTGACGCCAACAGATTTTCACAGGACTTATTGGCGCCGGGTCGCGCTTTGCTTGGCGCCAGCCAATTGCAGTGGCTACAAGCTGAAATGCTGAGCGCCGACACTAAGTGGCAGCTGCTGGGGCAACAAGTGTTGATGGCCAAAATGACATTACCGGCAGAGCTTATTACCGGCCTTGCCAACCCGGGCCCGGCACTGCTGACGCAAATGGCTGATTTTGCAAAATTAAAAACACGCCAACAACAAAACGATCCAACTTTGACTCCGGCAGAACTGGCACGGTTACAACAACCGCAGTTGCCCTACAACTTAGACGCCTGGGACGGTTACCCGGCAGAGCGCGAGCAACTGTATGCTATGGTCAAAGCGCTGAATAAAAAGCTGATTGTACTGGCAGGTGACACCCACAATGCCTGGATGTCGGAGCTTTCGGATCTTCGTGGCCAAAAAGTGGGGGTTGAATACGCCACGCCTGCAGTGTCTTCCCCTGGCCTGGAATATTATCTGCAACTTAACGAAGCCCAAAGCACACAATTTGCCGCTATGCTGCCGCTGTTAATGGACGAACTGCAACAATGTGATTTGCACCGCCGCGGTTTTATGCAGCTGGAAATAA
>NZ_JAVBXS010000008.1 GCF_030824435.1 Rheinheimera sp.
AGGTGAAATCTCCAGCAATATTGCCATCTTGTCTGTGTCACAACAACGCAAACCCCGTTGATTTTTAAAATCAAATTTGCCCAGTTTGTAACTAAACATAACTGCCTGCGCGAATGTCACTTATGTTTACAAAAAAGCATGATTTTTTTAAGTCGCAAGGCTCGGAAGTTCGATATTTGTACTATAGATAAAACGCCGGTCTACGGCAAAAAACAAGAAAAATGTCAGGTGAATAAAAGGATTGTTATGAACACTACCCAACATAAACTCAACTACTGTGCGCTTACCGTGGCTGCTGTGTTATGCAGCCCACAACTCTGGGCCCAACAATCATCAACCGAAACTAAAGATGACAAGTCGGTTGAACGGATGCAAATCACCGGTTCTCACATTAAAAGAACCGATATTGAAGGGGCGCTGCCCGTCACTATTATCGACCGTAGCGCCATTGATAAATCAGGTTTTGATAACCTGCAGCAGTTATTGGAACGCCTGCCTGTCACTGGAGCCGGTACTTTTTCCACCCGCGGTAACAGTCAGGACTCCACCGCCAATGGTGCAGCCGCCATCAGCTTGCGCGGATTTGGTGCTGACGCCACGCTGGTGCTGATCAACGGCCGTCGTGTGGCCAGCAGTGCTTTTGCTGAAGGTATTGTGAACTCTTTTGTTGATATCAACAGTATTCCCGTTGCTGCCATTGAGCGTATCGATATTCTTAAAGATGGCGCTTCGGCTATTTATGGCTCTGACGCTGTTGCCGGCGTAGTCAATGTGGTGTTACGCAAAGACTACACAGGTACTGATGTGTCGCTTGGTTATGGTGCCACCACAGGGCCAGGTTATGACGAAAAAACCTTCAGCACCGTCTGGGGCACAGGGGATGACAAAAGTAACGCCACCTTAATTCTGGATTATTTTAACAATAGTCAAATCGACAACTCAGAATTAGGTCGTTTTGGCACCGCTAATCAAACGCCTTATGGCGGCGCTGATTTCCGTTCGTCCCGCGGTTTCCCGGGCCGTTTTATTGTGGACGGTGTGACACTGCGGGACCCAAATTGCCCGGCAGGCAGCATTGCCGGACAAACCTGTGTTTATGACTATGGTCCACATTCTATTGCGGTACCTGCAGCTGAGCGGCTGGGCGCCATTTTGAATATGAGCCGCGAATTAGCCAACGATATTGAGATTTTTTCGGAAATGGCGGTGCAACATAACAGCTCTACCGCAGGCGGCGCCGCAACACCACTGGATGAAGGTGCCGGCCTGACAGTGCCTGGCAGCCACCCGAATAACCCATGGAAAAAAGATATTCAAATCAGCCGTTACCGTACTGTGGACGCAGGTAACAGACGTTGGGATATTACTTCTGACACTTTGCGCTTATTGGCAGGGGTTCGCGGCAATATTAACAACTGGGAGTGGGAGGCTGCAGCACAAAAAGGCCGCAGTGCGGCAACACAAACCGGTGAACGTGATCAGGGTTGGGTGCGTACCGACTTCCTGCAACAGGAAATTAATGCCGGTCGTTACAACCCCTTTGGTGGTGTGCAAAACCCACAATCTGTGATTGATGCTATTACCACCAGTCTGGTGCGTCGTGGTAAATCCCATCTGACTTCTGTTGACGCACATATCAGCGGCGAGTTGATGCAAATTACCCACGGGGCCATTGGCATGGCTGCCGGTGTGGAATATCGCAAAGAAGATGCCCGCGATACACCTGACGATCAATTTACCCGCGGTTTAATTTACGGGACAGAATCTGTATCCGCAGCTGCAGGACGTTCACAAAAAGCCGCTTATATTGAGCTGTCAGTACCTGTGCTGGACAACCTGGAACTACAACTGGCGGAACGTTATGACCATTACAGCGATTTTGGCGGCACCGCCAACCCCAAAGTCGCTTTTCATTACACTCCATCAGACAGCGTGACAGTCCGTGGTTCCTGGAGTCAGGGTTTCCGCGCACCTTCATTGGCGCAAATAGGCCTTGGCCCTTCCCAAGAGTCACAATTTTTTGTGGATACCTTTTTATGCCCAACCGCCA
This sequence comes from Rheinheimera sp., assembly GCF_030824435.1. Taxonomy (GTDB): domain Bacteria; phylum Pseudomonadota; class Gammaproteobacteria; order Enterobacterales; family Alteromonadaceae; genus Pararheinheimera. The sequence goes on from NZ_JAVBXS010000008.1 coordinate 2,051, forward strand.
ATCCGGCCAACCCGGCCTGTGCTTCAACCGACTACACCATTATTTTTGCCGGTAACCCAAACCTGAAAGCGGAAGAATCTGAAAGCTGGAATTTGGGTTTGGTGTGGCAGGTGTCGGACACGCTGGACTTCAGTCTTGACCTGTGGAATATCACCCAGGACAACAAAATTGATGAAGTACCATTTGGCGAGGTTTATCAGGCTGAATGTGGCAAACAAAACAGCACCGTCTGTATCCGTTTTGCCCCACTTCCTGGTCAAACTTTAGGCACACTGGATCGCATCAACAACGGTTATTTTAACGTCAGTTCCCAGGAAGCCAGTGGTCTGGATTTATCGGCCAATTACAAACTGGACATGGCCGACAACGGGGTTCTGAAGCTGAATCTGGAATGGACTTATCTGGATGAGTTTGAAAAAGACAACAGATCTTATGCCGGCGAATACCGTTATCCACAATACCGCTGGGTTACCAGCGCCGACTGGAGCATGAACGATTGGGGTGTGGCAGGTTCGTTGTCTTATATCGGCGAATTTGAAGATACACCGGATATTGATTTTGACGGCACTTTGGATTTTGACACCGAAACCTCAAAAATGGTCGATTCACAACTGACAGTAGACAGCCAGCTGTATTACAACTGGGATGCCAGCACCAAACTGATGTTGGGTGTTAACAACCTGCTGGATGAAGAACCGCCATTTGCCGCCGGTGACGGTGACGGCGACCTGTACGGTTATGTCACCAGCATCTACAGCCCACGTGGCCGTTATGTGTATGCCAAGGTCAGCTATAAGTTCTAAGCTGCCTTTATCCACCTGAGCTGGTTTACACCGGCTCAGGTGTTTTCTGTAGGCCCAAGGTTAATCCATTCACTGAGCACCATATGGGTGGTGATTTTTTCTATCGCCGGATCGGCGTCCAATAACTCACGGATTTGATGTAACCGCGCCATTGAAGCGGCCTCAACAAACAACATTAAGTCGGTTTCACCACTGATACCATGGCAACGGCGGATTTCCGGGATCAGCTGCAATTTAGGAATAATTTCGGCGCAGCGCGCGCTGCGGTGTTCAATGGCAAAATAAGCCGATACCAGATTGTTGTTTTGTGGTTGCAACAACACCTGATAACCACGGATCACGCCGGTTTGCTCCAGCCGTTTTAACCGCTCCGACACTGCACTACGGGATAAATTCACGGTAGCTGCTATAGCAGAAACCGTCTGGCGGGCGTCTTGTTGCAAGGCCTGAATAATCAGCTCGTCAAATTTGTCTAAAGTGCTGATGGCCATTCTCCTTGTTACTGATGTTCTGCCGTCGTGTTGTCGCCATTTTCACTGTGTTACCGGCGTTTTGTCGGGCAGAAGCGTCATTTTGTTGTTGCCGGTTAAGTTATCATATTGGCCTGGAAACCAGAGCGATTCAGCAGAGCAAGATGCAAAAAAATTCATCCAAAACAACAGCAAACACAACAGGTATCGGCATGTGGCAAGGGGCGGCTTTATTGGCAACCACTTTGCTTGGCACTGGTGTGTTTATTTTGCCACAGCTCAGCATTCAGTTTGCCGGCACAGGCGCATTACCAGTCTGGTTGTTATTAACAGTGCTGGCGGTGCCTGTCACTATAGTTTTTGCCCGTTTAGCCAGTGTATTGCCGCATGCGGCAGGTCCCGCTCATTTTGTTGCTGAAGCTTTTGGCCCTGTTGCCGGCAGACTGACTGGCCTGTTGTTTATGCTGGTGGTGCCTTTGGGTGCTTCCGCCGCCATGATGATGACTTTTTCTTTTATTGCGCCCTGGTTACCCAAAAGCGCCGCGTTGCCGGTCGAGCTTTTTTTATTGTTGCTGCTGTGGCAACTGAACAGACGCGGTTTTCAGCTATCGGCCAAATTACAGCTGGGGCTGACCCTGGCCATAGTGGCAGTAGTTTTACTGATGTTGGTTGCTTTTGCCAAAGCAGCGCCTGCTGCTCATGTGCCTTTGCAACTCTGGCCAGACAGCAGCAATTTTTCCGGTTTGAGTGCAGCATTGGCGATAGGCTTCTGGAGTTTTTTGGGGGTGGAAGCCATGACCCATCTGGCGCAGGATTTTCGCAACCCCAAACGACATTTATTACCGGCACTGTTAATAGGTTTAATTCTGGTTGGGCTGATTTATCTCGGTTGTAGTTATTTATTGCTGGTACTGGCAACCCCAGGCGAAAACCTTAGTATGGCGCAGGGGTTTGACCGGCTTTTTGGTGCTGGCGGCGCAGTGTTGATTGGTATTTTGGGTTTAGCCAGCGGTCTGGCAACTGTCAATGTTTACACCGCCAGCGTGGCCCGTTTGTGTCAGAGTTTTAGTGCCCAGGGCGTATTGCCCGCTGCGTTAAAACCGATGAATGCCTATCAGATGCCGGAACACGCTTTAATCTTTATGTTAAGTCTGATGGCGTTGGTGCTGCTGGGTTCAGCCTGGTTTGGCGCAGGTCTGGAAGATTTAATCGGCTGGGTCAACGGGGTTTTTGTGTTGATTTATCTTGGCAGCATGGCTGCCGCTTTACGTTTATTATCGCGCCGTTACCGGCCTTTGGCCTGGCTCAGCCTTGTTATTTGTGCTGCTGTTGCCTGTACACTCGGTATGGCGATGTTGTATGCGTTATTCATAGTGCTGCTTGGTTTACCGCTACTTTATTGGCAACAACAGTGGCAACAGCGACAGTTAAAAGCGGCAGTCGCAGCACAGCACCGGTAATTGCTGCTGCATTACCCAGTACCCCAGCCAACCGCAGAGCTATTGCCCTGAACATAAAAAAAGGAGCTGAAATCAGCTCCTTTTTAGTTTTAAATCAACAACTCAAGCTTATTTACCTGCGCTGGTGGCAGGAGCTGCGGCAGCTGCCGGCGCTTTGGCACTGACCTGCATTTGTGACTGCAATACAAAACCCTGATTGTTTACATTCACACTCATCTGCATTTTCATATCACTGTTGGCAAAAGACTCAAAATCAGCCGGAATTTCTTCACCGCTGGCCGCCATGGCCGATTTCAGCGTTTTAAAGAAACTGCCGTAGTCCATACCAAAACTCAGCAAACCGTTTTTGCTTAAGCTTTCTTTGCCCACTTCAGCCGATTGTGCTTTGGCTTTGTCACCGACGTATAACAACAAATGTGAATCTGTCATCGCCAGTTTTGGCGCCACACCCAACATGGCAACTTCCGGCACCACAGAGGCAACATCCAGTTCTTCACCTGCAGCTGGTAAAGCCACAGCAGCCAGCGGCGGGTAAAAGGCCTTAATACCTTCGACAAAAGCACGGGCGTTAGTGGCAGAAATGGTTAATAAAGCGTCGGCGTTTTTTGGGCTGCCATTGGTTAAATCCATCTCAACGTCATGAATAGTGACAGACATACCTTGTAAACCACTGGCCATACCGGCCATGGCCAAAGCTGCCAGCGGGTTGTTTTGTTTGGCTTCCTGCTGCATTTGTGCCAGTGGCGCGCAGCTGTATGCAGGCTCTGTCAGTCCTGTCCAGAGTTTACCAAGCGCCGGGGCAAGTTGCGCTACATCCAGACCCACAGCAGTGTGGAACATGCCTGGAGCAGTTTCAGTTAATAATGGCGACGGAATAAAACCACGCAGCGCCGATAATTGCGTGACAGTTTCAGCATTTTCCGTAGGCACCAATAAACGGCCTGCTACTTTAATTTTGCTGGCATCATTCAGGTCAAACTTGCTGTCCATATAAAAACCAGGCCAGCTTTTGCTGATAGCGGCAATATCGGCCTGACAAGCGGCGTTACGCCATTCGGCCAGCGCGATATCCAGCTCTTTGCCAAACAAAGCTTCCACATCTTTCGCCAGCAGGTTGCCGTCTTTGCTGGTGACAAATTTCAGCAGTTGTTCTGAACTCAGGTAACCCACAGAATCGTTATTCAGCTGATATTTTTTCTTCAGATCGGCCAGTAAAGTGGTGTTGGCCAGATTTTGTTCAGGTTGTGCCGCTTGCACCACCACAGCCAGATGCTGGGCATCAAACTTCTCTGAACTCAATGCCATAGTGGCAAAACCGTTTTTCACTGTGACCAATAAGTCTAACGTCACTTCTTCTTTGGTCAGACGGTATTGGCGGTATTTCACGTCATTAATTTGCTGCGCCACATGGCTAAAACCACTGGCTTTTTCAGCTTCATCAAATAAACGCCAGAACGCAGCTTCATCACCCAGTTCAATGCGGACCACAGGCGACATACCGACCATATACATCAGGCTGCGCATCTGAGGTTTAATACCTGTGCCTGAACTCAGCGTTGCCGGGTTTGACAAAGCCTGCATATAAGACTGCGCCAGCGCCAGCACAAATTTGCTTTGTGCTTCAGTGCTTTCTGCCAGTAAATCGGCAAAAGCCTGTTGCATATCGGCGTTGTAATATTGTGGCCCCATACCAAGGCTGGTCAGGTAACTGCCCAAATCAATAGGGGTAAACTGGCCTGAAAACAAAACGGTGTCGGCCGGTACATAAGCCAGTTCCGCCAGCTCAGGTACGGCCGCTGATTTACCGGCAAACTGGTAATAAGCCAAAGCGCCGGCGGCAACAACGGCAACTGCAATAAGGGTCTTACGCATATTTTCCACTCCTGTTGGTCATTGCAAGACCTGAGTCTTTGCAGTGCAAAATTGGGTCTGAAGACCCTGTTTGTTATCAATAATTTACGTCATATTAACCAGCATCTGTGCACAGAACAAGCTGTGCTCACCAGGCTTTAGGCGTTTGCCTGCGCAGTGATGGCCAGCGCAACAGCTTCCGCTACTTTAATACCATCAATACCGGCCGATAAAATGCCACCGGCATAACCTGCACCTTCACCGGCCGGGTACAAACCTTTGATATTCACACTCTGGAAGTCTGCGCCACGTTTAATACAAATAGGTGATGAAGTGCGGGTTTCTACCCCGGTTAACAAACCTTCAGGCCGGGCAAAACCTTTGATCTGGCTGTCAAAAGCCGGAATAGCTTCGCGGATAGCGGCTATCGCATAATCCGGCAGCACTTTAGATAAATCAGTCAGTTTCACGCCCGGCGTATAAGAAGGCTCAACGTCACCAAACTCAGTGGAGGCTTTACCTGCAAGGAAATCACCAATTAACTGCGCCGGTGCGTCATAGTTGCTGCCGCCAAGTTCATAAGCCTGGGCTTCCAGTTTACGTTGCAACTCAATGCCCGCCAGCGGATGACCAGGGTAATCCTGCTGCGGATCTATCCCCACGACTATGGCGCTGTTGGCGTTGCGTTCATTGCGCGAATATTGGCTCATGCCGTTGGTAACCACCCGGCCTTCTTCCGAAGCCGCAGCCACCACAGTGCCACCAGGGCACATACAAAAACTGTACACGGTGCGGCCATTGTTGCAGTGGTGCACCAGTTTATAATCGGCGGCACCTAAAATAGGGTTACCGGCGTTAGGGCCAAACCGGCATTCGTCAATCATCGACTGTTTGTGTTCAATGCGAAAACCCACTGAAAACGGCTTGGCTTCAATATACACACCTCTGTTAAACAACATTTCAAAGGTGTCGCGTGCGCTGTGGCCCACCGCCAATACCACATGATTGCTATGTAACACTTCGCCGGTGGATAAGGTTAAGCCTTTGATTTCATTGTTTTCAATCAGCACATCATCCACACGGGTGCTAAAACGGATTTCACCACCCAGCTCAATAATACGGGCGCGCATTTTTTCCACCATAGTCACCAGTTTAAAGGTGCCGATATGGGGTTTGCTGACATACATAATTTCGTCGGGCGCACCGGCCGCCACAAACTCTGTCAAAACTTTACGGCCATAATGTTTTGGATCTTTGACCTGACTATATAATTTGCCGTCAGAAAAAGTACCGGCACCGCCTTCACCAAACTGCACGTTAGATTCAGTATTCAGCGGTTTTTTCCGCCAAAAACCAAAGGTATCTTTGGTGCGTTCCCGCACTTCTTTGCCTCGTTCGAGAATAATGGGTTTAAAGCCCATCTGCGCCAGCAATAAACCGGCAAATAAACCACAAGGGCCAAGGCCAATCACCACCGGCCTTTGGGCAAGCACGGCAGGTGCTTGCGCCACATATTTGTAGCTGGTGTCAGGGGACACTTTTACATGGGGGTCTTTGGCAAATTTTTGCAGCAAAGCGGCTTCTTGTTCTACTTCAACATCCAAAGTGTAAATCAGCTGAATATCGGTTTTTTTGCGGGCGTCGTAACCACGCTTAAACATGCTGAAACTTTTGAGCTGGGCAGCAGAAATGGCTAGTTTGTTCAGAATAGCGGCGGACAAAGCTGCTTCGTCGTGATTGAGTGGTAACTTAATTTCGGTTAAACGGATCATGCCGGGTTCCTATCGGTGTCTTAGCCAACAACAGCGTTGCCGGCTCACAAGATGGTTTTTGGGTGGCCATTTTACGTTATTTAGCTGAAACTGGCGCGACAAATAAGCAATTGCACAAAAAATCCACGCTATCTTGTAATTTCAGTGTTGTTCAGTACAATCCGCGACTCATTTTAGCCACAACCTCAGAACGGAGCACCGCATGGCCTTTGTAGTCACAGACAACTGCATCAAATGCAAATACACCGACTGTGTGGCTGTATGTCCGGCCGACGCTTTTTATGAAGGGCCAAACTTTCTGGTGATAAGCCCAACCGACTGTATCGATTGTGGTTTATGTGAACCAGAATGCCCGGCCAATGCTATTTTTCAGCAAGATGCTTTAAGCGCTGAACAAATTCCATTTGTTGAACTGAACGCCGAACTGTCGCTGGTCTGGCCTAATATCACCGAAATAAAAGCCGCCCCTGCCGATGCTGATCAGTGGAACGGCGTGCCGGACAAGTTGCAATATCTGCAAACCGATTAAAACGCCCGGCAAGCGCCCGCTGTGTAACCGCCTTAACCATTCACCACACTAAACAACTGTTGTTCCAGCGAACGCCCTTGCGTCAGTTGGCGGTACGCCAGACCTTCAGTGCGTAACATCGCCAGCACTGTTAAATCCATGTCAGGGCAAAGTTCACGGTCGTAAAACAGCCCATATTCATTTTTTTGCAGTTGTTCCACTTTTTGCACGCCGGCCAGTTGCGCCAATAAAGCCAAAACTTTGTGACTATCGCCTTGTTCCAGTTGCAATGCCAGATAACCGGCAGCACCTTGCTGATAACTCGGCTGCTGTTGTTGCAAACGACCGTTTTCCAGATAAAGCACTGTGCCGCAAAGCCTTTCCAGTTCAAAAATATTGTGGGAGCTGATGACAAAAGTGGCTTCGCCGGAGAGCTGTGCTATCAGCTTACGCACCTGCATGGCATTCACCGGATCCAAACCTGCTGTGGGTTCATCCAGCATCACGAGCTCAGGCTGGCCCAACAAGGCCTGAGCAATCGCCACTCTTTTACGCATACCGTGACTGAGCGCCGTGGCTTTTTGTTGGCCGTTTTCGGCTAAATCCACCAACGCCAGTACCCGGGCAGTTTCAGCTTTGGCGGTGTTTTTATTCATGCCCTGCAACCTGCCGTAAAACTCCAGCTGGGTTTGCACTGAAAAGTTCGGGTCCAGCTGCGCGTCTTGTGGCAGGGCGCTGACCCGGCCAAACAAACTGTCGCTGCCCGGTTTATGGCCCAGAATTTCAATCTGGCCTGAACTTGGGCTTAAATAACCACACAACAAACTAAACAAGGTGGTTTTACCTGCGCCGTTCGGGCCAATCAAGGCGATAGGCTCACCTGCTTCCAGAGAAAAATCGAGATGATCCAATACTGTTTTTTGGCCGAATTTTTTGCATAAAGCTTTGGCCTGAATTAAATGTGTCATAACGATTTTCCTTTCATCACTAACCAGGCCAATACCAGAAACACCATTGTTTGTGCCAGCGGCAAGCCGGCGTGCTGGAATGTTGCCCAGCCTTGTTCACCCAGCAACAGCGGCAATTGTGCGCCTGGCAGATATTGCAGCAACCAGAGGAAGTCCGGTTGGTACCAGATGAGCGTGCTTAATAAACCAACCAGCACACCTGAACCTACAATAGCCAGGCTAATGGCTAACTTGGAAGAGCGAACCAGGGCCGAGCACAAAGCCATCATGGCAGTAAAAGGTGCCAGTACAATCAACAGATTCAGCCAGACAATCAACGCATGTTCAACAGCAGCTAAAGGCAAAGATCCAAGCCGCCACCAGGCAAGCGCCAGGGTTGCCAGCAAAGACAACAACACCAGAAGCGCCTGTACCAGCATTTGACCGGCAAAACGACCCAACACTATAGCTGTGCGGCTGGTTCTTAAGGTGAGGAACCTTAAGGTGCCACGGGAGCGATCACCGGCGGTTTGGTCAGCACTGGTCAGCACCGCAACTAAAGGCAATAACAACACAGTAATAAGCCAATACACACTCAGTTCAGCCACTGGCCAGTTCAGTAGGTTATATAAACCCACCATGCCAAAAACCCGGCCCAACATGCCCTGAATATCAGGTTGTTGCAGCTGAACACTGGCTTCAAAAATGGGGTAACGCAGCAGGAAATACCAAATGACAGCAAAAGCACCCAACGCAAACCAACCACGCGGGCTACCAATCAGGCGATACAGTTCAAAACGGGCCAGTAACACACAATGACTGGCTAAAGCAGGAAAGTTTGGCATCAGTTTGTTCGTCCTTTTGACTAGATATCAATCAAAAGAGCAAATCTGATGCCAGATGTCAAACAAAGCAAAATCAACAACTTATACATAATAGAAAAACCACCAGCAGTCAGTTTGACTACTAATTGGTTAAATTTTCCGCGTTGTTGTTTTTATAATACTGTTTTAACCATAAATAGCTAAACCAGGAACTGCATAAACAAACACAGCTCCAGCACAATCGTTGTCGCAAATTCAGGTCGACACGACTGAAAATAAATAACAAAGGGGCATACCAAAAATACAACACCCCAATAGCCACCAATATCGCATTAAAGTCCGGTAATAATTCCATTTTTGTCCTTGCTCCATTCCTGTTGGACAGACGGCGGAATGGTAGGCAAGGACAACAAAAATATCAATATGATGTAACAAAATAAATAAACATAATTTATACAAATTTACCTAATTTGCTGTTAAAACCAACGATCTTTGCATTTTCCATAATGGAAATAACCCCACTGACCCAAACGGCGCAAAGCAGGCAACGGAAATTTTGGCAAAGCTGTTTGGTACAAAGGTAAATCGGGTTGCGGCAAACCCATCACCCTTTCGGCCAACCTTTTGCCGGCCTGCACTGAAAACGACAAGCCGCTGCCACAATAGCCCATGCTATAAAGCACATCACCAGCTTCATCCGCCTGATAAATATGCGGCATATCATCCAGCGCCATACAAACCCAGCCCGCCCATTTATATTGGTAACGAATGTGCTGTAATGCCGGAAAACTCAATTTCAGTACCTGCAATAAACGTTCAGCATAATAAGGGTTTTCAGCATCTTTGCCGGTAATGGCACCGCGACCGCCAAACAGCAGCCTGTTGTCGGGTAACTTGCGGTAATAATATTTCAGCGCTCTGGTATCCATCACCACATGGCTGGTGAGGAAGTTACAGGCGGCCAGCTGGGTTTCGGTTAAAGGTTCAGTGACAATAATTTGCGAAAGCACAGGTAAGGTGCGGGACGAAATGCCGGGGTGAAAATTTTTGGCGGTGTAACCATTAGTGGCTATCACCACTTTTTTTGCATTCACTATGCCCTGCGGAGTCAATAATTGTTGTTTGCCAGCGGCGCCCTGAATGCTGAGCACAGGAGATCCGGTATAAATGCGGGCGCCGGCTTCCCGCGCCAGCCGCTGATAACCCCAGGCCAGTTTCAGCGGGTTCACGCCAAAACCGTCGGCATAACGCAAGGCGCCAAAAGCTTGCTGGTCATCCACATAGTGCTGCCGCACCTGTTGTTGGCTTAAAACTTCCACCTGATAACCAAACATTTGTTGTTGCAACGCCGCTTGTGCCTGAATGACTTTGACCATGGCTGGTTTATGCGCCATGCGTAAATAACCCGGCGCCTGCACTTCACAGTCAATGCCTTTATCAATGAGTGTTTTAACAGTGTCGACACCAGCACAAAATTCGCGATAAATGCCCCGCATCACCTCATCACCCCATTGTTTTTGCATCTGGGCATAAGGTTTACGGCCACTGGATTTCAGCACAAAACCGGCATTACGGCCGCTGCAACCCCAGGCGGTCTGGTTGGCCTCCAACACAACGGCTTTTACCCCATGTTCAGTGGCCAGATGATAAGCGGTAGATAAACCAGTGTAACCGGCGCCAATAATGGCAACGTCAACATCCAGATCACAGTGAAGCACACCGTCATCCATAGGCGCAGGCCCTGAATTGTGTGCCCAATAACTGTCAGGGTAAGGTTCGCCCTGGCCGGCAAAAGCATCATGCAGCGGATCGTACATAAAAAACCTCATCTAAAACCGCAAACCAGCAACAACTGGCGCTCTCTGGCTGCATCATGGCAAGATATGGCTTTGTTGCCAAGCCATCCAGAGTCCGGGGTGAACCAAATTTATATGCAATATTTACCGTTACAAGCTGCTGATTTTGATGAAGTGATTACCCTTGGCAATCTGGTGCATGGTGAGGGTTATTTAACAGCGGCGCTGCTGGAAAAATATTACCAGCAAGGCATCGCCGGTGGCATCAATGCCGGTTGGGTCGCCCGCAGTGGTAAAAGTCTGGCCGGTTTCAGACTGGCGTTTGCCGCCGGCCAATGGCAGCCGGATAACTGGTGCAGCCCAGAGTTATGGCAACTGTCGCCTGAAGAAGTGGCCTATTTTAAATGTAATACGGTAGCGCCTGATTTTCAGGGACAAGGGATTGGCGGCCAGTTGCTGTTGCAATCTATAGCGGCGTTAAAACAACAAGGTGCCCGCGCCGGGGTCGCCCATTTATGGCAACAAAGCCCTGGTAATGCCGCAGTAAAATATTTTAGTCAGCACGGTGGTGTGCTGGTGAAAGAACATCCGGATAAATGGCGGCAAGACAGCCTGAACGGTTATGCCTGTGTACTTTGTGGTTTTGACTGCCACTGCTCAGCGGCAGAGATGATTTTGCGATTCTAGAAAACCAGCCGCAACTGCCGGCCGAGGACGACAAACGGCGACAGTGCAGCTGTGGGAGAGTCATGTTTTATCCGGAAAAATGCTGATCCCGCTACCCGACCGCCCCAGAGGCCACCACAGCCAGACGGTCACAGGATCAGCAGTTGAAACGCCAACAAAGCTCGTTACACCCGGACAAAGTTTCACGTGAAACCCTTGCTGCAAAGCAACAAAGCATCTTTCTATTGCCAGCTACACCAAATCAGCAAGGTACAACACAGCACAAGCAACAAAAAATGTAAGCGGTTTCAAAAACAATAATTACACAGAATCAACCACACCGCAAGTTGGCCAGCAGCCAGCCTGGCATTGATATCTTTGTGCATTTGAGAAGCATCAAAGCACATCAGACAACGGTGCGCAGCACACTGAGTTTTCAGCAGCACGCCCTGCTTTATTGACTGTTTTGTCGCCAGATTGGTGACTAAATATGCAGTTAGCTATCTAAACGTCCATTTTCTGCCGATTTTTGTGCCGATTTTTCTTTTCTTTCTATAGAATGCGCCGCCCCGCCAGCTGGGGGGGTTTATTCGCTTTTTATCCGACACCGATGGCGCGCTCCAGTCTGCTGGTTCAGCGTCTGCAATTCGAGGTACAGATGTTTCGTCGTTCATTATTGACCCAGGCGGTCACCTTAAGTGTGCTTACTGCCACTGCACTCACCAGTTTTCAGTTACAGGCTCAACAAAACAGTGCCGACAACACAGCTGCTGTTGAACGTATTTCTGTCACCAGCTCACGTATTCTGCGTGAAGGTGCCATAGCGCCTTCTCCTGTCACCTCAATTAGTGGTGCTGATTTAATCGACACCGGCGCCACCAACATTGGTGAAGCTTTAAATGAACTGCCGGCGCTGGCTTCTACTTATTCTCTGGCGAATTCTGGCAACTCCATCGGTACTGCCGGTTTAAGCCTGCTGGATTTACGCGGTATGGGCAGCGCCCGAACTCTGGTTCTGGTCAATGGCAAACGTCATGTGTCCAGCAGCGCAGGCACAGCTTCGGTTGACACCAACACCATTCCAACGGCATGGGTTGAGTCGGTAGAAATTATCACCGGCGGCGCTTCGGCCATTTATGGTGCTGACGCTGTAACAGGTGTAGTGAATTTCAAACTGAAAAAAGACATTCAGGGTCTGGAGCTGAGCGCCACTGCGGGTAAAGCCAATGACAACCCGCTGGCCAACCAGAAATACACTTTCTCTTATGGTCAGGACATTGCCAATGGCGATGGCAACATTGCTTTTGCCGCCGACTTTGCCACGCAAAACGACATTAATGCCACTGAACGTCGCCAGACCCGTAACTCTTTTATGTCTTTGACCAACCCGGCCAGCAAAGACAGCAAAGATGCCAATGGCAACACCATTCATGACGGTATCGCCGACAAAATTACTTTTGGCAATGCCGGTTATTACGACAGCTCAGTGAACGGTAACTTCCTGCTGAATAAAGTCTGGTACACCTTTAATCCGGACGGTTCGGTAAGACCACAAAATATGGGCACAGTGTTTCCGATGGACGTCGCCTGTGTGGATTGTGAGTTTTTAAACCTGCGTGAATACACCGACTTACAACCAGCTTTTGACCGTTACAGTTTTAACCTGAAAGGCGACTACGATCTGGGCGCCGATCTGAATCTGGCCGCTTCGGCCAAACATGTGGTCAGCAAAGCAGATTCAGTGCGTCAGCCGAGCTTTTTTGAATACGGCAGCGCCTTACAAATTAAGCGTGACAATGCTTATGTCGGGCAAGATCTGGCCGCTTTAATGGATGCCAATGGTAAAAACAGTATTGCCATTCACCGTTTTAACAAAGATGCCGGCCGTCGTCTGGAAGAAAACAGCCGTATTACCGACCAGTTCAACCTGAGCTTAAACGGTATGCTGACGGACGAATGGAGTTTTGAAACTTTTGCAACTCATGGCCGCACCAGACTGGAGCAGGTCAACCACAACAACCTGATCCGGAAAAACTTTGCCCAGTCGATTGACGCGGTAAAAGACCAAAACGGCAACATTGTTTGTCGCGATGTAGCAGCGCGCGCTGCCGGTTGTGTACCAACTTCGGTGTTTGGTTATGGTGCAGTGAATCAGGCTGCCATCAACTGGTTTAATACTTCGTCGTATTCCACCAGTGCCATTGAACAACAGGTTGCTGGCGGCAGTGTATCCAACAGCGCTTTATTTGATGTACCGGCCGGTAGCGTGGGTGTTGCAGGTGGTGTGGAATACCGTCGTGAACAAAGTGACAGTGTGCCTGATGCTTTTGCCGCCACTGGCGCCACTTTCCTGAACGCATTGCAGGAAACTCACGGCAAATTTAACGTCAAAGAAGCTTTTGCTGAAGTGTCAGTGCCGCTGCTGACCGACATGCTGCTGGTACAGGACTTAGCTTTTGACGCTGCAGTACGGGTTGCGGACTACAGCACTATTGGCAATGCCACCAGCTGGAAAACCGGTCTGGACTGGACTCTGAGCGATGAACTGCGTGTTCGTTCGACCTATTCAGTAGCGCTGCGGGCACCCAATATCAGTGAACTGTATCGTCCACTGAACCAGACGTATTTCTCACGGCTGCAGGACCCTTGTGACATTCGTTATAAACAAAACGCCATCTGGGCTGCGAACTGTGAATTACTGGGAATTCCGGCTGACTTTGTAGCAAAAGCAACAGGCGCCAGCATTGAAGGCCGCTCTGGCGGTAATCCAAACTTACAAGCTGAAGAGTCAGACAGCCACACTGTAGGTTTTGTCTACCAACCTGAATGGATTGAAGATTTCACAGTCACTGTAGATTATTGGTCGATTGAAATTGATGAAGCCATTAACACAGTTTCGGCGCAGGACATCCTGAACAAATGTGTGGATGCAACCAACGGTTTATCTGCGCAGTTCTGTAACCTTATTCAACGGGACCCAATCAGCCATGAGCTGAAGTTGATTACTTCAACTTCGCAAAACGTGGCAGCTCAAACTGCTGAAGGTGTGGATTTTGAAGCAGGTTATGATCTGGATCTGCTGGGTGGCCGCTTAAAAACCAAGTTAATCGGCACTTATTTAGGTTCACGCAAAACCTTCTCTTTCCAGAACAATCCGTCACAGTTTGAACAACGTGCCGGCACTGAAGGTGAAGCAGAGTGGCAGGAAAACCTGTCGTTAAGCTACAGTTATGACGCCTGGACCGCCAGCTGGAAAACCCGTCATATCAATGGGGTGAGCCTGTACACTGAACAGGAACTGGCGAAAAACCCGGATCCACGTGATTTAATGCGTTATGGCAGTTATGTCATCACAGATATCAGCCTGGGTTACCAGTTTGCAAATGGCGTGAACTGGTCAGTAGGTATCGACAACCTGTTTGACCGTGGTTTACCGGGCGTCAGCACAGGCACCAGCACTGAAGGCGCCAGTTATGACAACGTAGGTCAGTTCTTCTATACGACTGTTTCTTACAAAATGTAAAACTCCGGCTTTATCAGCTGCGAGTTAAAAAATCAGGCCCCGCCATAAAAAGCGGGGCCTTTTTTTATATAGAAAAGCCAATTTAAACGCTGGTGCCTTTTCAACGGCAAAAGAAAGTTGTGGGCTACAAGGCTGTGGTTTTGCCGCAATCCAGCACAAAACCATTTTTATGCTATGCAGTATTTTTATCTATCTCAGATCTGAATGTTGTAAGCGGAAGTCTAAATATCCAGCACGCTGAACATCTGCCACATCAGCGACGATTTTCATTTTTAACTATAAATATCAAACAGATAAAGCTTCATCATTAAAATCAGCCATCAACTAAACGGCTTTTTACCGGCCAAAAATTATCAATCTGTCTTTTATTCCCTTTCAAATTCAAAACGGCTAAAAATCTAGACATCCGGTTATAACCAAATCATCTGAACAAGAGCGTTTCAGTCATGTTTTATGTTCATAACTGCTGGTTAAATGCGCACATTCGCTAAAGAGCGTGCAGCAATACCGGAGTTTAACCATGAGCCAACCACAACAATTGCAGTTACCCGTTTTGGATTTAAGCCAGCTTGGCGGGAATGCAGAGCAACAACAGCAGTTTTTTGCACAGCTGCGTGCTGCAGCGCGTGATGTTGGCTTTTTTTATCTGGTTGGCCATGGCATCAGTGAAAACCGCCAGCAACAAATTTTGCAATTAGCCCGTCAGTTTTTTGCGTTGCCAGCTGCCGCCAAACAACAAATTCAGATGATCCACTCACCGCATTTTCGTGGTTATACCGGCGTGGCCGGTGAGCTGACGCTGGGTCAGCCGGATCAGCGCGAACAGTTTGATATTATGCGCGAAGATATCGCCACAGGTTTGCCTACAGCCAAACAGCCGTGGCGCCGCTTAATAGGGCCCAACCAATGGCCGGCCGCTATGCCAGAATTGAAAACCGAATTATTAAGCTGGCAACAGCAGTTATCTAATTTAACCGAAACTTTACTCAGCGCTTTTATGCAGGCGTTAGAACTGCCGGCTGATGCACTGCAGAACACCATCAAGGCGGGCCCTTATCAGCATATGAAACTGATCCGTTACCCAGGACAGAGCGCAACCGACAGCAAACAAGGGGTAGGCGCCCATAAAGACCCGGGTTATCTGACGTTGGTGCTGCAGGGTGAACAATCAGGTCTGGAAGTACTCACCGACGATGGCTGGGTCAGCGCCGAACCTTTACCAGGCTCTTTTGTAGTGAATATTGGTGAGCTGCTGGAGCTGGCCTCCAACGGTTACCTCAAAGCCACTTTACACAGAGTGGTCAGCCCCAAAGCCGGTATAGAACGCTTTTCCTGTGCTTTTTTTATGGCTGCGCAGCTGGACGCCACTGTGCCCTTATTGCAGTTACCGGCCCATCTGGCGCAAGAAGCCAAAGGCCCGGCTTCAGACCCACTCAACCCATTGTTTTATCAGGTGGGAGAAAACGTATTAAAAGGCCGCTTACGCTCACATAAAGACGTGGCCGCCAGCCACTATGCCGATTTGGCCGTGGCCAGCTAACCGCTGTTTTTACCAGCACACCTGCTGTGGTTAAAGGCCCAGCACGCCATAACGCTGAGCGTCCGGAAGGCTCTGTTTTTCCGGCGCAAAGCGCTACTCTTTTCTGACATTGTTTAGCACTGGCGCTGCCTGCAGCGCTTTATTAACAGGTATTCTGATGAAATTTCGCACTTTAGCCATTCACGCCGGCCAGGCGCCGGATGCCAGCACAGGCGCTTTAAATACACCTGTGTATCTGACCAGCACTTTTAGCTACGGCACCGCCGCTGAAGGCCAGGCCCGATTTGCCGGCCAGAACCCGGGTTTTATTTACAGCCGCTTTGGCAACCCAACCTCAACGGCGCTGGAGCAAAAGCTGGCCGCCATGGAAGGTGCTGATGAGGCTGTGGTAGTGGCAAGTGGGATGGCCGCCATCAGTAGCATTGTGTACGCCTTAACCCAGCAGGGTGACGAAGTGGCTTTTATTGACCCTGTGTACGGTGGCACAGATGCCTTTTTACGTAATACGCTGATACGCGCCGGTGTCACTGTCAAAAGCTACAGCAGCGACGATGATTTTGTTGCCAATCACAACCCAAACACCCGGTTGGTGTTGTGGGAGCCTATTACCAACCCAACGTTAAAAGTGATCGACAGCCGCAAAATAGTGGCGGTGGCACGGCAAATTGGTGCCATCACTGTGTGTGACAATACCTTTTTAACCCCTTATTTATTCCAGCCGTTGTCGATTGGGGTAGATATTGTGATGCACAGCGGCACTAAATACCTGAGTGGTCATGGTGACATTATTGCCGGTGTGGTGGCAGGCAATGGCCCGCTTATTCAGCGCATCCGCACTATAGCGCTAAAACATATTGGCGCCCCTATGGGCCCGCAGGAAGCTTATTTATTACAACGGGGTGTCAAAACCCTGCCACTGCGGATGGACGCGCATTTAACTGCTGCCCACAAAGTGGCGGAGTTTTTGGCAAGTCACCCTAAAGTAGAAAAAGTGTTTTTCCCTGGTTTAGCTTCCCACCCTGGTCATCAGGTGATTAAAGACACCGCCGCTGGTTTTGGTGGCATGGTAGCGCTGGAGTTGGCCGGTGGTTTTGAATCTTGCGCTAAGTTCTTAGATAACCTGACATTATTTGCCCAGGCCGTGAGTTTAGGTGATTTAGAAAGTCTGGCTTGCCATCCGGCCTCCACCACCCACGCCGCTATGACAGCAGCAGACAGAGCCAAAGCCGGTGTCACTGACAAACTGGTGCGGTTAAGTGTGGGTGTGGAAGACGCCGATGATTTAATTGCCGATTTAGCGCAGGCACTGGAATTTATCTAAGCCAATGCGCACTCATCTGATTTGCAAATCCTTTACAAGCTGACAATACTAGCCGGGCATTGTGAAGTGCAGCCACTATCAACTGCACTTCACACCTTACAACCATAACAATGCCCGGAACCTCAGATGAAACCTCAATTTAAACCAACTTTACTGGCAACCCTGATTGCCGGTGGCTTTTTACTGAGCGCCTGCCAGCCAGCCGCCGAAAAACCAGTCGAAAACAACACCGCAGCAGCCGTTAGTGCGCCGACAGCCGCAGAAGCCACTGCTTTTGTGAAAAAAGCGTCGGATGAAATGGCCACTTTATTGCTGGAAGTCAACCGCGCCGACTGGATCGCCAGCAACTTTATTACCGAAGATACCGAAGCACTTTCCGCAGCCGCAGGCCAGAAAATGACTGAAACTGTGGTACGGCTGGCCAATGAAGCTGCCCGCTTTAATCAAACCACAGTAGACGCCGACACCAGACGTCAACTGGATAAATTAAAACTGGCACTAACGCTGGCCGCGCCACAGGACAAAGCCAAAACCGCCGAGCTGGCGGAACTGGTTGCCAAACTCAATGCCATGTATGGCAAAGGCAAATATTGCAAAACCGAAGGCCAGTGTATGGACTTAGGTGAAATGTCGTCTGTAATGGCCAGCTCACGCGACTACAACGAACAGTTAGAAATGTGGAAAGGCTGGCACGACACAGCTGCGCCTATGCGGCCTTTGTATCAGCGTCAGGTGGAGCTTGCTAACGAAGGTGCCCGTGAACTGGGTTATGCCGACACAGGCGCTATGTGGCGTTCTAAATACGATATGGACGCCAATGCTTTTGCCACTGAGCTGGATAAACAGTGGAGCGCAGTAAAACCTTTATACGAAGCTTTGCATTGCCACGTGCGCGCCAAGTTGTCAGAAAAATACGGTGCCGACAAAGTGCCGCTGGATAAACCTATTCCAGCCCATTTGCTTGGCAATATGTGGGCACAGGGCTGGGGCAATATTTACGATTTAGTGGCACCGGAAAACTCTGATCCGGGTTATGACGTCACTAAACTTTTGGCCGACAAAGGTTACGACGAACTGAAAATGGTGAAGGGCGCTGAAGGCTTTTTTACCTCTTTAGGTTTTGCGCCTTTGCCGGACACTTTCTGGAGCCGTTCTTTATTTGTAAAACCGCGCGACAGAGATGTAGTCTGCCACGCCTCCGCCTGGGATTTAGACAGCAAAGACGACTTACGCATTAAAATGTGTATCCAGAAAACCGGTGAAGAATTTGCGGTAATTCACCATGAACTGGGGCACAACTTCTACCAGCGCGCGTATAAAAACCAGCCGGTGTTTTATCAGGACAGCGCCAACGACGGTTTCCATGAAGCCATTGGCGACACTATCGCTTTATCTGTGACACCAAAATATCTGCAACAAATTGGTTTATTGGAGCAGGTACCTGACGAGTCGAAAGACATTGGTTTGTTAATGAAAATGGCGTTGGAAAAAGTCGCTTTCCTGCCTTTTGGTTTATTGGTTGACCAATGGCGCTGGCAGGTGTTTTCCGGTCAGGTAACACCTGAGCAATATAACCAGGCCTGGTGGCAACTGCGCGAAAAATATCAGGGTGTAGCAGCACCAATTGCCCGTACTGAAACCGACTTTGATGCCGGCGCTAAATACCATGTACCAGGCAATACGCCATACACCCGTTATTTCCTGGCGCATATTCTGCAGTTCCAGTTCCACAAAGCTTTGTGTGAAATTGCCAAAGACAATGGCCCTATTCACCGTTGTTCTATTTACAACAGCAAAGAAGCCGGCACTGCGCTAAACAGTATGCTGGAAATGGGCGCCAGCCAGCCTTGGCAAAATGCCTTGCAAAAAATCACCGGCAAACCGGAAATGGATTCGTCTGCCATTCTGGATTATTTTGCGCCGCTGAAAACTTATCTGGATGAACAAAACAAAGGCCGCACCTGCGGCTGGTAAGTTGACGTTTTAAGTAACTTGATGTTTTAAGTAACTTGATGTTTTAACATGCAAAAACGCCGCTAAATAGCGGCGTTTTTATTGGCCTGCTGTAAGATTCAAGCCCTTGATGCTCAGGCCAGCCTGACCACACTCAACGCAATTTACGCCGCATTTGCCGATATCTGTTGCCTGTGCCCAGCCATAAAAAACAAAATAACTGCGCCAACACAACACCAACTACATCGGCAAAAGCGTCCCATAAATCAAAGTTGCGGGTGCTGAGAAAATACTGGCTGCCTTCTTCCAGTAAAGCGGCAATCAACACCAGCACAGCCCCCATAAAAAACCGCCTGCCGCCAATACGCCACTGCCGGAACCGGGTTGCAACAGTGAGTAACAACGCCAGGCCTCCATACAACATGGCGTGGCCAATTTTGTCACCATAAACATACTGATCGGCAAACTGAATAAACAGATTCGGAATACCACGGTCGGCCTGATAAATCATCCAACCGGCAAAGGCCATTAACATAAAACTGGGTAACCAACGTAACATCTGATTTTTTCCTTTATGACTCACCCGCCAAAAAGCTCCGTTACTCACAACAAAAGCACCGTTTATCACAAAGTGCTCAGCAAAATCTGAAAGCAGGTTAAACTTTTTGGCAACTGGTTACGACTTAACTTAATAACCAGCCCTGACGGAGAAAACGAATGAACAACAGTGAACAAAACGACCTTATCACACTGCCCAACCTGCAACAGTTGGGCAAAATGTTGTTTTGGTTTTTATTGGTGATGGTGCTCAGTCATTTTTTTCTGTTATTACTGGAAAGCAAAGTAGGTTTGCTTAGTTATTATTACCCTGAACAGCTCAGCCAGTTCCCGTTATTAAGTAAACTTTTGGGTTAATTGCCACTTTTATAAGCCGGCGATAACCTTATTTGTCCGGGCGTCAACTGCAACTGCAGCGGCATATTTAACAACATACGGTGACTTAGTTTATTCGGATCCAGTTTATATACCGGCATCTGAGCCAACTGTTGTTGTAACAACCGGGCCACTTCAGCCGATAATGGCCGTAACTTCCCTTGTAACCCACCGGCCGCCATTTCTGAATTTAATAACTGAAAACGGCGCAAATACACAGCCTGACGCTGCTGGTCAAAATAAGGTTCGGCACTTAATGACAGCTTCAGCTGCACCGGCAACTGCACCATAGCCAACTGCACCAGAGCGCCGGTATCCAACGTCAGCTGAACATCTGGTTTGCCTTGTGGCGCTATCTGCACATCCAGCTGATTCACCTGTAACTTCAGCGGTAAACCTGCAACTGTGACCTTTTGTGCAAGCTGCTGAATTTGTTGAGACAGCTGCTGATTTAATTCAGCATCACTGAGACGATAAAACGCCAACTGATTGGTGTGGCTGCAACCACTCACCACAACAAAAACCAACAACAGACTGCATAAACGCAAACGACTAAACATCAACAAAATCCTGTTTAACATGAATCACACAGCGGCAGCTTTTACAGCTGCGTCACCTCATATCCGGCTTGCTGTAGCAGTTGCAGCAAACCATCGTTGCCTGGCAAATGACCAGCCCCCACCAGCACCAGCTCTTTGTGCTGGTTACCAAACATCTGCTGAATCTGTTGCAACCAGTGTTGATTACGTTGTGTGAACATCTGCTGAAACAGTTTAGGGTCTTCTGCCCTGGCATCTTTGAGCAGTAGCTCATCTATTTGCTGCAGATCTCCCAGCCGCCATGCTTTAATCGACTGATGCATTAAAGGCCCAAGTTCAGCAGTGTTTTCCAGATTTTGCCGGATAAAGTCGTTTTCATAACCTTCGCCCATAGTGGCAATCAGCTGAATTTGAAAATCCAGCGTTTCCAGATACTGCACTGATTTATTCTGTTGTTTTGCTTTGTTGGCAAAATAAGCGTCCACCCCTTCACCGGAAATGCCGGTTGCGCTCATTTCCAGCAAACTTAACTGCACTGCAACAAAACCGGGTTTAAATTTATCCAGCGTCGCGGCGTCAGTGCCGAACTTTTTTAAATAGTCCACCAGCTGTTGATACACAGCAGCCGACAACTTCTGCTTTAATCCTGAACCGGCAGGATATTGCAGCTGTTGCATCATGGCCTGCATCGCTTTGTTGTCAGTCGCATCCGGCACCGGCGCTTCAAGATACAACACTGAACTTTGCGCAAAAGCGGTTTCGAACTCAGCAGGCAGCGGAAACTCAGCGGCAGGCAATAAATGCACAGTGCCACCCAGCAGCACCAGATCATCACCTTTTTTCACTTGCCACACCGAGGTTTTTGCCAACACCTGGCTTTGCCACAGCAGCAATAACAGCAGACTGAACTTGAGCATATTCATCAACCAACTCCTTGTTTATCTGGTAGGCCTTGCAACTAAAAAGCCGCGCTGATGTTTTAACCTTAACCACATCAGGCGGCTATCTGACTGCAACAACACCCGGATGGACTGTTGTAGTAGTGTTTTAGTCTGGTTTTTTCTGTTTAACCGGTCTTTGCCAGCCGGTGATATGACGTTGTTTAGTGCGGGCAACCACCAGTTCATTGGCGGCTACACTGCTGGTCACCACTGAACCTGCACCAACTGTGCTGTTTTCGCCCAAAGTTAAAGGCGCCACCAGCGAGCTGTTGGAACCAACAAAAACACCATCTTCTATCGTGGTCTGGAATTTGTTGGCGCCGTCGTAGTTACAAGTAATGGTACCTGCACCCACATTTACTTTGCTGCCAATTACCGCATCCCCTAAATAGGTTAAGTGGTTGGCTTTGGAGCCTTTGCCTAATTTGGTTTTTTTCAGCTCGACAAAGTTGCCGACATGGCTGTCGTCAGCAAGTACTGAATCCGGTCTGATACGGGCAAAAGGCCCGACTGAACAGTCAGCACCCACAACTGAACTTTCCAGCATGGAGTTGGCTTTAATTTCGGTGTTGTCACCAATAGTCACGTCTTTCAGAATACAGTTGGCACCAATCACCACGCCATTGCCAAGCACCACTTTGCCTTCAAAAATGACGTTGACATCGATCATCACATCGCTGCCGACTGTCACTTCACCACGCACATCAATACGGGCCGGGTCGCGTAAATTGGCGCCGTTTAACATCAGCTCTTCAGCTTTACGCAGCTGATAAGCCCGCTCCAGCTGTGCCAGTTGTACACGGTTGTTGGCTCCTTCAGTTTCAATTGCATTGGCCGGATGGGCTGTTGCTATTTCCACACCGTCCCGGTGAGCCATGGCAATAATATCGGTGAGATAAAACTCACCCTGCGCATTGTTATTTTGTAAGTTGGCCAGCCAGTGTTTCAGCTGTTTGCCCGGCACCGCCATAATGCCGCTGTTCACTTCCTGAATTTTTAACTGCTCAGGTGTGGCGTCTTTTTGTTCAACGATGCCCACCACCAGACCATTGTCCCGTACTATACGACCATAACCTGTTGGGTTGTCCAGCAGCACTGTCAGCACAGCCAAACCATGGGCAGGGCGCGCCGCCAGCAGTTTTTCCAGCGTTTCTTTACGGGTTAACGGCACATCCCCATATAAAATGAGCACAGTGTCGTCGTCAGCAATATGAGGCACAGCCTGCTGCACAGCATGGCCAGTGCCCAGCTGTTCGGCCTGCAACACCCAATGTAATGGCTGTTCACCCAGGCCAGCTTTGAGCTGCTCAGCGCCATAACCGTACACCAGATTAATTTGTGCTGCGCCAAGCGAATTGGCGGTATCAATCACATGTTGCACCATAGACCTCTCGGCCACTTTGTGCAGTACTTTCGGGAGGGAGGATTTCATCCGCGTGCCTTTACCGGCCGCCAGGATCACTACGTTTAAAGCCATATCTGCCAATCCTTTTGTGGTTATTGGCCGATTTTAACTGAACGGCTATAAAATAGCAGCCAGTCCGGCAGCTACTGCTTGCTGTTAGTGATCTGGATGATAAAAAAGCATAAAAAAAGCCACCTTGCGGTGGCTTTTTCAGACTCAGCAAAAATTACTTTTTGCGCAGTTTCTGGATCAGACGTAACTGAGCAATAGCTTCGGCCAATTGAGCCGCAGCTTCTGCGTAGTTAAAGTCAGCGCCGGCATGTTGCATCGCTTCCTGTGCCTGTTTCTGGGCAGCCAGGGCGGCTTGCTCATCCAGGTCTTCAGCACGGACTGCTACGTCGGCAAGCACTATCACACTGTGCGGCTGAACTTCCAGCACGCCACCGGCAACATAAATCAGGTGCTCTTCGCCAAA
The DNA here is from genome assembly GCF_030824435.1 of Rheinheimera sp. Lineage (GTDB taxonomy): Bacteria > Pseudomonadota > Gammaproteobacteria > Enterobacterales > Alteromonadaceae > Pararheinheimera. The sequence continues at coordinate 25,778 of NZ_JAVBXS010000008.1, forward strand.
CTGTTTAACAATCCGAACCATACCTGGCTTGATGCCAGTCAGCAGTGGAATGTGACCAGGTAAAATACCCAGTTCACCTTCGCTACCAGTAACCTGAATGGACTCAACAAGGCCAGAGAAAATTTTCTCTTCGGCACTTACTACGTCCAACTGTACTGTCATCGCCATTTCGCTCTCCTAAAGCTGTAAAATTACAGCTTCTTCGCTTTTTCGATTGCTTCGTCGATAGAACCAACCATGTAGAAGGCTTGTTCTGGCATGTGATCAAATTCACCTTCCAGAATGCCTTTGAAACCACGGATAGTTTCTTTCAGCGGAACGTATTTACCTGGCGAACCAGTGAATACTTCAGCAACGAAGAACGGCTGCGACAGGAAACGCTGGATTTTACGAGCGCGGAATACAGTAGTACGGTCTTCATCAGACAGTTCGTCCATACCCAGGATCGCGATGATGTCTTTTAACTCTTTGTAACGTTGCAGTACTGACTGCACGCCACGAGCCACTTCATAGTGTTCTTTACCGATAACCAGTGGATCTAACTGACGTGAAGTTGAGTCCAGTGGGTCGATCGCCGGGTAAATACCCAGAGAAGCGATGTTACGGCTCAGTACTACTGTCGCATCTAAGTGAGAGAACGTAGTGGCTGGTGACGGGTCAGTTAAGTCGTCCGCTGGTACGTAAACCGCTTGTACAGAAGTGATAGAACCTGTTTTGGTTGAAGTGATACGCTCTTGCAGTACACCCATCTCTTCGGCCAGCGTTGGCTGGTAACCTACAGCAGATGGCATACGGCCTAACAGTGCTGATACTTCAGTACCGGCCAGAGTGTAACGGTAGATGTTATCTACGAAGAACAATACGTCACGACCTTCGTCACGGAACTTCTCGGCCATGGTCAGACCGGTCAGAGCTACACGTAAACGGTTTCCTGGCGGCTCGTTCATCTGGCCATACACCAGTGATACTTTGTCCAGAACGTTAGAGTCGTTCATTTCGTGGTAGAAGTCGTTACCTTCACGGGTACGCTCACCTACACCGGCGAAAACTGAATAACCGCTGTGCTCGATTGCGATGTTACGGATCAGTTCCATCATGTTTACGGTTTTGCCTACACCGGCACCACCGAACAGACCAACTTTACCGCCTTTAGCAAACGGGCATACCAGGTCGATAACCTTGATACCTGTTTCTAACAGTGCATTTGAAGCAGCCTGATCTTCGTAGCTTGGTGCAGCACGGTGAATAGGCATACGCTCTTCTTCACCGATTGGGCCCGCTTCGTCGATTGGCTCGCCCAGCACGTTCATGATACGGCCGAGTGTTGCTTTACCTACTGGTACGTGAATCGCTTTGCCAGTGTTTGCCACTTCAGCACCACGACGCAGACCGTCAGTTGAACCTAACGCGATGGTACGAACAGTACCGCCACCTAACTGCTGTTGTACTTCAAGTACTAAACCAGCCAGGTCGCCGTTTGTTACGTTTAACGCGTCATAGATACCAGGTACCGATTCTTGTGGAAAGTCGATATCCACAACGGCGCCAATGATTTGGACTACCTTACCTTGACTCATGTTAATTCCTCTAATTTCTCAAACCTGTAAACCTAAGCGTTAAACAGCGGCAGCACCGGCGACGATTTCGCTCAGTTCCTGCGTAATAGCTGCCTGACGGGCTTTGTTGTAAACCAGTTTCAAGTCATCCATCAGGTTGCCGGCGTTGTCGGTAGCGGCCTTCATTGCCACCATCCGCGCTGCCTGTTCACTGGCTGCGTTTTCCACAACACCCTGATAAACCTGAGACTCTACGTAGCGGTCCAATAACTTCTCGAGGATAGCTTTTGGATCTGGCTCGTAAATGTAGTCCCAGCTGTGACTTCTGGCTGACAGCTCTGCTTTTGGCAAAGGTAAGAGTTGCTCAATCACTGGCTCTTGCTTCATGGTATTTACAAAGTTGTTGTATACCAGGAACAAACGGTCAATTTTGCCTTCAGAATATTCATTCAGCATCACCCGCACAGTACCAATGACATCAGCCAAACGTGGTGTATCGCCTGAACCCACTTGTTGTGCAACTACTTTACCGCCAAAACGTTTGAAGAAGGCAGTGGCTTTGTTACCGATCACGGCAAACTCAGCATTGGCGCCTTTTTCTTTCCACGCTTTGAGGTCGATCATCACACGTTTAAATTCGTTGGTATTCAAGCCGCCGCAAAGACCCCGGTCTGTTGATATCACAATGTAACCCACGTTTTTCACCGGACGTTCTGTTAAGAACGGGTGGCGATATTCGAGGGTACCATTAGCGATATTACCGATCACTTTGCGCATACCTTCAGCGTATGGACGGCTTTGTGCAACCCGCTCTTGCGCTCTGCGCATTTTGCTGACTGCAACCTTTTCCATAGCGCTGGTGATCTTACGAGTATTGTTAATACTCCCGATCTTACTTTTTATCTCTTTTGCGCCGGCCATGACTAATCTCCGAAAATTTCAACGAAGGGTGGTGTTACCACCACCCGATGCCAATACCTGAATTACCAGGTCTGAGTCGCTTTAAACTTCTCAATCGCGCCTTTAATAGTGGCTTCGATTTGGTCGTTGTAGTTACCGGTTTTGTTCAGATCAGCCATGAATGCGCCGTGCTCTGCATGCATGTAAGCCAGCAGGGCAGCTTCGAAGTCGAGAATTTTCGCAACTTCAACGTCTTTCATGTAGCCTTTTTCGATGGCAAAAATCGACACGCCCATATCAGCTACGCCCATTGGTGCGTACTGTAACTGCTTCATCAGTTCAGTTACTTTCTGACCATGGTCTAACTGCGCACGGGTCGCGTCGTCCAGGTCTGAAGCAAACTGAGCAAATGCCGCTAGTTCAGAGAACTGAGCTAATGCCAGACGGATACCACCACCAAGCTTTTTGATGATTTTGGTCTGAGCAGCACCACCAACACGGGATACCGAAATACCAGCGTTTACTGCTGGACGGATACCGGCGTTAAACAGGTTAGATTCTAAGAAGATCTGACCGTCTGTGATTGAAATCACGTTGGTTGGTACGAATGCAGAAACGTCACCACCCTGGGTTTCAATGATTGGCAGTGCGGTTAAAGAACCGGTTTTGCCTTTCACTGCGCCATTGGTTAAACGCTCAACATAATGCTCGTTTACACGAGATGCACGCTCTAACAGACGGCTGTGTAAATAGAATACGTCGCCCGGGTAAGCTTCACGTCCTGGTGGACGGCGTAGCAACAGAGAGATTTGACGGTAAGCAACAGCTTGTTTTGACAAGTCATCGTATACGATCAACGCATCTTCGCCGAGGTCACGGAAGTATTCACCCATGGTACAGCCAGAGTATGGCGCCAGGAATTGCAGGGCAGCAGCTTCAGAAGCAGAAGCAACAACAACGATAGTGTGTGCTAAAGCGCCGTGCTCTTCCAGCTTACGTACTACGTTGGCGATGGTCGAAGCTTTCTGACCGATACAAACGTAAATACATTTCACGCCAGAAGTTTTCTGGTTGATGATGGCGTCGATGGCCAGCGCTGTTTTACCAGTCTGACGGTCACCGATGATCAGCTCACGCTGGCCACGGCCGATTGGAATCATCGCGTCCACTGATTTGTAACCGGTTTGCATTGGCTGATCTACCGATTGACGGTCGATAACGCCTGGTGCAATTTTTTCTACCGGTGCAAATGCAGTGGCTGCAATTGGGCCTTTGCCGTCGATTGGTTCACCTAAAGTGTTGACCACACGACCTAACAGGGCTGGACCTACCGGCACTTCTAAAATACGGCCAGTGGCTTTTACTTTGATACCTTCACGCAGGTCCGCATAAGGACCCATAACTACGGCACCTACAGAGCTGCGCTCTAAGTTCAGTGCGATAGCGTAACGGTTACCAGGAAGCTCGATCATCTCACCTTGCATACAGTCAGCAAGGCCATTGATACGGATAATACCATCGGTAACAGACACGATAGTACCTTCGTTACGAGCTTCACTGACAACTTCAAACTGAGCAATACGTTGTTTGATCAGTTCAGAGATTTCAGTGGAATTCAGTTGCATGCTCTAATCCCCAATTATGACTGCAGCGCAGTGGCTAAACGGTCTAACTTACCGCGAACTGAGCCATCAATAACCATATCACCGGCTTTGATTAACATACCACCGACAACTGTCGGGTCTACGCTACAGTTCAACTTAACATTGCGTGCTAAACGCTGTGATAAAGCTGTGACCAGCTTTTCCTGTTGTGCTTTGCTCAGTACAGTTGCAGATACAACATCAACTGTTGCTTCTTTCTCAAACTCAGCTTTTAACAGCAGGAAAGCTTCCAGCACAGCAGGCAACGCCAATAAACGTTTGTTTTCCGCCATCACTTTAATGAAGTTCTGGCCTTGTTCATTGAGTTGCGCACCACAAACCTGGATAAAAAACTCTGCTTGTGCTTCTGCACCAGCGTTGCTTTGTAAGCGCTCGGCAACAACAGCGTTGTTTGCTACTTCAGCAGCAAAAAACAGCATATCAGCCCAGGCCGCCAAAGCGTTTTGTTCAACAGCAAAGTCAAACGCCGCTTTGGCATAAGGACGAGCTACATTCGTCAAATCAGACATGGCTCTTCCTCTTACAGTTCAGCTACCAGTTTTTCCAGGATGTCGCTGTGAGCAGCTTCATCAATTTCACGTTGAAGAATACGTTCAGCGCCAGCTACTGCTAAAGCAGCAACTTGCTTACGTAAATCTTCTTTCGCACGGATGCGTTCAGCGTCGACTTCAGCTTTGGCCTGAGTCAGGATTTTTTCCCGCTCAGCCTGCGCTTTAACCGCAGCTTCTTCAATAATCTGCGCTTCGCGTTTTTTAGCCTGGTCAATCAGGGCTGCGCCCTGAGCTTTAGCTTCAATCAGCTGTTTTTTTGCATTCTCTTGCGCTAAACGCAGATCCTGTTCGGCGCGATCACTTGCGGCCAGGCCATCTGCAATTTTTTGCTGACGAGTTTCAATGGCGCCGATAATTGGTGGCCATACCCATTTCATACAGGCAATGACAAACACCAAAAACGCGATTAACTCACCAATGAGAGTGGCGTTAATATTCACGAACGCTTCTCCTTAATTACAAAAAGTAAATGTTCTGTTGGCTGCCAATTAGATAGCGAACAGCATGTACAGACCGATAGCAACACCGATCATCGCGATGGCGTCGATCAGACCAGCAACGATAAACATTTTACCTTGTAAAGAAGGAGCTAATTCTGGTTGACGTGCAGCAGACTCCAGGAATTTACCACCTAAAGTACCGAAACCAATTGCAGTACCTAAAGCACCGAAACCGATTAACAGAGCTACAGCGATGTATTTTAAACCTAATACCATTTCCATGATTTTCTCCGAGTTTCTAAAGTTAAAGTTAAAGTTAAAGTTAAAACGAAATCGATATTAATGATGCTCGTGCGCCATACTCAGGTAAACCACTGTCAGCACCATAAAAATAAAGGCTTGCAGTGTAATAACCAGAATGTGGAACATCGCCCATGGGAAGTGCAGTGGTAACTGCCATACACCCAGCAGAGCAATCAGAATGAAAATAAGTTCGCCGGCATACAGGTTACCGAATAACCGCAGCGCCAGTGACAGTGGCTTAGCCAGTAATGCCACAATTTCCAGAATGAAGTTGAACCAGTACAACCAGGGGGTGTTAAATGGTTGGGTGGTTAATTCTTTAATAAAACCGCCGATGCCTTTGATTTTGATGGAATAACCAATCATCAAAATAAACACACCAATAGCCAGTGCAAAAGTCAGGTTTAAGTCAGTGGTTGGTACCACTTTCATATAAACGTGTGCAGGGTCGTAACCCATAGCACCACCAATTAACTGGGCAGCGTAAGGGATAAAGTCGACAGGCACTAAGTCCAGCAGGTTCATCAGGAATACCCAGACAAAGATAGTCAGAGCTAAAGGCGCAATAACATCGCTTTTGCCATGAAAGGTACCTTTGACGGTATCGTTGATAAACTCCACGACCATTTCAACAGCACATTGCCATTTGGTCGGGACACCGGCGTTGGCTTTTTTTGCCACTGCACGGAAGGAGAACAGGAACACAAGTCCCATAAGAATTGACCAGCCTAAAGTATCAACGTGCCAGGTCCAAAAACCCTCGCCGACACTCCAGTTGGTCAAGTGGTGGGTAATATACTCTTTGCTTGTAAGCTCAGCACCAGATGCCATCGTTAGTCCCAATTATCGTAGTTAATCAAAATCGGTAAAAACACCTGTAATATCAAAGCGGAAACGATTCCGACAAAAAATAGCCAATCGACTATTACAGCGTGTTTAAGCACTGCCATTACCAGCAATGCCATCAATAAAAATTTGAAGGTTTCGCCACGGTAAATGGACTTCAGAATCAGCTGCAGCTGATCAGTCCCGCGAAAACGAAACACATACCACGTAAAGACACAATGGGGCACAACTACACATAACGCGCCATACAAGGCAGATTTAGCGCCTAAGGCATCAAAAGCCACATAAACGCCTGCTGCAACTAACAATGCAGCAACAAATTGCCAGATAAAAGTCTTAAAAATCAGTCTAAAGCGCTGTTTTGTTGTGGTTAAAGTCAACGAATACCACCTGTAGAATGCTCAAACTACAGCGCAAAAAACTCGCGCAAGTATACTTAACTGCCTTATTTTTGCAACCAAAAGCGGCGCTAAGGCTTGATTTGTCGGTATTTTGGTAATCCAACTGCTTAGTTTTCAGCCGAGGCCAGACCAAGCTTTTCCAAAATGCCATCCAGTTCATTCAGATTGCTATATCCGATCACCAATTCACCTTTGCCCTTTTTGCTGTAACTGATACTGACAGGCGCGGCAAAACGTTCACTTAAACGCTGTTCAAGTGCAGCGACATCCGGGTCTTTGACCTTTGGCTGAACTTCAGGTGTGGGTTCCAACAGACGGCGCACCAGATTTTCGGTTTCACGTACTGTCAGCTGTTTAGCAGCAATAACACGGCCGGCGTCAGATTGCTGCTGCTCGGTTAACGCCAGCAAAGCGCGGGCATGGCCCATTTCAATATCACCGTGTTCCAGCAGGGTTTTTACATCATCAGCCAGTTGGTTTAAACGAAGTAAATTGGTGACAGTTGTGCGGGATTTACCAACAGCATCAGCAACTTGCTGATGTGTCAGTTCAAATTCAGTGAGCAAACGTTGCAACGCAATGGCTTCTTCCATTGCATTGAGATCTTCCCGCTGGATATTTTCAATCAGCGCAATAGCAACAGCGGCCTCATCAGGTACGTTTTTGATAATACAAGGAATTTCAGCAAGACCGGCAATTTGTGAAGCACGCCAGCGCCTTTCACCTGCAATAATTTCAAAGGACTCTGCAGCCAGCTGGCGCACCACTATCGGCTGAATAATGCCCTGAGCGCGGATAGAGCTGGCTAAATCATCCAACGCTTCTTGTGACATGTCTTTACGTGGCTGATATTTACCTGGTTTTAACCATTCTATCGGTAATTTTTGTAATTCGTGTGGATGACTTTCAAGCTGAACAACATCAGCGTCCTGCACCTGGGCATTTGGCCGCCCTGAGGTTAACAAAGCGTCCAGACCCCGTCCTAAACCACGTTTTTTTACCGACATTGCGCCTTAATTCCTTAAAAATTTCAGACAGAAGCTGCTGTTTTTATTTGTTTTTTATCCGAACGACGCAATATTTCACCGGCCAGTGCCAGGTAAGCTTTTGCGCCGGTTGAGCTTTTGTCGTAATACATCACAGGGGTACCAAAACTTGGCGCTTCCGCCAAACGAACATTACGGGGTATCACTGCACGATAAACTTTTTCACCAAAATGCCGTTTTAGCTGCTCAGAAACATCATTGGCCAAACGGTTGCGCGGGTCGTACATGGTCCGCAAAATACCTTCGATTTTCAGATCGGCATTTACCACTGCGGCCAGTTTATTGATGGTTTCCACCAGTGCCGTTAAACCTTCCAGCGCATAATATTCACATTGCATCGGCACCAAAACTGAATCTGCAGCAGCCATGGCATTCACCGTCAACATATTCAGAGAAGGCGGACAATCAATAAAAATAAAGTCGTATTGGTCGCGGTAATTTTTCAGTGCATTACGCAGTCGCAGTTCACGGGCAAATACATCCAGCAAACGTACTTCGGCTGCTGTCACATCTGAGTTAGCAGCAACCAGGTGATATCCGCCGGCAGTTTCTTTGACCACGACTTCAGACAAGGGCTTTTCATCAACCAGCAACTCGTAGGCAGTTGCCGGCACTTCGTATTTATCAACACCACTGCCCATAGTGGCATTGCCCTGCGGATCTAAATCAATCAGTAATACTTTACGTTTGGTTGCCGCCATCGAAGCGGCCAGATTGACTGCGGTTGTGGTTTTACCAACACCACCTTTCTGATTCGCAATAGCGATGATTTTTCCCACAGCATTCCCTCGAAAAGTAAATCAGGTTGGCACTTTTTCCACTACGACCAAAAAGCGTTGCCCGGTCAGTTCCGGTACTAATAAAGTCTCGTTGGCGACAACTTTAACAAAATCCGGCAAAGCTGCAATTTCTTCTGCAGCCTGAGCACCTTTCATCGCAAGAAACTGGCCGTTATTGGCAGGCAAATGAGCACACCAGCCGATCATATCACTTAACGAAGCAAAAGCACGACTGAGTACCACATCATAACCAGGATCTGGCTGATGCTCTTCGACACGGCTTTGTAATGGCGTGACGTTTTTCAAGCCCAGCTGTAATTTCACCTGATTTAAAAAGCGGATCCTTTTGCCAAGGCTATCCAGCAAAGTGAACTCTTTATCGGGAAAACAAATGGCCAGTGGGATCCCAGGTAAACCAGGGCCAGTGCCGACATCAATAATACGTTGGCCTTTGATAAAAGGTGCTACGGCCAGGCTGTCCATAATGTGTTTTACTAACATTTCCATCGGATCACGCACCGACGTCAGGTTGTAAGCACTGTTCCATTTATCCAGCAACTGTACGTACTGCACTAACTGCTGAAGTTGCTGTTCTGACAATTGCAGGCTGGTCTGCGCGACCAGTTTTTTAAGTTTTGCGAGCATTTTTATCCTGTAAAATCAGTTGATAATGGTCTGCTCAGGCAGACTTGCGTAACAAACCCTGTTTTTTCAGGAATACCAATAACAATGAAATCGCCGCTGGTGTAATACCGGAAATCCGTGATGCCTGGCCAACAGTTTCAGGTTGTGACTGATTCAATTTGACGATGACTTCATTGGACAAACCTTTGACAACGCTATAGTCAAACTGGGCAGGTAAACGGGTGCTCTCGTTACGCTCCTGCTTGGCAATTTCGTCCTGCTGCCTGTTGATATAACCTTCGTATTTGATCTGGATTTCAACTTGTTCTGCAGCTGCAGGGTCGATAAGCGCCGGGCCAACACCTTCAATCGCCATCAAATCCTGATAATTCACTTCAGGACGGCGGATCAGATCTTCCAGGCTGGCTTCACGGCTTAAAGGCGTTTTCAGCAGTGTATTCACTTGAGCCAGAGCTGCATGTTGCGGGTGGATCCAGTTTTGCTTCAGCCGTTGGCGTTCAAGCTCAATCTGCTCAATTTTAATGTTAAATGCCGCCCAGCGCGCATCGTCCACTAAACCAAGTTCACGGCCTTTGGTTGTTAAACGCAAATCGGCGTTGTCTTCACGCAGCATCAGGCGATATTCAGCACGGCTGGTGAACATACGGTAGGGTTCTTTGGTTCCCATTGTTGTCAGATCGTCAACCAATACACCGGTATAAGCCTGATCGCGGCTTGGTACCCATGCCTCTTTTTCCTGCACAAAAAGTGCAGCGTTTAAACCTGCTAACAAACCCTGGGCACCGGCTTCTTCGTAGCCTGTAGTGCCGTTGATTTGACCAGCAAAGAATAAACCTTTGATAAATTTGGTTTCTAATGAAGTTTTCAGATCTCTTGGATCAAAAAAGTCATATTCAATGGCATAACCAGGGCGGGTGATATGGGCATTTTCCAAACCTGGAATTGACTGTACCAATGCCAGCTGCACGTCAAAAGGCAGACTGGTGGAAATACCATTTGGATACAACTCGTGGGTGGTTAAACCTTCTGGTTCAATAAAGATCTGATGTTTGTCTTTGTCGGCAAAACGGTTGATCTTGTCTTCAATAGAAGGGCAATAACGTGGGCCAATACCTTCAATCACACCAGTGTACATTGGTGATCTGTCTAAACCACCCCGAATAATATCGTGTGTTTTTTCATTGGTGTAGGTGATGTAACAAGGGATTTGTTGTGGATGATCGCTGACTTTTCCCATAAAAGACATCACAGGCAGTGGTGTGTCACCAGGTTGTGGCTGCATTTTGCCAAAATCAACACTACGGGCGTCGATCCTTGGTGGAGTACCGGTTTTTAACCGGCCAACTCTGAAAGGCAATGCTCTTAAGCGGTTAGCCAAAGCGACAGATGGCGGATCGCCGGCTCTGCCGCCTGAATAATTTTCCAACCCAATATGAATTTGACCACCCAGGAAAGTGCCGACAGTCAGCACCACTGTTTTGGCGGTAAATTTCAGGCCCATTTGGGTAACAACACCACAAACCTGATCGTTTTCAACAATCAGATCATCACATGCTTGCTGGAAAATCTGTAAGTTCTGCTGATTTTCCAGAATGTTACGAATAGCAGCGCGATAGAGCTGACGGTCAGCCTGAGCTCGGGTTGCACGTACTGCAGGACCTTTAGAGCTGTTTAGAGTACGGAACTGGATCCCCGCGAGATCTGTTGCTTTGGCCATAGCACCACCAAGGGCGTCAATTTCTTTGACCAAATGGCCTTTACCGATACCACCAATAGCCGGGTTACAGGACATCAGGCCTAGTGTCTCAACGTTATGGGTTAACAGCAAAGTTTGCATGCCCATGCGTGCGGCCGCCAATGCGGCTTCGGTGCCGGCATGGCCACCTCCGACTACAATCACATCGTAACTTTGTTGGAACAACATATCTGCCTCTGTAACTTCAAGGATAACGCGAAAAAAGGGCACGTATTGTAACTGGATCGCCCCTGAAACGGAATGACTAAAATCTAATCCGGATCCTTATCACTGCTTAAATATATATAAGGATCTTTAAAGAGATCTTCTTATTACTCTTACTACTAAGCAGAGACTTTTAGGTGGATAACCAATTTTTGCTTAAAAGGATCAAGATCTTACAGAAGATCTAAACTGTGATCTGATCCGGATCTACCCACCTTGATCCTGTGATCAACTAGCTGTTTTATCCACAGGTCACCAATGCGTTTATTTAATTCAGAGGATAATACCATCTTATTAACCGGCTTATACGGCACTTATGCACACTGTGTGATTTTTAATGACTAAATTGTGTATAACACTGTATAGCTGGATCATAACTCAGATCTGAGCTTTATCATGCTTTTATCAGATTGATATTAAGAATTGCATACTTTAAATGTAGATACTTGGTTTTGTTGGTTTTTCATTGCTGATGCCAACATGGAAGTACGTTAGATATCCAGTTTCTGGACAGTGACTTGTGTAGTTGGCGGGCTGAAATGCCCGCCTTTTTTTTCAGATAAAAAAGTTAAGGGGAGAGTTTTTACACTCAGGATCTTTATGCCTGAAGAGTGACAATTTAAGTTTTAGTTATTTTTTAGATTAAAAAAACAAACTTGTATTAAAGAAGCTGGCGAATAATCAGCTGAGTTTTTTGATAAACTCCGTGAGCCAGGCACATGCCTGATCTTCTGGTAACTCTGCTGTTAAAACATCAATATTTAATGCCAGACCCAGTGCCTGAGCACCATTTTTCTGCAACAAAGCTTCCATTTTGCGACCCGCCAGACAAAAAGTATCATAGCTGGAGTCACCTAAAGTGATCACGGCATAAGAAACTGTGGTAAGATCACTTCGATCTTGTGCTAATTGATCCGCAAAGGGTTGGATATTGTCGGGCAGATCACCCGCACCGTAGGTCGAGGTGATCACTAACCAGATAGCGTTTCTGGTCAGTTGTTCTAATTCGGGTGTCAGATGCAGCCTGACTTCATAACCCGCTTGTACCAGTGTATCAGCTACTTGTTCAGCAGTGTATTCAGCTGCGCCCATTTGGCTGCCCACGAGGATCTCAATCATCTGTCAAACCTTTGTCAGGAAAAATGATTGGCTATACTACTGGAATAAAAACGTGCAAAGCCACGCTTTTTGCACGTTTGGGGTATTTTTACAGCAAAGCAGGCTCTGTAAAACTACAATAGCACAACCACCTATCGCCTGCGTGTTATTGAGGTTTATACAATATATGTCTGAGTCCCTGACTTTTTCCCAGCTAGCGCTGCCGGAACCCTTGTTACGTGCAGTAACGGAATTGGGTTATGAAACTCCATCGCCAATTCAGGCGGCGGCCATCCCAAAACTGTTAGCGGGAGAAGACTTACTGGGTCAGGCGCAAACTGGTACAGGTAAAACTGCTGCCTTCGCGCTGCCACTGTTAGCCCGGCTTGATCCGGCACAAAACGAACCACAAATTCTGGTATTAGCTCCAACCCGTGAACTGGCGATTCAGGTTGCAGAAGCATTCCAGGCTTATGCCCGCTTTATGCCGGCTTTCCATGTACTGCCTTTATATGGTGGTCAGAGTTATACCAATCAGCTGAAATCATTAAAACGTGGTTCTCAGGTGATCGTTGGTACCCCGGGTCGTATCCTGGATCACTTAGACCGTGGCACTCTGCAGTTAGATAAACTGCGTGCCATAGTGCTGGATGAAGCCGACGAAATGTTGCGTATGGGCTTTATTGATGATGTGCAAACCATTATGGATGCCACACCAGCCGGCCGTCAGGTTGCAATGTTCTCGGCCACTATGCCGTCACAAATCCGTGCTATTGCACAGAAGCACCTGAAAAACGCTCAGGAAATCAAAATTGAATCAAAAACCAGCACAGTTGAGCGTATTACTCAGCGTTATGTGATGCTGGATGGCAATCAGAAGCTTGATGCTTTGACCCGTGTCCTGGAAGGTGAAGAATATGATGCCAGCATCATTTTTGTTCGTACCAAAAGTGCCACTGAGGAAATTGCCGAAAAATTAGGTGCTCGCGGTTATGCTGTAGCTTGCCTCAATGGCGATATGAACCAGGCCAACCGCGAACAAACTATTCGCCGCTTAAAAGCCAGTCAGATTGATATTATTGTGGCAACTGATGTTGCTGCCCGTGGTCTGGACGTTGAACGTATCAGCCTGGTTATCAACTATGACATTCCTTACGACAGCGAAGCTTATGTACACCGTATCGGTCGTACTGGCCGTGCCGGTCGTTTAGGTAAAGCTATTTTGTTTGTGTCGCCACGTGAACGTCGTTTATTGCGTACTATCGAACACGCTACCCGTCAGCCGATTGAAAAAATGTCGTTGCCAACAGGTGAAGTGATTGAACAACGTCGTATCGAGTCATTCCGTGCTTCACTTGCTAACACCATCGAAGCGAAAAACTTAAGTTTCTTCCAGGACTTAATTAACGACTGGCGTGAAAAGCTGGAAACAACAGATGCAGATTTAGCTGCGGCGTTGTTATTCCTGGCGCAAAAAGATCAGCCGTTAAATGTGGCTAAACAGTTCCCGGAAATCCGTGAACCTCATGCCCGTGGTGACAGACCGGATCGTCCGGAGCGTTCAGGCGAGCGTCCAGCCCGTTTTGAACGTGGTGATCGTCCGGAGCGTTCAGGCGACCGTCCGGAACGTGCGCCACGTCCGCGCCGTGAAATGCAGGGCAACTACAATACGTATCGTATTGAAGTAGGTAAAGAACATGGTGTTCGTGCCGGTGACATCGTTGGTGCTATTGCCAATGAAGCCAATATCGACAGCCAGTTTATCGGTAATATCAAACTGTTTGATCATTTCTCTACGGTTGAGCTGCCGGCAGATATCCCAACGGAAATCTTCCAGCACCTGAAAAAAGTGTATGTGCGTAAGCAAAAGCTGAATATCAGTGTTGATACTGGCGGTAATAGCAGCGGCGGCAACTCAGGCGGCGAACGTGCAGAACGTCCGGCCGGTGATCGTCGTCCATCATCAGCGCCAGCTGGTGCAGGTCCACGTCCTGGTGCAGCGCCAAAACGCCGTACCCGCGAATAAAAACCAGCTAGTTTGTAAAAAACCACCTTCGGGTGGTTTTTTTATGACTAAAAATGCTGAGCGCCCTGTAACAGCTTGCTCATTTTTACTGTGCTGGCGTTGAATGATGGTCTCCAACACAAGCAAGGCAGTTTTTCAGCACACCAGGTTTGACCAAAGTTGGATGACGGTGCAGCCAAATATGAAGTTTGCAGCTGCTTAGCTTTTATTGATGATGTTGTGCCCTTGAAACTGCCGTCACACCCCCTCAGATCCCGAAGTATAAAACCGCTTGTGCTTGGAGATCCTGATGATTATTGCTTGCCCTCATTGTGCTGGCCTGAACCGGGTTGCTGCTGATAAAACTTCGGCCGCGCCTGTTTGTGGAAAATGTAAAGCGCCGTTATTTGCCGGTTTGCCGGTCGAGATCACCGGTGCCAATTTCGCCAATCTGGTACAAAAATCAGAACTGCCGATAGTGCTGGATTTCTGGGCCAGCTGGTGTGGTCCTTGCCTGAATTTTGCGCCTGTGTTTAGTCAGGCGGCGCGTGAACTGGAGCCAAATTTCCGTTTTGGTAAAGTGAATACCGAACAACAGCAACAACTGGCAGCACAATTTCAGATCCGTTCTATTCCTACACTGATGTTGTTTCAGCAAGGTGAGCTGATAGCACAGTTATCCGGTGCTTTACCAAAGCAGCAGTTTTACCAGTGGTTGCAACAACAAATGCCAAAACTGAAAAAAACCGAATAAAGAAACAGGTAAATTCTGCTTACAATTCAAATGTTAACCCAGAGCTTTTTGCGTGGAGCCATGATGTCCTGATGCAGTAAAGTGACCGTTGTTTTTACAACAAACTAGATCTGGATAACAAATGAAAAGGTTAGTATGGCCAGCACTGCTGGTATGCCTCAATGGTCAGGCAGCTACAACCCAGGAGCAGAATTGGCAGTTGCTGGAAACGGAACATTTCCGACTCATGTTTGCCAAAGAATTTCAGGGACTGGCGCAAAATGCCAGCCATGAGCTGGAACAGAGCCGGACTCTGGTATTAAAACAGCAACAACGTAGCCTTGCTGCTAAAACCGATGTGGTATTGATAGATCCCGACAACTCGCCAAATGGCTTTGCATTGCCGCTAAGTCACAGACCCACCATGGCGCTTTTTGCCACTGCGCCTCAGTCTGATAGCGCTTTACATAATTTATCCGGCTGGATGCAACTGGTGGCGCTGCATGAATACATCCACCTGGTGCATCTGGCACAACCGGATCGCAGCCCATGGCGCGACAAACTCAATCAGCTGGCACAATGGTCAGATTTATCCCGGCTCGACAGCCCACGTTGGGTGGCCGAAGGTTACGCCACTTTGCAGGAATCCAAACTGACAGGCAAAGGCCGGCTTTACAGTGCTTATGCTGAAGCTTGGTTGCAACAATTAGCACAAGAAGGTGCAATACCGGGTTATAACGAGCTGAATGCTGCTGAAGGTCGTTATCAGGCACGTGGTTTTGCTTATTTGGTTGGAGCCCGTTTTTTGGCCTGGCTGGAACAGAATTATGGCGTCGACAAACTGGACAGCGTCTGGACCCGCCAGGTTGCACTGAAAAACCGTAGTTTTGAACAAGCTTTTGAAGGGGTCTATGGTGTCAGCGCCAGCATCTTGTATCAGCGTTTTGTCGCTGAATATAGTTTTTACAGTATGCAGCAGCAACAACAGCTGACACCTGTAAAAGCCAAACTCTGGCTCAATAGCAAAGGCCGCCAGCAAAGTCCGGCTTTAAGTCCGGACGGAACTTTGCTGGCAGTGATCACAGAAGACAGTCTGGAGCAAAATCTGTTAGCGGTGTTTGCTACGGCAGAAAACCACAAAGCCCGTGACAAGTTTCAGCAAACTCAAAAAGAGCTGCTGGCAGAGGATCAACAAGATATTGCCGACACTGAACCCGGCAGTTTTAACCCGGAACAAAAGTATGTGCTGGAGCAACGTAATTTCAGCGGTATTCGTGACCCACGCTGGCTGAATAACCAGACGCTGATTTTTGGCGCCAATAGCAAAGACGAACATGGCAATTCGCAGCAGGATTTATTTCAGTGGCATTTACCTTCTGGAAAAGTCACAACTTTAAGTAAAAATGCGTCTTTGCGCCGTTTTGATGTCAGCCCCGATGGTCAGTTTATTATTGCCGAACGCCAAAAAGCCGGTTATTCCGAGTTGGTCAGGCTTGATATTAAAAGTGGTGATATTCAGCCTTTAACCGAAGCTGCGCTGGAACAAATTTTTGATTTTCCGCGTATTTCACCGGACCAACAACAATTGGCTGTGCTGTATTTTACGCCGCAAAACGGCTGGAAATTGCAGTTGCGTGATTTAGCTGGACAGCTGCTACAACAAGTGCCGATGCCTGCAGGTTATCAATATTTGTCTTATCCAAATTGGAGTCCTGATGGCCGGTCTTTGTTTTTTGTCGCCAGCCAGCAAGGCCGTTTGTGTTTGTATCGTTATGATTTTCCAAACAAAACTTTGTGGCAGCTGACGCAAGGCGCTGAAATGGTACAAATGCCTGTGCCGATGCAAAATGGTGTTTTGTTATTGCAGTTAGTCAATCAACAAGGGCCTGATTTATATAAAGTTGATCAAATGAAAGCGGTGCCAGTGCGGCACTTTGCCACTAAAACAGCTACCAAAGGTTCCTGGTTACTTGCTGCAGTATCGGCAGAGTCCGCAGTCGGTTCTGTGGTCAGCCAGACTCATCTGAATAGAACAATGGGTGTTAAAGTTGCACAAAAGCCGCTATCGATGCCTAAGGCACAAGTGCACTCGGCTGCTATTGTCGGTGGCAGGCAACAGCCTTATGGTTTAGGACCACAACAACAAAGTCTGACTTTGCATTACAACATCAGTAACTTTGCGCCCGATGTTATAGGTATTGGTTTAAAAGGCGGTGATCCGATCAAAAGGCTGGATTACCAGCTGGGTGTGCAACAAGACATCAGCCACAACCAATTTAGTGCCGCTTTTGCCGCTGTGCGTTATCAGGGCTGGCCGGTAAAAACCATGTTGGCTTTGCAACAATCCAGGCTGGAATTGAGTGGCCAAAGGAATTTCCACCAGGGCAATGAAAAACAAAGATCTGCTTTGTTGCAGTTCAGTTACCCGTGGCACGCTGGCGATTGGCAATTTGATCAACTATTACAACTGCGTGAGCTGGATTTAACAGGCGAACCTGGCAGTGGCAATGCACTGCCGGCAGATCACAACAGCAGTGCCAGTCTGGTATTACAACAAAGCTGGCAACATCAGCGTAATAGCTGGGGTTTGGGTTTTAGCAACAGCGCCGGTTACCATCAAAGTGCCGGTCATAGCTGGCGCGGTATCGATTTTTCACCTGAGTTACAAGGTCGCTGGCAAGCCTGGACTTTGGCATTGGAAGGGCGTTTTCAGCGGCGCTGGCAACAAGACGCTTTGCTCAGGTTAGGCGGTTTTAGCTCTGCAGCTATGATGGCTGCTATTGATCCAAACCGGATAGTTTCGCCTGAGCTGCCTTTTTCGCAGCTGGTGGGGCAGGATTATCGCCGTTATCAGCTCAGCCTGTCGCACCGCCGGTTGCAACCTTTACAGTTATTGTATCGTCGTCATCAGTTTGCCAACCAAGCTGCCCTTGATAGTTATGGTGTCGCTTTGGAGTTGCCGCTGAATTTTGGTATGGGGCCTGTTAGCCTGAATGATGTACAGCTCGATTTAGGTTTGTTCCGGCTGGCAGCTGAAGATGCAGCAAAAGACACTGCGCTCTGGCTGAATCTGGGTTATCAGTTCTGATGGTTTTTACTCCCTTGCCGTATGGTTCGGCTGGGTTTTATAGTATTTGGAAAGTGCGTGTTTAACTGCAATAAAAAGAAGGAAAAATTATGTTAAAACAACTCTGTATCGCAGGATCTTTATTAATGGCCATGCCGGTACTGGCACTGGATGTTAGCAGCCCTGATATCAAAGAAGGCCACTTTATGGCCAAAACCTTTGAATTTTCTGGTTTTGGTTGTGGCGGTGACAATAAATCTCCGGCGTTAAACTGGAAAGACTTACCGGCAGGCACCAAAAGTATTGCCGTCACAGTGTATGACCCTGACGCTCCAACAGGTTCTGGCTGGTGGCATTGGTTAGTGGCTGATATTGCAGTGGACAATACCGGTCTGCCACAAGGTGCTGGTTCTGCCGGTGGCAAAATGCCGGCTGGCAGCCGCAGTTTTACCAACGATTATGGCATTAAAGACTTTGGTGGCGCCTGCCCACCGGCTGGCCATGGTATGCATAGGTATCAGTTTACTGTGTGGGCTCTGCCTGACGCTAAGTTGCCGGTACCAGACAATGCCAATGCGGCAGTAGTTGGTTATACACTCAATGCCAAAGCGCTGGCGAAAAAGACCATCACCGCAACTTACGCCCGATAAACTCAGGCCTTAACAGGCTCTGATAATTGCCTGGTGTTAAAACAATAAAGCCAGCTTTAGCGCTGGCTTTATTTTTAGCTGTTTTTGTGAATAGCAGTGTTGTTGTGTTTTATCGGCAGCTGTTATTTACCGATACAGAAGGAGCTAAAAATACGCCCCAGCAAATCGTCTGAGCTAAATTCACCGGTAATTTCATTCAGATGTTGTTGGGTTAAACGCAGCTCTTCTGCCAGCAGCTCACCAGCCAGATGGTTGTGCAGCTGATATTCACCAATTTCCAGATGTTCCATAGCGCGCGCTAGCGCATCTAAATGACGGCGACGGGCGATAAAACTGCCTTCAGTGCTGGCTTCAAAACCAATACAGGCTTTGAGGTGTTCACGCAAAGCGTCAATGCCCTGATTGGTTTTGGCGGAAATATGAAACACCGGCGTTTCACCTTCGTTATTGGCGCCAATTTGTTCGCCTGTTAAATCAGCTTTGTTGCGAACTACAGTGACACCCAGAGTTTTAGGTAAACGTTCAATAAACTCCGGCCAGATTTGTGCCGGGCTAATAGCTGTTGTGGTGGTGCTGTCCACCATAAAAAGCACCCGGTCGGCTTGTTCAATCTCTTGCCAGGCGCGCTCTATGCCAATCTGCTCCACTTTGTCGGTGGCTTCACGCAAACCTGCGGTATCGATAATATGTAGCGGCATACCGTCAATATGGATATGTTCGCGCAGTACATCGCGGGTGGTGCCTGCGATATCTGTGACAATAGCGGCTTCCCGGCCGGCTAAAGCGTTTAATAAACTGGATTTACCGGCGTTAGGGCGCCCTGCAATCACCACTTTCATGCCTTCACGCAAAATGCTGCCTTGGGTGGCTTGTTTTTGAATACCGGCTAAATCGCTGATGATGTCGGCTAAATCACCTGACACTTTACCGTCGGATAAAAAGTCGATTTCTTCATCGGGAAAGTCGATGGCTGCTTCAACATAAATACGCAGGTAAATCACCTTTTCCACTAAATCGTGGATTTGGCGGGAAAATTCACCCTGCAAAGATTGCATCGCAGAGCGGGCGGCTTGCTCAGAGCTGGCATCTATTAAATCGGCAATAGCTTCGGCCTGAGTTAAATCCAGTTTGTCATTTAAAAAAGCCCGTTCGGAAAACTCACCTGGTCTGGCAATACGCACATCTGCAAGTTGCAATAACTGGCGCAGCAGCATATCCAAAAGCACAGGGCCGCCGTGGCCTTGCAGCTCCAGCACATCTTCACCGGTGAAAGAATTGGGGCCAGGGAAATACAAGGCTATGCCCTGGTCAAGCACAGAACCGTCTGCGGCATAAAAAGGCAGATATTCGGCATAACGGGCTTTAGGCAATTTATGCAAAATGGCTTGTGCCACCGCCTTCACCGCCGGGCCTGACACCCGCAAAATGCCAACGCCTGCTCTGCCTGGTGCTGTCGCTTGTGCAGCTATGGTATCTGTGGCGAACATCTGAACCTCGAATTCTGTGCAGCAGCTTGTGCTGTTTTGTCATAAAAAAATGCCCATTGGAAGAATGGGCATTGTTGGGCAATACGTCAAAGAGCTGTTATGCGCTACGCACGTACAGGCCTTTTTTCTCCATGCCGCGGTAGATATACAGCATTTGTGCCAGTGAAATCAGGTTACTGATCACCCAGTACAACACCAGACCACTTGGGAACCACAGGAAGAATACTGAGAATGCTACCGGCATCCACAACATAATTTTCTGCTGCATTGGGTCTGTTACTGTCATTGGCGTTAATTTCTGCATGATAAACATGCTGATACCGTACAACACCGGCAATACATAATATGGATCTTTCACTGAAAGGTCGGTGATCCACAGCATAAATGGCGCCTGACGTAACTCAACACTTTCGACAAATACCCAGTATAAAGCCAGGAAAATTGGCAATTGGATCAGCATCGGCAGACAGCCACCCATAGGGTTCACTTTTTCTTTGCGATACAGTTCCATCATGGCCGGACCCATCTTCTGACGGTCGTCTTTATAACGGGCCTGCAGTTCGTCAATTTTTGGCTTCAGATTGCGCATCTTGGCCATAGATTCGTATTGCACTTTGGTCAGCGGGAATAATAAACCTTTCACTAACAAGGTGATGGCAATGATGGCCACACCCCAGTTACCTACTACACCGTGAATAAGCTGCAATAACCAGAACAATGGCTGAGAAATAAACCACAACATGCCGTAGTCAACGGTCAGATCCAGACCATTGGCAATTTGCGCTAAGTTATCCTGATCTTTCGGGCCGGCATAAAAAGTAGCGCCGAAGGTCTTTTGTTCACCAACAGCAATACTTTGTTGTGGGCCTTGTACCCCGATCACACCTAAGTTGTCGGCAACCATGCTATACAGCTGGTTATTGCCTTCACCTTGTGGCACCCAGGCGGCAACAAAATAGTGTTCCAGCATACTGACCCAGCCACCCTGAGTGCCCAAGTTCAGATTGGCTTCTTTCATGTCATCAAATGACAGTTTTTCGTAGCGTTGGTCTGCAGTTGAATAAGCACCACCACGGTATACCGGCATCATCATATTGGTGCCTTCGCCGTTGTCGATGGTCTGAGCAAAGTGGAAATAAGGTTGAACTACCTTGCTGCCATCACCTTGGTTGGTGACAGAATATTCTACCCGGACATCATATTTGCCTGCGGTAAAAATAAACCGTTTTTCAATGACTAAACCTTTGTGGGTCATGGTCAAAGGCACAATCAGTTCAATCTGACCATTGGCCAGCTGATAGTTGCTTTGGGCGCTCTGGTATATTTGGCGTGGCGCTTTTTTATCGTCCGGACCATCACCTAATAAACCTGATTGGGCAACATATTCAAAACCAGGTTGTTGACGCATCAGCTGATAAGCGGCTTTGTTTTCCTGAGATACAGTAAAACCTGGCAGCTCCAGTGCGACAATGTCACCACCACGGCTGTCAATTTTGACTGTCAGCACATCGGTTTTTACTTCAACTAATTGTGCTTGCGCTGCTTTTACTTCAGGCGCAGCAGTTGTGGTGCTGCCTGCCGCAGAAAGTTGTAAATCAGCAGAGCTGGTTGTTGTTTGGCTGGTGGCGGCCGGCACTACAGGTTTAGGACCGTAGTCGACATTCCATTGTTGCCACATTAAAAAACTGACCAGGGCCAGGGCAATAACTAAAAAACTGCGTTGCGATTCCATGTGTGAGCTTATCTCTTTGGCTTTTCCGGAACGGGATCATCTCCACCCGGATGTAAGGGGTGGCATTTTAATAGACGTTTGGCTGTTAACCAACTGCCTTTTAGCGGACCAAAACGTGTTAAGGCTTCTACCGCATAATGCGAACAGCTGGGATAAAAACGACAACTTGGACCGAACAGAGGGCTGATACATTGCTGATAGCCTTTTACAACCTTAATTAAGGCTTGGGCTGGATAGCGTTGTATTGGCGGGAGATCTTGCTCCATAACCGCTCCAGTTGTTTATGTAACTCTGCATTATCCGTGTTGCTGATATCACCTTTCACCATCAATACCAAATCTACCGGAGGCAGATCATGTTGATGTAAACGAAAGCTGTCGCGGGCACAACGTTTGATTCTGTTGCGTTGCGTGGCTAATTTAACACGTTTTTTCGCGATCGTCAGACCAATACGCGGAGTGGCTAAAGAATTAGCTTTACAGAGGATGGTAAACAGGGGAGACGCAACCCGGAAAGGGTTCTGGAACACATTGTCGAATTCGCGGGGAG
This sequence comes from Rheinheimera sp., assembly GCF_030824435.1. GTDB lineage: Bacteria > Pseudomonadota > Gammaproteobacteria > Enterobacterales > Alteromonadaceae > Pararheinheimera. Next base: position 48,190 of record NZ_JAVBXS010000008.1, read on the forward strand.
TTAACAGACGTAACTCCCTGCTGAAGGTATAGCTGACCACGCAGCGCTTTATAATCTGACTAGACTGTTAAGCGCTTGCGGCCTTTAGCACGGCGACGTGCTAATACTGCACGGCCATTTTTAGTAGCCATACGTGCACGAAAACCGTGAACGCGAGCACGTTTTAACACGCTAGGTTGAAATGTTCTTTTCATAACTTCGTCCGTCCGGTCGATATTTACTAAGGTAATCTGTGTTTTAGTAAAAACCAAAACGCAGCGATTTCAAAAGAGCGCGAATTTTAAGGACTAAGTACACGCTTGTCAATGCGATCCTTGGTTAAATAACCATCCGATCCTCGAAATATTCCTGATCAGCCAGAGTTTTCCACAGGCAAAATAATTTTCGTGAATAAAATGTGCATGAATTGGTCGCAAAGGGCTTGATATTTCCGAATTGCCTTGCTGAAACTCGCGGTATTATTAATTTGAATAATGGATATTAATTCAATTAAAACATGTGGATACGTTGTTTTTTGTGCAAATGAGGCTTTTTTAAGAAAGTCAATATTGCAGTTGTGGATAAGATCAGCCCATAATGCCAACCTTTGCTAAAAAACGCCTGCCTTGCTAAATACTAATTATTCGGGGCTGTTGGAGATATGGTGTATCAGTCAGTCTGGCAAAATTGCCTAGAAGCACTGCAGTCAGAATTGCCTGCGCAGCAATTCAGCATGTGGATCCGCCCTTTGCAGGCCGATAGTTCCCATGACGCTCTCACATTATTCGCCCCAAACCGTTTTGTGCTGGATTGGGTGCGGGATAAATATTTAAACCGGATCAACGAGCTGATCCACGATTATTGTGGTGATCATGCCCCGCGTCTGCGTTTTGAAGTGGGCAGCAGCCAAAAAGCATTAAAATCCGCGCCCATGCCTGTGAGTCGTAACCACAGCGCACCAGCTCAGCCGGTTTCTGCACCAGAAGTGCCGGAACCTGCACCAAAAACCATAGTGCGCAGTAATGTACGTGCTAACTACACCTTTGATAACTTTGTTGAAGGTAAATCAAACCAGCTGGCGCGTGCGGCCGCCAGTCAGGTGGCTGACAATCCTGGTACTGCTTATAACCCGCTGTTTTTATACGGTGGAACTGGTTTAGGTAAAACTCACTTATTGCATGCGGTAGGCAATGGCATTCTGGCAAAAAAGCCCGACGCCAAAGTTATTTATATGCATTCAGAGCGTTTTGTACAGGATATGGTCAAAGCGCTGCAAAATAACGCCATTGAAGAATTTAAACGTTATTACCGTTCTGTCGACGCTTTGCTTATAGATGACATTCAGTTTTTTGCGAAAAAAGACCGTTCTCAGGAAGAATTCTTTCATACTTTCAATGCCTTACTTGAAGGTAATCAGCAAATTATTTTAACTTCTGACCGTTATCCAAAAGAGATTGACGGTGTGGAAGAGCGGTTAAAAAGCCGCTTTGGCTGGGGTTTAACCATTGCTATTGAACCGCCGGAGCTGGAAACCAGGGTTGCCATTCTGATGCGCAAAGCCCAGGAAAATAATATCCGCCTGCCGGAAGAAGTGGCGTTTTTTGTCGCTAAAAGACTGCGTTCTAATGTGCGTGAATTAGAAGGTGCATTAAACCGTATTACCGCCAATGCCAATTTTACCGGCCGGCCTATCACTATAGATTTTGTCCGGGAGTCTTTGCGCGATTTATTGGCGTTACAAGACAAACTGGTCACCATTGAAAACATCCAGAAAACAGTGGCTGAATATTACAAAATCCGGGTGGCAGATTTGTTATCAAAACGCCGTTCCCGTTCTGTCGCCAGACCACGGCAAATGGCGATGGCACTTTCAAAAGAACTCACCAACCACAGTTTGCCGGAAATTGGTGACGCTTTTGGCGGACGTGACCACACCACAGTGTTGCACGCTTGCCGTAAAATTGAGTCTCTGAAAGAAGAAACTCATGAAATTAAAGAAGATTTTCAGAATTTAATTCGGACATTGTCGTCTTAATAGGGAAAGGTTATGCAATTTTTCATTGACCGTGACACGCTGCTGAAGCCACTGCAAATGGTATCTGGTGCCATAGAACGCCGTCATACCTTGCCTATTTTGTCGAACGTGTTGCTTGATGTAACACCGGACGCTTTGTCGTTAACAGGTACAGATTTAGAAATTGAACTGGTGGCAGCAGTGCCGTTAACCCAGGTTCAGGTGCCAGGCCGGGTGACTATTCCGGCGAAAAAGTTACTCGATATTTGCCGCTCTTTACCTGAAGGATCACCACTGCATATTTCTCTGCAAGGTGATAACTGTATTGTTAGCACCGGCAAAAGCAAATTTACCTTATCTACTTTAAGTGCCAACGATTACCCTAATCTGGAATCCTGGCAAGGTGAAGTTGAGTTTGACTTAACAAGAGCTCAACTGCGTAAGTTATTAGACGACACCGCTTTTTCGATGGCCAACCAGGATGTGCGTTATTACCTCAATGGTTTGTTGTTTGAAGTGGATAACGGCACTTTGCGCACAGTTGCTACTGACGGTCACCGTCTGGCACTCAGTTCAATGGAATTGGCTGTCACAGCAGGTCAGCAGAAACAAGTGATCATTCCGCGTAAAGGTGTGTTGGAGCTGATGCGTTTGTTGGTCAACGATGACCAGATGATCCGCCTGGCTATTGGCCAAAACCATATCCGTTTGCTCGATAGCCAGTTTAGCTTTAGCAGCAAATTGATTGACGGCCGTTTTCCGGATTATCGCCGCGTGTTGCCACGTAACAGTTCCAAACAAGTCACAGCCCATCGCTCGGTGTTAAAAGACGCTTGTGTGCGTGCTTCTATTTTGTCGAACGAAAAATACCGTGGTGTACGTTTTACTTTAAGTTCCGGCGAGTTACAGATTGTTGCCAATAACCCAGAACACGAACAAGCCGAAGAAGTGATTGAAGTAGAGTATCAAGGCGACACTTTAGAAATTGGTTTTAACGTTGGTTATGTGCTGGATGTATTAAATACCTTAGGCACAGATCTGGTGATTATGCATTTAAGTGATGCCAATTCCAGCTCGCTGGTGGAAGGTGTTGGTAATCAGGGCGCCTTGTACGTCGTGATGCCAATGCGGCTGTAACAGTTTTTTTGTTATGGCGCTGGCGCTGTTACAGCTGTCTGGTTTTCGCAATATAGAAAACGCTTCGGTACAGTTTTCACCTCAACTGAATATTATTTATGGTGAAAATGGCAGCGGCAAAACAAGTCTGCTGGAAGCCATTTATTTGTTAGCGCATGGCCGGTCTTTCCGCACCAACAAAGCGCAAAAAATAATAACGCATCAGCAAACACAGCTGGTGTTACACGCCAAAGTGCAGTGGGCGCAACAGTTGCTGAGTGTGGGCATGTTGCGCGACCGGCTTGGCGAATGGCAGTTAAAACTAAATGGCGAGAAGGTGCAACGAGTTGCCGACATCGCCACTTTGTTGCCGGTGCAACTGATTACACCTGAGAGTTTCAGGTTGTTTTTTGGTGGCCCCAAAGAGCGCCGGCAATTTTTTGATATGGGATTGTTCCACGTGGAACCTTCCTTTTTTGAACTCTGGGTGTTGTTTAATAAGGTTTTAAAACAGCGTAATGCCTTATTAAAAAGCAAACAGCCTTATAGCGAAGCTTATAAGTTTTGGGATTTACAGCTGGTCGATACCGCCATAAGCTTGCAACAACTAAGGCAAGCTTACATAAGCCAGCTGAGTGCTGCTTTACAACCGCTGTTGCAGGACATTCCGTCTTTGCAACAGTTGGAGCTGGAACTGGTGCCGGGTTGGTTGTTAAAACAAGGTGATGCAACAGAGCTGCTCAATCAGCTTAATGCTAATTTTGCCAGTGACTTAAAGTTTGGTTACACCCAGCTGGGGCCACAAAAAGCCGATTTGCGTATTAAAGTTGGTGGTGAATATGTTGACGAGTTTTTGTCGCGTGGCCAGTTGAAGATGTTGTTGTTTGCGTTAAAGGTTGCTCAAAGCAACGTGATTTTTAGCAGGGGCCATAAACAGCCGCTGCTGCTTATTGACGATCTGGCGTCGGAACTGGATGATCATTCCAAACGCCATATTTTTAGTTTTTTACATCATATCAATTCGCAGGTGTTTATTACTGCAATTGAAGCTGCTCAGGTCTTGCCATTAGTGTCAGGCGCTGAGGTTGGATTGTTCCACGTGGAACATGGGCAGATAGTACGGACGGATGACAATGGCCGAAGAACATAATTACGACTCCTCCAGTATCAAGGTACTGAAAGGTTTAGACGCAGTCCGCAAAAGACCGGGCATGTATATTGGTGACACTGACGATGGTTCAGGCTTGCACCACATGGTATTCGAAGTGGTGGATAACTCCATCGACGAAGCTTTAGCGGGTTATTGTAGTGATGTTTTTGTCACTATTCACAGCGACAACTCAGTGTCAGTGCGCGACAACGGTCGTGGCATTCCAACAGATATGCACGAAGAAGGTGTGTCTGCTGCTGAAGTTATTATGACGGTACTACACGCCGGTGGTAAATTTGATGACAACTCTTATAAAGTGTCAGGTGGTTTACACGGTGTAGGTGTGTCTGTGGTAAACGCTTTGTCGGACAAACTGGAACTGACCATTCGCCGTAAAGGCCAGGTGCATAACCAGATTTACCGTTTAGGTGTACCGGACGAACCACTTAAAGTCATAGGTGAAACCGACAGCACTGGTACTGAAATTCGTTTCTGGCCTAGTGGCACCATTTTTACCGACATCAATTATCACTACGATATTCTGGCCAAACGTTTACGCGAATTGTCGTTCTTAAACTCTGGTGTCAGCATTATTCTGGTTGATGAACGCGACGATAAAAAAGACCACTTTAAATATGAAGGTGGTATTGAAGCTTTTGTGCAGTATTTAAACCGCACTAAAACTGCGATTCACCCTAAAGCATTTTATTTTTCTGCAACCCGCGAAGACGGTATTTCGGTTGAAGTGGCGATGCAGTGGAATGACTCCTTCCAGGAAGGCATTTATTGTTTCACCAACAATATTCCGCAACGTGATGGTGGTACTCACTTAGCAGGTTTCCGCTCGGCATTAACCCGTGTACTGAATACTTACATCGATGCTGAAGGTTATGCCAAGAAGATGAAAGTCTCAGCAACAGGTGACGACGCCCGTGAAGGTTTAACGGCTGTTATCAGCGTTAAAGTGCCGGACCCTAAATTCAGCTCTCAGACCAAAGACAAGCTGGTTTCCAGCGAAGTGAAATCTGCTGTTGAAAGCGTGATGCATGAAAAGCTGAACGAATATCTGCTGGAAAACCCGAACGACTCTAAAATCATTGTCACTAAAATTGTTGATGCTGCCCGTGCCCGTGAAGCTGCGCGTAAAGCCCGTGAAATGACCCGTCGTAAAGGTGTGTTGGATATTGCTGGTTTGCCAGGTAAATTGGCCGACTGTCAGGAAAAAGATCCAGCATTATCAGAACTTTACCTGGTAGAGGGTGACTCTGCGGGTGGTTCTGCCAAGCAGGGTCGCAACCGCAAAAACCAGGCAATTTTGCCACTGAAAGGTAAAATCCTAAACGTGGAAAAAGCCCGCTTCGACAAGATGATTTCATCTCAGGAAGTTGGCACTCTGATCACAGCTTTAGGTTGTGGCATTGGCCGCGAAGAATATAATCCGGACAAAACCCGTTATCACAGCATCATCCTGATGACGGATGCTGACGTCGACGGTTCGCATATTCGTACGCTGCTGTTGACCTTCTTCTATCGTCAGACACCAGAGTTGATTGAACGTGGTTATATCTATATTGCCCAACCACCTTTGTATAAAGTGAAAAAAGGTAAACAAGAGCAGTACATCAAAGATGATTCTGCCATGACTGAATACCTGACCACGCTGGCGCTGGACGAAGCAACTTTGCATGTCAATGCAGATGCGCCGGGTATTGGTGGTGCACCACTGGAAGCTTTGGTTGGTCAATATCATAAGTGCAAAAACACCATTGAACGTTTAGGCCGCAAAATCCCACTGAACCTGCTGAACGAGCTGGTGTATGTGCCTGGTATTACGGTTGAGATGTTAAAAGACGCGACTCTGACCAAAGAGTGGGTTGCCAAACTTGCCAAACGTCTGCAAGACAAAGAAGGTGATGGCTCAAGTTACACCTTTGATGTGACTGAAGACCGTGAACGTAACCTGACCTTGCCAAAAATTGTTATACGTCAACACGGTATCGACAACGAATACGTGTTGCATTACGACTTTATCACTTCTATTGACTACGGCCGTATTGCTGCTTTGGGCGATGCTATCCGCGATTTAATTGAAGAAGGTGGTTATATCCGTCGTGGTGAAAAAATCAAACCAATCAGCAACTTTGTTGAAGGTTTGGAATGGTTAATGACAGAGTCGAAAAAAGGCCTGTATATCCAGCGTTATAAAGGGTTAGGTGAAATGAACCCTGAACAGCTGTGGGAAACCACTATGGATCCAAACACCCGCCGTATGTTGCGGGTGACCATTGAAGACGCCATCGGCGCCGACCAGCTGTTTAATACCCTGATGGGTGACGACGTAGAACCACGCCGTGCTTTTATCGAAGAAAATGCGCTGCGGGTTGCTAACCTGGACGTGTAAGTTATCGGATCTCATTTAGGATGACACGGCGTTTCAACCTCGTGAATTACCTCTCATCTAAGGTGAGCTAAAAGCAAAAGCCCAGTCAATTGACTGGGCTTTTTTGTTAGTTTTGAACTGATTTGTTAGTCATAGATTCCTTAATAAGTATCGTAGCCGATGTTATCGGTCGACATTGCCAATTGGCGGGTGACCGATGTCTATGGCTCAGAACGGAAATTTGGCGGTGGTGCAGCAAGTAATGCGGCAGCGCTGCTGGATAGGTTTGACCCATCATCTGGTGGAAGAAATTGCAAATCCCGCCGCCCTTGAATCTATGGCGATGGATAAAGTTGTCGCTGTTTCCACGTTCAGTCCTGAGCAAATCAAACAACTAAAGAAACTGAATCTGCGCAGACTAAAACAAATGGGGACTGTGGTAGTCACAGAATTGCTGTCGCAGGCGATAGAAAAAAAATCTAACTGACGATACAACTTGCCGTTGTGAGAATCGGTATTAAAATCAATTTTGAGATTAAAAGTTGCATTATTGAAAATGCTCTCTAATTTCCGCCAACAACTACATAACAATGAATACAAGGAGAATGTATGAAAGTTAGAGCAACAGCTTTTTTTTCAGTAAGTCTGACCTTATTAACGCTCAGTTTTGCGACTTGGGCACAAACAGCCTTACCAGAAAGTTTTTTCGGGGAAACGCCGGATTCAACATTAACAATCAATTATGACGATCTGGACGCGATCCTAAAGGCATCGGTATTACCTGCAGGACTTCCAAGCCGTAAAAAAGCCGCAGTCAGTACTGCCGTTGTTGGCACACGAATGAAAAATAACAGCAATCCGTTGACTGCTGCCGGCGGTAATCGATTTGCTTATGAAGAATTTAAAAATAATGATCAAATGAAGCTGATTGTCAGTCGTGTTCGCAGTAGCTTAGAAAATTTGCCGAGCGAAGTACCCTTGTCTGATTTTAATCGACGCGAACAACTGGCGTATTGGTTGAACCTTTATAATGCCACTGTCATTGATGAAATTATTAAAATTTATCCTCAAAAGAAAAACCTGGAAGATTTTATTACCGATGAAGATGATGGTCTGTTGCAGAAAAAATTATTAAAAGTCGCCGGAGTTCAGCTTAGCCTGAATGACATCCAATTTGAAATTTTACTGAAAAACTATCCGAACCAACCTGAAGTTATTTATGGTTTGCATCAAGGGTATATCGGGAGTCCGAATATCAGGAAAAATGCTTATACAGGCGAAAACGTGTTCCGGGCTTTGGCAAATAATGCCAATGATTTTGTTAACTCGAATCGTGGTACCTATATGGCGGGTAAACGTGGTTATCGGGTATCAAGTTTTTACCAGCGAAGTGCTGCATTCTTTCCTGAATTCGAAGAGGATCTGAAAAAACATTTATTGGAGCACATCCGGGACAGTGAAGAAATGGCTTTGGATGAAGCGCCAACATTGATTGCGAATATTGATGACTTTACTATTACCGATATCTACGGAACTACCCGTAATTTTGGCAGCGCTGCGGCGGTCAATTCGGCGGCACTTTTGGATGCGTTTGCACAAATGGATCGAGATTCCAGTGGTCTTAGTGATGGTACTAATTTAATGCCGGTTGGGGGAATTCATAAGGGAAGTTCGGAAGCGGGAAGTAATAACGAAGTTGCGAATGTGGGAATGCTCAGCAATACCTTGGCTGATCGCGCGATCAGTTTTGGAAGATTTTCTCCGGAACAGGCGCTAAAAATTAAAGAGCTTAATATGCGCCGCCAAAACCAAGAGGGAGCTGTGACTGTTACTGATTTGGAGGCGGAAGAACAATTGCCCGAAAAAAACGAAGGTAAACAAAACTAGGCAGTGAGTGAAATGGGCATTCTTGTCGGACAAAAAAGGCAGCTAGGTTAAGCTGCCTTTTTCTATTGGAAAATGTCGTTTTGCAATCTTATGCTGTCAAATTGCCGCTTGTTTTGTTTTTCCTACACTTCTTCCGCCGCTTTGGTTTCTGTTTCTGAATCAGTTACGGTTGCTGTGCCCGACTAGTTTTGGCGCAGCGGTTTTAACTCTTTATCTAGTGGCAAATTGAAAAATGAGTGTGTGGAGTGGGCAAATTAGAGTCTAAGTGAAGTGTGCTACCCCGTATGGGGAAACTTGAGTTAAAAGCCCAAAATGCAACTTAACTAAAATTTATACCGACTTAAAGCTCCCGAATCACGCATAAAATTAAGTTGCCTAATCCAGAGATAACGAGATAACCACTGGATTAGTCTACGGCATATGAGAGATTCAATCTGACGCAAAATCTCGTTAATGATGAACCAGCTAGGATTGCCGCGTCTAGGCCTGATCAACTCTAAATGAGATCCGACAAACAACACTGTCTGTGCTGAAACAGCCTTGCTGCATAACAAAATAAAGCCAGCCCATAACATCGCAGCTGTATTGTGTCCGGCATGCGACGGTACATTACAGCAAATGCAGATAAACAAATTTAATGACAGGAACTACCGGAAAAAACCCAGAAAAAACGCGCTTTAGCGCTACAGAAACGTCACGTAAATGGGTATACTTTTCGGTCATTTTTGCATGTATGTCATTCAGCGAACAGGTGCGCCTTCTATGCACAATTACGATATTAAAACATTCCAGGGTTTGATCCTGGCATTACAGGATTATTGGGCCCGTCAGGGTTGCGTTATTGTTCAGCCACTGGATATGGAAGTTGGGGCCGGTACTTTCCACCCTATGACTTTCCTGCGTTCATTAGGCCCAGAGCCAAGCAATGTGGCTTATGTGCAGCCGTGCCGTCGTCCAACCGATGGCCGTTATGGCGAAAACCCAAACCGCTTGCAGCACTATTATCAGTTTCAGGTGATTTTAAAACCGTCGCCGGCCAATATTCAGGAGCTGTATTTAGGCTCTTTACGCGAAATGGGTATTGATACCCTGGTGCACGATATCCGTTTTGTTGAAGACAACTGGGAATCGCCAACGCTGGGTGCCTGGGGTTTAGGTTGGGAAGTGTGGTTAAACGGCATGGAAGTGACGCAGTTCACTTATTTCCAGCAAGTGGGTGGCTTAGAGTGCCGTCCGGTCACAGGCGAAATTACCTATGGTTTAGAGCGCCTTGCCATGTACATCCAGGGTGTCGACAGTATTTATGATCTGGTGTGGGCCGATGGCCCTATGGGCCGTGTCACCTATGGTGATGTGTTCCATCAGAACGAAGTAGAGCAGTCGACCTACAACTTTGAATACGCCGATGTGCCTGCTTTATTTGCCGCTTTTGACCAATACGAAGCCGAAAGCCACAAACTGATTGAGCTGGGTTTACCGTTGCCGGCTTATGAAAAAGTAATGAAAGCCTCGCATGCCTTTAACCTGCTGGATGCGCGCCACGCCATTTCTGTGACGGAACGCCAGCGTTATATTCTACGGGTCCGTACTTTGGCCAAAGCCTGTGCTGAAGCTTATTATGCCGCCCGCGAAAAGCTGGGTTTCCCGTTATGCCGTAACCAACAAGCGCAGCAGGAGGCTTAAGTGGTACAGGATTTTATTGTAGAAATTGGTACTGAAGAGTTACCACCAAAGTCGCTGCAAACCCTGGCAACGGCTTTTGAACAGAATATTGTAGATGAGCTGAATAAACTTGGTTTGTCATTCAGCAACACCAACTGGTACGCGGCGCCACGCCGTTTAGCGGTGCGCGTGAATCAGCTGGTGGCACAACAAGCCGACAAAGTGGTGGAAAAACGTGGTCCGGCGCTCTCTGGTGCTTTTGATGCTGCAGGTCTGCCGACCAAAGCGGCGCAAGCCTGGGCTGCTTCCAACGGCATTAGTGTTGATCAGGCTGAACGGCTGGAAACCGACAAAGGCGCATGGCTGGTACATAAAGCCAAAGTGCTGGGCGCAACCACTGTTAGTTTATTACCTGAGGTGATTAACTCCGCGCTGGCTAAATTGCCTATTGCCAAGCCAATGCGCTGGGGACATTCCACTGCTGAATTTATCCGCCCTGTGCATACGATCGTTATGCTTTATGGCAACGACATAGTGCCGGCAACTGTGCTGGGTAAAACTTCAGGCCGTGCGACTCATGGTCACAGGTTCCATGCCCCCGCATTGGTAGAAATTGCCAATGCCGATGCTTACTTAAGCACACTGGAACAAGCTTTTGTGGTGGCCGATTATGCCAAACGCCGTGCTTTTATTGCTGCTGAAGTGGCAAAAACTGCAGCTTCATTGAATGGTGTGGTGGCAACTGACGAAGCGCTGCTCGATGAAGTGACGTCTTTAGTGGAATGGCCAGTGGTACTGGTGGGCTCTTTTGAAGAGCGTTTCCTCGAAGTGCCGGCTGAGCCGTTAATTTCCACCATGAAAGACAATCAAAAGTACTTCCCGCTGCTGGATAGCAACGGCAAGTTACTGAATAAATTTATTTTTGTGGCCAATATCAATAGCAAAGACCCAAGCCAGATCATCTCGGGTAACGAAAAAGTAGTGCGGCCACGGTTAACAGACGCCCAGTTCTTTTTTACGGTCGATAAAAAGACCAAACTGGCTGAGCGCCTGGAAAGTTTAGGTACTGTGTTGTTCCAGCAAAAGCTCGGCACTTTACGTGAAAAATCAGAGCGAATTGCCAAACTGTCGGCTTATATAGCCGGCAAAATCGGCGCGAACGTGCAGCACGCTGAGCGCGCTGGTTTATTGTCGAAAACCGACCTGATGAGCAACATGGTCGGTGAGTTCCCTGAAACTCAGGGCATTATGGGCATGCATTATGCTCGTATCGACGGCGAGCCAGAGGCTGTTGCAGTTGCGCTGAACGAACAATACAAACCGCGTTTTGCCGGTGACAGCCTGCCAAGCCAGCTGGAAGCCTGTGCAGTGGCCATTGCTGATAAACTCGATTCTTTAGTGGGTATTTTTGGTATTGGTCAGGCGCCAAAAGGCGATAAAGACCCCTTTGCACTGCGTCGTGCAGCCATTGGTGCTTTGCGTATTATGGTGGAAAAACAGCTGCCGTTAGATTTGCTGGATATCATTGCGTATTCACAAAGCACTTTTGGCGACAAGTTGACCCAAGCCACTGTTGCTGACGAAGTGCTGGAATTTATGCTGGCGCGTTTCCGTGCCTGGTATGAAGGCGAAGGTTATGCGGTGGATGTGATTCAGGCGGTGTTAGCGCGTCGTCCAACCAATCCGGCCGATTTTGACCGCAGAGTCAAAGCTGTTGCCGAATTCCGCAAATTAGACGCTGCTTTAGCTTTGGCTGCTGCCAATAAGCGGGTTGCCAATATTCTGGCGAAAGTGGAAGGTGAATTACCACAACAGGTGAATACAGCTTTATTGCAGCCTGGCGCCGAGCAGGCCTTGTTTGCGGCTTTATCAGCTAAACAAACTGAGCTGGAAACACTGTTTGCCAAAGGCGACTACAACACTGCCTTAAGTACTTTGTCGTCACTGCGTCAGGTGATTGACCAGTTCTTTGATGAAGTGATGGTCAACGTTGATGATGTGGCCGTACGGCAAAACCGGCTGGCGCTACTCAATCAGCTGCGTTTAGCTTTCCTGCATGTGGCTGATATTTCTGTGCTGCAATAATTAAGGTACTGAAATAAAATAGAAAAACCCGGCTTTGTCGGGTTTTTTATTGCTTTTTTTGGGGGGGGTTAATTCACCTGATTACGGCCATTGGCTTTGGAGGTATACAGCTGTTGGTCGGCTCTTTTAATAGCAGCCTGAATGTCGGGCACAGACCCGGCTTCGGCAACGCCAAAACTGCCTGTGATGACGAGGTCCGGGTGCTGCGGTAATAACCTTTGTTGCGCTATGCTGGCGCGGACTTTATCGGCTACTCTTTTGGCGTCCTGCAGGTTGGTTTTGGGCAGCAATAATAAAAACTCTTCACCACCATAACGGCAGCAAATATCCTGAGTTCGCAGTTTTTGCCGGAATAACAGCGCAGCCTGTTGTAACACTAAATCACCTTGATCATGGCCAAAACTATCGTTGATATGTTTAAAGTGGTCGATATCCGTCATCACCACCGCCATAGGGAAGAACAGCTCAGGTTGCCGCTCTGCGTGCTCTGGCAACACTTCTTCCAGAAAACGCCGGTTGGCCAGATTGGTGAGTACATCGGTATTGGCTTGTTGTTCTTTGCTGTGTTGCAGCAGACTCATTGAATGGTGGCTGCGTTCGCGAAAATGTTCGTTGATCCAGCCGACCGCCAACACAGTGGCAAAAGACGCCAGAAAACGCGCCACTTCTGCAGTCTGGTAACGTGCTTGTTGTAGTTCTGGTCCAAACAATAAAAATACCAATCCGAATAACATCAATAAGTTCATAAAGATGCCAGTTCTTGACCCCAGCAGGCCAAAAACAATCAGCGGAAAAGGGAAAGCCCAATATAAAGCCGTGTTTTGTGAGCCGCCGTGCCACACCAGCAAGATGACAAAAAATAACGCAAAAATGGACACTAAAGTGCAGGCCAGCTGCAGTTGTTGTGAACGTTGAAACCAGATAGCAATCAGCAGCAATAACAAAGCACCACTGAATAACAACAGCTGTAACGACAAATCGGCACTGAATAAATGGTGGAAGCCTATCAACAGCAAAGTGAAAGAGCTGATATAACTGGCAAACAACAGAATATAACGCCGTCTGAGTTGGTCGATAGAAGCGGCTTTATGATGGCTTTGCGACAGTGGCAAAACGGCAGTTCCGAAGCTGTTGAATAATAAAGAGTCTGCGACCGGATCGCTGAAATAACAAGTTTAACCGGCGCTTTTTTTCAGCAGGTAACGATAAGGTAACTCTGAAGTATCCATTGCCAGCAATTCGTGATCCATAAAGCGGCAAAAAGCCGGTATATCACGGGTAGTCGCCGGGTCGTCAGCCAGAATTAACAAGGTCTGGCCTGTAGCCATTTTGCGGATTGTCAGCCGCACCATCATCACAGGCTCAGGGCAACGTAAACCCAAAGCATCCAGTTGTTGATCGGCATTGGCAAACAAGTCAGTCATCGTCAGTTCCGGTGTGGTGGCAGAGGCGCTTATGGTAACGGCTCCGCTGCTGATATTCAAAATATAAAAAACGGCCATCAAGGCCGTCTTTTTATATCACCAGATGCAGAAACTGCAGTTAGGCCAAACCTGAATCCCTGGTCATATTTTCATTACGATCACGATGCACTATCACGTTGTCTTCAATACGAATACCGCCAAATTTGCGCATGGCGTCTACTTTATGCCAGTTCACGTATTTGCCGTTTTCGCTTTGTTTCAGCGTGGCCAACAACGAATCAATAAAATACAAACCGGGTTCTATGGTAAATACCATGCCGGGCTCTACCAAACGGGTAGAACGCAGGAAAGGGTGATTGTCCGGTGCCGCAACATGAGTGCCACGCTCGTCCGCCATAAAACCACCCACATCATGCACCTGCAGCCCCAAATGATGGCCAATGCCGTGTGGGTAAAAAGTGCGGCTGATTTCGGTTTCTACTATAGCGTCGGCGCCCAGCTGCACTAAATCAAAGTCGGCCAGAATATTGGCAACCAGCTGATGGGACTTTAAATGCACTTCAGTGTATTTAATGCCGGGTTTTAAGCTGTCGACCAGCTGTAATTCAATGGCATTCATCGCCTGGATCAGCGCAGCAAATTCGTCGTTTTTGGCGCTGTAAGTGCGGGTAATATCGGCGGCATATCCATGGAAAGACGCACCGGCATCTATTAAAAACGAATGATGTTGTTGTGGTTTTTGCCGCTCCAGCACTGTGTAATGCAAAATAGCGGCGTTTTGGTTGAGCGCAATAATATTGCCATAAGGCACTTCGTTTTCGCCCTGACCAACGGCAGCCAGATAAGCCAGCTGAATATCAAATTCACTGCCGCCAGCACGAAAGGCAGCTTCTGCTGCTTTGTGCCCCTGCACTGCAATCTGGTTGGCTTCGCGCATACAAGCCAGTTCATAATCGGTTTTATAAGCGCGGTGATAATGCAGGTAACTCAGCACACCTTCAGGGTTCAGTTCGGTAAAACCTAAAGCTTTGGCCAGCTCCAGCTGTTCACCCAAATAGGCCATACGCGCTTTATCGTACGGCAGAATTTGCTCAACTTTGGTTGCTTTATCAATAAGCTGAATATCAAAAAAACCAGCCCAGAAGTCGGTAGGCGCATCCGGCACCTTGTGCCAAAAATCAACAGGCAAATAAAACACCAGTTTAGGTTTATTGACGCCGTCGACGATGAGCCAGCAATGTGGGTTGTCGACCAGCGGTAACCAGGCTTTAAATAGCGGATTTACTTTAAAAGGGTAATCCATGTCATCCAGAAACTGCCTTTTGGCCTGGCCTGAATGAATCACCAGCGCATCCAGATTTTCCCGTGCCAGCACGGCTTTGGTGCGTTGTTGCAGTTCAAACAGGTGAGCGGCGTACAAAGATTGGTAAGCTGGTCGCATGGCTTTTCCTATGATGATTCATTAATTTAAGTTACATCAGCCGCTGTAGCGGCTGCAATATAGCCAACTGTGTTTAAGCCTTTCAGGTTGCCTGACCTACCTGCATATTGCTTAACGGCACAAATACATCCCGGTTCTGGTTCATCCTGATATTGTAAATCTGATAATAAGCCAGCACTGCTTTAACATATTCCCGTGTTTCTTTAAACGGAATAGTCTCTATCCAGATATCCAGCGGCATCTGCCGGTTTTTGGGCAACCAGGTTTTGACCCTACTGTAACCGGCATTATAAGAAGCGGTAGCAAACACCAGATTATTGTTGTTTTGCCGCATTAAATAATTCAGATAGTCGGTGCCCATATCAATATTTACATTGGGGTTATACAAGGTTTGTACCGCAACCCGTCGCCCTGTGATGTGTTTGGCGGTTTGCGGCATAATTTGCATTAAACCATGAGCGCCAACAGGGGATTTTGCCGTTGGAATAAAAGTACTTTCGCGCCGGGTAATGGCCATGGCCCAGGCAGGGTCTACCTGAGCAGCTTTGGCATGTTTTTGAATTTCCTGGTTAAACACCATAGGAAAACGCATTTCTACATCATCCCAATAACCGGCATCGGCCAAAGCAAAAATGGCTCTGTCATACCAGCCTTTGTCATAAGCATATTTGGCGGCGCTGAGTTTTTCTGGTTCAGTACCGTATTTTTGCAGGAAGGTCAGTTCACGTTTGGCGGCATTAGGCCGGCCAATGGCCTGCCATTCATACATCCGTGCTATAGCGGCGCTCTTTTTAAAGGCCTGATATTGTTCGGCCGTAACAGGCACTGGTTTATGCGCCAGGCTGGGTTTTAACCCTAATTTAGCAGCCGCCATAAAACCATAATAACTGCGCTCTTCTGCCAGTTTGCTCAGCAGTTGTTTGCCTTGTTCCTGCTGCCCAAGCTCCTGTAACACTCTGGCCTGCCAATAACGTAAGTTATCTTTATTGCGGCTTTCTTCCGGCAACTCCTCCAGCATTTGTTTTACTTTTTCCCACTGGCTTTGCCGCAGCAGCCAGGCCAGTTGCCACTGAATAAATAAATCGTCTTTTAGCTCCACCGGTACCATCGGCATAAATTTGGCGGCTCGTGGGTCGTCTTTACTGGCAAGTGCAATAGCAAACTGGCGGGCGACGTCAGTACGCAGCGCTTTGGTAAACTGGGCGTCAGCTTCAAACCTTTGCCATACCCGCAGTGCTTGCTCCGGCTGCTTCCACACCATTTTTTTCAGCGCATACGCCAGAATTTCCCTTTCCCAACGGTGTTTTAACGGCAGAAATTTTTGTCTTTGCACCAGGCCCGGGTTTTCAATCACTTGTTTCCATTTATCGCCAAGGTACTGCAGGTTTTTTGGCAGCAGGGTGCGTAAATACGGAATAATGCGTTCATCACCACCATCAGCGGCTTTGGTTAAACGCGCCCAGACCACTTCAGGCGTGCGCTGGCCGGCTTTTTGCCAGCGGCTGAATAGGGAGTCACACTCTTTGGGCAAAGATTTGCCGACAGTCCACAATTTGGCAACTTCAGGCCAGATGGTTTTTGCCGGTTCATTGATCAGTCGCAGTTGCAGCGCATAACAGTCCAGCACTGTGTCTGTCCCCATCTGATAGTTTTTCAGATAAGGCTGGGTTAAACCAACACCGGCTAAATACATTAACCAGCGTTTTTTCATTGGCCATTCCAGCGGAGTGCCCTGATGGCGTTTTAAAAAGTCTTTCACGTCTGCCGTATTGCCAAGGGAACGGCTTAAATACTCCAGCTCTACATAAGGTTTGAGCGGGTAATGATGCAAGTCCCGCAACATACGTTCTGCCTGTTGTGGACTGGCTTTTTGAATGTTTTTTTCTGCTTTAAGAAAACGTTCACGCAGCACCTGATCAGAAGGTGCTGCCAAAGTGTTGCAGCTGAACGTCAGCAGCAGCGACGCTAAAAGAGTTGTTCCTGATATGCCGAACTTCGGTTGCCACATCTGTATAAATACCACCTATAGTTACACAGTTGTCGACGGCGAATTCAAACAAGCGTTTAAATAACGGTTGAATTTTTTTCTGAACCGCGACACACTGGACCCGCACAAGACTCATCTGACCTGTTGCGATAAAAAAGCATTTGTCACCTACGCGACGAAGGAGAACATCCATGATCTACCAGAGTTCCAGCATTACCGTGCAATACATTGCCGACGGTATTGCCGAGTTTACCTTTAACGCAGCCGGCTCGGTAAACAAATTTGACCAGCAAACGCTGGCCGATTGCCGTGCAGCGCTGGAAATCCTGCACAAAGATGCAAACCTCAAAGGTTTAATTTACACCAGTGCCAAAGAAACTTTTATTGTTGGCGCTGATATTACTGAATTTTTAGCCACTTTCCAAAAACCTGAAGCCGATTTAATCCCCTGGATTAAACAAGCGTCAGACATCTTCGACCTCGCTGAAGATTTGCCAGTTCCAACAGTAGTTGCATTAAATGGTTTTGCTTTAGGCGGCGGTTGTGAGTGGTCTTTAACGGCCGACTACCGTGTGGCCGACACCAGCACCAAAATTGGTTTACCTGAAGTAAAACTTGGCCTGATGCCAGGTTTTGGTGGTACAGCCCGTTTACCTCGTATTGTCGGTGCAGATACTGCGATGGAGTGGATCACCACAGGTAAAGAACGTGGCGCCGAACAAGCTTTAAAAGAAGGTGCTGTTGATGCCGTAGTGGCACCGGCTAAATTAAAAGAGGCGGCTCTTTCGATGGTGCAGGACGCCATTGCCGGCAAGCTGAACTGGCGTCAGAAACGCGCAGCCAAGTTAGCACCACTGAAACTGAACAAAACCGAAGCCATCATGAGCTTTAACACTGCCAAAGGCATGGTGTTTGCCAACGCTGGTAAACATTACCCTGCGCCTATGCTGGCCGTAGAAACCATTGAAAAAGCTGCACGTTTAGACCGCGCCGGTGCAGTAGCGCTGGAAAATGCCGGTTTTGCCAAACTGGCAAAAACTGACGCTGCCACTGCACAAATTGGTTTATTCCTGAACGACCAGCTGATTAAAGGCAAAGCCAAACAAGCCGGCAAAATGGCGAAAAAAGCCATCAATAAAGCGGCTGTGTTAGGCGCCGGCATTATGGGTGGTGGTATCGCTTACCAGTCAGCCTCTAAAGGCGTGCCTGTTGTGATGAAAGACATCAACGACAAAGCGCTGCAACTGGGTATGGGTGAAGCCATTAAGCTGTTGGGCAAACTGGTGGAGCGCAAACGTTTAGACGCTGCCGGTATGGCCAAAGTGATTGCTTCTATTACACCTACGCTGTCGAACGAAACCGTCAAAGGTGTCGACATTGTGGTAGAAGCCGTTGTGGAAAACCCAAAAATCAAAGGCGCTGTGCTGAAAGAAATTGAAACTGTGGTTGGCCCAGACGCTATTATCACCTCCAACACTTCAACAATTTCTATCAATACCTTAGCGGCGAATTTAGAAGACCCAAGTCGTTTCTGCGGTATGCACTTCTTTAACCCTGTGCACCAGATGCCGTTGGTAGAAATTATCCGAGGTAAAGACACTTCAGACGAAACCATCGCAGCTGTGGTGGCATATGCTGCCAAAATGGGTAAATCACCAATTGTTGTGAACGACTGCCCTGGTTTTTACGTCAACCGCGTGTTGTTCCCGTATTTTGCTGGTTTTAGCAAATTAGTGCTGGATGGTGCCGATTTTGCCAAAGTCGACAAAGTGATGGAAAAACAATTTGGTTGGCCTATGGGCCCGGCGTATTTGCTGGACGTAGTGGGTTTAGACACTGCGCATCATTGTACCGACGTGATGGCCGCTGGTTTCCCAACCCGCATGGCAAAAGTCGATAACGACCCGGTTAGCGCTATGTATAACGCTCAGCGTTTTGGTCAGAAAAACGGTGTTGGTTTTTACGCTTACAGCAAAGACGCTAAAGGCAAACCGAAAAAAGACCTGGACGCAGCAAGCGCAGCTTTGTTAGCTGGCGTAGCAGCTCCGGCCAAAGATTTTTCAGCCGATGAAATTATTGCCCGCACTATGATCCCAATGATTAACGAAGCCATTCGTTGTTTAGAAGAAGGCATAGTGGCCTCAGCGGCGGAAGCTGATATGGGCCTGATTTACGGTTTAGGTTTCCCTCCGTTCCGCGGTGGCCCGCTGCGTTATGTGGACACCATGGGTCTGGCCAACTTTGTAGCTTTGGCTGACCAATACGCGCACTTAGGTGAAATTTACCAGGTGACTGATAAAACCCGCGCCATGGCTGCCAGCGGCCAGGTGTTTTACCCGGTTTAATTGCGGAGAATTACCATGAAACAAGCTGTGATTGTCGACTGCATCCGGACCCCAATGGGTCGCTCCAAAGCCGGTATTTTCCGTAATGTCCGTGCTGAACAACTGTCTGCTTATGTGATGAGCGGCATTTTAGAACGTAACCCTGGCCTGAACCCAAGCGACATCGACGATGTGATTTGGGGTTGTGTACAACAAACGCTGGAGCAGGGTTTTAACGTAGCGCGCAACGCGGCGTTATTGGCCGGTATTCCGCATTCTGTGCCGGCCGTTACCGTAAACCGTCTGTGCGGTTCTTCAATGCAAGCGTTGCATGACGCTGTGCGTTCTATCGCCATGGGCATGGGTGAAGTGTATTTAATTGGTGGTGTGGAGCATATGGGCCATGTGCCTATGACCCACGGTGTTGATTTCCACCCTGGCCTGGGTGTTTCAGTGGCCAAAGCTGCCGGCATGATGGGCTTAACTGCTGAATTGCTTGGTAAAATGCACGGCATCAGCCGTCAGGACCAGGATGAATTTGGTGCCCGTTCACACCGTTTAGCCCATGAAGCTACGTTGGAAGGTCGTTTTAAAAACGAAATTCTGCCGTGTTTAGGGCATGACGCTGATGGCGTGCTGAAGCTGTTTGATACTGACGAAGTGATCCGTCCTGAAACTACAGTGGAGTCGCTGGCGGCACTGCGTCCGGTATTTGACCCGGCCAACGGTACTGTAACAGCCGGTACTTCTTCAGCCTTATCAGACGGCGCTTCTGCCATGCTGGTGATGAGTGAAGACAAAGCCCGCGCTTTAGGCCTGAAGATCCGTGCCCGTGTTATTGGTATGGGTGTGGCCGGTTGCGACCCGTCTATTATGGGTTACGGCCCTGTACCAGCATCGAAAAAAGCGTTAAAAGCCGCTGGCTTAGACATTGGTCAAATCGACTTCTTCGAGCTGAACGAAGCTTTTGCTGCCCAGGCGCTGCCGGTAATGAAAGACTTAGGTTTGCTGGAAGTGAAAGAAACCAAAGTAAACTTAAACGGTGGTGCTATTGCACTGGGTCACCCGCTGGGCTGCTCAGGCTCGCGTATTTCCACCACCTTGCTGAACGTGATGGAAAGCAAAGGCGGCAAATACGGTTTAGCCACTATGTGTATAGGTTTAGGCCAGGGTATTGCGACTGTATTTGAGCGCGTTGATGCTTAACTAGCAGACGCGCTGGCGGATAAGGGGTTTAGGCTTTTATCCGGTGAAACGAAAAAGGGCTGATGATTGATCAGCCTTTTTTATTGGTCAATTTAAAACCGTTGCCTCAGTAGGTGGCTATTTATGGGTAGGGCGTACCCGCCGCAAAGCGGCAGTACGCCGGGGGAGTTATTTTTTTCAGCAGCTTTGGTTGCGGCATGTGCCGTGGGGCTGCCGACAACCAACCACCGGCAGCTACTGCGTTCGCCCGTTCGCGCCTCCCGCGCTCACTCTTGAATGCTCACTCCGCAGCTCCCGGTTGTAGGTTGGGGAATTTCTCTAATCATCAGATATCCAATGGTTGCTAGCCGCTTTTGTATACATTTTTTATTTCATCTGGGACAAATGTATATTTCGACACTTCCTCGATAATTTCCGGGTGCAGAGAAAACGGAGAATTTTCAGCCATTTTGCCACTTTTCATAAGTACTGACTTTCTGTTGGAATTTGTGTAGTAGAGGTTGCACCAAACTAAATCAGGTCTTGCCCTGGATTTTCGATTCTCCAGTGTTTTTTCAAGATACCCGCCCGGCACGAGAGTATTTATTTTGTTCGGTTTTTCGATGGATCTAATAGCTTCGTGTTTGTCGTTGCATACCGAAACAAAATGGTCTCCAGAATAAACATATAACTCAGCATTACAAAAGCGGCGCAATTCCCAAACAGCACGATCTAGCTTTGCTAGTTCACAGTCGTTTATAAACCAGGAGATCTCTAAATACCGAAATCTTGCGCCATATTCTTCAAGACGAGCTATGAATTTCTTTGTTTGCTCCGATAGCGCTATATCTAGCTTCTCGGAAATAAGCTCCAAGCTCCGGTTTACTTCGTGCTTTATATAATCTTTTTTAGGCTTTGGGATGCGGGTGAGAATTGCAATACATTTGGCATATTTTTCAAGAGCATGAAGCGCAGACCAATGGAACTGCGGGAATAGATCGGTCTTATATGCGATGCGGGCGAGAATATAATCTTTATCAGCTGTATCTCGATAAGCTCTCAGAGCAAAACTGTTTACCTTTTGCATCATGTTGTGAGACATGCATATCCTCTAATTGGCTTACATTGATTGCCTTTAATGGGATTCAAACTATCTGCTTTTGTTTTTATGTTCAATAACACATTTCAGTTAAGGGTACAGGAATGTTGTGCCTGCGAAATACCGGAACAAGCCATTAAAGTTACTGAAGCGGCCGGGTGACAGCAAAAGCAGACCGTTTGCGGCATGGATGCCGCAATCGAGCCTACAGGGATGTATTTACGGCGTGTCTGCGTTGCTGTTACCCGTGCCGCCCAAGCCGGTCGGGAAACTTATAGAAAGTGACAAGCCAAGAGATTCAACGATAAAGAAGCGACCTTAAGCAACCGCCAGCTTCACCGCAATCCCAGCTAAAGTCATAGCCACCAGGCCATCAAATACCCGCCAGCGTTTGGGTGAACTCAGCACAGTCTTTAGCTTGTGCGCCAAATCGGTCAGGCTGCTCAACCAGATAAAGGATTCCAGACAAGCGCGCCCACCGTAAACCAGGCTGGCTGCGCTTGCAAAGTGCCAACACCGGCAATCAGTCGATCATCTGGTTCATCTCGCCATAACTCAAATGACTCACCGCTGGTTGCAAAGAACCGGTTTGCTGAAATATTTGCATCTGAGCCAATACATGGCCGTATGCGGATTCAGCCATAAAGGACCCTGCGCTATAACGTTTGACTCCTGTGGCGAATATTTCGTTGGCGCTCGGCGCACCTGGTAATGCCATCACACTCAAGGGCCCATCGATACCACGGGCCACTTGCTGGCACAGTGCCAAATCGATTAAACCGGGAATAAACACCCCATCTGCACCAGCCGCAATATAAGCCTGAGCCCGGTTGATTAAGTTGTCGGCATCCTTGCTGCCGCCGCGAAGCAATACATCCATCCTTGCATTAATAAATAACGGGTAGTCCAATGCTTTGCAGGCTTCACGCAATTGTTGAATGCGTTGTGCGCCGCGAACAACATCGAGCATATTGCCGTCCTGTGTATCTTCCAGATTTACACCCGCCACTCCGGCTGCCAACAGATCTTGCGCCAAATCGCTCATGCTTTCACCGGCGCTAAGCAAGCCGTTTTCAACGTCGATCGACACAGGTAGTTCGGTGCTGGCTACAATTGCAGCCGCATGTTGCATCACGCATTTGCGTGGGATGGTATGGCCATCGGCATAGCCCATTGTCCATGCAACGCCAGCGCTGGTGGTTGCAATTGCGGTCGCACCGGCTTTTTCGGCAAGCCGCGCAGTCATCAGATCCCATACATTATTGAGGAGTAAACCGCCTTGGCTGTGTAACTGGCGGAATGTCGTGATTTTGTTTTTTAATTTAGTGCTTAACATGATGTTCCTTAAATTTTTGAGTGCCAGAGCGGTGGGTGGTATACCCATCATCCTTGAAGATTCGGGGTTGTTGCCAAAACATTTATTGCCGGAACATTTGCATACGCCAATTCACTTCCCAGGTTTTGCCTTGATCAGCTGACATCGCTTGCTCCCAGCGTGGGGTTTCGGTGTCGGTATCAAACCATTTATAACGAACCCGAATAGGTTTGCCGTCCAGTTCATCATCACATTCGAAGATGCCAATGCCATTTTCAAATTTACCTACGACGGGTGGCATTAAACTACCGGCGCTATTAAGACCAGCGTTGATATTGTCGAGCCAATAAATACTCCACAATTGTGTTTGCGGATTAAACAAACGCAGCGACATGCCGACAAAACCCGGGCGCCAGCAGGGGGCGAGGAAATCGTCGTAGTTGCCGATGCCACCAGGCAACAATCGCATCTCCTGGCTCGCTTCGAAGTGCTCCCAGTCGTTGGACTGTTGCAAACGATGACGCAGCCGTTGGTTTTCTATCCGCCAGCGGCCGACGAAAAAATCAAAATCATGTTGAGGGTTATTCAAACTTTGTTTTCCTTGCTTGAGAGATGGTGCAGCAGGGCAAATGCCGAATGAGATCATAAGGCGCCGGCCTCTATCAGCACATAGACAAAACCAAGAAATTGGCCTGGGTGAACCACGGATTTCACAGATTTAAACCGGTTTTACTTTGGATTTCACCTAAGCGGCAGGAGCTTGCTAAATTGCCCCGCAAGTACAGGATTTAAGTTAGAAAAAACGCTGCGCATTTATTGCGCAGTGGTTGATCCAAGGCGGCGCTGATGCTGCAAATTGCCGTTGGCAGACGCCAGTTTTGAGGCGCGCGTTAAGAGGATTTCGGCAGTTGATCACCATGGCAGCGCGGACGGTTTTCAAACTGCGATGACAGCACCATCGAGGTACTGGTTTTGCCAAGTTTACCCAACGACATTAACACCTCTTGTAAATGTTCCGGCGAGGTGACACCGATGTGCATCAGCGCGCAGTGGTTGCCGGTGGTCGCGTGCAGGGCTAACACCTCGGGATGTGCTGCGGCCCAGGCATCCAGGGCGGCATGTGAATCCACTACAATGTTGATAAAGGCTTCAAAGCTATAACCCAAGGCGCGCAAATTGACTCGCGTCTGGTAGCCCGTAATTACCCCAGCTTCTTCCAAACGCCGCACCCGCTCTGTTACTGCTGGCGCAGTGAGATGGACTTGCCGGCCAATTTCGGTGTAACTGATGCGCGCATTGCTTTGCAGCAGAGCGATAATTTTACGATCGTAGTTATCAAGTTCAAAAGCCATAGTAAACCTGGTGAAATACCTTTAATTCAGTGGTTATAACAGTGCAAATGCCTGGGATTTGCACTGTGTCGGTACAAGGTTTCCACTTACCATAGTGGCTTGTTATTGCCACTTTAGCAGATGCTCATCGATGCAAAATATCATTGAAATCCGCAGTTACCAATTAAAACCAGGCACCGGGTCACAGTTCCATCAATTGTTACATGAAAAATCCTTGCCACTGTTGGCCGCCGCAGGGATTGATGTGGTTCTCGCCACCGCCTCTTTGCAAACGCCAGACGCCTACATGCTGGTGCGGGCTTATCACAGTTTCGCGGATTGTGAGCAACGCCAGCAGGCGTTTTATGCCAGTGCCGCCTGGCAAAATGGGCCACGGGCCGCTATTTTGGCTTGCATAGAAAGCTGCAACACTATGGTGTTGGCGGCCGATGCTACTTTGATCAAGAGCTTGCGCCAGCATGCCGGACCGACCCCGTGATCAAAAACGGCAGGTGATGTATCCAGTGAACGATCATAAACAGCGACGAATGCGAATGTTGCATCAAGTTGCAATGAAGTGGCGCGCTATAGCGCCACGGCAAGCTTTAACACAATCGTCGTCATATCATCACCCCTTATCAAACACCCGCCAGCGTTATACCACCGCCAATTTCAGCGCTATACCTGCCAAAGTTAGTGCCACCAGCGCATCAAATACCCGCCAGCGTTTTGGGGAGCTCAGCACAGTTTTAAGCTTGGGGGCCAAAGCGGTCAGGCTGCTAAACCAGATAAAAGATGCCAGACAAGCGCCAACCGTAAACCAGCCCGGTTGTGGCTGCAAAGTACCAACACCACCAATCAGCACCACAGTGTCCAGATACACATGAGGGTTAAGCAAAGTGATAGCAAGCGCTGTGAGCGCGGTTTTTGGCCAGGGCTGCACCTGCACTTGTTGTTTTGCCAGTAAACCTTGGCTGCCTTGCCAGGCACGGCGGGCGGCGCCATAAGCCAACCACAACAACATCAACACCCCACACCAGGTGAGCACCGGCACCAGCGGTGGCATTATTTGTTGTAACCACTGCACACTGTAAACGCCGGTGATAATCAGCAGCGCATCGCAGCTGATACATACCAGCGCTATTACTAGCCGGTTGGCGCCGGCCATACTCTGGCTCAGTACCCAAATATTCTGCGCGCCAATGGCCACAATTAAACTCAGGCCCACGGTAAAACCGGTAAAAAATGACAACATAGGGTGTTCCTCAAAAAAGCCGTGGGCAAAGCAAAGCTGATATCGGGGTGAAAAGTCGTAGCGGCAACTGCAGCAAAAGCTGCGATTGGCTAGCTAAAAGCCAGTTTCAGCTCTGTCAGTCAACTCTGGTCAGAGTGTAAAGAACCGCACTACAATGAATCCAACGAATAATTTTTATCCTGCATGAGTTTTAATCATGATTGATTATCGGCTGTTACAAGCTTTGGCGGCAGTGATTGAACAACAGGGTTTTGAAAAAGCGGCGCAGCAGTTGTGTTTAACCCAGTCGGCTATTAGCCGGCGAATTAAACAGTTGGAAGCTTTATTGGGCCAGCCGGTATTGCTGCGCACCTCGCCACCTGTTGCTACTGTGGCAGGGCAACGTTTGCTGAATCATCTGCAACAAGTGCGGCAAATGGAAGCGGCGCTTGGGCTTACCGACGACCCGGAGCATTTAGTAGTGCGGTTGGCGACTAATGCCGATTCTTTGGCAACCTGGTTGCCACAGGCTTTGGTGCTACCGGACCACCCCGGTGTGCAGTTTGATTTAGTGGTTGAAGATCAATCTGTTGGCTTAAAGCGCATGAAGCAGGGCGACGTGATGGCCTGTGTTTGTGACGCTGCCCAGCCAGTGAATGGTGGTGCAGTGTTGTATCTGGGTGCGCTGCGGTATAGGGCTGTAGCAAGTTTGGATTTTGTGAAAAGGCATCAGCTTGAGCAAAACCTGCCGGCCAAAATAGCGGCTTTGCCTTGTATGGTGTTTAGTCAGCATGATCAGCTGCAACATCAGTATCTGGCCGATATTGCCGGCGCCACACCACAGCGGGTGCATTTATGCCCATCTTCTGAAGGTTTTGTCCGAGCTGTGCTGGCGGGTTTAGGCTTTGGTTTATTGCCAGAGCTGCAAAGCCAACATTTGTTGGATTCAAGGCAACTTATTGATTTATCGCCCGGTTATTTTCTGGATACCCCTTTGTATTGGCATTATTGGCAAAGTGAAAGCCCGCTGCTGCAACTGTTGCGACAGCGGGTAGAGCAGACGGCTAAACAGTATTTAGTACAAACCTAACATATTGACTGATATGATAATTACGACGTTGCCAATGGTAGTTTGAGCTTTTGCCATCAGCAAAACTGGTTGGGAAAAGGTGCATAGGAAAAGCATAAAAATGGCAGATTTTGTATTACAGCCGCTGTTAACCGGTACACAAATCAGTTTGTTACCGCTGCAAGCCGATGATTTTGAGGCCTTATACCTTGCCGCCAGCGACCCTTTGATTTGGCAGCTACACCCAGAACCCAATCGTTATCAGCGGGAGGTATTTCAGCGTTTTTTCGACAGCGGCATAGCCTCCGGCAGCGCTTTTAAGGTGATTGATAACCAAAGTGGTTTAGTCATTGGCTCCAGCCGTTATTACGATATCAATTTGCCAGAACGTGAACTGGCGATAGGTTATAGCTTTTTAGCGCGCAGCCATTGGGGCGGGGTTGTGAATGGTGAAATGAAACAACTGATGCTGCAACATGCTTTTTTGCATGTCGATAAAGTCTGGTTGCATATTGGTGCAGACAATATCCGTTCGCGTCGTGCCGTCGAGAAAATTGGTGGGGTATTTTCGCATCAGGTCGAAGATATCAATGCGGCCGGTGAAACCGAATATAAAGTGCATTATTACCTGACGCCGGCTTTGTATCAGGCTGCCGTGTCAGCTGCTGCAACATAACCATGTTTTGTTACAGCCATTTAGCTGCTAAATACCGGAACAAGCATGAGCCAACAGCAATAAAAAATGCCGGATTAAACATTAGTTTTAACCCGGCATTAAAATTTAAATATTGTTTTAAAACAACTAGATAAAAATAGCGCTAACCTGGAACAAACGTTCCACTTCACCAATAAACTTTTTATCAACCAAAAACAAAATTACATGGTCGTCGGTTTCAATCACTGTGGCGTCGTGACCAATCATCACTTCATCACCGCGCACTATGGCGCCAATGGTGCAGCCTGGCGGCAGTTTAATTTTGCCGATGGCCTGACCTACAACTTTTGACGTGGTTTTATCACCATGCGCTATCGCTTCAATAGCTTCAGCGGCGCCACGGCGTAAGGAATACACATTCACAATGTCACCACGACGCACGTGGGTTAACAAGGCCGAGATAGTGGCTTGTTGTGGCGACACCGCTATATCTACTTCACCACCTTGCAGCAAATCTACATAAGCGCCGCGTTTAATCAGCACCATGGTTTTTTGTGCGCCCATCCGTTTGGCCAGCATGGCCGACATAATGTTGGCTTCGTCGTCGTTGGTGACAGCTAAAAACACGTCAACCTGATCGATGTTTTCTTCCTGCAACAACTCAGGGTCGGACGCATCACCGGCATACACCACAGTGTTTTCCAGGGTGCTGGATAAATATTCGGCGCGCTCTTTGCTGCGTTCTATCAGCTTCACACTATGAGTTTTTTCTAAAGCTTTGGCCAAGCCAAAACCCACGTTACCACCGCCGGCAATCATAATGCGCCTGTAGCTGTTTTCCAGCTTTTGCAGTTCGCTCATCACAGCGCGGATATGTTTGGTGGCCGCGACAAAAAACACTTCGTCGTCGGCTTCAATAATAGTGGTGCCTATAGGTTTAATGGCATGACCACGACGGTAGATAGCCGCCACCCGGGCATCAATATGTGGCATATGTTCACGCAGCGTGGAAAGTGCATGACCTACCAGCAAACCACCATAATAAGCTTTAACCGCCACTAAACTGACTTTGCCACCGGCAAATTCCACTACCTGCAAGGCGCCCGGGTAGTCGATTAAACGGCGGATATAGTCGGTCACCAGAGTTTCAGGCGCAATAAAGTGGTCGACCGGCATATCGTCTTTATTAAACAACTGGTCACGGTATTTGATGTATTGGTTGGTACGAATACGCGCCACTTTGGTTGGCGTATTAAAAATACTGTAAGCCACCTGGCAAGCGACAATATTCACTTCATCGCTGTTGGTGACCGCAATAATCATATCGGCGTCTTCAGCACCGGCCTTTTTTAAGATATCCGGATGAGCGCTGTGGCCATGCACTACCTGCAAATCAAATTTATCCTGCAATGCCCGCAGTTTTTCGGCGTTGATATCCACCACAGTAATATCGTTTTCTTCACCGACCAGGTTTTCCGCCAAAGTGGCTCCAACCTGACCAGCGCCCAGAATGATAATTTTCATCCATTTGCCTTTTTGCTGAGTTTTGCGTAGAAAAAGCCATCTGCCTGTTGTTCGCCCGGCAGAATTTGCATTTGACTGTTGTTGATACCGGCACCTAAAGCCACAGCTTCGGCGTCAGAGTGGTGCGCCAGGAACTGACTGATTTGTAATTGGTTTTCCGCTGGCAATACACTACAAGTGGCATATAACAGCGTGCCGCCCGGTTTTAATAACGGCCAGATCTGGATCAGAATTTGTTGTTGTAAGGTGGCAAGCGCTTGAATATCAGCGGCTTTTCGAAGCCAGCGGATATCCGGATGGCGGCGGATCACGCCGGTAGCCGAGCAGGGCACATCCAGCAAAATGCGGTCAAACTGCTGGCCATCACACCATTGGCGTGGGGTGGCGGCGTCCGCGGCTTTGATCTCAGCCTGATGGCCAAGGCGCGCCAGATTGTCGCGCACTCTGTCCAGCCGTTTGGCGTCTTTATCCAGTGCCAATACCTGAGCCTTTGGCGCAATTTCCAGGATATGACCGGTTTTGCCACCCGGGGCGCAACAGGCATCCAAAATATGTTCGCCGTTTTCCGGCGCCAGAAAAACAGCGGCATATTGGGCCGCTAAATCCTGTACTGCAAACCAGCCATCCAGATAACCGGGCAGCAGCACTACATCAGTGGCATGAGCCAGTAAAATAGCTTGTGGCAAAGTGGGTTCTGGTTGGCTGAACTCTATGCCTTCAGCCGTTAACGCCTGACAAAATGCTTCAATGCTACAACGCTGCACATTCACCCTAAGCCAGAGTGGTGCTTTTTGCTGATTGGCCGCCAGAATTTGTTGCCACTGTTCCGGATAAGCATTCTGCAAAGACGTCACCAACCAGGATGGGTGGTTGGTTTGCACCGGCATAGGCGCCTGACTGACATCAAACAGCTCTGGTTTACGTTGTACTGAACGCAGCACACCGTTAATTAGTTTGGTCATTGACTGACCTTTTAAATAACGGGCGGCTTCTACAGTTTCGCCCACTGCGGCGTGGTCTGGTATCCGTAAAAACTTCAGCTGATAAATACCGACATAAATTAAGAATTGCAGCGGTCTTAATTGTTTAATCAGTGGTTTTGCCATCAGCTGCTGGCAGACAAAATCCAGCAAAGGTAAATGGCGCAGCACACCAAAACAAATTTCCTGCAACAAAGCTTTATCGGCCGGGTTATCAAATTGCAGCTGGGCTTTGGGCAATACATCAGACAAAGATTTGCCCTGGTCCACCACCTGATAACAACAAGTGGCGGCTACCGCTCGCAGGTTAGCGCTCATGCTGTAGCACCCAATTTTTGCCCAACAGGAAACCAGTCGGCGCGGCCATTAATAAAATCGGCCACTGCCATGGCTTTTTTACCTGGTGGTTGTAACTGCTCAAGCACTAAAGCGCCTTCACTGGTGGCAATCACAATGCCTTTTTTATCCACTTTCAGCACTGTGCCCGGCGTTGCTGTTTCTGTCAGAGGTTCAACCCTGGCTTGCCAGATTTTTAATTGCTGGTTGCCCAGTTGCAGGTAACTCACCGGCCATGGATTAAAAGCACGGATCTCCCGCTCCAGTGCTGCTGCTGGTTTGGTAAAATCGAGTTGTGCTTCTTCTTTGCTGAGTTTTTCGGCGTAATTGGCTTGGCTATCGTCCTGCGCTACGGCTTGTTGTTGTAATGCAGGTAAATCCTTCAGGGCATCCAGCAAAGCCTGAGGGCCAATCTCAGCCAGTTTGTTGTACAGGCTGGCGGAAGTGTCGTTAGGTTCAATAGGTAAAGTGGCGATACTCAGCATAGCGCCGGTATCCAGGCCTTCGTCCATTTGCATAATGGTGACGCCGGTTTGGGCATCACCTGCCCATAAAGCCCGTTGAATAGGGGCAGCACCACGCCAGCGCGGCAACAAAGAACCATGCACATTAATACAACCCAGTTTAGGGGTATTCAGCACCACAGCAGGTAAAATCAGGCCATAAGCCACCACCACCATCAGGTCGGCATTTAAGGCAGCAAGCTCGGCCTGTGCTTTGGCTTTTTTCAGTGACTTGGGCTGATAGACCGGAATATCCTGTTGCAGCGCCAGCTGTTTGACCGGACTGGCTTGTAGCTGCTGACCACGACCAGCGGGTCTGTCCGGCTGGCTGTAGACTGCAACCACTTCGTGTTCTGAATTCAGCAAAGCCTGTAAATGGCGGGCGGCAAAATCCGGCGTACCGGCAAAAATAATGCGTAATGGAGTCACTGTTATTCCTGTGATGGCTTAACGAGCCGCGTTGCGGGCTTCTTTTTCCAGCTTTTTCTTGATGCGGTCGCGTTTTAATGGCGACAGGTAATCAATAAAAAGTTTGCCGAGCAGGTGGTCCAGCTCATGTTGCAGGCAAATGGCCAATAAACCATCGGCGTTCAGTTCAAACCATTCACCTTCAAGGTTCTGCGCTTTTACTGTGACTTCAGCGGCGCGTTCCACGTTGGCGTAGCTTTGTGGTACCGACAAACAACCTTCTTCGTAAGTGGTGTCGCCACTTTTAGCGATAATTTCCGGATTGATAAAAATTTGTGGCTGATCGCGGCTTTCAGAGACATCAATAACAACAACCCTCTGATGTACATTGACTTGTGTCGCGGCTAAGCCTATACCATTTTCATCATACATGGTGTCGAGCATATCAGCGACCAGCTGACGGGTTTGGGTTGTTATTTCAGCAACAGGTTTGGCAATAGTACGCAAACGCTCGTCGGGATAATGTAATACGGTTAAGACTGTCATGGCACCTACAAAAATATGCTTTGTTTAAGTATCTGTGATATGGTCTAATTTTAGCCATTAATCAGCTGTATTAACAGCTTAGTCTGCAATAATTACCACAAGTTCGGGCTCAAGGAAGCTGGCATGCTCAAAACAATAACAACCTCACTCGCCGCTTTGCTGCTTTGTTATACAAGTTTATCAACAGCGGAAGAATTAGTGCTCAAGGCTGACGCACCGAAAAATTATACTGTGAAGGAAGGTGATACGCTCTGGGATATTTCCGGTATGTATTTGTCGCAACCCTGGTTGTGGCCACAGTTGTGGAAACTCAATCCACAGGTTGATAATCCGAACCTGATTTACCCTGGTGATGTATTGAGTTTAACTTTTGACGCAGATGGCAACCCTGTGCTGGAAGTCAATGACGACAGCAAAGTGGTAAAAATCTCTCCTGACACCAGCGCCCCGGTAGCTGAGCCTGAAGTGACGGCCAGCGAAGACAGCACCGCTATGAGCCGGCCTGAAGGTTATAAAAAACTGTCGCCGCAACAACGCAAAACAATGAAGTCGACCAAAGCAGTGACAACCTTGCCACTGAAGATGATTCGGCCTTTCCTGACTTATGAACAAGCGCTCAGCGAAAGTGAAATTAACAAACTGCCTTATGTGTTAGGTGCCAACGATCAGATTAAAAATTCGATTAAAGAACATATTCTGTATGTGCGTGGTGAGCTTGAGTTAGGTGCCAGTTATGGTATCTACCGTCAGGGTAAAGCTTATATCGACCCGCAAACTGAAGACTTATTGGGTTACGAAACCATTCTGGTCGCAACGGCTAAAGTTTTCCGGCCGGGCAGCAAAGAAAATAATGAGCCAGCTTCTGTGCAGGTTATCGATGTAAAACAAGAAATTCGTCAGGGTGACAAACTGTTACCTGCGGCCGAAGGTCAGTCCTTACCAGCGTTTTTTGTGATGAAAAAACCGGAAAAATCGATTGAAGGTGTCATTATCGACACCACTTCAGATCTGCGTGAATTTTCCAAGTGGGACATTGTTGTGCTGAACAAAGGGCTGATTGACGATGTTGCACCAGGCCATATGTTCTCAATTTACCGCAATTCACCTTCAGTGGTTGATACCAAACGGGGTCCGGTTTATCTGACCGACGCCAGCAAATATGAAAAGCTGACCGGTGGTATTGATGGTGAAGTGTTGCAAATGCCAAAAGAAAAAATCGGTAATCTGATGGTGTTTAAAGTGTCAGACCGCGTCAGTTTTGCCATTGTCACAGGAACCCGTCAGCCAATACGGGTTGGGGACTTAATAGGCGATATTTAACAGGCCAATACAGCCAGTGGGGGGATCATGGATGATCTGCGCCAATGGCTGGCTCTGGCGTCGGTACCAGGCATGGATTTGCTGCGGTACCAACGTCTGATCCAGTCGATACCTTTTACCGAATTCTTCAGCGCCAGTCCGGCGCAATTGCAAAGTTTTGGTCTCACTGAACTACAAAGCCAGATGTTGCTGGCGCCAGAGCACCAGCGTATCAACAACGCTTTGTGCTGGCTGGAACAACAGCCAAACCGCCATTTTATTTCCTGCCTCGATCAGCGCTATCCAGCCTTATTAAAACAAATTAAACAGCCGCCCTTAGCACTTTTTGTCGAAGGTAACCCTGAAGCCCTAACAAAACCAAGTCTGGCGATGGTGGGCAGCCGGGAACCAACGCCAACAGGCCGGCAAATTGCATTTGAATTTGCCGCCGGGCTTTGTCGTGCCGGCCTTGGTATTGTCAGTGGTCTGGCCCGGGGTATTGACGGTTGTGCTCATCAGGGCGCGTTGTCAGTCAACGGCAGTACGGTGGCAGTGCTTGGTAATGGTTTGTCGCACATTTATCCAAAACAACATGCCAAATTAACGGCGCAGGTGCGGGAAAGTGGCGCCCTGGTGTCTGAATATCTGCCGGATGAAGAGCCACGCACTATGTTTTTCCCATTGAGAAACCGTATTGTGGTGGGGCTCAGTCTGGGCACCCTGGTGGTGGAAGCGGCGGAAAAAAGCGGCTCTTTAATCAGCGCCAATTATGCGGCTGAATACAGCAGGGAAGTGTTTGCGGTGCCTGGTTCTATTTTTAATCCAATGGCGGCCGGTTGCCATCAATTAATATTACAGGGTGCTAAATTAACCCGCTCAGTGGCCGATATCATAGAAGAGTTAGCGATTTTTCTGCCAACCAAACCAGCGAAAGGCGCAAAACGTAAAAATAATTGTCAGCAAGGCTTGTTCGAACACAGCTTGTTGGCTAACGTAGGAGATGAGGCGACTGCAATAGATGTTATTGCATCACGCGCTGGCATGGCGGTCGCTGACGTAACCATTATGCTGCTGGAGCTGGAATTGTCCGGTGAGGTGGCTGTAGTACCTGGTGGCTACATTCGAGTGAGGAGGGCCTGATTATGTTTGATATCCTCGTCTACCTGTTCGAAAACTATATCCATAATGAATCAGAAATTTATGTAAATCAGGCCGATTTGACCCGCGAGCTGGTCAAAGCTGGTTTTCATGATGATGATATTTTTAAAGCCCTGCGCTGGCTGGAAAATCTGTCCAAGTTGCAGGAAAGCCATGTCAAACCTTACTTAACCAAAACCAATTCAACGGCAGTGCGTATTTTTACTGCTGATGAGCAACGTAAGCTGGATGCGGAGTGCCGCGGATTCCTGCTGTTCCTTGAACAAATTAATGTGCTGGACTTACCAACCCGCGAAATGGTGTTAGACCGGGTGATGGATTTGGACAGTAAAGAAGTAAATCTGGAAGATTTAAAATGGGTGGTATTGATGGTGTTGTTTAACGCACCAGGCCATGAAACCGCTTATGCCCAGATGGAAGATTTAATTTTTGAAGAACCTACAGGGCCGCTGCATTAGCGGCCTTTTTCTACCCGGCTCTGACGTTCGTTGCGGCACAGCGTTGTGCATTTCAGCGCTATTGAATTGTCGCTACAGCAGCCTCGGACTATGCGATAATCCATTTATTCTGTTAGTCGGTTGCCACTGAATGTCTGAAGCGCCATTATTTGCCATTCCTGAACACAAACAAATTTGCCCTTTATGCCAGCATGAACTGGTAATGAAGTCGGGCAAACACGGACCTTTTTTGGGTTGTAGCAATTATCCGGCCTGCGGTTATATTCAGAATTTACATCCACATGAAAGTACAGTAGTGAAGCTGCTGACGGACACACCTTGCCCCAGCTGTGGTTCACCGCTAGCGGTAAAAAACGGCCGTTATGGCATGTTTATCGGTTGCAGTAACTTTCCGTCTTGTCATTTTATTGTGCATGAAGAAGCGCCTGAAGTGGCGGATGTTTCCTGTCCGCTCTGCCACAAAGGCAAGTTACTGGAGCGCACCAGCAAATTTGGCAAAACCTTTTATGGTTGTGATGGGTACCCGGTTTGCGATTTTGTGCTGAATCTCAAACCTGTTGCCGGAACCTGCCGCCATTGTGGTTTTGCTTTGCTGGCTGAAAAGCCAACGGCTGCAGGAGTCAAACTGATTTGTGCCAGCAAAAAGTGCCAGTTGCCGCAGGCAGAATAGCGCCATTTGATAACAGCACGACATAAAAAAGGCCCTGTATGGGCCTTTTGCTATTTTGAGTGTGGAAAGAGCAAAGTTAAACTCTCTCCGCCAGCTTGGCGGCCATATCGGCCACTTCAGGGAAACTCTGCTCTGGCAGTAACTTGCTCAGCACCACAAAACGTTCAGCCAGTTCTGCCACTGTTTCGCCGGACAAATTAATATGGCCCATTTTTCGGCCAGACCTTTTGCCTTTACCATACCAATGCAGATGGCAGGACGGCAGCGCCAATACAGCAGGGTCTACCACATCTTCACCTAGAATATTCACCATCAAAGTAGGGCGCACTAAAGCAGTGCTGCCAAGCGGCAAACCACAAACGGCACGCAGATGGTTTTCAAATTGACAGGTGTCGCTGCCTTGTTGGGTCCAGTGGCCAGAGTTGTGCACGCGGGGCGCTATTTCGTTGACCAACAGCTTGTCGCCAACCTGAAAAAACTCCAGCGCCAATACACCAACATAATCCAGTTTGGCGGCTACAGCATCAAACATTTGTTTGGCTTGTTGTTGCAGTTGCTGTTCACCCGGCAGTGCCAAAGATACGGCCAGCACACCATTGACATGGTGGTTTTCGGTCAGCGGATAGACCACAGTGTCGCCTTTGGCGTTGCGGGCACCCACTAAACTGACTTCGCGGTCAAAACGTACAAACTGCTCGGCCACTATCGCCTGAGGCAAAGTGTGGTCGGCTCCCGCCATAAAAGCTGCGATATCAGCCCAGATGGCAGCTGCATCTTCAGCATGTTTTAACCGCCACTGGCCTTTGCCATCGTAGCCTGCCAGTGCACTTTTCAGTACCAGCGGCAAACCTAAAGCGGCAATAGCAGCGTGAAACTCAGCTTCAGTGCTGACAATACGATAACCGGCATTGGCCACACCGGCCGCATCCAGCAGCTGTTTTTCCTGACGGCGGTCGCCGCCTGCTTTAATGGCGGTGCTGTTGGGGAAAAACTTACCACTGGCCTGACAAATGTCCTGTACCGGATAAGGAATATGTTCAAATTCAGAACTGACCACATCGGCGTCAGCCACGGCTTCTGCCAGTGTCAGCACAAATGTTTGTTGGGTGACCGGATGCAACACAGTGTTGGTGTTTACGTCATAAGCCAGCACTTGGATATTCAGCGGAGCGCCGGCCAACGCCATCATCCTTGCCAGCTGACCTGCGCCCATCACCAGAACTTTTTTCATTATGCGTCCTCAGCCGGGTTTGGCTGGCTCAGCACTGAGTCGGTTTGTTCCTGGCGGAAAGCGTCAATTTTTTTCATTAAATCAGCATCTGAAGTAGCCAGAATTTGTGCTGCTAATAGACCAGCGTTGGCGGCGCCTGCGTCACCAATGGCCAGAGTGCCTACTGCCACACCTTTTGGCATCTGCACTATAGATAACAAAGAATCCAGACCTTTCAGTGCTTTGGATTGCACAGGCACACCCAGTACCGGCAAACTGGTAAAAGCGGCGGCCATACCAGGTAAGTGGGCTGCACCACCGGCACCGGCAATAATGACTTTTAAACCTCGGCTGGCGGCGTTGCCGGCATATTCAGCCAGCAAATGTGGAGTTCTGTGGGCAGAAACAACAGTGGTCTCATAACTGATGCCAAATTTGTCTAACATCTCTGCTGCATTTTTCATGGTGGGCCAATCAGATTTTGAACCCATAATGATACCGACTTTCATTGCTGTTTCCTCAAAACCGCCAGCTGCTGGCATAATAGGCGGCTATTATAGCCATCTGGCCGGTGGCAGGAAAACATTTGTACGCTTCATTGCGTCGCTTAACTATAGAAAAGACGATGAATCAGACTGAAATATTAAATGCTGTCAATGCCTTAGCTGAAGGCAAAACAATTGCTTATCCAACAGAAGCTGTGTTTGGTGTGGGTTGTGATCCGGATAATCAGCAGGCTATCGCCTTGTTGTTGCAGATTAAACAACGGGAAAAAAGCAAAGGGCTGATTTTAATAGCGGCAGATTATGCCCAGTTACAACCTTATATTGATGAAACAGCGATTAATGCCGAACAAAAACAACGGATGCTGGCGAGCTGGCCTGGTGCTGTCACCTGGGTGGTACCGGCAAAAGCCGGACTCAGCGACTGGCTGACCGGGCAATTTAGCACCATTGCTATCCGTGTATCCGATCACCCTTTGGTGCAGCAGTTATGCCGGGCTTATGGCAAACCCATTACCTCCACCAGCGCCAATTTATCAGGCCAGCCCGCCTGCAGAAGTGCAGCTGATGTGCAGGCTCAGTTAGGGTCGCAACTGGAGGTGATTATTGATGCACCGACCGGTGGCCGGTTAAATCCAAGTGAAATTCGTGATATTCAGACCGGCCATATTTTTCGTGCTGGCTAAATAACATGCCGGTGGATACACAAGGCCGGCAGAACAGGAGTGTTTGATGCAAGCAGCAATGCAACAGGTTGATAAAGCACAGGTAAAAGCCTTTTTACTGGCGTTGCAAGACCAGATTTGTGCTCAGTTAACCGCAGCCGATGGCAAAGCGCAGTTTGTCGAAGACAGCTGGCAGCGTGCTGAAGGTGGTGGTGGCCGCAGCAGGGTTCTGACCCATGGTGCTGTTTTTGAACAGGCTGGCGTGAACTTTTCCCATGTGTTTGGCGATAAAATGCCGGGCTCGGCCACTGCCCACAGGCCTGAACTGGCCGGTCGTGGTTTTGAGGCCATGGGTGTTTCATTGGTGATCCACCCGAATAACCCGCATGTGCCAACCAGTCATGCCAATGTGCGTTTTTTTATTGCCGAAAAAGAAGGTGAAGCGCCGGTCTGGTGGTTTGGCGGTGGTTTTGACCTGACGCCTTTTTATCCGGTAGAAGCAGACGTAGTGCACTGGCATCAGGTGGCGAAAAATTGTTGTGACCCTTTTGGCGCAGAGGTTTATGCAGAATATAAAAAATGGTGTGATGAATACTTTTATTTAAAACACCGGCAGGAAACCCGTGGCGTGGGCGGTTTGTTTTTTGATGATCTCAACGAATGGGGTTTTGCCCGCAGTTTTGCTTTTATGCAAAGCGTCGGTGAAGGCTTTTGCCAGGCTTATATTCCTATTGTTGCAGCACGTAAAAACACTCCTTATGGTGAACATGAACGGCAGTTCCAGTTGTACCGCCGTGGCCGTTATGTTGAGTTTAATCTGGTATTTGACCGTGGCACCCTGTTTGGTTTGCAAAGTGGTGGCCGTACTGAATCTATTTTAATGTCGATGCCACCTTTAGTGCGTTGGGAATATGGTTATCAGCCGCAAGCAGGTTCGCCGGAAGCGCTGTTATATCAACGTTATTTAACACCACAAGATTGGCTTGGCCTGAACGGATAACCACTTAGAGGGTCTGTTTAGAGTCTGCTTGTTGTATCTCAGGAAAAATGAAATGAAAAATATCCATGTATTGTTGTTGTGTGGTGGTGGTAGTGCTGAACACGAAGTGTCGCTGCGCAGCGCTAATTTTCTCGAACAACAATTAACCGCTTTGCCAGGTGTTGTAGTGACCAGGGTCGAGATGCACAAAGATCGTTGGCTGACAGCGGATGGTGCTGAATGCAGTTTAGGTTTAAACCGTCAGCTGCTGGTGGGCGACAAAACCCGTTTAGTCGATTATGTGGTGCCTTGTATTCACGGTTATCCGGGCGAAACCGGCGATCTGCAATCTATGCTGGAGCTGGCCGGTTTGCCTTATTTAGGTTGTGGGCCGGAAGCCAGCACTTTGTGTTTTAACAAAATCAGCACCAAATTATGGTTGTCGGCAGTGGGCATTCCAAATACCCCTTATTTGTTTTTAACTGAAGCTTCAGCTGACAGCCTGCAACAAGCCAAACAGGCGCTTACCAATTGGGGCAAAGTGTTTGTGAAGGCGGCCAGTCAGGGTTCTTCTGTGGGGTGTTATGCGGCCAGTACCGAAGCTGAGCTGATGCAGGCAATTCATGATGCTTTTGGTTATTCAGAGCAAGTGCTGATAGAAAAAGCATTAAAACCGCGTGAGCTGGAAGTGGCGGTGTACCAATATGGCGACGAGCTGATTGCCACCCGTCCCGGCGAAATTTGCGTGCCGCAGGACAGGTTTTATTCTTATGAAGAAAAATACAGCAACGCCAGCCACACCACCACCAGTCTGGAGCCCGCAGGTTTAACCGAAACTCAGATTGTCACTATGCAACAGCTGGCGTTAAAAGCCTTCCGGCAGCTGAAACTACGGCATTTATCGCGGGTGGATTTTTTCCTGACCGAAGATGGCGAAATTTTACTGAACGAAATTAATACTTTCCCTGGCATGACTTCCATTTCAATGTTCCCGCAAATGCTGGCACATCATGGTCATCAGTTTGGTTTGTTTTTACAGCAGATTTTGCAGCGGGCATTGCCACAGTAGTAATAATAAACACATCAAACAATTAAAAGAGAAGGGGCCAAAGGGCCCCTTCTTGTTGAAATCAGTGGTTGCGCAGTGGCGCTTTAGTTATCGCGGTTAATCATATGGCTGGCCAGCTGGCCCAAAGCTTCACTTAATCCCATCCGTAACATTTTATCCTGCACCACTTCTTCCAGAGCTTTGTTCATGCAAAACATCCATTTCTCCCGCAACTGTGGGCTGACAGGGAATGGCATATGGCGGGCGCGTAAGCGTGGATGGCCGTATTTTTCTTCAAATAAAGAAGGGCCGCCCAACCAGCCGGATAAAAACTCAAAAAATTTCTGCCGGATCATATCCAGTGGCAAAGGGTGAATGGCGTACAATTCGGCCGCCTCCGGTGCTGTTGCCATAATGTCGTAAAAACGATTGGCCAGCTTGCGGGTAGCTTCTTCACCGCCAATCAATTGATAAGGCGTGACTTGTGGTGTCGGATGGCTCTTGCTATCGTCGGTTTTAAACATCTTTTTCAGCAACTTAATCATGGTGGTAGTGTGGACCGTTACGCTGTATTTGGAAATCCGATAGGGCATTCAAAATCGCCCCTGATCCATCGCTGTTTTGCCGAACAAACGGCGCAGCAGCTGAGTTACGACGCCATTCTAGCACCGGTCGATGGCTTTGCCGACAGCTGGCAGCAGTTTGTCGCCTCTGGCGGACGCGGCGCTAATGTCACTGTGCCTTTTAAAGAAGTGGCTTTTGCACTGGCCGCAAAGCTCAGTGAAAGGGCAAAACAGGCCGGGGCGGTAAATACACTTTATATAGATAACAGCGGCCTGCTTTGTGGTGACAACACCGATGGCCTTGGTTTAGTGGCAGATTTACACCGGCTGGGTGTAAAGCTCAATCAGGCACAGCTGTTGTTGTTAGGGGCTGGTGGCGCCAGCCGTGGTGTGGTTGGGCCTTTGCTGGAAGCCGGAGTCAGACAAATTCATATCGCCAATCGCACAGCAGAAAAAGCACAAGCTATAGCCGGGCTTTTTGATACCCGCGTCACGGCTTCTGGCTTTGCTGATATTCCGCCTCAGTCCTGGTCATTGATTATTAACGCAACATCGTCGGGTTTAAGCCAGCAGCGGCCGGATATCAGCGCTTTGCATTTACAACACTGCGAACTGGCCTATGACATGATGTACGGCAAAGAACCCACAGCTTTTTTAAGCTGGTGTCAGCAACAAGGTGTAACCCAGTGTGCTGATGGTATAGGTATGCTGGTGGCACAGGCCGCTGAGAGTTTTGCCATCTGGCGTGGTGTCAAACCTGAACTTGAGCCTGTGCTGGAACAACTGACGGCTTTGGTGAAAACATGAATCAGCAGCTTATCTTTAACGATGACTATCACTTTGATGCCATTCATCAGGCGGTGTCCTGTAGCGTATTGCAGGCAGGCCTTCGACTTCAGGTGCTGATCCTTATGCCGGAAGGTTGGCAAAAAGAGGCCTGGCTGTATCAGGTAAAAGAAGACTGTTTTTTCTGGGAAGAACAAATAGAAGCTGCTGTTGCCGCTGAACTTTTTGGTGAGGACGGTATTGTCAGGCTGGATGGCAGTTTGTAAAAGCGACTTTGTCGTTTTTCTCTGCTGCTATATAGAGTGGGGGCTGCGCCTTTATATAAGGTAGCTATATAAAGGCGGTTGCTTTGTTCCTTCGAACTAGCCTTCAGCCAGATAGTCGTTTTTCAGCACCACATAGTTGGCGGCTGAGATAGCTAAAAAAGCTCGTTCTGCCTCGTTCAGTGCTCTGGCTTGTTTTACCGGGCTACCCACATATAAATAACCAGAAGCCAAAGTTTTGCCAGGCGGTACTAAACTGCCTGCGCCTATGATTACATCATCTTCAATGATTGCATCATCCATGACGATGGCACCCATACCCACCAGAATACGATTTCCCAGGGTGCAGCCATGTAACATACATTTATGGCCTACAGTAACGTCTTCGCCAATAATCAGAGGTGAGCCTGCCGGGTTCTTCCCGCTCGGGCGGGACACATGCAAAACAGTACCGTCCTGAATATTGCTTCGGGCACCAATACGGATTTTGTTTACATCACCACGCGCAGCAACCAGTGGCCAGATGCTGACATCAGTGTCTAAAGTGATATCTCCGACTATTACCGCACTTTCATCTATATAAACCCCTTGGGCAAGGCTGGGTTTGATACCTTTATAAGTACGAATTGTCATATGGATCTCCTGTGCTGTGTGGAAAGTATGCGGCAATTGTTGGAAAAAAGCACCTTTCGGCT
This sequence comes from Rheinheimera sp., assembly GCF_030824435.1. Classification (GTDB taxonomy): domain Bacteria; phylum Pseudomonadota; class Gammaproteobacteria; order Enterobacterales; family Alteromonadaceae; genus Pararheinheimera. The sequence continues at coordinate 90,121 of NZ_JAVBXS010000008.1, forward strand.
GAAAAAGAAGCTGTCGCACTCAAAAGCATAAGTTTTCTCAAATTTGCGCTTGCCAGTGCTGCGAAAGTCTCTATAATGCGCCACATGCCGACGGGGTGGTGCGAAAGCAGCAAGCCGGGTAAGTTTGAAATAAGTTGAAAATGTCGATAAAAAGACGCTTGACACGAAATGAAAACTGACTAAAATGGCCGCCTCGCAGCGACGACAGGCTCTAAGCTCTGAAAGTTGTAGTGAAGCAGAAATCAGAAGTGGTTTCTGAAGTAAGTCAGGTTAAGCAGAGAAGCTTATTTAAATAGTAAAATTCTCTGCTTGACTTAAAATCTGGGAAGTGTAACATACGCCTCCCGCTTCGAAGTCGAAGCACGCTCTTT
>NZ_JAVBXS010000063.1 GCF_030824435.1 Rheinheimera sp.
TCGAATCCCTCTCCCTCCGCCAGTTGTTTTAGATTAGATGGACGCATAGCTCAGCTGGATAGAGTACTCGGCTACGAACCGAGCGGTCGGAGGTTCGAATCCTCCTGCGTCCGCCATCTAAAGCAACATAAGAAGTTACATTGCCGGGTGAAGTAAGAAAAAGTTGTACTACGGACGCATAGCTCAGCTGGATAGAGTACTCGGCTACGAACCGAGCGGTCGGAGGTTCGAATCCTCCTGCGTCCGCCATTAAACCTGCCTTGAGCAGGTTTTTTGTTTTTTGCGTCCCCCGGCCTTTTGCAGAGCAAAAGGCGTGAAAACGGCGCAAGCCAAATTGTTGGCTTGCTTGGATCCGTTTTCACCCATTAAACCTGCCTTGAGCAGGTTTTTTGTTTTCTACATCCCTGTAGAAAATCCCTTCGGGACCAGCTAAAGCTGTCCAAAAACGCTCCGGGCGTTTTTGTGTTTTTGCGCCCCCCGGCCTTTTGCAGAGCAAAAGGCGTGAAAACGGCGCAAGCCAAATTGTTGGCTTGCTTGGATCCGTTTTCACCCATTAAACCTGCCTTGAGCAGGTTTTTTGTTTTCTACAATCCGGCAATCGCCGGAGGTTCATGCGTTCATTCGGCAAGACGCAAAATTGTTTGCGTCTTGAGATCCCGAATTCACCCCTGTAGAAAATCCCTTCGGGACCAGCTTCGCTGTCCACAAAACGGCAGGATAGCCGTTTTGCACAATGTAGTTGCCGAAGGCGAGCTACATGGATGTGGCGAGTGTAAAACGCTCCGGGCGTTTTTGTGTTTTTGCGTCCACCGGCTTCTCGCAAAGCTCGTCGTGTTCATACGGCATGATGCCGGATTGCCTGCATCACGAGAGCCCGTATTCACTCTGCCTGTGAAAATCCTTATTGAACCCATTACAACTGTTTATTGAGTTGCCTGATTTTTGAGCAGCTCTTTCATAACACTTTGTATTTCGAAGATAAAGCTCCTTCATCAACACTTGTGACGCTGCTGCTGTGCCGGTTACACTGCCTTATCAATAGAAAATGGAGTTGATAAATGAAATTGCAGTTCGCCAGCTTGTTGCTGGCCACTTTAGTGTCTGCTTGTGGTGGTTCGGCCAGTTCGGAAGTGGAGTCCGCGGCTTTACCTGATTTGAGTTATCAGCTTGCCATTGAGCTGGTGCTTACAGATGAAGGCTATACCGGCAACACCGGACTGCTGTATGGCGGCAGTTTTCAGCTGTGGCGGAAAAACCAGGCGCTGGCTTTATCCGGCACCGACAATCTGGAAATCCGTAACCCATTAACCCGATTGAGCGAAGCGGCTATTACAAACAACCCCGACACCATGCGCTGTTGTGTGCTAAGCGATGTGATACCGGAAAAAATTACCGAACAGCGGTTACAACGCCCGCAGCTGCAGTTTTGGCGCTTTGGTAATGTCGAAGATAGTTTTATGTTAAGTCTGCCGCCAACTGTACTGTTGCCGGAGTTTCGCTTATTACAGGCGACGGAGTTTGGTTATAAAACAGTTGGCAATGGCACTTTGCATTTTTATTGGGCGGCGGATGATTATCCAACCCAGCTGGTGATTGAGCAGCCAGACGCTCAGTGCCCGGTTGGACAAAATCCGGTACGGCTGGTGCGCAACACCACACAAAATCAGCTGATGATCCCGCAATTTGAACTGGGAGCCTGTAAAAGTAAGCTGTTAAAGGTCAGTTTTAACCGTGTGATGGCGCAAAACTACCGCACCACTATTCAGAATGCCGAAGTGACAGGCACTGTTACCGTCAGTCGAGTGCTGAATTTAACCCTGCCAGAATAAAACCTGCCTGCAAGCCCCGTCGCACAGCATGCTGTTAGCGGGGTTATTGGCTGTTGCCTAACAGCCTTGTCTGATTGCAGTCACAACTGCGCGCCAACTACCGTTATTGGTCTGACCTTTTTGTGGTTTTGTCGCCATTTTTTGTGAAGCTTGCCACCGCTTTTGCCCGCAACTAAAGGCCAGAGGGCGACAGGGCGCGTCCCGGCACAAAACAACCAGGTTTTTGCCTGCCGGCTACGACTTGTGGCTATCTGGATTTCTTCAGAGCCTTGTGTTCTGATGAGGCGCTACTTTTTGGGGGTTGTATGTTGTACACAAAAATAAAATCAATAAAACAAAAGATCTTACTGACAGTTGGCGGTTCTACCGCTGTGCTTTTTGTATTGGCGGCCATTTTTGTGGTCAGTCACCTGGCCAACCAAACCAGGCAGCAGGTAGAGTCTGATGTTGACGCGCTGATGCAAAAGGAAGCTGTGGCGGTCGGGAAGTTTTTTGCAGGCTACGCTCAGGTTGCCCGCACCTTTTTACAGGCACCACAATTTCAGCAATGGTTTGTCAATTATCCGGGCCGCGGCACCGAATTAAATGGTTTAGCAGGTTATGAACAAATTAATCAGACCTTTAAAACAGTCAGCGGTAGCGATGAAGCTATTTTGTCGGCATTTTTTGCCTTAACCCGCTCTGATGAATATTTCCGCGAAGATTCCCGCACCGGTGTTGATAAAGATGGCCCCAATGCCGGTGACGTCACCAAAGGTTATTTTGCCACCCAGCGTCCCTGGTATCAGGAAACGATGAAACACAACACCTACTTTTTAGGTTCTCCTTCCGCCGACTTTACCACCGGTATTGTTTCGGCCGTGGTGGAAGGTCCTGTCTATCTGCCGGATGGCACTCTGTTGGGGGTTGGTGGTGTTGACCTGCATATCAATAAAGTGGGTGATCAGGTAGATACCATTCGTTATCAGGACCAGGGCTTACCATTTTTACTGGACGATAAAGGTCAGATAGTGCATTTCCCGGCGCAGCAGGGTATAGAGTTTAAAACCAATGACGCTATTGCAGATTTTGATGAAAAACTTAAAGAAACTCAGGGTTTTGCAGAGATAGCCGCTGCAGCAAAAAACGGTAAAGCTGGGTTTTTCCCCGTCAGTTTTAATGGCAATAGTTATTATGTTGCCGTGCAACCGGTGAAACTGGACTTCCCTAAAATGGCCTGGCTGGTGGGTATTTTAGTGCCGGCTGAGCTGATTGATGGCCCGATACAGTCGTCTATCAACTGGGCATTAGTGGCGACCCTGCTGATGCTTGGCATTATTACCGCGATGATATTATTAAGCACAGGTTTGATTACCAAACCACTAACCGATTTAACTGCCGCTATGCGTGATATTGCCAGTGGTGATGGCGACTTAACCCGCACTATCGCCATTGATCAACAAGATGAAGTAGGGGCATTGGCAACACACTTTAATACCTTTGTTGGCAAGTTACGCCAGTCTTTGCAAATGACCCGGCAGCAGGCGCATCAGGTGCAAAGTTCCAGCCAGCATCTGAATCAGGTGGCAGCGCTCACCAATCAGGAAATTCAGCAAAGCAAATTGCAGATTGATTCAGTGTCGACAGCTGTGACCGAAATGGCTGCAACAGTGCAGGAAATCAGTCATAACGCCCAATCGACCAGTGACGCTGCTGCACACGCCCAGCAGCAGGGGCAGGACGGCTTTAAGTTGTCTGAACTGGCGGTGCAGGATATGAATGAACTTGACAGCAGTATGCTCGAAGCTGTGCAGGTGGTGATGGGCCTGGCTAAAGAGTCGGAAAATATCGGTACTGTGGTGGATGTGATTAAAGGTATTGCCGAACAAACCAACTTACTGGCGCTAAACGCTGCTATTGAAGCTGCCCGTGCCGGTGAGCAGGGCCGCGGTTTTGCCGTGGTGGCGGACGAAGTACGTTCTTTGGCTGGCCGCACCCGCGACAGCACTGATGATATTCGCCGTATGGTAGAAAAACTGCAGCAAATAGCCAAACAAGCCGAAACCGTGATGGAACGTGGCCGCAGCCAGACAGAAATCAGCACAGAACGGGCGCAGGCGATGCAGCAGGCGTTGTCGGCCATCAGCGAAGCTATAGTGGTGGTGCAGCAGCAAAGTACCCAGATTGCAGTGGCGACTGAACAACAAACCATAGTGGCGGACGATATTAACCGTAGTTTGCATTCAATCACGTCTTTGGTGGATAACACGGCCGGCCATGCAACTGAACTGACCGCAGAAGCGGCATCTCTCAACACTTCGTCCAGTGAACTGCGTCAGGTGGTGGCACAATTTAAAATATAAACCTGACTTCAGCTCTCAATAGTGTTTTATAAAAACCGTCGGTACTACCGGCGGTTTTTTATTATCTATTCAACAGAAACTGCGTGGGTTATGAATGTCGTTTATTGTGAAAAATTTGCAGCGGCAGCTGACGTTGATAATCAGTTTTTATCAATATAAAACTTGAGTTTTTGTGTGATTTTCTCCTGTTGCCGTTGTTGTACCAGATATTGATTAAAACCTGCCAGATAAGGTTGCCATTTGGGATGAAAAGCCACCCGCAGCGCCACCTCGCCAAAGGGTTCAGGTGACTGGTAAAGCTGAATATCAGCCAACTGATGTTGTTGCATCCAGCGCGCTACATGTTCATTAATATAGGCATAATCACAGCGGCCACTTTGTAACATTTTCATCTGTGCCAGTTCACTGGAGGCATCCACCCTGGTTGTTTTGTGGGCTTTGAAAAAAGGTTCCAGCGCCTGATAAATGTAATATTGGCGGGTGCAGACTGTTTTTTCAGGAAGCCAGTTCTGAATAGTGCTGCCTTTGGCAAAAGGCCGCAGTGAAAACAGGTAATCGCGGTGTGGTAATACCATGTCAGAAAATATCAGTTGTTGTGGTTGTGCTGTCCATTCCGGCGCCAGCAACATAGCATCAACATCACCACTGTACAGCCGGTGTTCGGCACCACGGCGGTTATCAACAATAAATTCTATCTGCACCTGTTGATGGCGAAAATGTTCTTCGAGCAGATCAGGCACCAAACCTACAACTTTATTGCTGTGCTGATCCAAATACATATAAGGAGGGACCTGCGGGTAATAAAGCACAAAACGCAGTTTATCCGCTGCAAAAAGGGGAGTGCTTAAACAACAGCCCAGCAGGGTTATATATCGCCATTGAAATCCGAACATCCAACCACTCCATGCCAAGGCGTATTCCTTGTTTGATTATTCTCTGTTCCAGCAACAAGAACAAGAAAAGAATCGCCGATATTTTGCACAAAGTGCTGTGGGGCTTTGCTGCTTTGAAAGTTAATAAAATGAAAAATGTTAAAGTCTTTAACTTTTCACAATTCTCCTTTACTATCGGTTTAACGGAAAAATAAAAACAAAATAAGGATGTTTTACTTTTTTCAAGAGCAAATCCGATGTTTAGGCAGTATCTTTTTGTATTTTCAACGCTTTTTTTGAGTATTCACTGTGTGGCGGCAAATAATGATTGGGAACAGGCCAAACATCAGCTGCGCACTTCAGTGGAGTTTGTTCACAACTCCAATCTTTATTTTCAGCCAGCACCTGCTGTCGCCGATGAAAAAGCAGCTGCAATGTTGCAATACAATTGGCTGGGTTTGTTTGAAGGTTATGGTTTGGCCTTACCTGTTAGTATCAAATCTGGCCGTTATGCCGATGAATCTGTCCTCAATAGCACCGATTATCAGTTGTCTCCCGCGCTGAAATTGTTTCTGTCCGATGCCGCCGATTTAACAGTACAAAGCCACTGGCAACGCGAATTGTTGCTGGCAGGTTCTGGTAAAGCAGAATTTCTGGACGTTTCACAAAAAAGTCTGACCGATGAACAAAAGTTATTACAACTGTCGCTGCAACTCGGGCGCGCACCAGACAAACAAAACCTGAAGCTGAGTGTAGGCCGCATGCTAAATGAGCAGCACAGCCAGACACAACAACTGACAGCACAACAAGCCAACTTCCTCAAAACAGATTACGGCCACAGGCTGAATGAAAACACCAGCTTGTTACTCAACGCGGAAATGCGGCGGGAACAACAAGATCAAACGCCTTCAGAGCTGCAGCAGCTGGGAGCCGGCTGGTCCAGTCGTGTTGGCGGCAGCCAGCAGTTTCAGCTGATTGCCGGTCGTTTTTGGCGCAATACTGCCCAACAACAAAGCAGCGGCAGTTATTGGCAGGTGCAAAATCTGTCGAAGTTATCACAACAATGGCAGTTGGAACTGCTCACCAGCCGCAATTCAGTATTGTCTTACGCCACCGACAGTGTCAGCCAACTGGATACCAGACACAGCGCCAGTTTGGCCTATCAGTGGAACGACGCCCACCAAATCAGTCTGATATTGGCACGTAATCTGGCAAAGCTTGATCAGCAGCAGTTGCAAAGAAGACGACTGGAATTGGCATTTGACTGGCACTGGCAATTGAGCACCAGCTGGCAGCAGCAACTGAAATTGCAAAGAGCCAAAATTGAGCAGCGGCCAGAAGCAGACAAAGTTGCGACCGAGGTGTTCTGGCAAGTGAGCAGGTTATGGTAAGGCTATTGTTATTATGTTGTGTGCTGCTCAGTGCGGCGCTTAACGCCAACACTGTTTCACTGTTGCAGGGTTATCAGTTTGGTCCGGGTGACACTATTAAAATCAGTGTCTATCAGGAGGCCGATTTGTCGGTGACAGCACAAATCAGTCAGCAGGGGTTTATTGATATGCCGCTGCTTGGCAGTGTCAAAATGACCGGACTAACCCAACAGCAGGCCAAAGAACAACTTGAAGCGCTACTGCGGGATGGTTATCTGGTTGCTCCCAGTGTGTCTATTACCATTGATAGTTACCGGCCATTCTTTATTTATGGTGAAGTCCGAAACCCGGGTTCTTATGCTTATCAGCCTGATATTACGCTGGAGCAGGCCATTGCCTTATCCGGTGGTTTGCAGGACAGAGCCTCGCGCCAACAATGGTTTATTCAGCGTGGTGTCGACAAAACCACCTTTGTTGCTCAATCGGACACCGTTATCTTGCCAGGTGACGTGATTAAAATAGATAAGAGTTTTTTTTAATGAGCCACAGCGGTCAGCGCACTCAGACACAAGGCAATGACGTGATTGAACTCAGCGTCATTCTGGCTATTTTGTCTGCGCGGCGCTGGTTGATTGTGTTTATCACTTTGTTGGTTTTTGCCGTGGTCACGTTGATGGTGTCGCAATTGCCTTCGTTATTTCGTGCATCCACCACCCTGATGGTGAAAGGCGTGTTGGCTTCGAATCCGCTGCAGTCTTTGTTGCCGGGCGGCAGTGGCGACAACGACGGACTGGATACCCAGATTAAACTGCTGACTTCAACTCAGTTTGCCCGTGATGTGGTCAGTCAGTTACCGGACGATTTACAGCTGGGTGTGCCGGATGATCTGCGTCGTGACGATGCTCAGGCGTTGTTAGCTGGTTTGACGGTACTTTCAGTGCCTAAAACCACCTTGCTGGAAATTTCTTTTGTACATTACAACCCTTATATTGCCAGTGAAGTGGTGAATCTGGTTGCCAGTCGTTTTATGGCGTATCAGACGGGGCTAATGCAACAACACAGCCATCAGGCCAGTGATTTACTCAGCCAACAACTGAGTCTGGCAAAAACACAGCTGGCACAAGCCGAGCAAAAGTTAGCCTTGTTCCGGCAACAGCATCAAATTATTGATATTGGCAGTGATGTTGATCTGGCTAAACAGGAAATAGTGCAACTTGCGCTGGAAAAAAGAGAGCTGAATCGTCAGGTGCAGGAGCTGGCGGTATTGCTGCAAAAAATCAGCTTACAACAGGATTATCTGCAGCTGAGCAGCATGCCAGAGCTGCGCGCCATCCCGGTGATCGCCAGCTTGCAGCAGCAATTATCAATGTTACAGGCTGAATTTGCCCAGCTGAAACTCAGTTATCTGGCCAAACATCCAAAATATATTGCTGCGGCAAAAAAAATTGAAGTATCGGCAGAACAATTAAAAACCGAAGTGAACAAACTGACAGGTAATTTTAACACCCGCCATGCCGAGCTGTTGTTGTTGTTACAACAAACAGAACAACGTGCCGTGGCGGCCAATCATAAGCTTGAGACTCTGGTTGGTGTCGCGCAGCATCACAAAAAATACGAAGCAGAAATTCAGGCCAGTCTGGCACTGCTCACCACACTGAGTGACAAGATGAAAGAAACTCAGTTACTCAAAGATATCAACAAAACTTCCAGTATTATTGTGGTAGACCCGGCCAATGTGCCTTCCCAGCCCATTGGTCCAAAGCGGCTGTTATTGTCGGTGGCGGCATTTTTAATAGGTTTTATCGGTGCCATTTTTCTGGTGTTGTGTTTGCACTTTTTTGCCGATGTCACCGCTAAATACCGTCAGATAGCAGCCCGTTTTGGTTTTAAGCTGATAGGTGTGGTACCGCAAATCAGGGTGAAAGGCATTGATAAAAATTTGCCGGTTATTCAGCAGTCTGGCAAACAATACACCTTGTATCAGGAATATATCCGTTCTATCCGCACCAATATTTTGCTGGATAAAACTTTGTGTCAGCAAAAGCTGCTGGCCTTTACTTCCATAGCGCCCAACGAAGGTAAATCCAGTATCTGCCTGCAACTTGCCAAGTCTTTTTCTGAGCTGGAGCGGGTTATTGTGATAGACGCAGATTTGCGTTTTCCGGCGCTGGCCGAAGCTTTGGGCGAAAACCCACACAGACCGGGTTTAACCAATCTGCTGGCAAAAACCCATAGTTTTGATAAATGTGTGTTTTTTAGCAAAGAACTGAATGCCGATGTGTTGCCTTCCGGCATCAGGCCAATGAATCCTTTGTTGTTTTTATCTATGCCAAGATTTGAAGCCATCCTCAAAGTGCTGGCGAAAAAATACGACCGCGTCATTATTGAATGCCCGCCTATTTTGTCAGTCAGTGATGCGATGGTGGTGGCCAAATGTGTAGGCAAACTGGAGCTGGTGGTGGATGTGAAAAAAACACCGCTGGTGGATTTTGCCCGTAAGCTGGAATTGCTGGAACAATCCGGTGTTGCATTGGGCGGTATTATTTTAAACCGCGTTAAAAACGACACGTCCAATTATTACGCCACAGCAGCCACCCGCGCCAAACAACCCTCGGCGCTGCAACTGATGCTGCAAAATAATCTAAAAAGAGCCTAACCGGCAAAGCTGCACAGGCTTTTACTACAGCAGGACAGTCAGTAAAAAACTACCTCCTCTGGAGGTAGGCAATAAAAAAGCCCATCTGTTGATGGGCTTTGGTCTGAGTACAGAATATTCGAAACTGGCGAATTTTATGCCGGTGTTAATGACCTTGTTTTAATAAATCAGCTGACAAGGTTAATTCTTCGTTTTTATTAACACCCACACCACGGTCAATGACGTTTTTGGCAATCTCTTTGGCTTCGTCCAAAGAATGCATTTCGTAAGTACCACACTGATAGACATTCAGCTCCGGAATTTCGGACTGTTGTTGTACTTTTAATACATCAGCCATGGCCGCTTTCCAGCTGTCGGCAACACGTTGTTCGTCTGGTGTACCAATCAGGCTCATATAAAAACCGGTGCGACAACCCATAGGGGAAATATCGATAATTTCCACACCATTACCATTTAAATGATCCCGCATAAAACCGGCAAATAAATGCTCCAGCGTATGAATGCCTTTTTCCGACAAAATTTCCTGGTTTGGCACACAAAAACGCAAGTCAAATACAGTGATGGCGTCACCTTTTGGCGTGGTCATGGTTTTGGCAACCCGCACAGCAGGTGCTTTCATAATGGTATGGTCAACAGTAAAGCTATCGAGTAATGGCATCAGGGGCATTCCATAAAAAATTAAAAAACAGATAAAAAGATTATACCCAGCTACGTCCATACAGGCGAACTGGATTTATGTATTTTCCGGCAAGCGACCATGACCAGGCCTTTAACAGGCTGAAAAATCAACTTTTCATGCCAATTTTTAAAAAATTTGCAGGAATAACCTTGAATCGATCAGGGATTAACCCCATTAACCGGTCAACACAATTTTAATTGTTCGAATTTAAGAGCGGAGTACATCATGGGTAGAATTATTGGTATTGACTTAGGTACAACAAACAGCTGTGTGGCCATTTTAGATGGTGACCAACCTCGCGTTATCGAGAACGCTGAAGGTACCAGAACTACACCTTCTATCATTGCTTATGCGGAAGACGGTGAAGTATTAGTTGGTCAGCCAGCTAAACGTCAGGCTGTTACCAACCCAAAAAATACTTTATTTGCGATTAAACGTTTAATCGGCCGTCGTTTTGAAGACGCTGAAGTACAACGTGACATCAAAATCATGCCTTACCAGATTGTCAAAGCTGACAATGGTGACGCCTGGGTTGAAGTCAAAGGCAAAAAATTAGCAGCGCCACAAATTTCAGCTGAAGTGCTGAAAAAAATGAAAAAAACTGCTGAAGATTACCTGGGTGAACCAGTGACTGAAGCTGTTATCACAGTGCCTGCTTATTTTAACGACGCACAACGTCAGGCCACTAAAGATGCCGGTCGTATTGCTGGTTTAGAAGTAAAACGTATTATCAACGAACCAACAGCCGCAGCCCTTGCTTATGGCATGGACAAGAAAAAAGGCGACACCAAAGTTGCAGTGTACGACTTAGGTGGTGGTACTTTTGATATCTCTATTATCGAAATTGATGACGTTGACGGCGAACAAACTTTTGAAGTGTTATCGACCAATGGTGACACCCACTTAGGTGGTGAAGACTTCGACTCACGCGTCATTAACTACTTAGTTGACGAGTTCAAAAAAGAGCAGGGCATTGACCTGCGTAACGACCCACTGGCGATGCAACGCTTAAAAGAAGCCGGTGAAAAAGCCAAAATTGAACTGTCATCAGCGTCACAAACCGAAGTGAACCTGCCGTACATCACTGCTGATGCCACAGGTCCAAAACACTTAAACATCAAAGTAACCCGCGCCAAGCTGGAATCTCTGGTGGAAGATTTAATTCAGCGCACTATTGAGCCGCTGAAACAAGCATTAAAAGACGCTGGTTTGTCTGTTGGTGAAATCAACGACATTATTCTGGTCGGCGGTCAAACGCGGATGCCAAAAGTACAGGAAGCAGTAACAGCTTTCTTTGGCAAAGAACCACGTAAAGACGTGAACCCGGACGAAGCTGTTGCCGTTGGTGCTGCTATTCAGGGCGCGGTATTGTCAGGTGATGTAACTGACGTATTACTGTTAGACGTCACACCATTGTCTTTAGGTATCGAGACTATGGGTAGCGTAATGACAGCTCTGATTGAGAAAAACACGACTATTCCAACCAAGAAATCACAAACTTTCTCTACTGCCGATGATAATCAGGCAGCGGTAACTATCCACGTACTGCAAGGTGAGCGTAAACAAGCTTCTGCCAACAAGTCGTTGGGTCAGTTTAACTTAGAAGGTATTCGCCCGGCCCGCCGTGGTGAACCACAAATTGAAGTGACTTTTGACTTAGACGCCGACGGTATTTTGCATGTGTCTGCCAAAGATAAAGACACCGGCAAAGAGCAAAAAATCACCATTAAAGCTTCTTCAGGTTTAACAGATGAAGAAGTGGAACGTATGGTGCGTGATGCTGAACTGAACGCTGAAGAAGACAAAAAGTTTGAAGAGTTAGTGCAAACGCGCAACCAGGCTGACGCTTTAGTGCATGCCACCCGCAAGCAAGTGGAAGAAGCAGGTGCCAACTTAGCCACTAACGACAAACAAGAGATTGAAGCTGCTATCAGCGCGCTGGAAGGCGTGATCAAAGGCAGCGACAAAGCTGAAATTGAAGCCAAAACTCAGGCGTTACTGCAGGCAGCACAAAAACTGCAAGCTGCTGGCGAGCAAGGTCAGGCCAACCCAGGTTCAGCTGACAATGCCAAAAATGCCGGCGACGACGTGGTTGACGCTGAGTTTGAAGAAGTTAAAGACAAATAATGATTGTTCAGACGGGGTCGTATCATTAAGATGCGACTTCTACTGGCTTGACACTAGAGCGACCGCCCCGGCGGTCGTTTGTCTATCCCCAACATGAAGCAGCATTATGTCAAAGCGTGATTATTATGAAGTGCTCGGTGTTGCCAAAGGCGCCGACGACAAAGAAATCAAAAAGGCTTATAAGCGCCTCGCGATGAAATATCACCCTGATCGCACTCAGGGTGATAAAGCGATGGAAGAGAAATTTAAAGAAGTACAGGAAGCGTACGAAATTCTGTCGGATGATCAGAAAAAAGCCGCTTACGACCAATATGGCCATGCCGGTGTGGATCCAAACCGCGGTGCCGGTGGTTTTGGTGGTGGCAATGCTGATTTTGGCGACATTTTTGGTGACGTATTCGGCGACATTTTTGGTGGCGGCCGTCGTGGTGGTGGCCAGTCCCGCGCTCAGCGTGGCTCCGACTTACGCTACAACCTGGAAATGAGTTTAGAAGACGCTGTGCGTGGCAAGTCGGTCGACATTAAGGTGCCAACCTGGGTCGGTTGTGACAGCTGTGACGGTTCAGGCGCGAAAAAAGGCACTCAGGCCAAGTCTTGCCCAACCTGTCATGGTGCAGGTCAGGTGACAATGCGTCAGGGCTTTTTTGCTGTGCAACAAACCTGTCCTACCTGTAATGGCCGCGGCAAAATTATTCCGGATCCATGCAGCAAATGTCATGGTGATGGCCGTGTCGAAAAAACCAAAACTCTGGCCGTTAAAATTCCGGCCGGTGTTGACACCGGTGACCGTATCCGTTTAACCGGTGAAGGTGAAGCGGGTATGCACGGCGCGCCGTCGGGCGATTTGTATGTGCAGGTGCATGTGAAAGATCACCCGATTTTTGTACGGGACGGCAACAACCTGTCTTGTGAAGTGCCAATCAGTTTCAGCATTGCCGCTTTGGGTGGTGAAATTGATGTGCCAACGCTGGATGGTCGTGTGAAGCTGAAAATTCCGGCTGAAACCCAAACCGATAAAATGTTCCGTTTGCGTGGCAAAGGCGTGCAGTCGGTGCGGGGTGGTGGTGTTGGCGATTTGGTCTGTAAAGTGGTGGTGGAAACGCCGGTCAACTTATCAGACAAACAAAAAGACTTATTGCGTCAGCTCGATGAAAGCTGGGGCGGTGAAAGTGAAGCGCGGCACAGACCTAAATCCAAAGGCTTTTTTGATGGTGTAAAAAAGTTTTTTGATGATTTAACAGGTTAATACCAAATACCGCCAGCTTCTGCTGGCGGTGTTGTTTTAATGATATACCCTTCATCCTTGTCGCAGTGGGGCTGTGTTCGTTCACCGGAGCGCCAGCGTTGGTCTGTCACATAGTGGACTATGCTTCGGGTCGGACTGGCGCTCCAGATCCACTCGCTTGCCGCGCTGTATATAGTAACCTGTGTGCAACGCCAATGATTTTGGGTATATGCTGGCTCACAGTACTTGTAGCCTTAAAGAGCAGAAAAAGGATCCTTATGTTCAAATCTTCCAATATATTCCTGACCAAACTGGCAGTGGCAGTCACAACCATGTTGATGTTAGGCTCTTGCGCCGAGTCGCCAACAGGGCGGCCGCAGCTGATGTTGTTTGATAACAGTCAGGTGAGCAAACTGGGTATTCAGACTTTTGAAGAGCTGAAAACCAAAACACCCATAAGCAAAGATAAAAAAGCCAATCAGTATGTGCAGTGTGTGGCGCAGGCTGTGCTTAAGGCAACACCACAAAAATACCAAAGCAACCCATGGGAAATCGTGGTGTTTGAAAGTGATCAGGTGAACGCTTTTGCTTTGCCTGGTGGCAAAATTGGCGTCTACACAGGTTTATTGCTGGTGGCAGAAAACCAGCATCAGTTGGCAGCAGTGATAGGCCATGAAATTGCCCACGTGATGGCAGGCCATTCTAACGAGCGTTTATCCAGCAATCAGGCGGTGCAAGCCACTTTAGGCGTTGCCGATGTAGCGCTCAGCGCTATGAATACCCGCTATAAAGCCGAACTGTCCAGTGCCTTTGGTTTGGGTGCTCAGGTG
>NZ_JAVBXS010000067.1 GCF_030824435.1 Rheinheimera sp.
AAAAATGTAACCTTACGGTATCAAAAAAGCTTGACAATGATACCTTAAGGTTCCATATTGATACCCGAAGGTATCAACACTCCTAAACAGAAGGAAAACAAATGATGACAAAATGGACTATCGAAGATCAGGAAAATTGCGTGAAATCGGGCATTACCGGGGCAGCTTTTGTCGCCTTGTTAACAGGCTTTGAGCTACTGAGGAGTATCAGTTTGAGCTGGCTGGAAAACAAAGCGCTGGCTGATGTTTTTGGCGTGGGCGTTATCTTGTCGGTGTTTTATTTTTTATATCAAATACGGCACCAGCCCAAAATGATGTCTTATGGCTGGAAAATAAAAGAAATAAATGGTGATTTTCAGGACGAATACCTGCGCAGCCGTTTTCAACGCGCCACCACAATGGCATTTCAGTTAGCCATGCTAACCGCATTTGCCGGTTATGCCCTGACAGAGCTGGTACTGGAGCTCGGCAAAACTGCCATGCTGCCGCCTCAGTTGGTACCTTTATTGACAGTTTTTGTTGGCACTCTGGCTTTTTATCTGAATTTACGTACTGCGCTGGATGAGCAGGATGAAACAACACTGGTAGGCCAGTGATGGAAGAACAAACTTTATATAACAGAATTGCCGGGCTGCGCGCTGTCAGGGGGCTGTCGCAGCAGCAACTGGCCGATGCGATAGGTGTGTCACGCAAAACCATCAGCACTGTTGAAACCAGCCGCTTTACCCCTTCAGTGGTGATTGCGCTGCAACTGGCGCGGTATTTTCAGGTGCCGGTGGAACAAATTTTTAGTTTTGACAACTTTAACTAAAACCAAAAAGACGGCCGGAAGCACAGTTCCGGCCTTTTTTTAGCCCGGTTGTATTGCCAAGCCTTTATTCAGGTGTTTTGTCTTTGCCGTATTTGGGCGAACGCGGGCCATATAACAAACCATTAGGCGCCTGCGGCGATAACAAACGGCCTGAAGCGGTGGCGGCAACCTGAAAGCTGGCATCCAAAGCAGTTTCCATAATCTGCGTGACTGCCGCTTCAACCAACAAACCAATAACGCCACCGCCGCTGCCATTGTTTTGTTCACTACTGGCGGCGCGGGCGCTGCCTTGCCATAAAATTTCGTTGGTTTTGCTGTCAGCAAGTTTCGCCTGCACCACCACCACTGTGTCACTGGAAAGCACAGCGTAAGAGGTGCCATATTGCTGCACTTCGATATACATCACAGCGTCAGCACCAAAAATTTCATTCAGCTTTTTTGCCGGCACAGCGTGAATATCTTCGGCCACCGTCAGGCCGTTGTTTTTAAAGGTTTCGTCAACCAAGGCTACCGGAAACACATAATAACCAGCTTCCGCCAGTGGTACTGTCACATTCGCCAACACGCCATAAGGTGCAATAACCTCGGTGCTGTGGTTGATGGGTGGCAATACCAGAATGGATTTTGGCTGACTCTTTTTAAACGCTGTGTAATCCATTGGGGTTTGGCTGCTGGCACAACCGGCTAAAATCATGCTCAGCACTAAAGCAGCAAATAATTGCATCTTTTTCATGATTTACCCGCTTTTGCATTTTTCAGTAAAAAGTCGATAAATTGTGTCGACTCCGGATAAAGTGCTTTTTCTTTTTGCAAATACACTATGCCCTTATCCATTTGACCACTTTCAATATACAAATAACCTAAGTGGGCGTGCAGGCCCGGACCCACTTGCAGATTTTTTGCCGCACTCTCCAGGATGGTTTTTTCCAGCGCTGCAATTTCCTGCACCTGCGAAGCATCTTCGTTGTTAAAGTGGGTATAAACATTGTCCTGATAAGAGCCGTAATGATAAAGCGGCCGGGTAGTTTGACAGCCGCTCAGTGCTGCCACAGCCACGGCAGCCGCTAAAAATTTAAGCTTTATCACACTGGCTTTCATTGTGGTTGCCATTGGTTAGTTTCGATGCCTTTCACCAGGTTATTCACTGCTTCGCGCATGGCTAAATCTAACACTTTGCCGTTTAAGGTAGCGTCATAACTGGCGGTGCCACCAAAACCAACCACTTCACGATTTTCCAGGCTAAATTCACCGGCACCCATGGCAGAGAAAACCACAGCTGAAGTTTCTACATCCACAATATTTAACGCAACTTTGGCATAAGCCACTTGCTCTTTGCCTTTACCAAGCAAACCAAACAATTGTTTGTCGCCGGTTTGTTTACGGCCAAATTCAGTCACATCACCAGTCACCACATATTTAGCGCCTATCACATTTTGTTTGGCACCGGCAAACTGGGCTTCTTGAGATAACTCGGCCATATTGGCTCTGTCCATCACCAAAAAACGATTGGTTTGTTGTAAGTGGGTCAGCAAAATGGTTTTGGCTTGTGAACCCAGCTGATCGGTTTCTGCGTTAAAAATGCCATTTTGAAAATTAGAGCGGTTTTGAAATTTACCAACAACCAGTTTGCTTTTTTGCCCCTGGTACGGCTGGTAACTGGCGTTTACTTTGGGTGCTTCAATAATGCGCGACGACTCAGTTGTGCTACAACCGGCTAAAACAACCAAAGGCAGTAAAAATGCCAAAGTGTGGAATTTGTGGAATGTACCTTTCATTTAAGTGTCCTTTTCAGCGAAGTTTTCATTAAACTGTTTCAGCAAGTTATTCAGCAAAGAATGGAGGGAAACACAACAAGCTACATAAATTTAATGACAAGAAGTTATACCCAGCCTGAACCAAATTAGTATTTTTTTATCTGGTTTTACTGAGCTGAATAGCTGGCAGAAAATAAAGTAGCCAGGGCCATCTTTTACCACGTCGGTATAGGTAGCTGTAAGGGTTTTCGCTGGCAAAGCTATTGCCAGCGGCAAGGTTAATGGCGCGAGCGCGCCGCACACTTATCAGCCAAGCACAGTGCGCAGTGCTTGTTGTACTTCAGCGCTTGAACTTTGTGGCGACAAACGCACAGTACGGTAACTGTCACCACGGAAACTACGGTCGACTTCCACCACCAGCAACATATTGTTGCCGTCCGGTAAAAACGACAATTCCACTTCTTTAATGCCCGACAACCACTGCCGCGGCCGGAACTCAAATTCCTGATAACAACCCACAGAGCTGCGTTTACCAGGAACTTGCAAATAGCCTTTTTCTACATCCACTTTTTGCAGCTGATAACCCAAAGCCAGCATAGCGTCTATGCAGTTGAGCATCAGTGGTGTGGCTGCAACCTGCAATAAATCGGTATCCGTTGGGTCCAGCGCCATCTCAATATTGGCTTCACTGGCCAGCCACACTTTGCCAACACTATAACCTGGCAATTGGGTAACCGGCAGCTCAGCTGTTAAGCGCAATTCAAACGGCAACTGATGGCGCGCACCAGCCTCAACCAACATGGCATCGCTCAAATGAAAACGTTGCAAACAAAAATTCTGATAATGCTCGCCGTTATCAGTTTTTACTTTCACCCGCGTCATTAACGCCAAATCAAAACCATGAATTTGCTGCGCCACAGCCCCACCCTGAATTTGAATAGAGCCTTTCAGGCTACCCCCAGGCACACACTGGTTGCTTTGCAGTTGGGTATCAATTTTACAAGCGCCAATACCAGCGCTGGCGAGTAGTTGTTTAAGCATTTGATAATCCTGAGTAATAAAGAAATTTTCTTTGTGGGTTATTTATGGGCGGGTGTGGGTTTTACAAGCACAAGCCGGGGATTAACTGTTACTAAATATGACATTCTGTGCAGCGCAGCCATAACAGCGGCCACCACAGTTCGGAACAATTTGCCGCCAACTCCAAACCTGAACTCAGCCACTGAGCAACCACAAAGGAAAATAAAAGCAGAGATAAAAACAGCGCCAACCACCCAAAACAATCAGCGCCGCCACAAACTGCAGCTTCAGATGCTGATTTTCGTTACACTGATTTAAATTGGTATCAACAAGGCAAAACCATGAAAACCTTACTGATCTTCGGCGCCACAGGTGCTGTTGGCAGCCAGTTACTGGCACAGGCACTGCAACACAAGGATGTGGCCAGGGTGGTAGCCCCCACCAGACGGCCGTTACCAGCACATCCAAAGTTAACAAACCCAATGATTGATTTTGAAGCACTGCCGGTTGATGCCAGCTGGTGGAAAGCAGATATCGCCTTTTGCGCTCTGGGCACAACACTGAAGCAAGCGGGCTCAGCCAGCGCATTTTATCGGGTGGATCACGACTATATTTTACGGCTTGCCGAACTTAGCCATGCCGCCGGCACTAAAACCTTTGTATTAAACTCGACCCTTGGCGCAGCTGTAGATGGCCCCGGTCTCTATCTCAAAACAAAAGGGGCGACAGAGCGGGATGTGATGGCTCTGGGCTTTGACGCTCTGACCATAGTGCGCCCTTCGTTATTAGATGGCGCCATCAGAGCTGATTCCCGCACAGGCGAAGAATTCGGCCTGTGGCTAAACCGCTGCCTGGGCAGGCTAATTCCGCTGAAATGGCGCGCTATCTCAGTGGCGAAGGTGGCGCATACAATGCTCAGCGCCGGCCTCAGTGCCAAGCCTGGCACTCATATTATTGAGTCGGCACAAATTCATCAGGCTTTAGCTTAAAAAACCCTTGCTTAACAAGCTGTTGCCGACAGATTGTGATCCCGGGCATTTTATCTGAGGGGCTGGTGTTTGCTGTTAAAACAGCAGATTTTACTTGCCCCTGACTTTTTACATTCATGATGTACCTTCTGCACAATATACAAGAGCATCAACAAACCGCTCAGCTGATTTAACAACACAAACCGCAACCCGGCTAAAAGACGGCTGTTCTGTGATGTTGCAGTAGCAAAGAATAAAACCACAGTGTCCCGAAAAAGAGCTTGCCGTTTTGCTGGCCGTGTTTTAGTTTGCTGATAAACAAGTTGCAGCAGCAACACAGTTGCCGGAAAAGGAAGTTTGGCAGTTTAGGTTTTTGGTGTTCCCACCTTAAATTCTCCCGCTAAATGTCTTCTGTTTTTCACGTGTAATGACCAGCAGGGATTTTATGGCATCACAGTCTTACCAATTATTTCAAACCGCAATTGCTGATGCTGAAAAGTTAATCAGCATTTTTGATCAGTTGCCTAATCAAGAAGCTCGTCAGCAAAACGAAGTATTAAAACGCGCCGCTCTGGTGATGACCCTCACGGCCTGGGAAAGTTATATCGAAGCGTTTTTACTGGAACAACTCACCAAAAAAATCTGCGGCATTAAAGGCAGTTTTGCTGGCGATTTTATTCAGAAAAAAATCGATATTGAAATTAAAAAGCTACATAACCCAGCACCGGAAAAAGTAAAACAACTCTCGCTGGAATTTCTGCAATACGACATCACCGAGCAGTGGCGCTGGCAGAACACAGAACCTACAGATGCTCGCCGACAACTAAATATGTGGCTAAATAAACGCGGCGATGCGGTGCACAACGCCTGCGCTAGCGACGACCCGAAAAAACCACATTTAGTAAAACGAGAAGATCTGGATAAAGCAGTTCGATTTTTTAAAGAGTTGGTCAAAGTCACTGATGGGTTTTGTGGAGTGGTAAAAGGCAAGATTTGACCTGATGATATGAACATTATTTAACTTAAAAAATAATATAAAAATCACCAAGAGAAAATAAATGACTATAGAATTCAACAACATAATCATATCCACTGAAAGTGACGTAGAACAAAAATTTATATATCCATTATTTACAACACCACTACCACTGGGCCTTGGCTACAGCGATGAAGACATACAAACTAAAATAAATATTAGAAAGTTAAAAATCGACAAAGGCAACAGTCAAAAAATATATTACCCAGATTATGTAATAATAATTGAAGGACTTCCTGTCGCTATAATAGAGGCAAAAGCGCCAGGTGAATTAGGAGACGCTTTTAGAGAAGCTAGGTTGTATGCGAGTGAAATAAATGCATCTTATCCTTCAGATATAAACCCCTGTGAAACAGTAATAGTTACCGACGGAGTAGAATTGCATATTGGAAATTGGGACATTTCAGAACCAACAACAAAAATCCTAAGGAAAGAAATTAATCCAACAACACAAATATATGTTTCAATACAGAGTTCAATTTCAAAAAATTCACTTATTGAAAAATGCAAAAAAATACTAAAGAGAGTTAGAAAATCATCAAGATACTTCAAACCAAAACACATGCTAGGTGGAAATACGGTAATAAACGAAACTGTCGGAGAAAACTCTTTCGGGTCTAACATATCAGTAGAATACAGGCATCTTTTTAATCCAGTTACTACAAAGCAAAGAACTGAAATAGTACAAAACGCTTATGTAACATCTAAAAGAAAAATGTCTCATGTTGCACCAATTGAAAAAATTGTTCGGGCATCAATACCAACTTTCGAAAAAGTTTCGACTAAAATAAATGACACTAAAAAACCAATTGAAATAATAGAGAAACTTGCAAAACACCAAAAGTTGAAGCATGAAGTTTGCTTATTGATTGGTAGCGTTGGGTCTGGAAAGTCCACTTTTACAGACTATTTAAGGGTTCTCGCCCTTCCGAAGGATATGAAAGAATCTATAGAGTGGGTAAATATAAACCTAAATGAAGCACCGCTTCAGCGAGATATGATATACAAATGGGTCAGTGAGAAAACAGTTGAAAAAATAATACAAAACAACGAAGATACCGATTTCGATGAAATTGATAATCTATACAAAATATATGACAGACAAATTGAAAAATTAAAAAAAGGGAGAGCATCCCTATTTAAGGATAACCAAGAAAAGTACAATGAAATAATATTTCAGGAGCTTACTTCCTTACAAAAGGATAGCAGCATAACACTATCCTCATTCATACACTACCTCGAGAAATACCAACGGAAAAGCACAATAATAATACTAGACAATTGTGACAAAGGTAACAGTGACGACCAGCTTCTTATGTTTGAGGTGGCTAACTGGCTTAAAAAAGAATTCGAATGTATAGTATTCTTACCGCTTCGTGATTCTACATATGACAGGTTTAAAGACCAACCACCTTTAGACACAGTAATCAAAGATTTGGTATTCAGGATAGACCCACCGTTACTTGATAAAGTAATTTACTCAAGACTTAATTATCTGTCCAAAGAAATTAGTGATAGAAGCGATGACTTCTATTATTTCTTGGGAAATGGCACTAGGGTCAAATGTAAATATAAAGAAGTTGACGTATATATCAGGTCAGTAATAACAACCTTGTTTCAGGACAAATTTTTCAGAAGAATAATAATAGGGATAGCAGGCAGGAACATTCGCAAGGGTTTAGAAATGGTTTTAGACTTTTGCAAAAGCGGACATATAAATGAAGAAGAAATACTAAAAATTAGACAATCACAAGGGGAAACTAAAATTCCTCAACATTTAATTTCAAAAATCCTCTTAAAAGGAAACAAAAAATACTATAGCGACAAAGATTCTCATATTCAGAATTTATTTAGCTCATATGACAGCGATGAACTTCCAGATCCCTTCATAAGGATATCAATACTTGAATTGCTAAGCCAGAAATTCAGAGAATACGGACCGAATAGAACAAAAGGATTTCACAAAGTATCTGAAATTCTTAAAACACTTCAAATGTTAGGGCACTCATATACAAGATCTTATGAAGAAATATCTACATTAGCGGAGAGTGGTTGCATAAACTCAGAATCACATAATAGAGATATACAAAAAGAAGACTTAGTATGCATCTCTGCTTCTGGCTTTATTCATTTGGAACTTTTGAAAAACATTAACTATCTATCTGTAGTATCCGAAGACACTCTATTTCGAGAAAACAAACCAGCTTCAGAAATTAGAGATAACATCATTGGAGCCGGGACATTCAAATCAGACAGCAAACAAACGGCAATATTAAATGCAAAAATACTGACAGAATACCTTTATAAATATAATGAAGAGTACTCACTAGGAACTTCAAGAACGGTCGAACAAAGCTTTACATACTCAGTCAATAAAATTCCAGAAATATTTGAATATGTAAGTAAAATTGCTAGCAGCGATGAATCTCTAAATTCTTTTGAAAGACTAAACTCTATTTATCCTAAAGGTAGTCATGTAGAAGCTCAAATAGTATCGATTCAAAAATATGGAATTTTTGTTGAGTTTGGTATAGATGGAACTGGAATGATACACAAATCAGATATCTCTCAACCAAGTTTAATAAATACACTAGAAGTTGGCGATTGGATTAACGCAGAAATTGTCTCTTATAATACTGAACACAACAGGTTCAAACTTACATTAGCTTAGCATTCTGCATGAACTTCAGGGATAGGTAGTGAACTATGCCTACCCGAATAGCTGAATATAGACAACTACCAGCAGCAACGGAGTGAGCATTCAAAAGTGAGCGCGGGAGGCGCGAACGGGCGAACGCAGTTGTTGCCGGTTGTTGGGTTCGCCATAGTCGCGCTTTAGTGCCAACAGTGGCTAAAACCTCACCAACAACAGCCCCTCTGCACACGCTTTAAGATTCCGCGTTTTAACAAACTCAAATCGCCAAACAGACACAAAAAAGCGCAACCCTAGTTGCGCTTTTTAATCACTACATCAACAGCTTTGCCGTAATTTCGCCATTATTGGCTAATCACCGTGTCATCACTGGGCAGTTAAAAACGTCTTATAAGACTTATTGCCCGTCACCAGCTGATAAGGATAACCCAACGCATCCAAATGCCCTTCAATCTCGGATGGGTCGGCAATTTCAAAACCCGCCAAAACATCACCAGTGGCAGCGCCATGGTTGCGGTAGTGGAATAAAGTGATATTCCATTTTTCGCCTAAGGTATTGAGGAAATTCATTAAAGCGCCGGGGTATTCCGGGAAGTTAAACTGATACAGCTGCTCGTTCACTAAACGCGGTGGCATGCCGCCCACCATATAACGCACGTGTAGTTTGGCCAGTTCGTCGTCGGATAAATCCTGATAGTCGTAGCCCGCAGCCGATAACGCCTGATTGACCTGTTGCAGCTCTTCCGCACCGCTACGAAGCTTTATACCCACAAAAATATGCGCTTTGTTGTCCGAAGCATAACGGTAGTTAAACTCGGTAATAGCCCGGCCGCCCAGGGTTTCGCAGAAACGGCGGAAACTGCCTTTTTCTTCCGGAATGGTTACGGCAAATACCGCTTCTTTTTTCTCGCCCAGCTCACAACGTTCTGACACATAACGCAAAGTATCAAAATTGAGATTCGCGCCGGAAAGCACAGCAGCAAAGTTTTGGCTATGGTCGGCCTTAGCGGCGTATTTTTTTAAGCCCGCTAAAGCCAAAGCACCGGCGGGTTCTGCCACGGCACGTAAGTCTTCAAAAATATCTTTAATGGCCGCACAAATTTCGTCGCTGGAAACCGTGACCACATCGTCACAATACAGCTGCGCTAACTTAAAGTTTTCCGTGCCGATACGTTTTACCGCCACACCATCGGCAAATAAGCCAACCCGCGGCAAAGTCACAGGCGCGCCGTTGAGCATCGCTACTTCTAAACAGTTAGCGTCATCCGGTTCTACACCAATCACCCGCACATTCGGCAATACTGCTTTGATATACACCGCCATGCCCGCCAGCAAACCACCACCACCGACCGGAATAAAAACCGCATCAAGCTTATTGTGTTGGGTGAGGAGTTCTTTGGCGACTGTGCCCTGGCCTGCAATCACATCGGCGTCATCAAAAGGCGGAATGTAGACAGCGCCCTGAGTGGCCGCCAGTTCAATGGCAAAACGGTTGGCTTCGTCAAAAGCCGTGCCGTGCAACATCACATGACCACCACGGGCTTTTACCGCCGCCACTTTAATTTCCGGCGTGGTAATAGGCATCACAATAGTGGCATTGAGACCCAGCTTGCTGGCCGACATCGCCACACCCTGGGCATGGTTGCCAGCCGATGCGCATACCACCTGGGCGCTTGGGTTTTGCTGCGCTACTTTATGCAGTTTATGAAAAGCACCCCGCAGCTTAAAGGAATACACCGGCTGGTGGTCTTCGCGCTTTAAAAACACATGATGGCCAAGGCGCTGCGCCAGTTTTGGCATGGCTTGCAGCGGCGTTTCTACCGCCGCCTGATACACAGGCGACAATAAAATTTCGCGTAAATAGTGCTGTTGTAGCGCCTGCGCTTCACTTTCGCTTAACGCGCTTGTTGGATAAGCCGGATTGCGGCTGCTGGCTGGCGTATCGGCCTGCCCAGCGACTGATTCAGCAGTCGCCGCAGCGCGCCCGGCGTTCACCACAGCCTCAGCCGCTGTTTCCGCCAGCGGCGCCCCTGTTGTCACTGGCGCTACAGTTTTTAATGCTGCCTGACTCATAACTCTTCCAGCTTACTCAAATCCCGCACTGCGCCTTTATCGGCGCTGCTTGCCAGCATGGCGTAAGCTTTTAATGCCGGGCTGACCACACGTACCCGATCAACAGGTTTCCACGCCAGTTTGCCTTTGGCCTCCATCGCCTCACGTCGGCTTTGTAATTCAGCGTCGCTGATGCGGATTTGAATCAAGCGGTTAGGAATATCGATATCAATACCATCGCCTTCCTGCACCAGCGCTATGGCGCCGCCGCTGGCCGCTTCTGGTGACACGTGGCCAATCGACAAGCCAGAAGTGCCGCCAGAAAAACGACCATCGGTGATCAGCGCACAAGCTTTACCCAAACCCATCGACTTTAAATAACTGGTTGGATACAACATTTCCTGCATACCAGGGCCGCCTTTTGGCCCTTCGTAGCGAATAATCACCACATCACCGGCAACTACTTTGCCTGCCAGAATAGCTGCAACGGATTCGTCCTGACTTTCAAAAATACGGGCGACGCCGTTAAACACCAGGTTATCTTTATCAACACCAGCGGTTTTAACAATACAGCCGTTTGGCGCTAAGTTGCCGTACAACACGGCCAAACCGCCATCTTGTGAATAAGCGTTTTCTTTGCTTCTGATACAACCTTCAGCGCGGTCGTCGTCCAAAGTTGGGTAACGGCAGCTTTGCGAAAAGGCCTGAGTAGTGCGGATGCCGGCCGGGCCTGCACGGTAGAATTCTTTTACCGCTTCGTCTTGCGTGGTCATAATGTCAAAACGGTTTAACACATCACCTAATGATGAACCGGCCACATGAGGCGTATCCGGGTTGACTAAACCGGCGCGTTGTAACTCGGCCAGAATAGCAATGACACCACCTGCTCTATGCACATCTTCCATATGGTATTTTTGCGTGGAAGGCGCCACTTTGGATAAATGCGGCACAATGCGCGATAAACGGTCGATATCGTTCATGCCAAAATCCACTTCGGCTTCAATAGCGGCGGCGAGTAAATGCAGCACTGTATTGGTGGAGCCGCCCATGGCGATATCCAGCATCATGGCGTTTTCAAAAGCGGTTTTATTGGCGATAGAACGTGGCAGGGCGCTTTTATCATCGTTTTTATACCAGCGGTTGCATAAATCCATAATACGTTCGCCAGCGCTGATAAACAGTGCTTTACGGTCGCTATGGGTGGCCAACATAGAGCCATTGCCTGGCTGGCCTAAACCCAAAGCTTCTACTAAACAATTCATTGAGTTAGCGGTGAACATGCCCGAGCAGGAGCCACAAGTCGGACAGGCGCTTTTTTCAATTTTGTCGCTGTCTGCGTCACTGACATTGGGGTTGGCGGCTGACACCATAGCATCAACTAAATCGAGTTTAATAATTTGATCAGACAGCTTGGTTTTACCGGCTTCCATAGGCCCGCCTGAAACAAAAATGGCCGGGATATTGAGGCGCAAAGCGGCCATTAACATGCCTGGCGTGATTTTGTCGCAGTTGGAAATACACACCATGGCATCGGCGCAGTGGCCGTTCACCATATATTCCACCGAGTCGGCAATAATTTCGCGTGACGGCAGGCTGTACAACATACCGCCGTGACCCATAGCGATGCCGTCATCTATGGCAATGGTATTAAATTCTTTGGCGATACCGCCTGCTGCTTCAATGGCTTCGGCCACTAATTTACCGAGATCGCGTAAATGCACATGGCCAGGCACAAATTGGGTAAAAGAGTTCACCACGGCAATAATGGGTTTACCAAAGTCGGTGTCTTTCACGCCGGTGGCGCGCCATAAAGCGCGGGCGCCCGCCATATTGCGGCCTTCGGTGGTGGTGGCTGAACGTAATTTAGGCATGCGGTTTACTCCTGCATTCTTTTTTAAATGGCGCTGACGTTTGTTTAAGGCGCGTCAGCAGAATATATGTATATGGTTCAGGGCCACTTGGTTGTATTATCGCCAGCCCATCGTGGGGCTGGTCGTTATTGTTTTTAATCAGGCACTTAAAGCTGTATTTGCCGCTGTAGCGTCATGCAGCTCCAGCTGCTGTACATCGTATAACTTATTCAGTTGTGCCGTCAGCAGGCTGATGGGTTTATCACTTTGAATATTTAAAGTCACCAGCAAACCACTGTTGTCGGCCAGCGGTTTCATATCCATACCACAGAGCTGAAAACCACGGTAACGGGTAACCTGCAGCAAACGTTCTAACGCCACTACTTCTAAACCGGTCTGGATAGTTAAAGTATGTTGCATGCTCATTGTGCTGCTCCTTGTGGTGTGGCTGGTGGTGTGGCTGATACTGTGCCTTGTTGCGTGAATGGCATGGCTGTCATCATGTCCTGGTTGGCGGCGCCTGGTGGTACTAAAGGCCAGACGTTGTCGGTTTCATCAATTTTGATATGCAATAAATAAGGACCTGGCCAGGTGAACATAGCGTCCAGCGCACCTGCTACTTCGTCTTTGCGGCTGATGCTATGGCCTGGAATGGCAAAAGCGGCAGCCAAAGAAACAAAATCCGGGTTGTCGGATAAATCGGTTTCGCTGTAACGGCCATCAAAAAACAGCTGTTGCCACTGACGCACCATGCCAAGGCGCTGGTTGTCGATCACTACAATTTTTACCGGCAACCGAAAACGTTTGATGGTGGCCAGCTCCTGCACATTCATCATAAAAGAGCCGTCACCGCTCACCACTATGGAGGTGTCGGTGGGGCGCGAGATTTTGGCGCCAATGGCCGCTGGCAAACCAAAACCCATAGTGCCTAAACCGCCACTGCTTAAATGGTTACGCGGTGTGTTAAAGCTCATATGCTGCGCCACCCACATCTGGTGCTGGCCTACATCACAACTCACCACTGAGTTGTCCGGCATACGTTCGCTCAGTTGTTTTAACAACAAAGGCGCGTAAATCCGTTCACCCGGATGGTCATAACGCCAGCCGTGTTGTTGCTTCAGTTGTTGGCAATGTTGTTGCCATGGCTGGATGGCGGTTACCACGGCCATTTCAGGTAATAACGCTTTCAGATCGCCCAGCATGGCGCAGTCGGCAAAACGTAACTTGTTGATTTCGGCTGGATCTATGTCGATATGAATCACTTTGGCTTCAGGCGCAAATTTTTTCAGGTTGCCGGTGACCCGGTCATCAAAACGGGCACCTAAACACACTAATAAATCACATTGTTGCACTGCTAAATTGGCGGCCTGGGTGCCGTGCATACCCAGCATACTTAAATAATACGGGTTGTTTTTTTCCACAGATCCCATGGCTTTTAAGGTGGTCACGCTTGGCATACCGGTCTGGTTTAAAAAGTCGTTTAGTTCAGCCAAAGCACCGGCCATATGCACACCACCACCAATATAAGCGATAGGTTTTTTGGACTGTTGCATCAGCTCACGCGCCAGTTGCAGCTGTTGCTGCGGCAAAGCTGCGGCGCTGTTGTCAGCAGCCAGCTGCAACGGCGGTTGGTATTCAACTGCCGCTAATTGCACATCTTTGGGAATATCCACCAGCACCGGGCCTGGTCTGCCACTTTGCGCCAGC
>NZ_JAVBXS010000030.1 GCF_030824435.1 Rheinheimera sp.
GGAAGCTGAAAAAAAGAAAAAAGAAGCTGATGTTGCGCTCAAAAAGAAAAAAGAGCAGGACAAGCTGAAAAAAGAACAGGAAAAAAAGAAAAAAGAAGAAGCAAAGAAAAAGGCTGATGAAAAAGCCAAACTTGAGAAAAAGAAAAAAGACGATTTAGCGAAAAAGAAAAAAGCTGAAGAGTTAAAGAAGAAAAAGGCAGAAGACAAAAAACGCCAGCAGGAACTTGAACGTCAGGCTGAAGAGCAGATGATGGAAGACGAGTTGGCGGAAGAAGCCGAAGAAGCACGACGTTTGGCAAGGCAAGGGCAGCTGCTCACTGAAAAACAGCGTTATGTTGCCATGATTGTTGAGCGGGTAAGGCAAAGTTGGTTTACTGACGACACCATGAATGGCAAAGAATGTGTAATTTCGCTGAATCTGGCCAGTAACGGTTTTGTGATTAACATGAATGTTGAAGGCGGTGACGCCGGCGTGTGTAATGCCGCGGTCAATGCGATTAACCGTGTCGGTCGGTTCCCAATGCCGGATGATCCGGAATTGAATGCCGAGTTCCGTCAATTGAAGTTACCTTTTAAAAAATAAGTTGAGACCATACGACAATGATATTCAAGTTGATAGGAAAAGCAGCGATAGTGGCGATGGCAATTGTATCGCTGAAAACTTACGCGTCTTTGGAAATTGTGATTACAGAAGGTGTTGATTCAGCGCGTCCTGTGGCCATAGTTCCATTTACTTTTGTTGGACAAAATCAGCCAACGCAAAATATCAGCCAGATTGTTGCCGCCGATTTAATGCGCAGTGGTAAGTTTAATCCGGTGAATGTAATGCGCATGCCACAACAACCGCAAAACAGCAGTCAGTTTAATGCTGCGGCCTGGAGTAAAACCGGTATTGAGGCTGTGGTCATGGGCACAGTAAAAGAAGTAGGTCTTGACCGTTATACTATTAGTTATGAACTGGTCGATGTGATTAAAGCCAATGGTGGTGTAGGTCAACCTATGATGACTGCTGGTGGACGTCTGGTTGCAGGCAGCAATCATATTCTGCATTCAAGTGAAATTACCATTGCTGGAAAATTGTTTCGTCAATATGCACATCGTATGAGTGATGTTATTTATGAAAAATTGACTGGCGAAAGAGGTGCATTTTCCACGAAAATAGCCTATGTATTAGTGCGTGATAAACAAGAGTATCGTTATCAACTAGTTGTGGCAGATTATGATGGTGAAAATGAGCAGGTGTTATTAAGGGCAAAAGAGCCTTTAATGTCACCCACCTGGTCACCTGATGGTACTAAATTAGCCTACGTTACTTTTGAACGTAAACAATCGCAGATTTATATTCAGGATGTTTATACCGCACGTCGTAGTATTCTGACTTCTTTTAAAGGCATCAATAGTGCACCGGTTTGGTCACCAGATGGTCGCAAAATGGCGATGACTTTATCAAAAGATGGTAATACTGAGATTTATGTGATGGATATTGCCAGTAAAAATCTGGCAAAATTAACGAATCACCGTGCTATTGATACAGAGCCAAACTGGAGTCCTGATAGTCAATCGATTATTTTTACTTCAGAAAGGGGCGGAAATCCGCAGTTATATTCAGTAGATATCAACACAAAAGCGACAACTCGTGTTACTTTTGAAGGTGAAATGAATTTAGCGGGTAAATTTACACCTAACGGCCAAGCAATTGTTATGGTAAACCGGACAAACGGTCAGTATAATATTGCGCGCATGGATAGGACTACCCGTCAAATGCAAGTGCTGACTCGCACTTATTTGGATGAGTCACCAAGCATTGCGCCTAACGGCTCAATGATTATTTATAGTACTTTGCACGGTTCGTCACAAGTACTGGCACTGGTCTCCATGGACGGTCGCTTTAAAGCAAGGTTGCCTGCTGCTAATGGGAGAGTTAAATCCCCGGCGTGGTCACCGTTTTTATAAAACACAAAAATTTGGTTAATCGTTTTACTAAGGAAAAAATCATGAACTTAAATAAAGTTTTAAAAGGTTTGTTAGTAGCAGTGCCAGTGCTGACTTTAGCTGCATGTAGCTCTAACAACGAAACTGACGCTGGCGATGCAAACGCAAACACCAACGCTCCAGTACAAGCTGTTGATCAAGGCATGAGCGATGCAGAACAACTGCGTCAGCAATTAGAAGCTCTGCGTCAACAAAACACTATTTACTTCGACTTTGACAAGTCAGCTATCCGTTCTGAATTCGCTTCAGTTCTGGACGCTCACGCTGCTTTCCTGCGTGCCCGTACTACTGTTTCTGTAACAGTTGAAGGTCACACTGACGCCCGTGGTACTCCAGAGTACAACATCGCTCTGGGTGAGCGTCGTGCTCAGTCAGTTCAAAGCTACCTGGAAAACCTGGGTGTTGCTGCTGGCCAAATGTCAGTAGTTAGCTACGGCGAAGAAAAACCAGTTGACGCTGGTAACACTGAAGACGCGTTTGCTAAAAACCGTCGCGCTGTTTTAGTTTACTAATTTACTAGTGAGTGTGCATGGACGTTAAAAAGTCACTGATTACTGCACTTTCTTTAGTTGCAGTAGCTGTATTAGCTGATCCAGCGCCCGTTGCTGACTTAAGTCGCAGCAGCAATAAGAGTTATGCCGCACAATCAGGTAGCCGTAGTGGTTCTGTTGAAGAACGCTTGGCTGCACTGGAACGTGTTGTTGAAGCTCGCGCTGCTGCTCAACTTCAGATGCAGCAACAACTCCAGACTTTACTTGATGAAGTCAGTGAGTTAAGCGGCAAAACAGAAATGCACTCTTATAAATTAGAAGAGATATTGCAGCAACAGCGTGATATCTATCAGGAAATTGACCGCCGGATGGGTGGCCAGGGTAATGCGGCATCACAGGTACAGTCTTCTGCACCTGCTACTGTGCAACCTTCGGCTAACGTTCCTGCGGGCAATCCCGCCGCCGTTGTAGCTGCCGATCAGGTTGCTGCAGCGGATGTTGCGGCTGCACCAGCTGCAACTTCAGTCAATATGACCGAAGCTCAGGCTTATGAGCAAGCTATCAATTACGTGATAAAAGACAATAACTACGCTGCAGCTATTCCGGCGTTTGAAGCTTTTATTCAGGAATACCCAAATTCAGACTACACGTCAAACTCTCACTACTGGCTCGGCCAGTTGTATTATCAAAAGAATGAGTTAGCCAAAGCTAAAACTCATTTTGAACGTGTAGTCACACAATACCCGAACACTACCCGTGTTCCTGACGCTTTATTAAAACTGGGCATGGTTGCAGAAAAGCAGAACGAAGCAGCTGCAGCTAAAAAGTATTACAACCAGTTGGTTAAAAGTTTCCCGAAATCCAAGCCAGCGGCAACAGCCCGAAAGAAGCTTGAGACGATGTAAAGTCGTTTTTCTATAGAGAACCCGCTGCAAAGCGGGTTTTTTTATTGCTGAAATCTGTATTTTTTCTGTTTTTGTATGATGCACCGGAAGAAGCTTTGTAGTTGATGCTGCTGATAATTCAGGCACGCATTGCGTTAATATTCTACAGTGAATTGCTGTAGTGCTGCGAAAATAAGCAGTTGGTGCGACAAAAGGCCCTTTTTGGCAAATATTGGTTGCACTGAGCGCGTAAATAAGTAAGATATGCCTCCGCGACAGGGGTCATTAGCTCAGCTGGTAGAGCAGCGGACTTTTAATCCGTTGGTCGATGATTCGAATTCATCATGACCCACCACTTTCGCGCAAACAATAGATTGAACTGGGTCATTAGCTCAGCTGGTAGAGCAGCGGACTTTTAATCCGTTGGTCGATGATTCGAATTCATCATGACCCACCAGTTCAGTCCTATCGTTTGGGTCATTAGCTCAGCTGGTAGAGCAGCGGACTTTTAATCCGTTGGTCGATGGTTCGAATCCATCATGACCCACCATCTTCTTGTTAGTCCCGTAAGGGGTCATTAGCTCAGCTGGTAGAGCAGCGGACTTTTAATCCGTTGGTCGATGGTTCGAATCCATCATGACCCACCACTTCCCCGATAGTTTTTCTCCTTGCAAAACCCGTGTATAATGCGCCACCTTTTGATTGTTGGATGGTCAGCATGAATCAAGCACTGCAGTTTAATGAACTTGAATATGTCTTCCCAAAAAAGCCGTTGCCATTAAGCGCTGACGACAAACAAGCTTATAAAAATCGTATTAAACAATTATTGATTGAGCGTGACGCCGTTCTGGTGGCGCATTATTACACCGACCCGGAAATTCAGGCTTTGGCCGAAGAAACCGGCGGTTGTGTGTCAGATTCATTAGAAATGGCCCGTTTTGGCAATCAGCACCCGGCAAAAACACTGATTGTTGCCGGAGTGAAGTTTATGGGCGAAACGGCGAAAATTCTGACGCCGGAAAAAACCGTATTAATGCCAACGCTTGAAGCCACATGCTCGCTGGATTTGGGTTGCCCTGCGGAAGAGTTTTCTGCTTTTTGTGATGCTCACCCTGACCGCGTTGTGGTGGTATACGCCAACACTTCTGCTGCGGTAAAAGCCCGTGCTGATTGGGTGGTGACTTCTTCTATTGCTTTGGATGTGATTGAACATCTGGACAGTGAAGGCAAAAAAATCCTCTGGGGCCCGGACAAACATTTAGGCGCTTATGTACAAAAACAAACAGACGCCGATATGTTGTTGTGGCAGGGCGCTTGTATTGTGCATGACGAGTTTAAAGCTAACGCTCTGGTTGAGCTGAAAAAACAATATCCAAATGCAGCTGTATTGGTGCACCCGGAATCTCCGGCAGCTGTGGTGGATTTGGCCGATGCCGTTGGTTCAACCAGTCAGCTGATTAAAGCCAGTCAAACCATGGCAAACGACACTTTTATTGTTGCTACTGACAAAGGCATTTTTTATAAGATGCAGCAGGCGATGCCGGATAAGACTTTTATTGAAGCGCCAACGGGTGGTAACGGCGCTACGTGCCGTAGCTGCGCTCATTGCCCCTGGATGGCAATGAATGGCTTAAAAGCCATTGAAGAAGCGCTGACGGACGCCAGCGGCCATGAAATTTTTGTCGATGCTGCACTTCGTGACAGAGCTTTATTGCCACTGGATCGCATGTTAGGTTTTGCCAAAAGCAACAGAGTTGCGGTAAAGGGCAACGCCTAAAGTTGTAGAAATAGCGGCTTTGCTGAAAATTCCAGCGAAAAGCGGCATAACAGTAATTTATTGTTGCGCCGCGCGTTGAATTTACCTAGTATAGCCGCGCTTGCTGAAGCAAGTTCTGGAGAGATGGCTGAGTGGCTGAAGGCGCACGCCTGGAAAGTGTGTTTAGGTTAACCCCTAACGAGGGTTCGAATCCCTCTCTCTCCGCCAGATATAAAACAAAAAGCCCCGTACGAAAGTACGGGGCTTTTTGTTTTATATCTGTGGCTGAAAGCGGCTTTGGGTTGAACCCTTGGTTTTAGCTGGCATTCTCTACACCTTCTGGCTTTGCAGGCAAATAGACGTCAGTCAAAATAGCCAGATAAGCTGTTTTTGCTGCAGTCACTGCAGGTCGCCATGTAAATCACTGCGAAGAGCATAAGCTTTTGCTAAAATCCCGCTTTTGACTCATGCCGCCGGAAATTGCTGATGTTTTGTCCATATTTTGTAGCCGATACCTGCCGCTCTTGTTCAGAGCTGAATACTGCTTATGCAGTGCAACTGGCGGCCAAACAACAACAGCTGCAACAGTTATTGCCAAATAATATGCCTTACCAATTGTTGCCACCTGTCGTTTCCGCTGAAGCAGGCTTTCGCAACAAAGCCAAAATGGTGGTGATGGGTACGTCGGATGCACCTGTGCTTGGCATTCTGAACCACTATCAACAGCAGGTTGATTTAACAGCTTGCCCTTTGTACCCGGCTGATTTTCAACAAGCTTTTTCCCATATCCGCAGTTTTATCCGTTTGGCGAGGCTTGAACCTTATCAGTTGGCGGAGAAAAAGGGCGAGCTGAAGTATGTGTTGTTAACCCAAAGCCAGGCGACAGGGCAGTGGATGTTGCGTTTGGTGTTGCGTTCAAAAAACCATCTGGCCGCTATCATTAAATATTTGCCGGTGCTGCAACAACAATGGCCAGAGCTGGCGGTGTGCTCAGTCAATCTGCAGCCAGAGCATAAAGCTGTGCTGGAAGGTGAGCAGGAAATCATACTGACTGAACAGCAACAATTACCTGAGCTTTTTAACGGCGTGCCGTTATTTATCCAACCACAAAGTTTTTTTCAGACCAATCCCGAACTTGCAAAATGTCTGTATCAGACAGCCCGTGACTGGACAGCTGATTTACCTGTTCAGCGGGTTTGGGACCTATTTTGTGGTGTTGGTGGTTTTGGGTTGCATCTGGCTAAAACCGGCCGGGAAATTACCGGTATTGAAATATCTGCAGCAGCTATTGCCTGCGCACAGAAGTCGGCTGCATTAATGCAGAATGTGCACCTGCAGTTTCAGGCGCTGGACGCTGCTGCTTTTGCCAGCGCTCAACAACAAAGTCCGGATCTGTTAGTGGTGAACCCACCACGCCGCGGCCTTGGCAAAACACTGTGTGAAACCGTCAGCCAATTACAACCGGCCTGGTTGTTATATTCCAGCTGTAATCCACAAAGTCTGGCGCAAGATTTAACCCAGTTGCCGGACTTCCGGCTGGAAAAAGCGCAGTTGTTTGATTTTTTCCCTCATACCGGCCATGCCGAAGTCTTGTGTTTATTAAAACGAAACTCCGGCTGCTAACAACCAACTTGTGACTTCAGATTGAGTCTTTGTTTTGGCAAGCCAGGCAAAACTGCAGTGGTTGTTTTTGCGGTTCTGGCTCAGATCAGTCCGAAGTTTGCCTTTTATCGTTGTTGTTCTTTGCCAGTACTGCCCGACAGACGAGCTTCAACCCTGAGGTGTGGTTTGTGCTGACATTGGTTGGCAAATGGCAGGGGCAGGCAATTGCAATTTTGTCAGACTGATAAACCGGCCGCCGTCAAATTGCAGCTGATAAATGGCACCGTAGTCCTGCTCTGTCAGCTCTGCTTGTGGCTCTGCACTTAATAAAGCTGCCAGCTGCGGTATGGTGTTGCTGTGGCCAACCACCAGCGCGTTTTGCTGTTGTTGCTGAAGTTGCGTGGCCAGCGCCGCAATATCGGCCGCCGGGTAACTATATAAACTGCGCCCCTGGGTCAGCATTGCTTCGGCCGTTTGTTTAGTGCGCTGAAATGGGGTGTGATAAAGCGCCTTAATAGCGGTGGGGGCCAATAAAGTAGCAAGGGCTGCCGCCTGTGCCTGACCACAGGCCGATAGTTTTGGATCTTTACCTGCATCAGCTTTATGCGCATGCCGCGTCAGATACAGCTGATAAGGGGCAGCTGTCACTACAGTACTAAGGTTGGTCAGCATCAGCAGAGCAGCCAGAGCAAGATAAATTATCTTCAAATTTTTTAACCCCTTTTTGTTTGTTCAATCGTCCAATAAAAAACGCAATAAAAAGGACGGAACTATGAGCAACGATATGTCAGTTTTTTATACTTCACAGACGCCACTGCGGGCGCGTTTAGGCACAGTATTATTGGCCATTTTTATTACTTTATTGATTTTCCGGCTGATGGCTAATTTGCTGGGTACTGAACCCGCGCCACCACCACCTTTACCACCCCCAATGGCCGTGGAATTGTTTGAACCCAGAGCCGACACTGCTGTGCATCCAAAAGTTTTGTTAACACCACCGGCGCCACCTGTTGAACCGCCGGCCAGACAGGAATTTGAAATATCAGACGATCCCTATTTAACAGAGGCCGGGTTACCAGAAGCGATACCGGATATTGCCATCAGCCAGCAACAGGGGCAATACCTGAGGGAAACCGACTTTGATGCCAGACCTCTGGTTCGGGTAGAGCCTCAGTACCCGGCTGCGGCAGCCCGTGAAGGTATCAGTGGTTGGGTGCAACTGAGCTTTAGTATTGACGCAACCGGGGCTGTCACAGATATAGTGGTATTAGATGCTGAACCAAAACGTGTTTTTGAACAGGCGGCAGTGCGGGCTTTAAAACGCTGGAAATATCAGCCATCCACCGAAGGTGGTGTTGCCTACAAACAAACCGGACTGACAGTACAACTGGATTTTAGCCTGGAACAATAAAAAACGCCGTGGCACAAAAAAGCAGGACCTTCTGGCCAGAGTACTGACTTTGCTGCAAAAGCGAAGTCAGTATACTCAGTAGCGCTAAGGCTATGTTGTTAAGCAGAAAGCGGTTTTTGGCAGGAGTTTTTATGGGATGGAAACAAATTGGCATCCGGCTTGGCGGCTTAGGTCTGGCCTTACCAAGGCCTCAGGTGCAGGCACAACATCAGGAACTGACAGCGCAGTTTTTACTGTATGCCGACGCCTTGTATCATTTTTTGTTAACACAAAGCGATGCAGAGCTGGCGCAGGATATTAGCCAGCAAAGTTGGCTCAAGCTGTTGGAATTGCAACAACAACAGCCGGAACAGCATAACACCGCAGCGAATGAAAGCTCTGCAACCGCGATTCATCCGGCCTGTTTTCAGCAGCGTAGCCAGTTTAAAACCTGGTTGTTTGCTCTGGCAAGAAATGCGCTTTTTGATGAGTTGCGCCGCAGACAGCGCTGGTCTACCCAGGAATTAACCGAACACTGCTTGTTGTCTGATGCCGCAGATGGCCAGTTACAGCAGTTGATGCTGGCTGAGCAACAACGCACGTTACAGCATGCCATCAGCCTGTTGCCACTGTTGCAAAAAGAAGCCTTGTTGTTGCAGCTGGAAGGATTTTCGCTGGATGAGATTGCCAACATCAGTGGCAGCAGCACAGAAACCGTAAAAAGCCGGCTCAGATACGCAAGAGCCAGCCTCAGTCAAGCTCTGGAGCATGATGATGACAATACCAAATAACAAGCCGGATGCTGAAAAGGCCGACAACAAGAGCCAGGCCGCTGAGCCTGCCGTGCAGTCTGATGCCTTGTCTGAGCAGCTTGAGGCCTGGTATCAGCAAAGTTCAGCCCAGCATCAGATGCCGGCAGTGGCAAAACGCCGTTTGTTACAACAACTCAAAACGCAGCCAAAGCCTCACTTCTCTGTGTTGTTGCTTCGTTTTATACGCTGGTTCAGTTGGCCGAAATTGCAGGCCGTCACGGCAGTTTTTGCTTTGGG
The DNA here is from genome assembly GCF_030824435.1 of Rheinheimera sp. GTDB lineage: Bacteria > Pseudomonadota > Gammaproteobacteria > Enterobacterales > Alteromonadaceae > Pararheinheimera. The sequence goes on from NZ_JAVBXS010000030.1 coordinate 9,165, forward strand.
GCTTGGCTGGCATTTATGGCAACAACAGCAGTTGTCTTATCAAATCAGTCAGACGGATCTGTTGATCCCGGTGCAAATCCATCAGTTGAGTACTGAAACTGCAACAATAAGCAGTGTGCCTGCCAGGGTCAGCCGGCAACAGTTGTTTAGCCAAAGTTATCAGGATTACATCAAAAGTGTTGAGCTTGGTGCAGCGGTTAAACAACAGGTGTTAGCGCGACAAGCTGCCGCTGGTGGTTGGCAGCTGGATTTATGTCAACAGTTGCAGTTACAACTGACCGAAGGCTGGTTGCAGGAATTTAAACAACAACAACAATGGTCGGAGCCCGAGTGGACTTTGCTGGCAACCAGCCGTTATCTGGAGGTTTCTACTGGCGCCAATGGCCAGATCATCGCGTTAAAAGCGACAGCGCAGCCGCCTTCTTGTGCACCTTAACAACCTGGATTGGCATATTGGCTGCGCAAAGCTGGGCGATAGGGCGTGCTTAGGGTAACATGGCTGCCCTGATTGCCCCATTAACTCTGATTGTGCTGTTGTTGTGACTTTTGATGACTGACTTAATTTACCTGCGATCTTATCCGGACAGTATCCAGCAACAGGTGCGCCAGTTGTTGCACAAAGGCAGTCTGGGTGACAGCTTAAAACGCCGTTATCCGGACGATAGCCACAATATTCAGACTGATAAAGCTTTATATGAGCTGACGTTACAGCTGAAACAGCAGTTTATGAAAAGCAGCGACCCTATCAGCAAAGTGCAGTTTGATGCCAAAATTCATGTGATCCACAATGCGCTCGGCACCCATAGTCAAATCAGCAGGGTGCAGGGCGGCAAGCTCAAAAGTAAAAATGAAATCCGTGTCGCCAGCTTGTTAAAACAAATGCCGTTGCCTATTCTGCGCATGGTGGTTGTGCATGAATTAGCCCATTTAAGGGAAAAAGATCACAACAAGGCGTTTTATCAATTGTGTCAGTATATGGAACCCCAGTATCATCAACTGGAACTGGATCTGCGATTGTTCCTGACCTGGCGCGACAGTCAAAGCTGAGCTCAGTCGGACAGCAAGGAGTGGCAGGTGGCAACAACAACCCATATTTTTGTTTATGGTTTATTAACCTTCCCGGACATTGTCACGGCCATCACTGGCCAGCAGATCCAGATGAAACCGGCCGTTTTGACCGGATTTCGTCGTTATGGCTTAAGTCAAAGCCCAACAGAAACGCCGGTGCCGGTGTTGTTGCCAGAGCCAGGTTATCGGCAGGCTGGTCAGCTGTTGCTGAATGTAGAGCAGCAGGCTGTTGAAAAATTAGATTTTTTTGAAGATCTGGACTCAGGACATTATGTCAAAACTGCAGTGCGGGTTGAAGTTGAAGGTCGATGGCTGGACGCCTTTTGTTATTGTGCCGGACCGGCACTGGCGCCTTATGCCAGTGGTGACTGGTCGGCAGAACGAGTGACCGAACAGGACAAACAGTATTTTATTCAAACATTGATCCCAGAAATGCTGGCTGCACTGGCCAACCGTTCGCAGTAAATTTTTCCGCTGTGTTCCGGTATGGTCGGTGGCATTTTGCAGGCTTGTGCTGCACTTCAGCCAGGGTTTTGGATCCCGGAAGGAATTATGATCAAACAAAGTTTGATGGCTGCATTATTTTTGCTGACGACCTCTGTCGCGGCGGCGCCATCTGTTGCACAGTTTTCTGAAGAGTTTCATCGCGAATTTACCCGTAAAATGAGTAAAAACCAGATCCCTGGTGGCGTTTATGTCATTGTTAAAGATGACAAAATTGTCAGGGTAGGGGCTTTTGGTGTGCGCTCGCACGGCACCAAAGCTAAAGTGGATGCCAATACGGTGTTCCGGCTGGCTTCGGTTTCCAAAACTTTTGCCGGAGGTTTGGCGGCCCAGGTAGAGCATGAAGGTCGTTTTGACTGGAACGACAAGGTCACTAAATATGTGCCGGGTTTTCGTTTTCGCAGCCCAAATATGACAGCCAAACTGAAAATCGAACATCTGTTGGCGCAAAATGCCGGCGTTAGTCCCAATGCCTTTGACGACCTGATTGAAGCTAATATGACACCGGCGCAAATTTTGCCGAAATTTGGCAACATCAACCCACGTTGCCAGCCCGGCAAATGTTATGGCTACCAGAATGTGTTGTTTAGTCTGATTGAAACTGTGTTACACAAAACCACCAACATGCCGTACGAACGTCTGATAGAACAACGCATTTTTAAACCTTTGCAAATGCACAATGCTTCCGTGGGTTACGCCGCTTTTCTTGCCAGTAAAAACCGTGCTATGCCACATGTCAAAGTGCGTCGCGGCTGGGGCGAAGCCAAAGTGGTACCTACCTATTACCGGGTGAATCCTGCCGCTGGTGTAAATGCCAGTGCTATGGATATGGGCAAATGGCTGATAGCAAGGCTTGGACACAACCCTAATGTGCTGTCGCCAGCCATGCTGACGGATATTCACAAAGCCCGTATTAAAACGGCCGATAACCTCAGTGGCCGCACCTTTGGTCCTTATGTGGCCGATGCTTATTACGGTTTAGGCACCCGCATTTATCAGTTTGGTAAACATAAACTTTATTATCATGGCGGCCTGGTGAAAGGCTATCGTACTGATATGTCTTATTCACCGGAAAAAGGTCTGGGTTTGGTGGTGTTGCTAAATGCCCAAAGTAATCTGGTGGCTGAGCTGTCCAGTTATTTCTGGGCCACTATGCTGGACACCCAGCCGCAAGCCACACCAAAACCCAAACGTAAAAAAAAGGTGCGTAAAGTCGCCCAACAAATGGAACCTTTGTTTACACCTTTTGAATATGAAACTGATGAGCTTATGTCGGAAAATCTGACACCTGAGCTGATGGCCGCTTTGGCTGAATTGCCAGCCAACGAATAACTACAGCGGTTGTGAACAGAAGTAAAAGGAGCTGCGATCAGCTCCTTTTGTATTTTGCTGATAAGGTCACGGCTTTAGGCGCTGAGTACCCGCTGATATAAATCCAGATAAAAATCCAGCTTGATGGCGGGTAATTGCTGTAATAGCTGTTGTTTTAACTCTGCGTTCACTTTGTAACCCAAGGGGATCATTTGTAGCAATTGCTCAAGTTCGGCAGCTTTGTCCGGTTGAAATATCCAGCTGAGCTGCTGACGCTTTTGGTGTTGAAAACCAGGTTGCTGCTGAATTTGCGCCGGATGTAGCCGTACTTCCTGATAAATCTGTTGTTTAAGCTGCAGCAAATGTTCAGGCGCAGGTGTGACAGTCAATAACAAAGCACCAGGCGCCGCTACCCGCGCCAGCTCACTGGGTTCTGACGGTGCGTAAATCCGCAATAACAATGCAAAACTCTGATCAGCAAAAGGCAAATGATAACTGCTTGCTACAGCACAATGCAGTTGCGGATATTTTTTGCTGGCGGCTTTTACCGCAGCTTTGGAAATATCAATACCATAAACCTGCAGCTGTGGCAGTGCCTGTGCCAGCCTGTTGCTGTAATAACCTTCACCACAACCTATATCGAGTAAAGCCAGTTGGGCGGGCGTTGTATTGGGGCTTATTGTGGCAGCTGTTTCACTTGTTGTGCTTAGCAATAACTGATTCACAGCGTCAGACAGCGGCTGATAAAAACCGGCTTCCAGAAAGGCACGGCGCGCCTGAATCATCTCTGCACTGTCGCCTGGCGTTAATGACTTTTTCTGTTGTACCGGCAATAAATGAAAATATCCTTCGCGCGCGCGATCAAACTGATGGCGGTTGCTGCAGTTTAAACCTGCCGCGTTGGCAATAAGGGGTTGTTGGCAAAGTGGGCAGCGGTACATAACAATCCGGAACTAAGAAAAAGGGCATTATAAAGATTGTTGGGCCTGAAGTCGCCTGTTGCAAGGCCTGCTCTTTTAGCCTTGCAAGGGGCTGATTCAGCCAGCGGGAAATGTATATAGTCCGCCTGAGTCCGACGCATAAAACCACTGCTGAAGTGGAAGCCGGTGTTGTTAGTTTTGTTGATAATCGGCCGGGTGGTTATTTAACTCGGCAGCCAGTGCCATTAATAACCGGGTCCAGTCATCAATTAACCGGGATTTTGAACGTCTGCTGTCGTAGAGCTGTAAAGTTAATGTCAGTTCACAGCCAAAAGGCATAGGCAACAAAGTGATCCAGACCAGATCAGGTTCTGGTTGTGCCACCGGCGGATACAAACTGAACAACAATTGATGAGGTGGGCTGATTTGTAAATATTCGCCACAATGCACCAGTTCGCGGCCGTTGCGCCGTTCCACAATACGGTAGCTGCCGCCCACTTTGGCATCGATAGAGGCATGTTGTAACTGTCCATCCGGGTGGGTAAACAACCATTGACCAACATGTTTTTCATCCAGCCAATATTGAAAAACCACGTTTGCCGGGGCTTCAAAACAATGACTGACACTGAGTTGTTGCGGAGTGCGATCCATCTTTGCTCCAGAATTTAAAAACCGAAAGTCTGCCTGAAACAGCGGCAAAAATTGCTTTGGCAATTGTAGCCGTCATTGCCGATTTTTGGCCGTAATTCATACAATTGGCCACAAATTGTCAGCGTTTTATCAGGTTTTGACCAGGGTATTGTTGTTGCGTTCGGCCGCAGTCAAATTGAAAG
>NZ_JAVBXS010000099.1 GCF_030824435.1 Rheinheimera sp.
GGAGGAAATTATGCCTGTGCTTTTATCGAAGCGGTACGACTTTGCGTTGTGGTGACCTTGTAATCTGTTTTTATGCTTATTTTTACAGCTTATGTTGCGGTTGGTTTGACTTTTTCTGACGAAACGTCAGGGTTAAATAGCTTGTATCATCAACAAGTTCTGTTAGTTTTTTAAACTGGTATCAACAACAAGTCTGATACCAGTGGCAAATATTTGATACAGCAAGCCAGCGCTTTGGTTTGTCGGCTTTCTAATTAGAACTTTCTAATATATACTTATATCAGTTTAATCTAATGTAATCCGGTTGGCCGGATCCTGGAGTTTTGCATGCTGAAGTTGCCGTTATCTTTAGGGTTTTGCCTGCTGTTTGCGCAAAACGTTGCAGCTGCCGACTGGTTGCAGCTTAGTACTGTAAAGGCGCCACAATATCTGGAACTGCCTGCAGTGGTTGAAGCTGTTTCCCAGGCCACTGTTTCGGCGCAAACATCGGGTCGTATTATTGAATTGCCTTTTGATGTCAACGACTTAGTGCCACAAGGTGCTGTGGTGGTGCGTTTTACCGACACTGAGCAACAAGCCCGTTTGCATAAAGCACAAGGCGCCATGACAGAAGCGCAAAGCCGTTTTGACGAACAGCAAAAAGAGCTGGCGCGCGTGAAAGATATTCACGGCAAAGGCCTGGTGGCCAAAGCGGCATTGGATTTAGCCCAAGCCAATTATTCAGCCGCCAAAGCAAGGCTGGAGCAGGCCAATGCTGCAGTTGCGGAAGCCAAAGAACAACTGGAACAAACTGTGGTGCGGGCGCCATACAGTGGCATTTTGCAACAAAGGTTTGTTGAAATTGGTGAGCTGGCGGTGCCTGGTAAAGCTTTGCTCAGAGGTTTATCACTGGAGCATTTACGTTTGGTCAGTCAGTTGCCACAAAGTCAGCTCAAAGCAGCGCAACAAAGTAACAATGCAGAATTGCTGCTGAGCGACGGCACTGTGCTGGCGCTGGGTAAACCCGCTCTTCGTATAGCGCCGCAAGCCAATAGCCAAAGCCATAGTTTTTTATTGCGTTTGGAGCTGCCAAAAGCCGATTACAGTCAACATTTGATGTTACCGGGCAGCTGGTTGCGGCTGCGCTTGCAAACAGCTGAACAAGCTCAGTTGCAAATTCCTGCTGCTGCTGTGCTCTGGCGTGGTGAAGTGAGTTCTGTCTGGGTAAAACAAGCGGGTGAAGTGCTGCTGCAGCCGGTGCGGTTACAACCACTGCATAACAATAGCTATCAGCTGCTTTCAGGTTTAACAGCGGGTGCTGAAATTGCCACAGACGCTAAGGCGCAGTTGGCTAAACAACTGCAGCAAAGCCGGAGCGAACCATGAGCAGCTTAGGTATCTCCGGCCGTTTAGCGGCGCTGTTTAAACAAAACCAAATTACGCCTTTATTGGCTTTGGTCGGTTTTTTGCTGGGGCTTTTTGCGGTGCTGGTCACACCCCGCGAAGAAGAGCCACAAATAGAAGTCACTTTTGCCAATGTGTTTATTCCTTACACTGGTGCTTCCGCCAAAATGGTGGAACAACAAGTGGCGATACCGGCAGAAAAAATTATTGCCGAAATAGCCGGTGTTGAGCATTTGTATTCGGTGTCTGAACCAGGCCGCGCTGTATTAACAGTGCAGTTTAAAGTGGGTGAAGCCCGCACCGACGCTTTGGTGCGGCTGTATAACGCTTTTTATGCCAAAGCCGACTGGCAGCCGGTTGATAGTGGTATTGGGCCAGTGCTGATTAAACCCAAAGGCATCGACGATGTACCGGTCTTTGCGGTGACTTTATGGAGTAAAAACCCAGAAGTGACCCCTGCCGATTTAACTTCTGCTGCTAAAGGGTTGGAAGAGCAACTACAGCAGGTGCCGGGTAGCCGCGATATTTACAATATCGGTGGTGCGCAGCAGCAGGTGCTGGTGCGGCTGGACCCGGCGCGGCTCTCGGCTTATCAGCTGAGTTTACCGGCGCTGCAACAAGCGCTTGTGCAAAATAACAGCCAAAGCCAGAGTCAGGCGCTGCTGGCGCCGGATCAGCTTATTCAGCTGCATGCCGGTAACTTTTTAAGCAGTGCCGACGAAGTGGCATCTTTGGTGGTGGCGGTACGTAGTGAAAACGGTCAGCAGCTGCCTGTGTATTTACGTGATGTAGCAGAGGTGAGCCTTGGTGGCAGCGAGCCCGTCAGTTATGTACAACATCGCAGGCTCGACAAGAATGGCAAACTGCAACAAAGCCCTGCAGTGACTGTGGTGGTGGCCAAACAACCTGGCAAAAATGCCGTGGATGTCACGACAGCATTGCAGGCAAAGCTTGAACAATTACAACAACATTATCTGGGCCATGATATTGAGGTCAGTGTCAGCCGTAATTATGGTGACACCGCCAAAGACAAAGCCGACACTCTTATTCATAAACTGCTGTTTGCCACCCTTTCTGTGGTGCTGCTGGTGGGTTTTGCCCTGGGTTGGCGCGAAGCTTTTGTGGTGGGCATGGCGGTGGTTATTACGCTGGCCGCTACTTTATTTGCGTCATGGGCTTATGGTTTTACGCTGAATAGGGTGTCGTTGTTTGCGCTGATTTTTTCGATTGGCATTCTGGTGGACGACGCCATAGTGGTCGTAGAAAACCTGCACCGGCATTGGCTTTTGGGCAAAAAATCGCTGGCAGACGCCATTCCGATGGCGGTAGAAGAAGTGGGTGCCCCTACTATCCTGGCCACTTTTACCGTGATAGCTGCTTTATTACCTATGGCTTTTGTCAGCGGTTTGATGGGGCCTTATATGAGCCCTATTCCCATTAACGCCAGTATGGGCATGTTAATTAGTTTGCTGGTGGCTTTTATTTTTACGCCCTGGTTATTTTTGCGGGTGTTTGGCAACAAAACCCCAACAGGTCAACATCATGACGAAGCCGACGGCAAACTGGAGCAGCTGTTTAACCGCCTGATGCGACCCTTTTTGGCAAAACAAGCCGGCCGCAATAACAGAATCAAATTGCTGCTTGGCTTGCTTACTGCTATTGGCTTGTCGGTGCTATTGGTGACCAGCCAGCAGGTGGCGCTGAAAATGTTGCCTTTTGACAATAAATCCGAATTTCAGGTGGTGGTGGATTTAGCCGAAGGCAGCACCTTAGAACAAACTCAGGCCGTGCTGGACCAAGTCAGTCTGGCCTTGTTAAAACTGCCGGAAGTGACCCATCTGCAAACTTATGCCGGCACTGCTGCACCTATTAATTTTAACGGTTTGGTGCGGCAATATTATTTGCGTCAGCAAGCCTGGCAGGGTGATGTGCAAGTGAATTTAAAAAGCCGGCTGGAGCGCGACGAACAAAGCCATGCCATTGCGCTTAAAGTGCGTCCGGCTTTGGCCGCGCTTGAAAAAAGCACGGGCGCCAGTATCAAGCTGGTGGAAGTGCCACCAGGACCGCCGGTGATGGCGCCTTTAGTGGCAGAAGTTTATGGCCCGGACTATCAGTTGCAGTTGCAGCAGGCGCAGACACTGCAAAAAACCTTTGCCGAAGTTTCCCATATTGTTGATATCGACAGCACAGTTGAAGCACCACAAGCCTTGTGGCAACTGGTGGTTGACCAACAAAAAGCGGCGCTGCTGGGCGTTTCGGTGGCTGATGTTAGTGCGGCGGTACAGTTGGCAACTCAGGGAGGCAATGCCGGTTTTTTACGCCAGCAACATCAACACAATGTGACGCCAGTAGTGCTTAAACTTGCCGAAGGCAATATTGCAAACTGGCAGAGTTTGTCGCAATTGCCGGTGCAAAGTAGCTCCGGGGTTTTGATCCCTTTGTCTGAGTTGGTGCAAAAACAACAACAACAACGAGAAAATACCATTTACCGCAAAGACTTAAGGCCAGTGGTTTTTGTCACAGCAGATTTGGCCGGTGGTATCGACAGCCCGCTCTATGGCATGCTGGAAATTCAGGATTTGCTTAACGAAGCACCAACGCCGCTGCCACAAAATTTGTTCAGCGCACCTGACACTACCGATGAACTCAGCATCAAGTGGGATGGTGAGTGGCAAATCACTTTTGAAACCTTCCGTGATATGGGCATCGCTTATGGCGTAGGGCTGATTATGATTTATCTGCTGGTGGTGGCGCAGTTTAAATCTTATGGTGTACCGCTGATTATTATGGCGCCTATACCGCTGACGCTGATTGGCATTATGCCGGGGCACTGGTTGCTGAACACCCAATTTACCGCCACTTCAATGATTGGCATGATAGCGCTTGCCGGTATCATAGTGCGCAACTCCATTTTGCTGGTGGATTATATTCAGCAGCAGCTATCACAAGGAGTGACGCTTGAAACTGCGGTGATCCACGCTTCAGCAGTGCGGGCGCGGCCTATTGTATTAACAGCGCTGGCGGCTATGTTGGGCGCGTTTTTTATTCTGGATGACCCGATATTTGGTGGCCTGGCCGTGGCGCTGATTTTTGGTATTCTGGTGTCTACTTTGTTGACTTTGGTGGTTATTCCTGTGGTGTATTACGCTTATAGCTACCAAAAACAGCAGGTATAACCGCAGCTTTGACAAGAGTCAGCGCAGTGGCAAAACAAACCGCGGCTTGAATCTTTCTGTTGTTGCGACAAGCCGTTTAACTTCTGCAAAGGCGCTGAATTTCAGCGCCTTTGTTGTTTGCCGGCAATTATTTCCTGCTTTTGTCTTTGGGCGGGCTGTTTTGTGATGGCATTTTTTGTTTAACCGCTGTTTTATGTCATTCAACTGATTTACTCACAGAAAAACTGCAATTTTCGGGTCTCTGAGTTTTACAAAAAGCCGGAGCGGCTAAGCTTTGGCAGTTGTTAAATCCCAATTTGGAGTTTGTGATGAAAGTATTGTTATTAAAAATCAGCTTATTGGTTGCGGCGGCACCGGTATTGGCTGATAGCACCCCAGCGGCCACACCAACCCAATTTATTGATACTTTTGCCAAAATTTTTGGTGAACATAAAGGTGAACGTAAAGGCCATGCCAAGGGTTTTTGTGTCAGCGGCAGTTTCACCGGCGCTAAAAGCATGTTGGCTTATAGCAAATCAGCGTTATTTTCCGGTGACAGTTACCCGCTGACCGGGCGCTTTTCGATGGCGGGCGGCAACCCCAAAGCCGCAGAAAATAGCCGCAGCCCACGCGGTTTTGCCGCGCAAATTAAACTCAATAACGGCGAATTGCAGCATTTTGCGTTGTTATCAACACCGATGTTTGGTGCTAAAGATCCCGACAGTTTTTTAGGTTTGTTAATGGCGTCCATTCCGGACCCAACAACAGGCAAACCCGATATGGCCAAAATTGCCGCCTACCGCGACAAAAATCCGGATACCAAAGCTCAGGCTGAATATCTGGCCAAAACTGCACCCCCGGCCAGTTATGCCAATACGCCATATTTTGGTTTACATACCTTTTATCTGGAAAATTCCGCCGGCAAGCAGCAGGCGGTGCGCTGGCAGTTACAACCACTTGATGGGGTTAAAGGTTTAACAGACAAAGAAATAACAGCAAAACCCAGCGATTTTCTTGAACAACGTTTAAAGGCCCAACTGGCAAATGCACCGGTGAAATTTAAACTGCAATTTCAGCTGGCTACTGCTGAAGATAATTTATTGGACCCATCCAAAGGCTGGCCGGATAACCGCCCCCTGCTTGATGGTGGAGAACTACAAATTACCGCTCTGGGTGGCGACAACTGCAAAAATATTAACTTTGACCCCAATGTGCTTGCCAGCGGCATCAGTGCAAGCCAGGACCCGGTGTTAAAAATGCGTTCAGGCGCTTATGCCGTGTCTTTTGGCAAAAGGTTAAGCGGGCAATAACAACCTTAATTTGCTTGCCTGCTAAAACAAGAACCGCAGATTGTGAAAACAGACTGCGGTTTTTGTTGTTGGTGATAGTTCCGGTCCATTTTGCTTTGCACTGATTTATTTGCTTGCCTAAAAATCTGCTCAGTTATCAGTAGGATGGGGGGTTAAATAAAATAATCAAATGTGTATTTATTGTTATATTTATTTCCTCTGCTAATACTTTTCATCAGATGTACCAGATTGCAGCCCGTTCAGGATAAGCAGCTGCGTTCTGTTGTGGCCTACACAAATGCCGGCAGACATTGTGTTGTTGTCAGTCCGGAGTACCATCAAGGATGATGATATGGGCAAATTCTGTTTTGTGGTTCTGTTTTGTTTATCTGGGCAGGTGCTGGCAACAACAGCACCTTTACCGCCACTTCATTTAGCCGCAACTCCTGCAACGATTTATCCATTGCAACCTTTGCTGCTGAGCTGGACGGCGAACAGTGGCCATCAGGCTGGTGTTTCTGATTTTGGTGTTTATCTGTTGCCTGCCACTGGTGGGCAACGTTTGTTGTATGGTCCGCTGCAATGGCAAGCAACAAAAACTAATTATCAGGTAAGTTTAAAAGCTGAAGCCAATCCCGGTTCATATCGCTACCGCGTTTATGCCTGCAATCTGAGTAACTACTGCAGTTACGCCGACATTAGTGTGCAGGTGCTATTGCCGCCGGCGCCCTCGGCGCCTGTCGACCTGACGTTGCCTGGCAGCCTGCTCCTTGGTCAAACAACCACTTTAAGCTGGAGCGCCGGTTCTGGTCATATTGCCGGTCATTCCGCTTTTGGCGTTTATGTCACAGCTCCGGGTGGACGTGAACGTTTATTACAGGGGCCTATCAACTGGCAGGCAAGCCAGACCCGGTATCAACTGGTGGTCAAACCAGCTGAAGGTGCAGGTGTATATCTGTATCGGGTCTATGCCTGTAATTTCAGTAACTATTGCCGGTATGCCGACAAATCAATACTTGTCACTTCAACCAGTCAGACCCTGTTTAAAGTGACGGCAACGGCAGGAGTTGGTGGGGTCATTGACCCCAGCCTCAGAACTGTTTCACCCGGTAGTCGTGCTGCTTTTACCGTGACGCCCAATGTTGGTTTTGTGGTCGATAAAGTGGAAGGTTGTGGTATTGAACCTTCAGGTACTCTTTATCAAACTGCGGCCATCAATGCTGACTGTCACGTCAGCGCTTCATTCCGGCCCGTACCTGCCAACCTCACCCTGTATTTACATACGGATATCACCGGATCTGTGATTGCTGAAAGTGCTGCTGATGCAAGTATCAGAAAAACATCGGCTTATAAACCATTTGGCGAGAGTATTGATAATTAACGGATGAACTATGAACACTCAATTGCACTTATTACCTTTTGATTTTGCTGATGTTCCTGCAACAAGAGTTTTGTTTGTTGCCGTTGTTACGGCCATTAGTTTGTTTTCTGCCTGCGCTGCGCACGCCGAAAATGACGATTGGGCAGCTTCGATAGCCGACCCTTATCGCATTGAATTTCACAATGCCAATAGTCCCGACACGGAAGAAGATCCTCCGGAAGATCAGCCTATTCATCGTGCTGTATTAAATGAGCTGAATGTTAAGTTTGAGTTGACGCCTGAGACCACAGATTTAGTGGGTGAATCTGTCGATTTGAGTTCAGGCGCCTTAAGTTTTCAGATGACGGATATGCAGATCCCGGGCAACTTTCCGGCTGAAGTGGCCATTCGCCGGCGTCATCACGACAAAAACTTTACCCACCGCAACACAGCTGAATTTGGCGACTGGGGTTTGTCGGTGCCTGCTATTCATAACACCTTGTTTTATGTGGGGGGAGTACTGCAAGGTTTTTGGGGGCGAGGTAAAGAGTGCTCTGCGTCTTCACAACAAATGCCACCGGCTTATATGTATCAGGGATCGCTTATCGAAGCGTTTCAATACTGGAATGGAGTTACTTTAAATGTTGGCAGTAGTGCGGAGAAACTGATTGCAGCCACTAGTGCAGATGCAGTGTATACCACTAAATCGAACTGGCGGATCAGTTGTTATCCGCGGACTAGCGGCATTGGTGAAGGTTTTAAAGCGACGTCTCCGGATGGCACTATTTATTATTTTGAGGTGCCACATATGGTGCGCGCCGCAATGTGGTCGTATCCACAAGCACATCTGTACCAAGTGTTTATGCGCGTGTCTAAAGTATCAGACCGTTTTGGCAATGAAGTGTTTTACAACTATGAAAAACGCCAGATGCCTTCAGGGTTGCAGTCCAACAATCTGGTTTCTATCTCCTCAAGTGATGGTCGTTTGATTACACTGAAATATGAACATGAAACAGAACCTTATCTGGTAACGTCAATCACCAGCAATGGCAAAACCTGGCATTACCATTATGTTGGCGAGCATATATTTACTCTGGATAAAGTGGTGTTACCTGATCAAAGTTATTGGGATTACAACTTAAGCCAGCTCAGTGAGGTTGAACCTTATAACGGAGATTTACCAAACTCGGAACGGGGTGAATGTAACTTGCTTGGTTATCGCGAAGCAGAGGGTTTTATTAAACACCCATTAGGAATGAAAGCCGTTTTCAAAACCCGCAGTATACTTCACGGGCGTACCGGAACACCGACCCGTTCGCGGGATAATTATGAAACTTATGAAGTTGCCCGCTGTTATCTCACCATGTCTGTTATCAGTAAAAGTCTCACCGGCGCCGGAATTAACTTCAACTGGAGTTATGACTATTCGCAGAACAAGGGCGCTTATATAGGACAAGAAAAACAAAGTGCCGGAGTCACGATCAATGGTTATGACAGTGGAGATTTGAAAACAACCAAGGTTACAGCACCGGATGGCAGTATTACGGAACATGTTTTTTACCGTAAATGGGACTATCTGGATGGTACTGAAGTGGCCACTATTTATCGGGATACAGACGGTACTTCACAACTGCGGCAAATCACCAAATCGTTTTTGCCCTCTGCGTTAATAGGCTCATCAGAACAAAACTGGTCTAACCGGGAAAGTATTACCAAACGTGCACATCAGACCGTCAACGAAACGCAAGAATATGTAGCGGGCTTGGCAACTGATTATTTTCGAACAGAATTTTCCGGTCACAACCAGTTTGGTGCACATGAGCGGGAAGTGACAAGCAACAATCTTGGCACCCCAAGCCGTACTACTGACATCAGTTATCAACATGATTTAACCAATTGGCTGCTGAATCTGGAAACCAATCGCCAAATAAGTCAGGGTGGTCAAAGTTTGTCATTAAAATCAGCCAGTTATTATGGTCCAGCTGAGCAAGGTAAATCCAAAGTCAAAACAATCAGTCAATTTGGTCAGTTGTTACACACCAGCAGTTATAACAATGACGGTACCCTGGCAAAAATCACTTATGCCATGAATAACAGATGGGTCCAGTATGGGGCTTACAAACGCGGCAAAGCTCAGTCTTTTACGCTACCGGGTCGCATTTCCGGTGAAATGACGGCGCAGCTTGCTGTGAATGACAGTGGCACCATCAGCTGGGTGCGGGATTTAAATGGTTATGAAACTTCGTACAAATATGATCTATTGGACAGGCTGGAGCTGATTGACCACAAAGACACTAAGTGGACAGATACCGAGATCCGTTATGACGTCGACCTATCCGGCAACGGCAGTTTGTTGCAATCCATTAGTAAAGGCAATTACCGCAAAACCATCTTATTAGATGCTTTGTTGCAGCCAGTATTAAGCAAAGAATGGGATGCCGAGAATGAGCAGGCCACAGTGCGTTATCAGCGTCAGCAATTTAATGCTTATGGTAAAGCCAGCTTTCAGTCAGTTGTCAGTGACACGCTAAATCAGACTTATGGTACCACGACGTCTTATGACGGTTTGCAGCGTGTTATCGGCAAAACCAATACTGCAGAAGGTGATCTGACTTATCGTTATCTGGGGCAAAACCAGATTTCAGTCAAAAATGGCCGTGGTCACACCACCACAACACAATATCTGGCTTTTGGCAGTCCGGCGCAGGAGCTCGCCACACAAATCCAGCAACCTGAGGGCGTTTTAACCAATATCAGTTACAACCTGGCAGATTTGCCACTGCAAATAAGTCAGGGTGGAGTGACCGAACAACGGCTGTACAACACCAAAATGCAATTATGTCTGCAAAAACGGCCTGAAACTGGCATCAAAGTGATGCAATACAATTTGCTTGGCCAGATTGAAAAATACGCTGAAGGTTTTACCGGCACTGCTAGTCATTGTACTGATTACAACAATGTTGCCGCCTCCTGGGTCACTATAGCCTTTGATAATTTGGGTGAAGAATTATCAAGAACTTATGCCGATGGCAGCACGCCCCAACAAAAATTTGAACGGGATAATCAGGGCAATCTGAAGGCAGTTACTGTTAATAATATCCGTTGGAGTTACGACTATAACAGCCTGCATTTATTGGAAAAAGAAACCCTGACCCTGGATGGCAGAAGTTATGTAATTGATCAGGACTACAATACACTGGCCAATCTGCAAAGTCTGACCCTGGCGGGCACTGCCATTAGTTATGCGCCTGATGCCTTGGGTAATCCAACCCGGGTTGCAGATGCCAGTACCAGCTTTGCCAGTGCAGTGCGTTTTTATGCTGATGGCCAGTTAAAAGATTATGTACTTGGTAATGGCATGCTGTTTAGTCAGCAACTGGATCACAAATTCCGTCCTTATGAACGTCTGGTTAAACAGGGTAGTAGTCAAAAAGTTGCCCAGCGTTATAACTACGACAGCAACAATAATATTGATGTTATTTATGACCTGGTAAACACCGGCAAAACAGTTCGTATGAGTTATGACGAACTCGACCGGTTGGAAACAGCCAATGGTTATTGGGGTAATGGTCTTTTTGTTTATGATGCCCTTGGCAATATCAAAAACAAAAATCTGGGCACTCAACAACTCACACTCAGCTACGACGTGACAAAAAACCGGCTGCAGTCGGTGACTGGTGGTTATAGTTTTGGTTATGACGACAGAGGCAATGTAAATAATAACGGCAAGCGTACTTTTACGTTTAACCGAGCCAACCAGATGCAAACCTCTGGTGCCGTCAATTATCAATATGACGGTCATGGCAGACGTGTTAAAAAAACATCAACTACAACCAGTTACAGTGTTTATAACAATGCGGGCCAGCTTCTGCTCACCGACGGCCCGCAAGGACTCACCCGCTATATCTACCTTGGCAAAGAGCTTATCGCCAAAACCGGTCCGGCCACTGCAGCAGAAGATAAACCAGGTTATACCGGTCATGTGGAAGATCGTGATATCGGCTTAACTTATATGCAGCAGCGGTATTATGATCCAGTGATTGGACGGTTTTATTCGAATGATCCGGTTGGGTTTAGTGCTGATAACCCTATGATGTTTAACCGGTATGCTTATGGGAATAATAATCCGTATAAATATACCGATCCTGATGGCACAACGGTAATTATTCATTCGAGATCTTTAGATATGTCTGGTGGGTCTATGGGCGCACATACTTTTACAACGGTTACCAAATCTAATGGCGAAAGTACAACCATCAGTAGTCACAATGTTGATGGGAAAAATGTTGTTTCGATAAACCATTCTTCGGATACTGGCGAAGACGTTAGTATCACAGATTCGGTGACAATATCGCCTCCAGAAGGTGTTAGCCAAGAGGATTTTGACAACTCAGTTATTTCTCAAGGTGAGTACATGACAACTTTGGAACCACTTGACTATTCTGCAATCCCTAGCCTGCCTAACCAAGGAAATTGTCATACTACGACTACTCAAGTGATTGGTGGCTCTGGAGGAAGTATTCCCAAGAGTTTTGACCCGAAAGGTGCAAACCCGGACTTAGGTCGTAGTCGAACTACACATGAAAGACCAAAAGACAACTAATGGAGACGCAGCAATGAAGTATTTTATTTTATTCAGTGCAGCATTGATTAGTATTGTATTTTCATTTTACCACTTGAAATATTTCGTAGATTATTTTTCAGCCTACTTTGGCTATTTTGTCGGAGGTGCAATTATTCCTTTAGCCGTAGGTGTATTTGTAGGAATTCTTGCAGATAAATTATCTCGGAAATTCTCCAATCCAATGAAGTCTTGGATTTTGTTTGTTGTTACATCTGTCTTTTCTTTGCTGCCACCTATTTATTTATTACTGGCGGTTACATTTCTGAATAATCTATAAAGCCTTTTAGTTGTATGAGTTAAGGACACCTCACCAGGTGTCCTTTTTTCTATCCAAACCGCGCAAACTCCCAATAGTCCGAGCAGCGTTTTCCAGTAGAACCGATCTGCTTTCACCAACAGGGCTGGCAATTCAGTAAAGCGCCTACATTATTTAGTGCTGGCAAAACTGTTCACTTCTGCTGATTTTGACTGATCGTTTTACTACTTTGCACGTCCTTCCACACTGACTTTTATCACCAGCAGAACTGCCCGCGTCCATCTTCAGGGCTTATCACCATCCACTTTTGTAACCATTTGCTCTTTTTATATTCAGCTGAGCGGCTTCTGTGCAATCGTATGCACCTGCTATTCCTTGCTGGTAAATTTGGTCTAAGCTGTAGGTCAAAAAATAACGGGGTTTAGACATGCGATTGAATTTAAAAATAAATTGGCTGTTGTGTTGTTGTGTTGCCGCTTTGTCGGCTTGTCAGCCGGCGGCTGATTCTACTCAGGCGCAAGCTCCGTTAGTGGCAGCTGAAAGTCAGCAGCAAAATAGCAAGCCAACACCGTCGATGCAGACCAGCAATACAGCCTTGCCGGTAACAGCCAAAACCTGGTGGCAGGATGCTGTGGTATATCAGATTTGGCCGCGTAGTTTTGCCGACAGCAACAACGACGGCCATGGTGATTTTGCCGGTATTCAATCAAAACTGCCGTATTTACAAGATCTTGGGGTTGATGCACTTTGGTTAACTCCTATTTTTGAAGCCCCCTCTTATCATGGTTATGACTTTACTGAGTTTTATCAGGTGGAGCAGGATTACGGCAGCATGGCGCAGTTTGAAGCGCTGCTGGCCGACGCTAAAAGCCGCAATATCCGTATTATTCTCGATTTAGTTATTAATCATATTTCCGACCGGCATGACTGGTTTATGCGCTCCGCTAAAGGCGAAACGCCATATAAAGATTATTTTATCTGGCGGGATGATTTACCCGCCGATGGTTGGGGGCCCGCCTGGGACAGCAGCAAAGTGGACCCAAAAGTGGTGTGGCATTATCACCCGGAGCGTAAACAATATTATTACGCCGCTTTTGGCGCCTCCCAGCCTGATCTGAATCTGCAACATCCTGATGTGATTGCCGAAATGAAAAAAATGGCCAAATTCTGGCTGGACAAAGGAGTTGCTGGTTTTCGTTTAGACGCTGTGCGTTACGCCATTGAAAACGGTCCTGGCCAGCAGGCGGACACAGCAGCAACTATTCAATATTGGCAAGATTTCAGCACTTATGTGCGCTCCATAGCACCAGACACCTTGTTAGTGGGGGAAGCCTGGGCCGATTTGCCTGTTGCCGCTAAATATTATGGCGATGGCAAAGCTTTGGATGCCGGTTTT
This sequence comes from Rheinheimera sp., assembly GCF_030824435.1. Taxonomy (GTDB): domain Bacteria; phylum Pseudomonadota; class Gammaproteobacteria; order Enterobacterales; family Alteromonadaceae; genus Pararheinheimera. The sequence continues at coordinate 13,464 of NZ_JAVBXS010000099.1, forward strand.
GACTTTGATTTTGGCTACAAGGTGCTGGCGTTGTTGCAAAGTGATGGTGCTGTCAAAGCTGAATTTGGCACCATGCAAGCTGCCAGCAGCAGTGCAGAACAACCATTGCAGGTGAACTTTGCTGATCGGCTGGCAGCCAAAGTGCCTATGGGTTATTTCAGCCCCTTTTTAACCAACCACGACCAACCGCGGGTCGGTTGGCAACTCAGTGGTCATCAGGCCAAAGCCAAACTCGCGGCGGCCATGTTGTTTGCATCCCCCGGCACTACTTATTTGTATTATGGTGAAGAAATTGGTCTAAGCCAGGCGTCTGATGCCGAACATAT
>NZ_JAVBXS010000060.1 GCF_030824435.1 Rheinheimera sp.
GGTTTAGTTTTTAGGAGTGTTACCTTGGCTAACATTAAGTCTGCTAAGAAACGCGCTATTCAATCAGAAAAGCGTCGTCAGCAAAACGCAAGTCAGCGCTCAATGATGCGTACTTTCATCAAGAAAACCTACGCAGCAGTGTTAACTTCTGATGCAGTAGCTGCGCAAGAAGCGTTCAAGAAAATGGTTCCAGTGATTGACCGTATGGCAGACAAAGGTCTGATCCATAAGAACAAAGCTGCACGTCATAAGTCACGTTTAAATGCCCACGTTAAGGCATTGGTAACTGCTGCTTAATTGACACCAACAAAAAAACGCCGAAAGGCGTTTTTTTGTACCTGCAGTTTTGCTGATTGATATACATCCAACACCGGCATATTTGGCTGGTAGCAAAATGTAGTCAGGTCTATTCAGCATCATCGGATAAAATAAAAAAGCCAGCGAAAGCTGGCTTTTTATTATCCGAATACGAATGAACAGTCGCAGGCATTAGCCTCAATGTTATAACGGCATTTTAGCGCAATATAAATTGTGCATTAAACCAATCACAGCTTCCGCTTCTTTACTATTCATACTGTAAAACACTGTTTGAGCTTCTTTGCGGGTTTTTACCAGCTTGTTACGACGTAACAGCGCCAAATGCTGTGACAATGCCGATTGGCTGAGACCAAGCTTGTCATTCATTTCACCAACAGATAACTCCCCTGCCAGCAAATGACACAGAATGAGCAGTCGACGTTCATTGGAAACAGCTTTCAGTAGCTTTACCGCTTTTGCTGAATTATTCAACATATCTTGTAAGTTCATTTCAGTTACACCGTGCATGTCTAGACGTCTCATTATCTACCAGTAGCAACAAAAAACACAATAGATTAACTAGAAACAAATATATTTTTAACAAAAAAGATAAAGAAGCTTGAACTAATATTTTATTTTCATAAAAAGAACTGCTTCTCCGTGGCCTTCCATAGCCGTCAGCCTGAATGTTCAGGCTTGCTGACCGAAGAGTTGCTTATTATAACCCGCTAATACAGCAAAAACACACCTACGTTTTGTTAACTTTTGTTTCTATTCTTCTGCAACAACCCTAACATGACAAACAGCAACACGCAGAAATGAGTCAAAAACCACAAATACACCGATATGTTTACTGTTAGCCCATCTGAGTCGCGTGTTAGAGTCAGTCACTCTTCTTAGATATAAATCCACACGAGCGCTCATCATGTACCATCAAAAACTATTACTGACCGCGGCAGCTGTCTGGCTGGCGACATCGCCTCAAGCTGCAGTTGCCAATAATCAGCTGGCCTATCAACTGGTAGAAGAACTCACTGTTGAAATCGGCCCCCGCCTTGCAGGCAGTCCGGAAGATGCCAAAGCGGTAGCCTGGGCCACCAATAAGTTTAAATTGCTTGGTTACGACAAAGTCTGGACTGAGGAGTTCAAAACCCCGTTCTGGCAGCGTGGTCAGGCACGGCTACAGATCACCTCGCCTTTTCCACAATCGCTGGTCCTGACAGCACTTGGTGGTTCAGTGGGAACAGATGCCGGGGGTATTGAAGGCAGCGTGGTGATGTTTAACAGCCTTGACGAACTGATGTTGGCAAAACCTGAACAAGTACAAGGAAAAATTGTATTTATAAACAAGGCGATGCAAAAAGACAAAATGGGCTCACAATACGGCTCTGTTGTTGGCGCGCGCTCCAAAGGTGCCGTTGAAGCTGCCCGGCTTGGCGCTAAAGCACTGCTGATTCGCTCTGTGGGTACCAGCAGCAACAGATTTGCTCACACAGGCAAAATGAGTTACGAAGAAGGCGTGGCAAAAATCCCGGCTGCGGCCATATCAGTGCCGGATGCAATTCAGCTCAGTAAAATTTTAAACCGTGCGCCTGAAGCAAAAATCAATTTAACAATGCAGACACAAACGGAAGATGCAGTCAGCCACAACGTTATTGCCGAAATTACCGGTTCAGAGCGTCCCGATGAAATTGTATTAATCAGTGCACACCTCGACTCATGGGATCAGGGGACTGGTGCACTGGACGATGGTGCTGGTGTGGGGGTGGTGATGGCTACAGGAGCTTTATTAAAAAAGGCAGGCCAACCCAAACGCACAGTCAGAGTTGTACTTTATGGTAATGAAGAAGGTGGTCTGGTCGGCGCCAGAGCTTATGCGGCTAAACACGCATCAGAACTGAACAAGCACATACTGGCGTCAGAATCTGATTTTGGTGCCGGAAAAATCTGGCAGTTCGAAACAAAATTTGGCCCGGAGTCTTTAGCCAGCGCTGCACAAATCCAACAACAACTTGCACCTTTAGGGATCAAGCTAGGGGGGAACAAAGCTTATGGTGGTCCTGATGTTTCGGTGCTGGCCGCTTTAGGTGTGCCTGTTGTTTCTCTTGAACAGGATGGTACTGATTATTTTGATTACCACCACACACCAAACGATACGCTGGACAAAATTAATCCAGCTGATTTAGAACAAAATTTAAAAGCATGGTTGCTGATGACCAGAGCTGTGGCAGATTCTTCCACCGATTTTCGAAAATAAAAAGCCAGCCAATAAAAAGGCCTGAACAACATCAGGCCTTTTTTACGTTTTGCTAAAACAACAATTACAGGTGTGACATACGTTGTGCCTGTGGCACCTGATGTTTACGCTGACTGGAGCGCATAAAGAAAATCTGGGCTCCAACAACGATAAAAATCAGAGCAAAAGGATAAACAAACTGGTTTTGCGTTAACTGCCAGCACAATAAACCGGCAATAACATAAGCAAAAGGTTGCATCTCGTAAAGCCAGAATGGTAACCCTCCTGCTTTGAGATAAAATTTTTGCCGATCACCACGACGATGATCAGAACGCAGGATCCATACCAGAGCACCAGCCAGAATTAATATAGCGCCAGACAAGGCCGCGACATAACCTGGTGTAAATACAACAGCGGCAGCGCCTGCTGTCATATAGCCATAAGGCAGGGTTTCATACAGATAGCTTGGTAACATCGGAAACTCCTGAATCAGCGGTAGTACAAATCTCAGTGTAGAGCAAAAAATAACCAGCGCCAATGCAAAATTTATTTAAGCTGATCCAGGCAGGTGGCTTGATGGTAAAAGCACAGACTAACTTTGTTTGTCGATCGGCTGCCGGTATAATCCGGTAATGGTAAAAACTGGGATAAATAAGCATGGCCAATGATGATCTTGAGCTGTTTTTACAGGAAATGGCCGACGTAAAACCTCTCAAAGCCGATGTATTAACTGATGTGAATGGTGAACATGCTCCAACTTTGGCGCAACTGGCCAGACGCAAAGCGGCTGAATTAGAACCGGAATATGACGCCAACTACTTGAGTATGGAGTATGTCGATTTGGTGGCGCCGGATGAAGTTCTGGCTTACAAAAAAGACGGCGTGCAGGAAGGCGTTTATAAAAACCTGCGACTTGGCAAATATCAGGTAGATGCAACCCTGATGTTACTTGGCAAAAACCTGACTGAAGCCCGCCGTGCCTTGTTTGAGTTTGTGGCCGACTGTCACTTGCGAGGCATCCGCACTTTGCTGGTGCATCATGGTATGGGACGCGATAGCAAACCCCATCCGGCCATTTTAAAAAGTTATTGTTTTAAGTGGTTACAGCAAATTCCGGAAGTACTGGCTTGTCATAGCGCACAAAAAATTCATGGCAGTTCGGCCGCTACTTATGTGCTGCTGCAAAAAAACTCAGAGCAAAAAAGAGAAAATCGCGAAAGGCATCAAAAACGCTGATTCAGTTTTTCAGAATAACATCAGCGGTTTTTGCTGTAGCGTTGCAGTAACTTATATACGGTATATAAAAACACCCTCAGCTGAGGGTGTTTTTACCAAGACAAATTAAACATCTGCCTCAAAACAGGTTGCAAGCCTCGGCTGTGGTCAATACTGCCGATAACGCCATCAAAATCACCAGGATAGCGATTGCGGTAAAGCCAAAACCACGACTGGACGCTTTACTCATAAAAAACCTCTGCATTTTTATTTTTTTTATTACTCTTTTGGCCGCTGGGTAAACCAAGTCGACCTTAACGTCAAGCAGTGTAGACAGTTTTTTCGTTGGATACAACTGAGAAACATGGCTAAGTGCTTCATCTCCTGAGTTTTTTCGAATGCAGTTATTTTGTATGAAAATAATTCAGCCTGGACCATACATAAGGACGTGCCAAAGCAGCTTCGGGATAATCATCCGGCATTTTTTCTTCATGCTCTTCCTTGCTGACAATACTAAAACCGGCTTGTTGGTAGGTCTTCAGTGCTGATGGATGATCTTCAGAACAAGTGTGTAGCCAAACCCGGCTTGCCTGCCATTGTTGCGCCAGTGCTATTGCAGCTTGTGCCAGCATTTTGCCAAGACCTTTGCCAATAAAAGCAGGCAATAAACCAAAAAACTTCAGCTCAACACTTAAGTCATCATGCCGGCGCAGTTCCACAAAACCAGCCGGTGTGCCTTTTTGATACAACACAAAGGTGCGCACTTGCGCTGAGCTGACATAATCCAGCCATTGTTGATAATCCCAGCTCAGGCGGCTAAACCAGCGCCAATGATGCCCGACAGCACAAAATAAAAACTGACTGAACTCCGGACTTGGCAACTCTGCTTCTGTTAATACAACGTCTTGTGGCCACTGAGGTAACTGCAGCTGCGGCCCCTGATAATCCAGATACCAGGTGGTAATTTTTATCAACGACATAAAACTTCAAATTTTCCTTTTGATTTTATCGATAAGGGCAGCAATATGCTGCTGCGCTTCAGGCTGTTGTAAACTATGGAATTGTTGGCGAAATTCAAAAGCAACAGCGTCATCCTGTCTGGTGCAATGACGCATCGCCAGCATGGTATTTTTGGTTTGCCGTACCAGTTCTGTTGGTAAAGATTTTAAGCCGGCTGTCAGTTGTTTAGCCCGGGTAAGCAATTGCTCTTCCGGCCATAACTCTTTGATAAAACCAGCGTCCAGCGCCTGTTGTGCCGATAATCTTTCACCACAAAAAATCATTGCTGCCGCCTGTTGCCAGCCAACCAGTTGTGGCAATAACCAGGTGTGGCCACCGCCCGGGTGAATGGCCAGCTGGAAAAAGCGGCTTTCAAACCAGGCCTGTTCACTGGCAAGGCGAATATCACACGCCATCGCCAGATTCATCCCAGCCCCCAGAGCCGGGCCATTTAATAACGCAATAGTCAACAAAGGGCTATGTGCCACTGAGGTAAAAGCGGCATAAATTTGCTGCAGTTCTTCGCCATCTCCCAAAGATGCCTGCTGTAAAGCCGCTAAATCAGCCCCTGAGCAAAAGGAGTCATCACGGCCAGTCACAGCCAAAGCTTTGATATTGGGGTCCTTTGGTAAAGCGCTGACTGCGTCAGCAATGGCCAAAGCACTTTGGGGTGTCAGCAGATTACGCTTTTCCGCACTGTTGAGTGTAAGAACCGCCAGATGATCGTATTTTTCCAGTTGAAACGCAGCCATCAATAACCTCGTTGTTTGTCGACCAGATTGAGCATGGGTAAACCAGCCTGCACCCTTTGATAATTTTCAGCAATTTGCAAAACCGCCGTGTCGGCGTTGGTCACAGCAGAAATATGGGGGGTCAGCTTTATCGCTTTATGTTGCCAGAACGGATGTTCTGCCGGCAAAGGTTCTGTGCGAAACACATCCAGACAAGCAGCACTAAGCTGGCCATTGTCCAGATGTTGCAATAATGCCAGGTCATCTACTATAGCGCCTCTGGCTACATTCACCAGAATAGCGCCTGGTTTAAACTGCGATAACCTTTGATCATTCAGCAGATTTTCGGTGTGAGCCGTCAGCGGCAACAAACAAATCACCAAATCTGCCTCAGCCACAGCCTGCGCAAATTCAGCCTCACCTGCATAACAATGTACACCGGCAATTTGTTTGGCGGTGGCAGACCAGCCACAAAGCTGAAAACCCAATTGCTGAAAATACATCACAGCCGCTTTACCCAGTTCACCCAACCCCAACACACAAAGCTGCTGAATTTTCCGCGGGCTGCGTGCTTTCCATTGTTGCGTTTGTTGTTGAAGCGCAAATTGGTCAAAACGCAGCTGATAATGCAGCAGCACGCCATGCAGATAATTCAGCATAGATTTGGTTAAATCCGGGTCGACAATACGCGCCAGCGGCACATCCGGCAGGCTGCTATCACACAGAATACTGTCCACGCCGGCGCCAAAAGACTGCAGCGCTTTTAAATTGCTAAAAGTAGCCAGGCTTTGTGCAGGCTGGCGCCAGACTACAGCAAAATCAACAGCTTCAGGCTGATGAATATCAGGCCAGATTTGAATATCAACACCGGGCAGTTGCTGTTGCAGTTTTTGTTGTAATTGTTCAAGTTTACGGTCCGGGATCACCAGGGCAATAGACATACATACTCCTTCGGCCAATACCGCATTCTAACAAAGCAACTCTGTGCGTCCAGCCTGTTATCGGCCGCGGCGCTCTAACCCGCGCTCAGTTGCATCGGGGCTCTGCCCGACACGGCTCTGCAAAATGTTCAGCAAACTGCCATAAATTTGTGACCTTTATGTCATACAGCCCGCTTAGCCTGAACCCAGTTACCGGCAAAGCGGAGTGGGCAATGATTAACGTTGATCAGGTAGTGGCACAACATCTGCCACAGTTACAGCAAAAACCCTGGCTGGAAAAACCAGTCAAAGGGGCGTTAAAACATCTGCTACATGAGCAGGAATTTGCAGCCTTTTCAGAGCGTTACCCGCATTTACAAGGCATAGAATTTATTGAGCAGGTGTTGCAATATTTTCACTTTAGTTATGCCGTACGCGACAACGAACTGGAACGTCTTCCCACCCAGGGTCGGCTGGTGATTATTGCCAACCACCCTATTGGTTCACTCGATGGGTTGGCACTGGTGAAGTTAGTGCACGAGGTAAGGCCGGACGTAAAAGTAGTTGCTAATCAGCTGCTAAGCGCTGTGACGCCGCTGCACCAACTGCTATTGCCAGTGAATAATATGCAAGGTGGCACTGAAAGGCGTTGCCTGGATCGGATCAGCCAGCATCTGGCCGCCGAAGGTGCTGTGATTGTATTTCCGGCCGGTGAAGTGTCCCGTCTGAAACCTAACGGCATTCGTGACGGTAAATGGCATGCCGGTTTTTTACGTTTTGCCAAAACCGCCAAAGCGCCGGTGCTGCCGGTGTATATCGACGCCCGCAACTCGGCGCTGTTTTATGGCGCTTCGATGCTGTACAAACCTTTAGCCACTATGTTGCTGGTGCAGGAAATGTTTAAACAAAAACATAAAAGCATTGGCATTCGTATTGGTGAACTTATTCCTTATGACAGCTTTGCCCAGCTGCCGCTGGAAACTCAGGCTTGTGTAAAACTGTTTAAAAAACATCTGTACCGGCTTGGTAAAGATAAAAGTCCGCTGTTTAAAACCCAAACCGCTATTGCCCACCCGGAAGACCGGTTGGAGCTGAAAAAAGCTATTCAAAACTGCCCTTTGCTGGGTGAAACCGGTGATGGTAAACAAATTTATCTGTACCAGTCGGCGTTAAGCTCGCCCATTTTGCGGGAAATTGGCCGGCTGCGCGAAATATCCTTCCGTGCTGTGGGTGAAGGCAGTGGCCTGCGCCGCGACATCGACCGGTTTGACAGTTATTACGAGCAGCTCATTTTATGGGACAAAGACGAGCTGGAAATTGTGGGGGCTTATCGTTTTGCCAATACCGCTGATGTGATAGCAGAGCATGGCATCGAAGGCTTATACACAGCGTCGTTATTTCGTTTTAGCGACGAAATGACGCCTTATCTGGCGCAGGGGCTGGAGCTTGGCCGCAGTTTTGTGCAACCCAAATATTGGGGCAAACGTAGTCTCGACTATTTGTGGTATGGCATTGGCGCTTATTTAAAACGCCAGCCACAAATACGTTATTTATTTGGCGGTGTCAGTTTATCCAATGCTTACCCCAAAGCTGCCCACGATTTGCTGGTATATTTTTACACTTTGTATTTTTGTGAAGAAAACGACAGTGCAGTGCCTAATCTGCCCTATCAGCTGCCTTTTGAAACTTTGGAGCAGCTGCAACAACACTTTAGCGGCAATAACTATCAGGCCGATTTTACCCAGCTGAAACACTTGCTGGCGCATATGGGGCTGAACGTGCCCACGCTTTATAAACAATACAGCGAAATTGCCGAACCAGGTGGTGTGCAGTTTTTAGCTTTTGGGGTGGATCCGGACTTTGCCGATTGTGTCGATGGCCTGGTGCTGGTGGATTTAACCATGCTTAAACACAGTAAAAAACAACGTTATCTTGGTGAAACAGAGCCGGAGTTAACAACAGAGTGACAACATCAGAAACCCAATAAAAAAACCGCCAGATGGCGGTTTTTTTATTGGGTTATGTTTTATCTATACATGCTGCTTAGTTTTTTGGTACTGAGCCTTTTAAACCATAAAAGCAGATATAAGCATAACAAAACACCGGCAAAATAAAGGACAGCTGCAAACCAATACTATCTGCCAGCACACCTTGCAGCAGCGGTACTATAGCGCCACCCACAATAGCCAGACACAAAACACCACTGCCCTGACTGGTGTATTTACCAAGACCGGTGACTGCCAGACTAAAAATGGTCGGGAACATAATAGAGTTAAATAAACCCACCGCCAGAATAGCCCACATCGCCAGAGCGCCAGAGCTGCTCATCGCTAACACTACTAATAACGCAGCAGCAATAGCATTAAAAGCCAGCACTTTACCTGCCGCAATTTTTTGCATCACTAAAGCACCAATCACCCGGCCAACCAAAGCACCACCCCAATAATAACTAATGTATTTGGCAGCATCGGCTTCAGCCAAACCGGCAATGTCCGGCTCACCAAGGAAATTCACCAAAAAGCTGCCGATGGCCACTTCACCACCGACATAGACAAAAATACCTAATGCACCCAACATTAAATGGCTGTATTGCCAGGCTGACCCCGGGTTGGCATCTGCTACTTCTGTTTGATGATGCTCTGTTACTTTTGGCAGTTTTAAAATCGCAAAAATAACCGCCAATACTAATAAAGCAGTCGCCAGCATCAGGTAAGGCACCTGCACTGCCGCAGCTTCCTGCGCTTTAAATTCTGCACTACCCACTTCAGCAGTAGCTGCAGCCAGAATAAGTAAACCACCAAACCAAGGGGCAATAGTGGTGCCGAAAGAGTTAAAAGCCTGGGTCATGGTTAAACGGCTTGAGGCAGTTTCTGCTTTACCAAGGGCCGTCACATAAGGGTTTGCTGCCACCTGTAAAATAGTGATACCACCGGCCAGCACAAACAAAGCCCCCAGAAATAACGGGTATTGCTGCATTGAAGCGGCCGGATAAAACAACAAACAACCGGCGGCGGCAATGATTAAACCAATCACAATACCACGCTGATATCCGGCTTTTTTCACCAGAAAACCGGCCGGAATAGACACCAGAAAATAAGCACCAAAAAAACAGAACTGGATCAACATGGCCTGGGTATAGTTCAGGTCAAAAACGTTTTTCAGATGCGGAATTAAAATATCGTTTAAACAGGTAATAAAACCCCAGATAAAAAACAAAAACGTCAGGCTGGTCAGAGCAAAATGATAATTTTGTCCGGCTTCGCCCTGCGCTGCGCTTGCGCTGGTCGGTGTGGTTACTGACATACAATTTCTCTTGTTATGGTGTGTCTATCCTGTGATGTACCCAAGGTGCGCTTTTGCAGCTCTCTCCCCTGCCAAGCTTGATTGCCAAGGCCTGCACGCACATTAAGCTGTTTGTACTATACGCGCAGGCAACAGGAATGCAAAGCACCGCTCCTTGCATACGTATGTAATTTTTCAACAAAGTGCGGCAAGTGCAACCATCACTAAACTTTGTTTTACATCAAATTCTGCCCGGAAAATGAGGAATACCTCCATTGTTCTTTGATCCAGCCCAAAGTTTTTTATCTGCCAAAGCGCACAATGCCCGCAGTTGCAAAGACGCACAAATCCCAAGGAAAACAAAGATGAAAACAGCTATCAGCGCCATGGTTCTGGCTATCGGCACTCTTTCAGCAGCCCCTGCTTTTGCCGGCTTTTCTGTCAATCTTGGCGCCATCAATGTTGCGCCAAATGACAGCAGCAGCTCGCTTAATGTGGTGGAACAAGTGGCTGGTTTACCTGCTGGTTCAACAGCGGTGTCAGTCAATAACAATACACAATTGGGTTTAACACTGGATTATGCCGTTAATAAAAACTGGACTGTGGAGCTGATTGCCGCCACCCCTTTTAGCCATGATATTGAAGTGAAAGGCTCGGCTATTGATGGCTTGGACATTGGCAATACCAAACATCTACCACCTACCTTATTGGCGCAATATCACTTTGATTTAGGCGACAGCAAGTTTGACCCTTTTGTTGGTGTTGGTCTGAACTACACCAAATTTTTTGACTCATCCGCTTCCGGCACCTTAAAAAGTACACTGCAGGCACTGAAAGTCACTGCCGCTTCTGATGATGTTGATCTGAAGCTGGATGATAGTTTTGGTTTAGCCTTGCAGGCCGGTGTGAACTATCAAATAAACCCAAACTGGGGTGCCCATTTTATGGTCAGCAAAATGGACATTGATACCACAGGCGAAGTGAAAGTGAACGGGACCACCATTCAGAGCGTTGACGTACAAATTGACCCTCTGGTGGTGATGGTTGGCGTACGCTGGACAATGTAAAGCGCATTAAACAACCACACAAAGAAAAACAGCGGCATAAGCCGCTGTTTTTTTATCTACTACCGCACCTGAAACCTACCGCAATAAAAAACCAGCCGCAGCTGGTTTTTTTATCAGAAAGCATCGACGCTATTGCCGCAGCAAATCACGCCAGGCGGATATTAACCCAGCCAAACCCGCGCGTTACGGAACATGCGCATCCACGGGCTGTCTTCCTGCCATTCATCCGGATGCCAGCTGTTGCTGATTGCGCGGAACACCCGCTCAGGGTGTGGCATCATAATAGTGGCACGACCGTCGGTGGTGGTGAGTGCAGTAATACCGTTGGCTGAACCGTTCGGGTTGTTCGGGTATTGTTCTGTGACCTGACCATGGTTGTTCACAAAACGAAGCGCTATAGTGCCGCTTTGCTCAGCTGCTGCTAAAGCTGCTGCATTGGCAAACTCTACATGACCTTCACCGTGCGACACCGCAATTGGCATCTGTGAACCGGCCATGCCAGCCATCAGCACCGACGGGCTTTGCTGCACTTGCACTAAGCTAAAACGTGCTTCAAAACGGTCTGATTTATTGCGCACAAAACGTGGCCATAACTCAGCGCCTGGAATAAGCGATTTCAGGTTCGACACCATCTGACAACCGTTACAAACACCCAGCGTGAAAGTGCTGTCGCGTTCAAAGAAACGGGCAAACTCACTGCGGGCTTTGTCGTTAAACAGAATGGACTTGGCCCAGCCTTCGCCGGCGCCTAATACGTCACCGTAAGAAAAACCACCACAAGCCACTAAACCGTTAAATTCCTCCAGGCCACGACGACCTGACAGAATATCCGACATATGCACGTCAACTGCGGTAAAACCAGCACGGTTAAAGGCGGCAGCCATTTCAACGTGGGAGTTGACGCCCTGCTCACGCAGCACGGCAATGCGTGGTTTGGCACCTTTAAGGATATAAGGTGCTGCCACATCTTCATTTAAATCAAAGCTTAACTTCACGTTAAGGCCCGGATCGGTTTTATCTGACTTAGCCACAAACTCTTGTTTGGCACAATCCGGGTTATCACGCAGCGCCTGCATCTGGTACGTAGTTTCAGCCCAGATAGAACGTAAACGGGTACGTGAGTCGCTGAAAATGACCTTGCCAGCACGTGCCACCACCAGCTCATCGCTGCTGTTTACAGCGCCTAAAACATGGCTGTTGGCTTTGAGGTTAAAGTCGGCCAGCACTTGCTGCACATAAGCAAGCTCAGTATCAGCCACCTGAACCACAGCGCCCAGCTCTTCGCTAAACAGCACAGCCAAATCGCTCTGTGAGCTTTGACCTAAAGCAGCCACATCAACTGTCCAGCCTGCTTTACCGGCAAAAGCCATTTCGGCTAATGTCAGCAACACACCACCGTCAGAACGGTCATGATACGCCAGCAGTTTTTGCTCAGCCGTCAGTTTCTGCATAGCGTTAAAGAAGTTGATTAACAAATCTGGTGTGGCTAAATCAGGAGCTGTTTGACCCAACTGTTTGTACACCTGGGCTAAACAAGAAGCACCTAAGCGGTTTTCACCAAGGCCTAAATCAATCAACAATAAAGACGAAGCACCTTTGTCGGTACGTAGTTGTGGCGTCACAGTTTTACGCACATCTTCAACACGGGCAAAAGCGGTGATCACCAATGACAATGGCGAAGTGACGGCTTTGTCTTCACCGTTTTGTTGCCATTTGGTTTTCATCGACATTGAGTCTTTACCAACAGGAATGGTCACTTCCAGCGCCGGACATAACTCTTCACCAATGGCTTTTACAGCAGCATATAAACCAGCGTCTTCGCCAGGGTGACCGGCGGCTGACATCCAGTTGGCAGACAATTTAATGCGTTTTAACTCGCCAATATCAGTGGCTGCAATATTGGTAATGGCTTCAGCCACTGCCAGACGGGCTGATGCGGCAAAATCTAACAACGCAACAGGCGTACGTTCACCCATCGACATGGCTTCACCATGATAAGTGTCCAGTGCCGCTGTGGTTACAGCGCAGTTGGCAACTGGTACCTGCCATGGGCCAACCATTTGGTCGCGCGCCACCATACCGGTGACAGAACGGTCACCAATGCTGATCAAAAAGGTTTTTTCGGCAATGGTTGGTAAACGCAACAAACGCTCAGTGGCATCTTTCACGCTGACACCGGCAAAATCCAGCGCCTTACCAACTGTTTGTTTTGATTCAACATCGCGGTGCATTTTTGGCGCTTTACCAAGCAGCACTGACAGCGGCAGGTCGATTGGCGTATTGCCAAAATGTTTGTCCGACAGCGTTAAGTGTTTTTCAGCTGTTGCTTCACCCACAACGGCATAAGGGGCACGTTCGCGTTTACAGATTTGCTCAAACACCGGCATTTTGTCAGCCGGAATGGCCATCACATAACGCTCTTGTGATTCGTTACACCAGATTTCCAGTGGTGACATGCCTGGCTCGTCGTTTGGCACGTTGCGCAGTTCAAATTTACCGCCCACACCACCGTCGTTCACCAGTTCTGGGAAAGCGTTGGATAAACCACCTGCACCCACGTCGTGGATAAAGACGATGGGGTTGTCGCTGCCCAACTGCCAGCAGCGGTCAATCACTTCCTGACAACGGCGTTCAATTTCCGGGTTCTCGCGTTGCACTGAAGCAAAATCTAAATCTTCTGCCGATTGGCCTGAAGCCATTGACGAAGCAGCACCACCACCGAGGCCGATATTCATCGCCGGGCCGCCCAGCACCACCAGCTTGGCACCAACAGGTAAATCACCTTTTTGCACGTGTTCAGCACGGATATTGCCAAGACCACCGGCCAGCATAATTGGCTTATGGTAACCACGAACTTCGTCGCCGTTATGGCTTGGCACCATTTCTTCATAGGTGCGGAAATAACCTAAAATATTCGGCCGGCCAAATTCGTTGTTAAAAGCAGCGCCA
>NZ_JAVBXS010000085.1 GCF_030824435.1 Rheinheimera sp.
GGAATAATCACCTGTTACGCTGTTGACGCCCTGGCCCATCAATTCGGTCACCAATAAACCAGTGCCCATATCTCTGAGCAGCTGAGCTAAATCGGCGTCACCGTGGCTAACAATCCAGTTATGAATGCCACCGGCATGACCAGAGCTTGGTAAACCCAGTTTGCGGCCTGAATAACTGGTGGTGAGATACTGATTTAGTACACCGTCAGTAATAATCTGGCGGTCCACAGTTTTTACCCCTTCACTGTCAAAAGGGCTGCTGGCCAGACCGCGCAATAAATGTGGCCTTTCAATAATATTGATTTTTGACGACAACACCGGCTGACCAACTTTATCCAGCAAAAAACTCGATTTGCGATAAATAGCGCCACCGCTGATGGCTGAAACCAAATGACCAAACAAACTGCTGGCAATATCAGCCCGGAAAATCACCGGCACTTTTTGCGTGCCCAGTTTGCGGCTATTGAGGCGGCTGACGGTTTCCAGTGCCGCTTCCCGGCCAATTTGTTTTGGGTCGAGCAACAAACCCAGCTCGCGACTGACGGTGTAGCTGTAATCACGCTGCATGTCATCACCTTCTTCACCGATGACAGAACAGCTGAAACTGTGGCGGCTGCTTGGGTAACCCACCAGCTGACCATGGCTGTTGCCATAAACTTTTAAACCCTGGTGTGACGAAAACGAAGCGCCGTCAGAGTTGGTAATGCGGCTGTCGGTGGCAAAAGCCGCTTCTTCCGATTCCAGACAAATGGCAATGGCTTGTTCAGTGGTAATGGCGCCTGGGTGGAATAAATCTAAATCCGGTGGTGAAAATTCCAGAGCGTCTTTGTCGGCGACACCGGCACAAGGGTCTTCCGAAGTGTAACGGGCAATATCAATGGCCGCTTCCACAGTACGCTTTAACGCGGCCGGGCTTAAGTCGGCGGTAGAAGCCGAACCTTTACGCTGACCAACATAAATGCTGATTCCAAGGCCACCGTCCTGATTAAATTCAACGGTTTCCACTTCGCCATTGCGGGTTTCTACACTTAAACCCCGGGTGCGGTTCATCGACGCTTCGGCGCTGCTGGCGCCTAGCTGTTTGGCATGCGCCAGCACCTGGCTGACTGCGGCTTTCACTTCATCAATTTCTTGCCAGATGGTTGGAGAATTGCTGCTCATCGCTGTTTTTATTTCCGTTTTTCAAGCTTTGGCGCAAGCTTATCACAGCGTTGCCTGAGCTGCCGCTGCTTCGATGCGACGCAGCAAAGCTTTTTTGATATACTTGCCGCAATTTTATGGTGGATAAACAGACTTATGGCAGATATTACCGATTTTACCCATGGCGACGACTGGGACCGCGAAGAAGGCAAAAGCAAAACTCAGATCAAAAAAGAAATGACGGCACTGCAGGAGCTGGGTGAAGAACTGGTGTCATTAAGTGCTGCCAACCGCGCCAAACTCCCGCTGGATGCTGAATTACTGGACGCTTTACAACTGGCCGACAAGCTGGTGCGTAAACATGAAGCTTTGCGCCGTCATATTCAGTTTATCGGCCGTTTAATGCGTACCCGCGACTTAGAACCTTTGCAAAGGGCTTTGGCAGTGGTGCGTAACACCAATCAGGCTGCGACCCGAAAATTCCATCTGGTGGAAGACTGGCGTGACAAGCTGATTGCCAGCAATGACGCCCTGACGGAATTTGTTGCCGCTTACCCGGACGTTGATGTGCAGCAACTGCGTACGCTTATTCGTAACGCCAAAAAAGAACAGGAAAAAAACCAGCCGCCAAAAGCATTCCGCGAGCTGTTTCAGCTGATCAAACCTTTTATTCTGGAAGAATAACAG
Source organism: Rheinheimera sp. (assembly GCF_030824435.1). GTDB lineage: Bacteria > Pseudomonadota > Gammaproteobacteria > Enterobacterales > Alteromonadaceae > Pararheinheimera. The sequence continues at coordinate 1,828 of NZ_JAVBXS010000085.1, forward strand.
GCGGCTATGGCTCAGCGCTTTAAGAGCCTGTTTTGGTTTGAATGTTCTTCATAAAAAACGCCTGATTTTTCAGGCGTTTTTTATTGGGTTTTGTGCTGTGAAAACAATTTCCGGCATCAGCTTTTAAGATAAATTTCACCTTGTAAATACAACACCGCCTGACCCGACACTAACACCCGGTCCTTTTGTAACTCACAACGCAAAACTCCACCGCGCTGCGACGCCTGATAAGCCAGCAACTCAGTCTTGCCCAGCTGTTCTGCCCAATAAGGCACCAATCCAGCATGAATAGAACCTGTGACAGGGTCTTCATCACCACCATTGGCTGGCCAGAAATAACGGCTGACAAAATCATATTGGCCTTCTTTAAAACCAAGCCCGGGCGCTGTTGCCACCATATCCCAGGGACCAAGTTGTTTTAATAACTGCATATCAGGAGTTAAAGCAGCAACTTGCGCGGCATTGTCATAAATAGCAAACCAGGCCTGAGCACTTCGCAGCACTTTTAAAGGTGCAACCCCAAGCGCTTCGAACAAAGCAGCAGGCACTTCAGCCACCGGCAGCGCAAGCCTTTGTGGGAAATTCATCTGCAGCCAATCACCTTGTTTTGTCACTGTTAAGTCGCCAACTGCTTTGGTGCTAAAGCGAAGTTCAGTGAGTTCAGGTTGTAACTGAAACAGCACAAAAGCCGAAGCCAGGGTGGCGTGACCACAAAAATCAATTTCAGTAATAGGTGAAAACCAGCGGATAAAATAATGGCCTGTGCCAAGCTCCAGCAAATAAGCCGTTTCTGACAGATTGTTTTCCTGCGCTATCAAAAGCAATTGGCTATCATCCAGCCAGGCCGCTAAAGGCACCACAGCTGCTGCATTGCCGCTAAAAAGTCTATCGGTAAATGCGTCCACCTGATAAATAGCCAGTTTCATTACAAGACTCCGCAATTATTTTGTTGCAGCCATTTGACCAGCCGCGGTCTGAGGTGCTTTTTTTGCGGCAACTAACTGCGCCCGCAGCACAGCACGCAATTGATCCTGCAGCGCTAAATCCTGCGCCGGGTTTTTACCGTCGCCACTTTGTGGTTGCCACACCACCAGCGTCAGATCAAACTTTGGATAATACAGCAGGGTCAGCATATAACCCGGCAGATAACCGCCATGGCTCCACTCCAGCAAACCGTCTTGTTTGACAATCTGCACCCCCAGTCCATAAAACACCTCCCCCCAACGATGATTGTCGCGTTTGGGTCCACGGGCTACCAGTTGCATACGCTGATATTTTGCTAATAAATCACTTTTATATAAACATTGTTGCCAGCGGATTAAATCGGCAGCGTTGCTGACAATACCACCGGCCGGCACATTGCTGAGTTCATAAGAATCCAGATTTACCGCCTGCCACTGTCCGTCAACCAGCGATAGCCCCTGCATCAACCGGGCTGCAGAACTCACCGGCTGAATTGCCGTTGGTGCAAAGCTGGCGCTCATCTGACAACGCTGAAACAACCGGGCTGCCTGAGCCGCATAAGGTTCGGCATAAATGTTTTCAAGCAGCATCGCCAACAGCTGGTAACCCTGATTGCCATATACAAATTGTTGGCCAGGCACTGCGCCCGCTGCGCCACCAAGCCCTGAAGTATGATTCAGCAATTGCCTTGTGGTAATAGCGCCAAGTCGGCTAGCTTCTTTGGTCAAAATACCGGCCACTGGTGCATCCAGCGACAAACGCCCTTGTGCTGCTGCCTGCAACACCAAAGCTGCAGTGATTTGTTTGCTGACAGAAGCTACCACCAACTGATGCTGGCCTGTTAAAGCCTGCTCCGGATGATAACCATAACTCCATAACAGCTGATCGCCTTTGGCCAGCAAAGCCACGCCTGTCATCGCAGCTTGTCCCTTCGGTTGCACTACCTGACGCAGCGCTGCCACATCCGGAATAAATTCAGCGGCAGCTGCAGCCAGGCTGGTGCTGCTTAGCAGCATAGTCAGAGCCAGCATCAGTTTTTTTGGGGTGGGAACGAACATGGGTTTCCATACTCCGTGGATAAATGTTTATAAAATACAGCAGTTTTTAACTAAAAAAACGGCTGATTAAATCAGCCGTTTTAATACTAAATCTACACCTACCCCTTTGATTTTACTCAGCAGTTTTTTCACTTGCTCAGGGTAGTCCCGCATCATTTCTATCTGGGTGTAATGGCTGATGGCTGTGGTATTGGCCAGAATAATTTGTTGTTCCTGTTGCAGTTGTGGTTGCAACTGGCCAAGTTCATCTTCCACCAGAATGCCATTTTCAAAATCCAGCGCAAAAGCACGTGGATTTAAATTATGACCGGTAAACAAATGCCGTACAGCGTCCACACTAATGCCTTTCAGGTGGTAACTGTTGTCTTCATGACGCCATAACCGCACATCCAGCAAGCCGGCATCAATAAATTTTTGGTTGTTTTTCACAAACTTACGCAAGATGGTTTCGTACAGGTAAGGCAAACCACCAATACGGTTAAATTTTTGCCCCGGCGGAATATAAAAATCGTTGGCGGTTTTATCACCCACCACAATACGAAGTTTCACACCGCGTTTTAAACATTTGCGCAGTGCTTTAGCCAGCACTGGCGGCGGATTAAAATAAGGGGTGTAAATCAGCACTTCGTGTTCGGCCAATGACAACATCGCCAAAATACTTTGATTCAGCTGATTATTCAGCCGCCCCATGCCCATTAATAAAGTGGCATTCAGTGAACCTGGTTGCGACTGGGCTTTCAGTGGATAACGGCAGCTGCGGGCATGTTTTAACCAGCTGCGGTGTGCCGTTTTATAAGCCTGGGCTATGTCCTGCTCGGCACTGAGCAAACTCTGCACCACATCCAGATTGCCCAAGGCTTCCTGATGACCGGCAGCAAAAGCATCGGCCAAAGCCTTATTGTCAATTTGCAGATAACGGTCGGCACGATAACGTTGTTGTTCAGCCAGATAAATATTATTCAGTGAAGCGCCGCTATAAAACAGTGTGTCATCAAACACAAAACCTTTTAAATGCAACACACCAAACAGTTCGCGTTTTTTAACCGGCACACCATAAATGAAAATTTGTTCTTTATATTCAGCGGCAATGCTGCGGTAAAAATCGGCATTGGTGCGGCCGCCACTCTGGCCAATTAAACCACGGCGGGCACGGTGAAAATCCACATAAACCCGCACATCCAAAGCCGGATTTTGTTGTTTGGCCTGATACAAAGCCCGCAGAATTTGTTCACCTGCCTCGTCGGCCTGCAGGTATAACGCAGTAATCACAATACGCTGCCGCGCCTGTGTTATCAGCTGCAGCACCCGCTCTTTATATTCAGTGGCATAACAAAACACCTGCACTGCAGCTGCATCAATAGCGGTACGGGGTAAGGCGGCCAGACGGCGTTTATTCAGCAAATTTTGTAACATAAGTTCGATCTGTTCTCGTGGATAAAGCAACCGCGTGGCGGCTGGCAGCGAGATACTTTAAGTCTCTGCGTTTTTTAGTCGGGCTATTATGTGCGAAATAGCCCGCTTAGGCAAAAGGTTGGCGTTTTTGTGTGGTTTAAGCTGCAGGTTAAAACCCGGTCTGGGGCGTCAAAACAAACAAATCCCTCAGGCTGGAGCAGGCACGCCCGACAAAAAACTTAAGTCCAAAAGCGGAATATGCCATACTCGGCAGCATCAAAAAACAGCTTTGTATTGTCAAGCCTATGAACAAGTTCTGTGTTTTAGCATTCATTTCCTGCCTCTGTTACCAGCTGCCGGCCCAAGCCGCAGTTTATAAATGTGAAAAAGATGGTGTGACCACCTTCAGTCAAACGCCTTGTGGCCAGGACGCCCAAACCACCGATTACACCACTGTGGGTCAGGAACGTCAGGCAAAACCGGCCGTAGTGGTGAAAAAAGACCATAACGAAGTAGATAGATATATTCAGCAGCGTCAGCTAAAACGGCAAATTCAGAAAGTTATTAAAAAGAAAGAAGATAAAATTGCGCAGCGTAACAGCGAAATGAACGCCATCCGCGACAAACAAATGACCGCCAAAAACAATGACGTGGCAGGCGCCAGTTATTTACAAAGTCTGGCGCAGGAAATGGCAGCGGTGGTGGAAGCTTATGACACTGAAATTAAGTCATTGGATCAGGAGCTGGCACAACTGCAACAACAACTAAGTAAAATTGAGCCTGACTAAGGTTTTGCTGCGCAACAATCTGAAAGTTGCAGCGCTAACGCCCTCAATAACAAAGCCAGCAGAAGCTGGCTTTGTTTTACTCTTTGTTTTATAAAAGCTTTTATAAGAACGCTGACAACACAGATCAGGCAGTACCACCTACTGTCATACCATCCAGTTTTAAGGTTGGCTGACCCACGCCAACAGGCACACTCTGGCCTTGTTTACCACAAACACCAACTCCGGCGTCCAGTGCTAAATCGTTGCCAACCATCGACACTTGTTGCATAGCTTCAGGGCCATTGCCAATTAAGGTTGCGCCTTTAATTGGCGTGGTAATTTTGCCATCTTCAATTAAATAAGCTTCTGAAGCAGAAAACACAAACTTACCGCTGGTGATATCCACCTGACCGCCACCAAAATTGGGGGCATAAATGCCTTTTTTCACTGAAGCGATAATTTCTTCAGGGGCATAATCGCCGGCCAACATATAAGTGTTGGTCATACGCGGCATAGGTAAATGGGCAAAAGACTCACGACGACCATTGCCGGTAGGCGCCACATTCATCAGCATGGCGTTGTGTTTGTCCTGAATGTAACCTTTCAGAATACCTTTTTCGATCAGCACGTTATGCTGACTTTTGGTGCCTTCATCATCAATATTCATGGAGCCACGGCGATGTAACAAGGTGCCGTCATCCACAATAGTGCAATGTTTGGACGCCACTTGTTCACCAATACGGCCAGAAAAAGTAGAAGCACCTTTGCGGTTAAAATCCCCTTCCAGGCCATGACCCACAGCTTCGTGTAATAACACACCAGGCCAGCCGGAACCTAACACAACCGGCATCATACCGGCAGGCGCGTCAACTGCTACCAGGTTTACCTGCGCCTGACGCACAGCTTCACGGGCATAACCCATCCAGCGCGGTTCACCGTTGACCAGCTCGGAAAAATAGCTGTAGTCGGTGCGGGCACCACCACCGGCACCACCGCGTTCACGGCGGCCGTTGTCATTCAGTAACACTGAACAATTCAGCCGCACTAAAGGGCGGATATCCGAAGCATAAGTGCCGTCACTGGCGGCCACCAGCACTTCTTCATACACACCGGATAAGCTCACCATCACTTGTTCTGCTTTGGCATCCAGACTGCGGATAAAAGCTTCCATCTGGTGTAGCAGCGCGACTTTTTCGGTATTGCCCAAACTTTGCAGTGGCTCTACTGGTAAATAAATCTGGCTGTTGCCGGTTTTCGAAAATGCCTGCACCTGACCTTGTTGACCGGCGGCGGCAATGCCACGGGCTGCACTGGCGGCCTGCTTCAGCGCTGCCGCTGAAATATCATCGGCATAAGCAAAACCGGTTTTTTCACCGCTGATAGCCCGGACACCCACACCCCGTTCAATATTAAAAGAACCGTCTTTCACCAGACCATCTTCCAGCACCCAGGACTCATGCACGCTGGACTGAAAATATAAATCGGCGTAATCCAGCTGGTGTGAGAATAAATAACCCAAAGTCTGGTTTAAATCGGCAGCAGTTAAGTCGCTGGCCTGGATCAGGTTCTGTTCAACGGTCTGCATAATGGCGGCATTATTCATAAAAGCTCACTTAAAAAACGGTTATGCTGCGCCAGCGGCATCCGCTGACGTAAACTGAAAACTTGTTGTAAATCAATATCAACACTGATTGCCCCCACGGCAGTACCGGCATCGGCCAGCACCACACCCCAGGGGTCGATAATTAAACTGTGGCCATAAGTTTCGCGGCCATTGGCATGAATGCCGGTTTGTGCCGGTGCTATCACAAAACTCTGAGTCTCAATGGCGCGGGCCTTGAGCAGTGTATGCCAATGTGCCTCGCCCGTCACTGTGGTAAAAGCCGAAGGCAACGCCAACACATTCATACCACGTTTGCCAAGCGCCTGAAAAAGCCCCGGAAAACGCATGTCGTAACAAACCGCCAAACCCAGTTGCAGCTCAGCTAAATCGGCCACTGTTATTTTATTGCCGGCCTGGGTTTTGGCCGATTCCTGATAAAGCCCGGTATTGTCGGCAACTGCGGCATCAAATAAATGAATTTTCTGATAATCGGCAATCAGCTTGCCTTCAGGCGAAAACAACAAACTACTGGCAGCAAATTTTTCTGTATCCGCCGTTGTGGTTGGAAAAGTGCCCACTAACAAATAACTTTGAAACTCTTGAGCCAAAGCCGCCAATTGTGTTTGTACTGGCCCATGGCCGAGCGGCTCCTGTAACTGCAGATTGGCGTTTGCCTCAGCACCAAAACATAAAGCACCTTCCGGCAATACCACCAGCTGCTGCAGCTGCGCCGGTTTTTCTGCCAGCGCCAGCAACTGCGCGCGAATGGCCAGTAGGTTTTGTGAAGGCTCTGGCTGACTGCACATTTGCAGCGCCACTAACCGCCATTGTGCTGTGGTGACATTATTGCTGCTCATAGCTCAGGCTCCATCAAGGCGTTTTTTTTCAGCTGGCTGCTTTTCAACTGGCTGCGTTTCAGTTGCTTTGTTATCAATTGGCTTGTTGTCAACAGACTGTTTTTCCACTGCTTTGTTGTCATCCTGCTGCTCGTCCACTGGCGTGGCTTCAGGCATTAAAGGCAGTTCCCGCAGACCATCCAGCGGCACAGGTTGTTGTTTTTCTTCGTTATTCAAGTCCTGCAACAATTCGCGTTTTAACGGCACCGGCGCAGCTGGGTCCACCGGTAATAATGGCGCCGGCGTTGTTGCGGCAGGTTTTGGCAAGGTAATTTGTTTGCTGTCGCGTTTAATTTCAGTCACCACCGGGTTGTCTAAATCGCCGGTTACAGTGAAGTTAATTTTAGAAATCACTTCAGCCGACTGAAACATTTCATCCAAAGCATAAGCAGCAACACCGGAAACAGGATTGACCATCCAGGCCAGAATCACCGGAATACTGGAAGTGACTTTGGGCGAAAAACTCATTTGATAATCGAGCTGACGCGCTTTTAAATCAGCAAAACCACGCATGTTAATATCACCGGCAGCGCCCAATACTTCGGTATTGTTGGTGTAAGAAACTCCGTCGGTCAGCGTCATATCGCCGCTCATTTTGCTAAAGAAAAAGCCTTTAGAAAATACATCCCGAAAATCCAGCCGCAGTTTGCGCACCAGCGAATCTAAGCTTAACAAGGAAAAAATGCGGGCGCCGCCGTCACTAACATCAGATAAAGAGCCATCACCAAACTGCCAGCTCAGAGCGCCGTTTAACGTCTGACGGTTAAACTGAAAAGGTGCACCTTGCCAGCCAATATCGGTAAAGGTCAGTTTGGCTTTGCTGCCGGTTAAACTGCTGCTGATATCATATTCACTCAGTAACTGGCCAAAAGATGGGCTGGTTAAACTGCCGCTAAAAACAGAATTGCCAATCTGTGCATTTTGTTGCCACTGGCCACTGATTTGCCATCTATGTCCCTGATAATTGCTGGCAAAATTATTCAGTTGCCAGCTGCTGCCGTCGCTGCGGCTGGTTAGTTTCAGTTCACCCAGCCGAAAATGGCCAATGGTGCATTGGCCACAAACAAGGTCCAGCGGTGGCAAATCGGCCAGCCAGTTCATCGGGGTTAGTTTGGCAAAAGCTTCAGCTTCCAAAGCGGCATAATCGGGTTTTTCGGTACTGTCGGGGTCTAACAACAATGCCGCTTTCAGTTCAGCCGCTGCTAAATCTTTGGCGTCCTGATCGGCAAAAACCAACGCCAATCTTTCCAGATTGGCTTTAATGCCTTGTTGTTCCAAATCATGATAAAGCTGCAGCTTGCCTTTGGCTTCAGTCGCAGTCAGGTCCAGCAACCAATGATCGGCAGCCGGCACAAAACTAAAATTGGTTTTATGCAAAAACACATCATCAAATAAATGCAGCTCCGCCACTTTGCCACGCACCAAAGACAAAGGTGGCAATATATTGTTCTCAGCGGGTGCCGAGCTGATTTGTTGTTGAATAAGGCTCAACCAGGGCACAAAGTCGGCTTTGGGCAAATCCAGTTCAATTTCAAAACCTGGTTTTAGCTGAGCGCTGGTTTGGCCCAGGCTTAATAAAGCGGCGCTTATTTGGCCACTGTCCTGCTCAAGTTTGGCCAGAAAGCGCAAAGCATCACCGTATTTCAGAATAATATCTGAACCCTGCTGATTGCCTTTGGCTTCAATTAACACAGTAGCGCCATCGGCCGGTGTTTTGCCAAAAGGTTCGGGTAAGCGCAGCTCAGCAGCGGCCAAATCGATCAAGACTGTCGACTGATAGGAAAAACCACTTTGAGGTAAACTGATATCCAGCTGCCAGTCAAAAAAGGCCGAACCAGTGCCAAGCTCTTGCCAGGGCTCTGCCACCAATGCCAGCAACTTGCCGGTTTCATGTTCCCCTTTGGCGGTTAAATTCAGCTGATAACCGTCCTGTTGTTGTGCACCTTTTAAACTGGCAAACAGCGGTATGCCCTGACTGACCAGCTTTAACTGCTCGCTGCTGATTTGGTCGTTGAGAAAACTCAGCCGCCCTTCTACTTGCTCCACTGCAACTGCAGGCGCTTTGATATGCAAATTATTGGCAAAAAAATCGACATCACCACGGGCAATAACGCCTGCTTCTTTCAGGCCAATTTGCAGCTGCACCTTGGCATCCACCAGGCCGTCCACCCCCAGATAATCTAAAGTGGCGCCGACAGAACCACTGAGTGGTGATGCCAGCATCAAAGCTGTCACCCCTTCAGCTCTGGTTTGGGTTTGAATGTCGATCAACAGGTTATCGGCGTGAAATAAATCCGGAATACTGGCAGTCACACCGTCATTGAGCTGCAGCTCAAACAAACTACCGGCCTGGCTTTGAATCAACATAGCGGCATTTTCAAACAGTAGCTCTGCGCGCATCTGTTTGATATCAGGCCAGTTGGCATCAAAAGAAAATTCGGCGTTATCTACCAGCGCTAAAGCCTGAAACTTGCCTTCCCCCCCCCGGTAAGGGAAATCAGCAAAAGCACCTTGCCACAATACTCTGGCGTGCGGGATCTTGCCGCTTAACAGCGCAGGCCTCAGATAATCAATCACAGACTGCGGCATATGCCGCACCGGAAAATAATGCTGCGCATCAGCAACAGGCACAGCACGCAGCTCGGCCAACAGCGTCATGCCAGCTTTATCACCAAGCTGCAGCACCATTTCAGCATCAAGTTCAAGCTCAGGGTGACGCAAAGCCAGCCGTGGAATCTGCAAACGCCACTTGCCGTCCTGCTGCAATACTTCCAACTGACCACTCAGCTGCTGATAAGGGGTAGCACGGCTAAAAGCATCACCCCAACGCAGTTCACCGTCCTGCGCTGTAATATCAAGGCGGATATAATCCTGGCTGGCACTAAAATGACCGTTTAAACCCGTCAGACCAGGTACATCGTCGACAGGTTTTGACGTTAAATCAATAAAGTCACCACCTAAAAACCAGCCGTTGTCACTGAGGCGAAGTGCCAGCTGGGTTAACCGGGCGTCGGCTTCAAAAGCAAGAATGGATTGCAAGGCCGACAAATCTTCTGCCAACAAGCGCGCCAGCGGCACCATAGCAGAGAGCTGAAACTGCTGCAGCGCGCCACTATAAACGCCTTGTTCGTGGGCAAGTTGTAGCTGTAAATCGTGCCAGCTTTGCGCGCCACTCTGTAAAGTTAAAGCCGAAGAAGACAACAACCATCCTTGTTCGGTTGGCCGCCATAACAACTGCCCTTGTCCCAAAGACAATTGTTCGGTTTTACCTTCGTGGCGCCACACCAAGCGGTTTTGTGCCAGTTTAATTTGAATTTGTTGTAAGGTGCCGGCTTCTATATCGCCCCAGGCCTGAAAGTTAATATCGGCACGGCTTAACTTTTTACTTTGGGGTAATAACTGCTCAAACCAGGGCAATACATCCAGCTCACTGCTGGACAAATACAGCTGACCGCGGCTTTTTGCTAAAGAATCACCATATAAATCAAGGATAAAGGCACTGGTATTTGTGGTTACCCCATGAATAGCCACCTCACCCGAGCCCTGATGGCGTTTACCTTCGTTGCGCCAGGCCAATCTTTGAATGGCAATCACAATATCCGGGGTAAATTCACTTTTTAACCGCAGTTCACTGTCGACCAGGGTAAAGTTTTTCAGCTGGCGGAATAACAGTTGTTCCACCGCGCTCAGCAGAGGTTCGTCGGAGGTGGTTTTTTCTGTGTTGTTTTGTTGCAATAACTGACGGCTATCCAGCTGATATTTCAAACCGCTCAGTTCAAAATGTTCAGCTTTGAGTGACAAGCTGGTTAAGCTGCCCCAAAAATCCAGCCGGATCCGGGTTTCACCCACCTGCAACATCGGCTGGCCTTTAGCATCCTGCACTGAAACTTGTTGCAACAACAAAGCAGGGCCGGTGCTTTGCCAGCCGGCACTGAGTTGACCAATCTGCACCTTGGCGCCATAACGGTCGGCAATCAATTGTTCTATATCGGTTTTATAACCTTCAGCGTAAGGCAGGCCAAGGCGCAGCAGCGTCACTACTGTCGCCAGCAACACCAACGCCATGGCCAGCAAAGGCCAGCCATGGTGCAGGCATAAAAAACCAAAACGCTGCAGTTTTTGCACTACATCATCACCACGTCAAATTGTTCCTGAGTGTACTGGGGTTCTATCACCACACTGATTTGTTTACCGATAAACACTTCGAGTTCGGCCATACTATGGTACTCGTCGTTAATGAGCGCGTCCTTAACAGCAGGAGACGCATAAACAGTAAATTTATCAGCCGCATAAGCGCGGTTTACCCGGACAATTTCACGCAAAATTTCAAAACAGACGGTTTCTACGGTTTTTAAGGTACCGCGGCCATCACAAACCGGGCATTCAGTACAAAGTACATGCTCTAAACTTTCGCGGGTGCGTTTGCGCGTCATTTCCACCAAACCCAAAGCAGAAAAACCGTGAATATTGGTTTTGGTTTTATCGCGCGCCAACGCCACTTCCAGGCTGTGTAACACCCGTTTTTGGTGTTCTTCACTTTGCATATCAATAAAGTCGATAATGATAATGCCGCCTAAATTGCGCAGCCGAAGCTGCCGCGCTATGGCCTGAGTGGCTTCAATATTGGTATTAAAAATGGTTTCTTCGAGGTTACGGTGACCGACAAAAGCGCCCGTGTTGACGTCGATAGTCGTCATGGCTTCGGTCTGGTCGATGATGAGGTAACCACCACTTTTCAGTGGAACTTTTCTATCCAGCGCCCGCTGAATTTCGTTTTCCACATCAAATAAATCAAACACCGGCCGCTCGCCCGGATAATATTCCAGCTTGGGCGTCATGGTCGGCACAAATTCTTCAGTAAAAGCGTGCAGCGCCTGATAAGTCAGTTTGGAATCGACCCGTACCCGCTCTAAATCGCTGCCAACAAAATCCCGCAGAATGC